>JAXMBX010000001.1:0-332256 GCA_046349635.1 Planctomycetales bacterium
ACCATGTAAAAACTTCCGAATTATACCGAAATTGACGAAGACTTAAGGCCGGTGAATTGATGACTTCCATCGGGAAAACAAGCGCAATTCCTTCCCCACGTCCTCCGGAAGCTTTGAATCCGCTTGCCACCTCTCCAATCCTGTGCGAAACTGAATTCCTCCCCACGGTGGAATTCACGCGGTGGAATTTACGCGACACTCCACCGCGTCCTCTTCACACGAAACGTATCCGACAGATCAATACGCCACATGCGCACATTCTTTTCCCTGGCATTCGTCCTCTCTTTCTGTCTCGCTCTTCCCGGATCCGCCTCCGCCCAGGGTCTCCTCTGGTCGTTGCCCCAGGAGGAAGGAACCTTCGTCCGCTACTTCGGCGACTATCACCAGACTGTCGAACGCCCCGAGTCCAACGCCGGCCCCCTCGAACTCACCTGGCAGGCCGAACTGACGATCAAGTCGCTCGGCAAGGAAGAGGCCGAATACAACGGCCGCAAGCACACCTGCCGCTGGCTGGAATTCAAACTCGCTACCGGCAAGCAATCCGCCACCGGCATCGAAACCGGCCCCTATGGCAGTCTCCTCTATAAGGTTCTCGTCCCTGAAGACCTCATCATCGGCAAGGTTGCGGATGATCGCAAAATCCCCGTCATCTTCGTCCCGGTCGTCAAGGGGTATCGCAAGCAGGGGAACAAACCCCCTCAACCCGTCAACGAAAAAGTTCTCACCTTCTATCCCTTGCTCGGTCTCTTTACCTATTACCCGGAACTGACGGAAGTCTCCCAGGAGCCGGAAACCATCGCGCTGCCCCAACTGGGAGATGTCACTGCCCGCCACCTCAAGGGGGTGGACCGCCTCCAGAGCGTCACCAGCCGGTCAGTCAACGAAGGAGAAATCTGGCTCTCTAGCAAGATCCCCTTCGGCTGGGCCAAATATCAGGCCAAGGTCACCCGCGAGCAGAAGGATCGGACCGCTCCCAATGATGCCTTCAAGCGGCACGCCGAACTGAAGGTGGAAATGTCCGCCGTCGAAATCGGCAAGGATGCGCGCAGTGAAATTCGCAACGAGGACGTGACGGCCGCCCCGAACGAGGAGCAGCCTCCCACCGAAAAGCCTGCGGAAGAAAAACCGGAATCCGAAACCATCAAGACCGGCACCGACAAGTAAATCTCTGTTGGCCGGCCGCCAGAAGTCTCCAAAGACCTTCTTCCGCCCTAAGGCACGACTGGTTTCGCCAGCTTGCTCTCCCGGTCCCGCCACTTACTCACCGCCTGTCGCAGGTGTCGGTCCAGGAAGGTCGAGATATTCCCTTCCAGCCCCACTCCTCGCCCCAGGAACTCCGTGCCGCGCAGCGGGGAAGGGTACTCTTTCAGGTACATCCGGGACTTGTACTTGTCCGCCGGGTTTGCCGTCTCAAACAGTCTTTTCGTGGCTCCCTGGTCTAACTTGTCAGTCGTCCCATGGCAGAACAGGAACGCCACCCCGATCGTCGGATCCCGCAGCATCTTGATCGCATTCGTCACCGGAATCGATGCAGAGGGTGCCTCCGGAGAGATCAATACCAACGCCCGCACGTCCTGGCCCCGCGGTGTTCGCAGTTCCCCCACCCCGTCCTCATGGGGCGCCTTGTCCCAGTCGAATGCCGCAAACACGGTCGCGAGGTTGGCCGAGATCTCCGCCGCCACGATCCCGATCCTGTTCATATTCAGGTATCGCTGCTGATGCTCCGTGTACAGAAACAGCTTGATCGCTTCCAGGTCCTGCGTCACCATCGCCTGGTAATCGACCGTCTTGAGCTTGCCCGATTCCAGCCGCTTCAGGTCCGCCTTTGCCCCGCGCAGCTTGGCCTCTTCACCACCCTTGCTCTGGCCGTGCCCGCGCAAGTCCGGTGCGACCACCACATATCCTTCCCGATGCAACTGCCCCAGGAATTCCACCGGCCAGTCTAGCCGGTTGCCGTTCCGTCCGTGCAGCAGGATCACTACCGCCGCCTCCGGATTCGCCTCTACCCCCCAATACGTGAACGTGATCGTCAACTGGTCCTTCGTCAGTACCGTTCGCTGTTCGGGCTTGGAGACATCCCGCTTTCCGGTGGGAGGCGCTGCGGTCAGGGGCTGGCTCGTCGTGGCATTAGTCCCGGCAGGCGCGGTCGCCGCGGGATCACCCCGCAACGGAGCCGTCATCCCGATCCACACGCAACATCCCACGACTGCCGGCAGGCAGACGCGGCCGATACGATTCGAAAACCTTGTCATGTGGCTCGCTCCAGATGTGAATTCGTCAACACGCCTACCGCACAGGGGCTGACACTTTGATTTTAGTCCTCTGGCCGGGAAATATCGACACCTCTTTCGGGGCGAACTTGCCATCTTGAATCGCCGTTTCCACATTCACTGTGGACTTGCCCATCACGGCACGTACACCCGCACGCGATGATTTGAGCTGTCCCCGATAAAGACCCGACCATCCGCCGCCGCGAACACTCCATGCGGCTGGGCCAGACGGCACTTCCGGGGATCTCCTTCCGGACCGTCGCCGCGCTTCCCGTCTCCCACCAGCGTCTCCAGTTTTCCGGACCCTTTTCGTATGACCCGGATGACGTGATTCTCCGTATCGGCGATATACACATCCCCCCTCGGTCCCACGGAAATTCCCTTCGGTCCGTTGAACTGCCCCTCAATCGCCGGTTCTCCGTCTCCCCGATAACCCGGTTTCCCATTGCCGCTCAGGTGGTACAGCCGTTCCTTCTTCAAGTCGATCCGAAAAATCGCATGCCCCTCACGCAACGCCAGAAACATCTCGCTGGGCGACGCCGCATCCAGCGCCCGCGGTCCGCTCAACGCCGTGCCGCGCAGCGCGGCTTCCTCCGGCAATGCCCCTTTCATCCCCGTCCCGGAAACTGTCTCAATCGTCCCCTTGTTCAGGTCCACTCTGCGAATCCGATGATTGCCGATGTCCGCGATGTACAGGAATCCGTCTCCCGGGAGCGCGATAGAGTGAGGTTGCTTCAACTCCGCCTTCGTCGCAGCCATACCGTCGCCGCTGAATCCCGCCTTGCCGGTCCCCGCGACAGTGCTGATGATCTCCGTCCTGGCATCCACCCGTCGCACGAGGTGGTTCTTCATCTCCACAAAGAACATATTCCCTTCCGCATCGAACCGGACTTCATAAGGCTCGAAACAGAGGGCTTTCGTCGCCGGACCTCCATCGCCGGCATATCCCGGTTTTCCCGAACCGGCAACAGTCGAGATTGTTCCCGACTTCAGGTCGATCCGTCGAATGCAGTGATTCGCGATCTCGCACACATACAGGCCCCCATCGGGGCCGATCACCAGGCCGAACGGCCCCCCCACTTGCGCGTTTCGCGCCTCGCCTCCGTCCCCCCGATAGCCACTGATGCCGTCACCGGCGATGTTCCGCACTTCCGCGCCGTTCGCCAGGCTGCAGATCCACAGCATCAACACAACGGCACAAATCCATCTCTCGGGCAGCATCACAATCTCGCCTCTCTCTGTTCGACTCTCGGAACGCGACTATCCGCTGCCCGCGCTTGGTGCCTGATCAACCACTTTCAGGAATGACGATCAACCCGACATTTTGAACGCGGCAGCCAGGCGACTGCCTAAAACAAAATCAGCGTTTGCACACCGTCTCGGCAGGACTATTTCGAATGTTACACCTACGTAATCTCCAGCGCCTCAGGACAATCCTTCAGGTTTTGTAATTATTGCTGTAAGTGGCTATGTGGCAGGATGTTAAAAAAAGGAGACAGTCCGGTCTGCGGCCCGGTTCGAGCGCTGGCATCTCCCTTGCTTCTAGTCGTCAGCAATTTGCCGTGATCTCGGAGCTTTGAACGGACTCAGGGCAAATTTTACCACAGGTAGGGAGTTCAATCTTTTGAACCGCGCTCCGTCCAACGCACGTAGGGATCTTCATTAATTTGACTGCGAGAGAGGCCGGACTTTCTTCTCTCCACGCAATCGTGATTGTGAAAACAATCCCTACGAACTTTTAACATCGCCTCATCTGGTGTTCTGTCTGCAAGTTGTGCCAAGTCTTTCGGAATCGTCAAGAACTGAATTGTTGCCTCACCCCGAACGGTGCGATATAGATGCTGCACGTTATTGATTCAACCGAAGTTCACATCTCTGACGTCATGTGAATCTTCGTTGAGTGTCACTGCAAAGTGGTGGTAGCCGTGCTGATCACGCGGCTTACTGCTTCTCCTGAAATTAACAACCCGAAAGGATCGGAATACACAACATGCTCCAGACGTTCATCCACAATGTGATGCATAACATGTTCAAGCCCTTGCTCCTGTTCTTCTATGCCGGCTTTGCCATGCCGCTGCTGGGAGTCAAGCTTGAATTCCCCAAGGTTCTCTATCAGAGCCTCACGATTTACCTCCTGCTGGCGATCGGCTGGCACGGCGGCGAAGAACTCGCCAGCCTCCCCCCCTCCATGTACGGTCAGGCCGCGGGCTTCATGGTCCTCGGCTTCATTTCCAACACCATCATTGGGACGATCGCCTTTTTCACGCTCAAGTACTGGGTTCGCCTCCGCCAGGTCGATGCCGCGACCGTTGCCGGTTACTACGGCTCTGACTCGGCAGGGACTTTTGTCACCTGCATCGGCGTGTTGACCGCCGCTCACATCCCCTTCGCCGCCTACATGCCCGTCATGCTGGCCATCATGGAAATCCCCGGCTGCCTCGTCGCTTTGTACATCGTCTCCAAGCTTCGTCAACGCGGCATGGACGAACTCGGAAACACCCCCGGTGATCCCAACTACGCCGCCAATCGTGCCGCCATGAAGGTCACCCACGTTTCCGTGACGGACGGCATCAGTGGCCGCTCCGTGAATCCCAATCTCGAAACCGACGACGGACAGCCGGTCGAGGAAGACGAAGAAGAAGAACTTGTCGCCGTCGGTGCCGAATCACGCACCGTTTCCCGCAGCGTTTCCAAATCCACCTCCACCATTCCTCGCCAGGTCGGTCCGGGTCGGAATGGTCATGGCGGCGCCGATCACGCCGGATCGAACGGCTACTCACATCACTCTGATTCAGAGCCCCACGGCCATGCCCACGCTCCCAAGGCCGGTGGCATCAATGCCGAACTCCTCCACGAAGTCTTCCTCAACCCCGGAATCTTCCTGCTGTTTGCGGGAATTGCGATCGGCTTCATCAGCCGCCTGCAGGGGGAAAAGGTCATCGCCGCCAACGACATCGTCTTCGTCAACCTCTTCCAGGGAATGCTCTGCCTGTTCCTGCTGGAAATGGGAATGACCGCCTCCAACAAGCTGAAAGATCTGAAGACCGCAGGCTGGAAGTTCATCGTCTTCGGTCTCCTCGCTCCCAACGTCTTCGCCACCTTCGGCATGTTCATGGCTCACGCCTACGCCCAGTTCACTGGAGTCCAGTTTGAAATGGGAACCTATGTCGTGTTTGCAGTCCTCTGCGGAGCGGCCTCCTACATCGCCGTACCCGCCGTCCAGAGACTGGCCATTCCCGAGGCGAGCCCCACGCTTCCCCTCGCGGCCTCTCTCGGCTTGACCTTCTCCTACAACGTCACCCTCGGCATCCCTGTGTACATGATGATCAGCGAAATGCTGGTCAAGTATGTGCATTTCGTGTAGGGAACATCGGTCTCATCGACCCCGGCCTCCTTCAAAACGTGCCGTTTTTGTTTCACACGTAACCCAGGTGTCCATCAAACTTCAAAACAAGATTCCTCTGCACAAGGAACACATGAGATGAATTTTGCCGCTCACTCCGAAGATTCACCCGTACAGATCGGGTCAGAACAGAAGCCTGTTTCGGCCTCCCCGGGGCGCCCCATGGGGGCCGTCAGCGAGGCGGAAGCCAAGCCGACGCAGCTCCCTCCGTCTCAGGATTTCCAATTCAAATCGCAGCGCAAGGCCCACGGTTATTGCGCTCTCTTCTCCGCCGTCGGTTTCGGTATTGTGACGGTGGTTTTGCTCTCGCAGGCTTACTTCACACGGGCCGTCCATCCGGATGCTTTCCGTCCGGATGTCGCCGCCGCCATGAAGTCTCATGCCCATTTGAATTTCGGGGGCGTGCAGAACATGCTCCTGCTCGGAACCCTGGGATTGATCGCCACCGCCGCTTTCCTGGTGGTCGCCTATCGCGACTTCTGCGGCAAGCTCATCGTCGATCAGAACGGCATCCAGTCACGTCCCGGTCTCTTCGGCTTCAAGATCCGCTGGGATGAATTGAAGAGCTACGAATGGAAGTCCGCCGCCATCAAAGGGCTGGACGGCAACCAGCTCTGGCTCTGGAAGGCCGATTCTTCTCCCATCGTTTTCGAGGCAGGCTGGATCAGCCCCCGTGACCGCCAGGCTCTCCGCGAATGGCTCGGACGAAAGACCACTCTCTCTGCCTGAGACCCTTTCAAAGCCCCCGCTTGAACTTGTGAAACCGTCCCCAGACAACTCCGGGGACGGTTTTTTGTTGCGCACGCTTCTTTTCTATTGAACTCGATAGATCATCGTTCCATGCATGGTTATAAACAGGAAATTCTTCGCGCCGCCACGGAAACCACGTCCTCAAGATCTTTCCACTATGCCCTTTCACAATCCTCTCTTTGTCAAACGGGACCTCGACGGCTTCTTCGGCCTCTGTATCGATAATCTGGTTCAGATCTTGCTAATCGTGCAACTCTGTGCCCTCTGCGGGATGACAGGACCGGATGCCGGAAAACTTCTCACGCACGCCGTCCTTCCAGGCGCCGCGGTCAGTATCCTCCTCGGCAACCTCTTCTATGCGTGGCAGGCCCGCCGGATTGCCGCCCGTGAACAGCGGACCGACGTCACCGCGCTCCCTTATGGCATCAATACCCCCTCCCTGATCGTCTACGTCTATTTCGTCATGCTCCCCGTCTACAGCGAGACCAGGTCCGCCGAAGCGGCCTGGAAGATGGGACTGCTCGCCTGCTTGGGGAGCGGCCTGATCGAGTTCTTTGGGGCGTTTGTTGCGGAACGCCTTCGCCGTTCGACTCCCCGCGCAGCGCTCCTCTCCACCCTCGCCGGCATCGCCATCGGCTTCATTGCCATGTCCTTTGCGCTCGATATCTACGACCGCCCCCTGATCGCCATGCTCCCCCTCGCGGTGATCCTCATCACTTATTTCTCTCACCTCCCGTTTCCGTGGGGTCTTCCCGGCGGGCTGGTGGCGGTCCTGCTGGGGACTCTCTGCGCCTGGCTGCTCCCCGCGTTTCTACCCGCGTCTTTCGTCGGGCCGAAGATGGACCCCGCCGCCGTTTCCAAGGCCTGGCAGGAACGCTCCTGGATCCTGCCCCAGTTCTTCGGCCGGGAAGTCTGGGAGATCCTCTCGCAACCCGCTCTCTGGTGGAAATACCTCTCCGTGATCTTCCCGATGGGGCTTTTTAATCTCATCGGCAGTCTGCAGAACATCGAATCCGCCGAAGCCGCCGGGGACCGTTTCGATACCCGCAGCTCCCTGGCCGCCAACGGTATCGGTACCATCGCCGCAGCCCTGTGCGGCAGTTGCTTCCCCACCACGATCTACATCGGCCACCCTGGCTGGAAGGCGCTGGGCGCCCGCTCCGGCTATTCCATCCTCAATGGCCTCTTCATCACCCTCATCTGTCTCACCGGGACGGTCAACCTGATCAATAGCCTGATTCCCATCCAGGCCGGCGTCGCGATCGTCCTCTGGATCGGGATCATCATCACGGCCCAGGCATTCATGGCGGTCCCTCCCGCCCACGCCCCCGCCGTGGCCGTTGGACTGTTCCCCGCCATCGCGGCCTGGGGCATGACCATCGTTCAAGGGGCCTTCTTCGCCTCCGGGGGAGCAAACACCATGCAGGTGCTGCTCACCGCCGATCCCGCCGCAAAGGTGAATGGCTTCCTCCTCCACGGACTCCTCACCATGGAACGGGGCTACATCCTGACTTGCATGATCCTCTCTGCCGTCTGCGCGTTCCTCATTGATCACAAGTTCTTCACCGCGGCATTCTGGTCACTCGCGGCGGCGATCTGTGCGCTGACGGGGTTGACGCACGCCTATCAACTGCTGGGAAACAACTTCGACTTCCTGTTTCTGGGCTCACAGTCTCTCCCGGGGGCACTCGTGTTCCGGGGTTATTCCATCGCCATCGGCTACCTGCTCTGCGCGGCCTTCTTCGCCCTCTGTGGCCGCTACTACGCCCGCCACCCCAACCTGCAGACCATCAAACACGACTGACCTGAAAGCAGCAGACCATTCACAGGTAATTGTCCCTCTGGGTGGCATGCCTACATCGCTGCGTAGCAGCAGGGTCGGCATGTCTGCGTTTGGCTTTTGTTAACCCTGACGGGTGAGTCGACAGAGATCTGCATCCCTACTTCAGACTCTCCAGGTACGCCAGCACGTCCCGAAATTCCTGCACGGTCATCAGGTCTTGCAGCTTCTCCGGCATCACGGAGGTCTTCTGCGGCACACGTTCCTCCACGTCCACGCTTTCCACCGTCACCGTTTTCCCTTCCGAGGTCCCGATCTGCAGCTTGCCGACATTCTCCTGCACGATCAGCCCGTGCTGCACCTGTCCCGATTTCAAGACGAACGACCACGTCACAAACTGTGGCGAGACGTTCTTGCTCGGTTCCAGCATCGATTCAATCAGCTTGTTCCGGTCCGAGGCTTTCCCGATCGTGCTCAGATCCGGGCCAATTTTGCCTCCTCGTCCGTCCACCGTGTGGCAGCGATAACACCCCGGCCCCTGCGGATGGGAAAACACCCGGCGTCCCGTGACTGGATCGCCACCCGACGCCACCGCTTTTTTCCAATCGTCGAGCGTTGTTGGACGATCGACAGTCACGGCAGGCCAGTCGGCCGTCATCTTCGGCTTGCGGGTCTTCAACTGCACGATCTGCTGCAGCACTTCCTCCCGCTCGGGACTCGCCGAGTCGCGCGTCCACTCTTGCACAACCTCTCCGACCGAGGCAGGGAAGGGGACTCCGCTCGGCCAGTCCCGCATCGCACGCCATCCTTCACGCTGCACCGCCGAATGTTTGTCCTTGAGCGTTGCGGCAATCACTCCCAGGATCGGTGTGCTCTCTTTCAATTCCGGCAACTGGTTGGCTGCCGCAAGGATGGCGTCCGCACGCGTCTCCGCAGGCTGCGCCTCGTCCGCAATCAACGGTTCCAGCAGGCCGAGCTTTTCCGGAAATTTCGCATACCGCAGACTGAGCAACGTCTCCTGACGCAGTTCCGGCTGCTTCTCTGCCAGGAACTGTTGCCACACCGCGGGCGTAATCTCTTTTGCGCGGGGGTCCGCCAGCCGCAGCGCCAGCTTTCTGACGGGGAGGGGATTCGCTTCGTTCCTTGCCAGCGGGATCACGAACGCCGACGGGGGCGTCTTGTCGATCTCCGTGGCCGGTTTGCCGTCAAACATTTCCCGCGCTGCCAGCACCGCCATGAATAACTCCGGCGTCGTATTCGCGTGTTGCAGCACCTGCTCCACGTCTCCCCGCAGATCGTCCAGCCGTTCCTCCGCAGCCCACTGCACCCCCATCTGCCGCACAAGCGAGATCGGATTCTTTAGCCAGATCTTAACCGCTTCCACATCCTGCGGATTTCTGTCTCGCATCCAGAGCAGCAGCAGAAGTTGTCCCTGCTCATATTTTTCGAGTCTCGGTCTGAGGGCCGCGAAGAAGTTCGGGTCCTTGCACTTCTTCAACTGCATCAACACCGTGCTGAAAATGAAGGGATCTTCCAATCGCCGGCCGATCCCTCGCCCCGGATCAAATTTTTCGCTCACCTCCACTGGATCGGTCCTCCAGTTCTCCTCAGGATTCCAAACCGAGAGCGCCGTCCGGATGAACTCCGCCGCCGTATCATGATCGCGTACCTTTAATGCGCTGAGGAGCTGCGTGGAAATCAGGTTCTGGTCCTCCGATTCGGCAATCGCCGCGGTGGCGACTTCGTCCCGACTCTGCACCTCCAGCACGATCTCAATCGCTTTCTTTCGTTGTTCCGGCGTTCCCCTGCGCAGCAATCCCCACAACGCCTCAACTCGCATCTGGGGCTCGTCCCCTGTCCACTGGAGGATCTTGATCAACTGCGCCCGTCCTTCCGGCGTCTGGGCCATCGCTGTTGCCGCCGCACGCCGCACGCCGCGCCGCGCATTCCGCAGTTCATTCTCCAGCCTCTCCTCTCCCTCCTTGGGATTGATCTTCGTGATGTCGATCACGGGGTTTTTGCGGGGCTCCTTCGCCGAGAGACGCCAGACCCGCCCTTGGCCATGCACTTCGTAGTCCTTCTTTACCCAATCCGAAAAGAACACGCTCCCGTCCGGAGCACTCGCGATCCCTACCGGACGAAAGTCATCTCCTCCTTTCACGATCGGTTCCATCTGCGAGAGGAACGAGCTTCCCGCAGGCTGCAGCGCGAACCGGTCGATGCGATAATCCCCCCACGACGTCACCAGCAGTTTCCCCCGGTAATCCTCCGGAAACTGGTCCTGTTCATACGCGATGATTCCCGACGGAGCTTCTCCCGTACCTGCAACCATCGGAACCGTTCCCGGCAATTCCCCGTTCCACGAACTGAACGGATGCAATCCCTTCCGTCCGTTCCGATACCGGTACCCCGAGTCGCCGCCCGGAATCACGTGAATCAAACGGCACGGCGGGCGGCTGTCAGGATCATTATCCACCGTGAACATTCGCCCGAACGCATCGATCGTGGACGCATGGGGATTCCAGTATCCGGTGGACCATCGTTCGAACTTTGTTCCATCCATGTGGCAGCGGAAGATGCTCCCTCCTTCGCCCCCGCCGCGCAATTCCGTTCCGTCCGGACCGATCAGCCGATATTTCTCTCCCCGGTTTTCTCCGCAGCCGAAATACATCCGATTCATCGCATCGAAGGCAAAGCCCGCCAGCGCGTTGTGGGGATAATCCGCGATCGTGTCGAGCAGGAAGAGCCGCTTTTTGCTGTCCGCCACCCCGTCTCCATTTTCATCCCGCATCAGGAAGATCTCTTTCCGCGTCGCGAGATATACGTTCCCATTCTGACGGACATTCACGCTCATCGTCGCGACCAGCCCATCCGTGAACAATTGCCGGCTGTAAGTTCCGTCCGCCTGCTGGCGGAACGTCCACACGCGGTCCGTCGGATGCCCCTGGTACCCCTTCGGAGCAAAGTGCGTATTGCACTCAATCACCCAGATTCGAGAGAGCGCATCAACGAAGATCCCCGTCGGGGTCACGATGGTCGGATGCTCCGCCACGAGTTCCAGTTTGAGCCGCGTGTCCAACGCCCGTGGAGGGCCAGGCTTCGGGACGCTCGGCTCCGCACTCCACGTCAACCCCCCCAGGCAAATCGCTCCCCACACCGGAATCCACAGCACACAAATTCGCATGGAAGTTTCGTCCTGTCTGGTCACTCGGTCATGACCCCGCTGCTGGTTCTTGTCGACTCTATTAATTCCTCAAACTCTGCAAAGGTGCCGGTATTCTCCCCGCATGCTCGATAAAGGCCCGGCTGGCACCCGCCAACGGGATCGGCAGGATTGGAGACGAGCCGAACAAGCCGCCGAACGAGACCTCCTCTCCGGCTGATTTTCCCGGGACCGGTATCAACCGCACGGCCGTCGTCTTGTGATTGAACACGCCGATCGCCATCTCATCCGCAATGATCGCCGCCAAGGTCTCCGCGTCCGTATCTCCGGGGACCGGCACCATGTCCAACCCCACGGAACAGACGCTCGTCATCGCCTCCAGTTTATCCAGCGTCAGGTACCCCGCCTGCACCGCTGCGGCCAAAGCCAGATCCTCCATCACGGGGATAAACGCCCCGGACAGCCCCCCCACCGAGGAGGAGGCGAACAACCCTCCCTTTTTCACGGCGTCATTCATCAGGGCCAGCGCCGCCGTCGATCCGGGGGCACCCAGTTTCTCAATCCCCATCCGCCCCAGAATCTCCCCCACGCTGTCGCCAATCTTGGGAGTCGGTGCCAATGACAGGTCGCAAATCCCGAATGCCACTCCCAGCCGCGCCGCCACTTCCCGCCCGATCAGTTCCCCCACCCGCGTCACCCGGAACGCCGTACTCTTGATCTCCTCGGCGATCTCATCCAGGCGACAGTTGGGAAACTGCAGCAGCAGTCGCTCCAATGCACGGTTCACGACACCCGGCCCGGAAACTCCGATGTGAATCACATATTCCGCCGCCCCTTCCCCCAGGAATGCCCCCGCCATGAACGGATTGTCTTCCGGTGCATTCGCGAAGATCACCAGCTTCGCACAGCCGAAACCTCCCCGGTCTGCCGTCGCCTGGGCGATTTCCCGCAGCTTGTGTCCCAGGATCCGCACGGCGTCCATATTGATTCCGGAACGGGTCGTCGCGACATTTACCGACGCACAGACCCGGCTCGTCTGTGAGAGCACCGTCGGGAGCGCATCCAGCAGATCCGCCGAGCCCCGCGTCATCCCTCCGTGGACCAGCGCGGTAAATCCCCCCAGCAGGTCCACCTTCACATCCCCCGCTACCTCGTCCAATGTCTTGGCGATCTGCAACAGTCCGGCAACCCCGTGTCCTTCGCCGATGCGCGAAATCGGCGTCACCGACAACCGCCGGTTCACAATCGGAATCCCATATCGGTCGGAGACCGTGCGGCAGGTCGTTGCCAGGTTCTCCGCCGCCGAAAGTATTTTTTCCCGGATGCCCGCGCAACACCGCTCCAAGTTGCGGTCCACGCAACTGTTCAGGTTGATTCCCAGCGTAATCGTCCGGACGTCCAGGTTCTCCTGCTTCACCATCCGCAGGGTCGACAAAATCTCTTCAGTGCTGTTGATCATGAATGTCTCGGCGTGGCCCCTGACTTCTCTAGACTGCGGAGCAAAGTTCGGCCTGGAGCGCTCAGGTCACCTGCTGGCGCGCGATCACCCCGATCCGGACCGGGCGGGGATCGTTCGTCGCGTGGAAGATATTTTCGTGCTGCAATGTCACGGACAACCCGATCGCTTTCCCCAGCTCCTCGATCTCTCCCTGCAGTTTCTGGATTTGAATTCCCGTCGGCACCGCCAACTCCAGAATCATCAGGAACCCACCGTCCTTGTCCCGGACCGCGTGCAGATCTTCAATGTCGATCCGTTCCTGCGCCAACCGGGCCGAGATCCTGCGGATAATCCCCGGAGTGTCGTGCCCCGTCAGGGTCAGGAAATATTTCTCGATCCCCTCCGGCGGGGGATCCTGGGGCTTTTCCTTGCTCGGGTCTTTCAGTCCCACCTCCACCTCGAAGGCCCCGCACACCCCTTTAATATGTTCCACGATCACATCCGGATCCCGGTGTTCCGGGAAATCCGCCGCCAGGATAATCGTGAAAAAGCCCTGCATGACAGTCTGGCTGACCTCCTGCAGGTCTCCCCCCAGCTCCGCCAACGCGGTACTCAAGGCGGCGACAATCCCCACCCGGTTCGCGGCCATCAGTGAAATTATGTAGCGCTTCGTCATCACTGGTCCTTCCCGCCCGTGCGGTCATTCAGGCTCTCTTGTCAGGCGGAACCTGTATTCCCCTCCGGAATCCCTGGGGTCATTTAAAGATACCCGTCGAATTTGGAATCCTGACGGTTTCTTCACATAATGGCGTGATTCCCATCGCGCCGAAACCAGTGTAAGTCAGATCTCTCCGGATTGCCATTAAATCATGCCTCGACAATTCACTCTGGCCGTTCTCATCGGGCTGGTCGTCATCTTCGCGATCACCTTCTTCTTCCTTCTGCAGCCCTTTCTATTGCCCCTCTTCCTCGGTGCCGTCCTGACGATCGTCGTCCAGCCGTTGTTTCTGTATTTCGTCAAGCGTTTCCACAATCGCTCGGGAACCGCCGCCGCGGCCACGACACTTCTGATTCTCGCCCTCGTGCTCGTTCCCACCGCCGTCGGGACGTTCCTCGGCGCCGTGCAGCTCTATGACTGGAGCGACAAATACCTGCAGAACCTCCACGTCGATAAACCTCTCGCGCCGCAGTTCCAGCAACAGATTGCAAAAGCCAAAGAATACGTCCACAAGGCGCTCGCCCCGGAAAAGACCCCTCAGGAGTTCGAAGAAAGTGTGGATAAGATCGAGCAGAACGTCCGCAAGAGCGTCCAGAGCTATCTCCGCACGCTCGCCGGTAACACCCCCGGCATGCTGGGCAGCGCCGTCTCCTTTCTGATCGATGCCGTCATCGTCATTCTCACTATGTATTTCTTCCTCGCGGACGGCCGCCGGCTCATCGCCTCCACCGAGCGCCTCATTCCTCTGCAGGTGGAATATCAGGAACGGGTCCGCAATCGATTCGTGACCGTCACCCGGGCCGTTGTCCTGGGGACCATGCTCGCCGCTCTGGTTCAAGGGCTCGTCACCGGCGCCGCTTTGGGAGTCGCCGGGTTCAGGCAGTGGATCCTGCTCACCGTTCTCTCCGTCATCTCCGCCGTCATTCCCTTCGTCGGCACTTGCCTCGTCTGGATTCCCTGCGTGATCTATCTCGCTGTGACGGACCTGCAGGGAAACCTGACGACAATTATCGTCCTCTCCCTGTTCCAGCTCATTGTGGTCGGCCTGCTCGACAACGTCGTCCGTGCCTACGTCCTCAACAGTGACGTCAAACTCCATCCGCTTCTCGCTCTGCTGAGCGTGATGGGAGGGCTGCAATGGTTCGGCCTGTGGGGCATCTTCATCGGCCCCATCGTCGCCTCGGTGTTACACGCCCTCGTGGAAATCCTCCACGAAGAACTCAATGCCCTCGCCACCGCAGGCGCCCCACCCCCAACCACCACCCCCGCGGGATAAGTCTCAGTTCTTCTCCGGCTCCGGGGCATCCGGCACTGCGAACAGGTCTCCATATTGGATGTGGGACGTTCCCGACAGGAAAGTCTCCATTTCCACCACCCACTCGTGCCTTGGCTTCGCCAGTGTTTGAACAATCGGTGTTCGGCGGGGGTGGCCCATACGCCGGTAACCCGGCGTGTGGGTGGCGATAGCCACAAGAGGTTTCTCTCCCCCCCGATGGGATCAACCGAACAGGACCAGACCGGTGTCTGGTCCTTGTGGGGGCGATAGCGTTTAGCTCGGGTGAGGGGGTGGACCAAACGTCTCTGAGTGTTGTTTTTGTTAGTCAGGCTGCCTGATGTCCTCAATCTTCGGGCCGCGAAGACTTCATCTTCAACCCCTGACAACCGGGTGTTAATATCAACTCATGACCAACGCGATGCAGAATGCCCCCCCACATCAGCGAACTCCGTCGAACCGGAAGTTCTTGCGCGACGCCCTCACAGGAGTGTTCATCCTGGCGGTTGTCATTTTTGTTTGGGGATACGTCGCTTATGGTGAGATTGCCAAACTCACCCCACCCTCACAGGACATCACCCTCCAGCAGTTCGTCGCGAAGATGCCTCCGCCCAAGCGCCTCGCCATCGTTCAGCACGGAGGTGCCTTAAAAATCGTCTGGATCGGCGAGACCGCGCTCATTGCTATCCCTTCCGGTCCCTCCTGTTACGTGTTCGACTCCCACGGCAAACTTCTTGATTGGGCCTGGGAAACCGGAGAAGGCGGGCCGATCGATGCATTCTTCAGCGCAGCCTGCGAACATACGCCGCTGACCATCGATCAGGCGCTGAAAGCAACCGGCAACGGTGCCGGGAACTGATCCCCATCATTCACAAATTTCCCCGACACTTCCTTCACCTTCCCGGGGTTATACTGAAAGACCGCTGTCTACCCTGTACTTTCCAGGAGTCCGCCGATGTACCGTAAACTCCGCACGCTCTTTGCAGTCGCTGGTCTCCTGGCCGTGGCTTTGGTTGTGGGGTGTTACGTCAGCCCCAACCTCGATGGCGCCCCCGCGTATAAAAACTCCGTCCAGATCACCACCGACGAAAACTATCGCACCATCCTTTCCAATGGCATCCCCGATCATCCCCCGGCCAGCTCCCCCAACCCCCACAATCCCAACTCCATCCGTCCCCAGAACTACAAGTTCCGCGTTCCCCTCCATCCGAAACCCGCGAATAAACCCACGCCTCTCGCCATGCAGGACTTTGGCGTGGCGATCAACGGTGTTCCCTTCGATCCCTTCGCCGCCGAATGGTGGCGCCGCGACCGCAGTTCAGGCTGGCAATATGAACCGATGTCCGCCGCCCTCGGATTGAAAGTCGCCGACCTCGGCCTCGACCAGAACAATGCCCACGTCCAGCCGACCGGTGCCTATCACTATCACTCCATCCCCCTCGGGCTGATCGACCGTCTCAACGGCAAAAACAAGATGACCCTCATCGGCTATGCGGCCGACGGCTTCCCCATCTACAACAACCTCGCTCCTCACGACCCCAAAGATCCCGACAGCCGCCTCGTCACGCTCCACTCCAGCTACAAGGTCAAATCCGGCACGCGCCCCGATGGACCCGGCGGGAAGTACGATGGCTCCTTCGTTCGCGACTATGAATACGTCGCCGGGGCAGGGGATCTCGACGAATGCAACGGCCGCACCGGTGTCACCCCCGAATACCCCGATGGCACCTATTACTACGCCATTACCGCGGAGTTCCCCTACATCCCGCGCTACTATCGCGGCACTCCCGACTCCAGTTTCCGCCGTGGCCCTCCCGGCGGTGGCCCTCCCCCCGGCGGACCCGGAGGTCCGGGTGGTCGCCGTCCCCCCCGCCGACCTCCACCTCGCTACTGAGAACGCCATGCAGGGTGCGTCTTGACGCACCTTGTCAATCGACGCAGTGGCCTGAAATCAATCGCAGCGCGCAACCCGCGCCACATTGAACCCTGTTCTTGCCCCTCACAGATCGACGCCGTAGACTCGACCGGAGAGATTTGCTTCTCCCTGGGATCTGGAGTCGATTTAAACCATGTTCCGCCGCTCGCTTCTCATTGCGTTTCCTTGGGCCTGTCTGGTTCCGGCGCTGCTTGTTGCCGCCGAACCCGAATTCAAACCCCCGACGTATGAAATCCATCGTGCGGGAACTCCCATCACCATCGATGGCAAGCTCGACGAACCCGCCTGGTTCGCCGCTCCGGACGTCGGCCCGTTCCATTTCACCTGGTACAAGTCCGGCAAGCAGGAACGGACAGTCGCCAAACTCCTCTGGGACGATGATCACCTCTACATCGCCCACGTCTGCGAAGACGCCCACATCACCGCCGCCGTCAAGGAGCACGATGGCAATATCCCCAAGGATGACTGCTTTGAAGTGATCTTCGCCCCCGATCCTTCGAAGCCCGAGGTCTACTTCAACATCGAGTGGAACGTCCTCGGCGCCTACGTCGATAACTTCCGCCCCAACGGCCCCAAACAACCCCGCGCCAAAGTCTGGGACGCCGAAGGAGTAAAAATCGCCGGGCATCTCGTCGGCTCGCCGAACAACGATGCCGATACTGATACCCTCTGGCAGGCGGAAGTCGCCATCCCTCTCCGCAACTTCGCGAAGTACATGCCCCACACTCCCCCCCGCGCGGGTGAGCACTGGAATCTGAACCTCAATCGTCACGGCGGTGCGACGAACTTGCAGTACAGCCAGTGGTCTCCCGCCGATACCCCCGCCCCCAGTTTCCACACCCCGCATCGCTTCGGCCGCATGATTTTCTCCGCCAAAACCAGCCCGTTTAATCCTCAGTGAGATCTGCAGATCCGTGAACTAGCCCCCAGCCCCAGCGCGGGGTTCCTCTTCTTTCGAGAGCATTTTTGTATGTCCTATCGTTTGCTCGTTTGCTGGCCGGCGCTGACCATCCTCTTTTCGACAGCGCTCTCCGCCGATGAACACTCACCTCAGGCCGCCCTGCGGAAGATGAGCGTTCCGGAAGGGCTCGCCGTCACGCAGTTCGCCAGTGAACCGGAAATCCGCCAGCCCATCTTCTGCAAGTGCGATGAGCGGGGCCGCCTCTGGACCATTCAGTACCTGCAATACCCTAACCCCGCCGGCTTGAAACGCGTCAAAGTCGACCGCTACTCCCGCACCGAATACGATCGCAAACCCGAACCTCCCCCACGTGGCCCTCAAGGTGCCGACCGCATCACCATCTGCGAAGACACCGATGGCGACGGCCGCGCCGACAAGTTCAAGGACTTCGTCACCGGCCTCAATCTCTGTACCGGCGTCGAATTCGGTTTCGGGGGCGTATTCGTCATCCAGGCCCCCTACCTCCTCTTCTATCCCGACCGCAATCGCGACGACATCCCCGACAGCGATCCGGAAGTCCTCCTCGACGGCTTCGGCATCGAGGATTCCCAGTCCCTCGCCAATCATCTCACCTGGGGACCGGATGGCTGGCTGTATGGACTCAATGGCAGCACCACCACCTGCCGCATTCAGGGAATCGAATTCCAGCAGGGTGTCTGGCGCTATCATCCCCTCACGAAAAAATTCGAACTCTTCTGCGAAGGGGGCGGCAATCTCTTCGGCCTCACCTTCGACCGCAAAGGTCGCCTGTTCTACAGCTCCAACGGAGGCGTCTTCTACCACGCCGTCCAAGGAGGCTACTACGAAAAGAACTTCGGCAAGCATGGCCCCCTCCACAATCCCTATGCCTACGGCTTCTTCAAAAACGTCACCCTGCAAGGTCAAACCGGACGCCCCAATCCCGGCGGCACCGTCTACACCGGCGAAACCTTCCCCCACCGCTTTCACGACGCCTTCCTCTGCAGTGATTTCCTGACCCACACCTGCTCCTGGTGGCAACTCGCGCCACGCGGCTCCACCGTCCAGGGCAAACTCGGCGGCCTGCTCGTCGAATCCAATGACAACTGGTTCGGCGCGACCGATCTCTGCCTCGGCCCGCAGGGGGAAATCTACGTCACCGACTTCTACGACCGCCGCACCGCCCATCCCGACCCCGATGCCCAATGGGACACCTCCAACGGCCGCATCTATCGCCTTCAGTCCAAAGACGTTTCCCCCAAACCCATTCCCCATCTCCTACAAGCCTCGACGTCCGAACTGGTCGAACTCCTCAAACAACCCAACGGCTGGCTGCGGGACCGTGTCCGCCGACAACTCGCCGAACGCCGCGATCCGCAAGCCATCCCCCTGCTCAAGACTCTGGTTGCTCAAACGCAAGATGAAAACCTCGCCCTGCAGGGATTGTGGGCTTTGCACGTCAGCGGCCAACTCAATGCGGCATATGCGCGCGAAGTCCTCCAGCATCCCGCCGAGCATCTCCGCGCCTGGACCGTCCGCCTGATCGGTGACGAAGGAACAGTCGAACACTCCCTCGCCGAACCGCTCCTGGAACTCGGCCGTTCCGACCCCAGCGTGCAGGTCCGCGCACAATTGGCCGCGTCCGCCAAACGGATTCCGGGAGTGGTTGCCGTTCCCCTCCTGCAAGCCCTCATGCAGCGCGATCTCGACCGTGGTGATTTGTATGTGCCGTTGATGCTCTGGTGGGGGCTCGAGAGCAAAGCCGTCTCCCATCGCGATCATGTTCTCTCGACATTTGCAGTCCCCGCTTCCTGGCCGAATGAAACTCTTCGCGACAATGTTCTTCGCCTCCTCCGTCGCTATGCCGCCGAAGGCACCCCCGCAGGCTATGCCGCCTGCCAGAGAATCATTTCGTCGCGCCAGATTCCGAGTGAACTCCCTGTCGTCGATGCCTTGCTTCTGGGACTGCGGGAACGACCGCGCGGAGCTGCCGATGGAAACTTTCTCGTTGTACCGGAGCCCTTGCAGCACACGATCCGCGAAATATGGCAACGGGGACCCGAGGAAGATGCTCGCATCCGCCTGGCGATTGAGGCCGGTTTGCAGGAACCCTTACGCACGATCGTCAGCGGTTTAAAGTCCGAACGATTCGGGCCTGTGATTCAGAATCGTCTTGCGATCCTTCGTGACTATCCCACGTCCGATTGCATTCCGGCCGTGCTGTCGTTCGCGGGCTCGCAGTATCCCGAAGCGATCAGGCTCGCTGCATTGGAAGTTTTGCAGCGTTTTTCCAATCCGGAAATCACGCACGCCTTGTTAACGGATTACCCGCAGATGTCGGAGCCGCTGAAGTCCCGCACGCGTGACCTGTTCTTCACTCGCCCCTCCTCCACGCTGGCGTTCCTTGCCCTCGTCGACCAGAAAAAGATCTCTCCCGAGAGCATCCCGCTCGATCAACTCCGTGGCCTCGCACTCTTACAGAATCCTCAAGTCGATGCCTTGGTCGTGAAGCACTGGGGAAACCTCAAACCGGGAACGCCAGAGGAAAAACTCGCGGACATCCGCCGGTTCAATAACGACCTCCGCGCGGGCAAAGGGGATCTGACCTCCGGGAAAGCACTCTTCACAAAGCACTGCGCGACCTGTCACAAGCTGCAGGGGGAGGGCAACGCCATCGGCCCGGATCTCTCCGGAACCGTGAAGGGGGACTTGAACTCCCTTCTCACGAACATCGTCGACCCCAGCGCGGTGGTAAAACGGGACTTTCTGAGTTACACGCTGGTCACGCACGCCGGGCAGATCTACACCGGCCTGATCGCGGCCCAGGACGCCGCCAGCGTCACACTGCTCGATGCGAAGAACCAACGGCAGCGGATCAACCGGGACCAGATCGAAGAGTTCAAAGAGTCCCCCGTGTCATTGATGCCGGAGAAACTGCTGGAACCCTTGTCCCCGCAGGAACTCCGCGACCTCTTCGCCTACCTCCAACAAGCCGGCCCGGCGAGCACGAAGTAATCGTTATCGGTGCAGCCCCGCCTTTTCGCAACGTTGGGTGAGGTCCTGCAGGGTGAAGATCCGGAGACGTGGTTCGGCGATGCGGAAATGCTCCCGCCCGGCTTGAAGATCCCCCCCCTGCGCATAAGCCAGGGCAAGGTATCCGTGGACGACATCCGCGAATTGTTCGGCGTTCGGATTGGCGTTCATGTAAGGAGTGATCCCGGAGAGCGCCTGTTGAAAATATTTCAGGGCCAGGTAAGAATCGCGTTCGTCGAGGGAAATCAGTCCCAGAACCACGTTATAGTAAGGTTTGGCAACTTCAACGAGGACATCCGTATCGACACGACTCAAGATGGCTTTCGCTGTGATGACGTCCCGCTTAAATCTCATAAG
This sequence comes from Planctomycetales bacterium, assembly GCA_046349635.1. GTDB lineage: Bacteria > Planctomycetota > Planctomycetia > Planctomycetales > Planctomycetaceae > JAXMBX01. The sequence continues at coordinate 21,041 of JAXMBX010000001.1, forward strand.
GGCCGTGGCGTGATCGATCAGGATTGCCGCATTATCCGGGGGCATGCTGCAGCGCTTCCTGTTGACATTGCAGGATCATTTCCGGTTTTCCTGCCGTGTAATAAACGGAGCACATCCGGGTCCAGAAATACCACGGAGCCACTTCAGAGTCAGCCGCGAATTTCTGCAGGAGACTCTGCTTCCGCGAGTCTTCCCTTCCTGTGAGCGCCATGGCTTCGTAAACGGCGAGTTCGAAAGGGTGACGACGTTTTTAAGTTTGGGAAGAAGTTCGAGGACTTCGTCCCAACAGTACCAACAGGCAGCCTGGAACAGACGGTTTGGCTGTTGTCGAAGGTCCTAGAAACCCTGCGAGCAGAGAGATGCCGAATCCGAAACTGAAGAGCAAAAAGAAGAATCCCGCCCCAAAGCTGCACATAGTCCCAGAAATTTCGAGGTCGGGTTGACGCCAGAGCACGAAGAAAACAATTCCTGAGACGACGAGAATGATCAAGTTGCTTCCACCTGGCCCTGCGATCTTTTAAGGAGGAGTAACTGAAATCCGAAGCGGCCTGATTTGGAGAGCGCACTTCGATTCTTCCGGGGTGAGGGCATTGCGAGTCGAGGGGCCGTTCCGCATTTTGTCGAACTGCTCTTCGTAGTTAGCAACGAGGTCGTCGGTCTGCATCGCAATCTCTGTATAACCCACCCCTCGCAGCATTGCACAGCTTCCTTGGGTGTATCCGCTTCAAAACGATCCGTGACACTTTTTCCTTGAGGGTCGATCGCAGAAGATGATGTAGTATGGCATGGATGTGTTCCCGGTTAGCTTCAGGTGGCCGTGACCAGCCCCGCCGCTTCGCCGCTCAAGCAGATCACGGTTGATGGAAGTTGCAGCCCGCGTGGGCACGGCGGAAATCTTACGGGCGGTCGAGAGATCGCCCCCTGGGCAGAGGCGAGCGCGACGTATATCAGACAAAAATGAGAGACGTTTTCGAAGACAATATTCGCCCGGGCGTAGGGGTGATCCCTTTAAGAGCGGTCTCCAGTTTCTCAATGGCGGCGTCGGAGCCCCGCTTCGAAGTCGACGATTCCGAGGATGCCTTGGCGAAGACAAAGATCGCATTCCGTGCAGCCGTCGATGTCGATCGTGTCCAGAACCGCGAGCGTCTGGGGAGATCACGCTTATATCGAATGAGCCTCATTGCTAAGCGAGGGAGACGGCGGCATTGTCAGAGCAAGAGCATGGGCTTCCTGCAGGATCTTCAACCTTGCTCCTGGTGGTCCCGATTTTGTAGCTGTTTGAAATCCGATACAGATACACCCAACGTGGCAGCACGGGATCATTCTGAAAAGGTTGGAGTATTTTTTCAGCGTGCGGCAGACGACCCATTCCCACCAGGATCTGGGCCTCCGAAGCGGCCAATTCAAAAGGGAGGAGCGCGTCGGTCAATCCCCCCACTTGCCGCAACGCCTGATCCCAGCGGCACCAGTGGAGATCGTGAAAAACCTGCGGAGTTTGCCGTCCATTTTGAAATGCATCCAGAGAAACGCAGCGATCGCAAAAAAAGTGGGCGTAAGTGCGATCAGCGTCAGGAGAGAATCCCAGATTCCCCAAGTCTGTCCCTGATACTTCAAAATCAAGAATATCGCGAGTGCGGGCAGGATCATCCACCACAAGTGTCGATTAATCCGATACAGGAATCTCCAGAACTTTTGCCAGAACGAGAGCTTGTTCTGAAGATCCAACCGTCCGGGTGAAAAAGAAATTCGCGGATCCCTGGGCCACTGGCGGACAGGCGGCTTGATGGGAAGAATATCGTCAGTGAGGAGTGTCACTTCCTGATATCCCTGAGCGCGCCCCGCACGGTCTCCGCGGGAGTGGGACCTTCAAAACGTTCTGTAACCGATCGGCCGCGCGGATTGCGTGCTGATGATGTAGTGGGGCATGGAGCGGCGGCGAATTGGGAAGAGAGCAGGAGATTGGTCCCGTTATTATCGGGAACCTGCCGCCGAATACAAGAAATTTCGCGCAGGGAGGCAAAGTGGCTCAGAAGATTTCGAGCAGCGAACGCGACAAGGTGGGGTACCCTGGGTGGTGAACACCGTGTTCACACGTCCCAGGGCCCCAGCCAGCGGATTGCACGCCTTCATATCTTGCGGGTTCCACTCTCTCCTGGAGGCGAGAACTGTTTTTTGGTTCTTTTGCCAGATGAGGCGCGCGGCCGGGGGGCGTGAAACCGTTCTATGTCAAACGCTGATCATCTCAGCGGGAGATTTCCGCACCGGACAGTCCTTGCGAGAACTGTCCGGCGGTAGAGAGAGGGCCGATCCTTCGTTCCTTCACACGCCCCGACTACCAGCCGTACGGAGCGTAGTTATTGAAACTGAATCCGAAGCCAGGCTTGGCGACGGTCAGGCCGAACCCACTTCCGTAGGGGTAAACGTTGTTGTAGCCGAAGTTGCTGTAACCAAAATTGTTGTACATGGGATAAGCGGGATACGGACGGGCCACCGGTCCGCAGTAACCTCGATAGCAGCCACCCGGAGCAACGGCGACGCGCGGAGCACAACCGACGTTGCCATATCCGCCGTATCCACCGAATCCCCCATAGCCGCCGCTGCCATAAGGACCGTGAGCTTCCGCTGTCCCCGTGGCCAAAAATCCCAATCCCACCAACATCGTGCCGACAAAAAGAAGCTTCTTCATGATTTCCCTTTCCCGACTTGTCTTTTCCGCGAACTGTCTTGTGTTGTTTTCATTCGATCGAACTCGTCGATCACAGGGGAACTAAATCGCAAGGACCGTGCCAAAGACATTTCTGTGGTCCTTTGAAAATGACGTAACGTGTTGTTGCAAAACACAATGAGTGTTAACTTTGCACCCTTACTAACGGCGCAAGTCCGACTGCGAAAGGTGTATCAAAACCGCAAAAGTGATATCCGGATGAGGACACTCTTTCAAAAATCAGGGAGAATGGGAGAACCCTGCCGGAAGGGGTTTTGACGGGTGAGAAATCAGCAGCGGCGAAATCAGAAGCTGCGGAACAGTAAAGGGTGAGACATGGGGCGGGGGATCATCATTGTCGATCATGGGTCGCGCCTGCCGCTAAGCAACGCGCTGCTGGCAGAAGTCGCAGCCGCCTTTCATGCCCGCGATCCGCAGAAATACCCGATCGTTGAACCCGCCCACATGGAACTCGCCGAGCCGACAATCGCACAGGCCTATGACCGCTGCGTCGCGCGCGGTGCGGAAGAGATCGTCGTCTGTCCCTACTTCCTCGGCCCCGGACGGCATTGGACCGAGGACATCCCCCGCCTGGTCAAAGACGCGGCCGGTAAGCATCCCGGAACGACGTGGAAACTTGCCCGCCCACTCGGTCTCGATCCCCTGATGCTGGACCTGTTGCACCGGCGAATCGAGGAGGCTTAAGAGATGTCGAATCGCGAAGAGCTCGCAGAGAAAATCAGATCCCTCTCCTGGGAGGACCGAGCTTACCTGCTTGAAGTGATCGAAGAGAGCTTGTGGGCTCAAGAGAGTGATCCGCAAATCGCGGAGGCGTGGCGAATAGAAATAGAGCGTCGTGCCCAGGCGTATGAGCGGGGTGAGATGAAGGCTGAAGATTGGCGAACAGTCATGCAACGCTTGCGAGCCGAGCGTCCCTCGCGGAATTCCTGATCGTCAGCGATTGGACCTCCGCGAGAGCCGCAGCAGGTATTTCAAATTTGTCCATGCTTGGGTGGCACGCCCTGACGACAGGAAGGGCGTGGCAAGCGTCTCTTGACGCGTCATTACCTTGCTTGGGTGCCATGCCCGCATCGCGCCAGCAGGGCGGGCATGCGTGCGCTAGGCTCTCGTTGGTACACACATGGGACTGTAACGCTGACGAAATCAATGACATCCCCACACACGACCCCTACAGAATCGCCGCACCTTTGACGTCGATCCCCTTCAAGATCATCTTCAACTGTTCCACGTTCGGGGACACTTCAAACGCATCCTGACGGCTGATCATTTCACGCGTGATAAACCCGTACAGGCTGTCGTTGAACTGCTGCATCCCTTCTTCCTTACCGATACGGATCGCATCCGCCAGCTTTTCGTCCTTCTCTTCCAGGATCAGCTTCCGAATTGTCGGATTGACGATCATGATCTCGATGATCGGCACCCGCTTGGGGCTATCGACAATCGTCGGGAGCAGTTTCTGCGCGATAATGGCGTTCAGGTTGAACCCCATACTGGAACGCAAAGCGGGGTGCATCGACTGTGGGAACAGGTCCAGGATACGGCCGATCGTCGACGGAGCACTCGAAGCGTGGATGGTTCCGAACACCAGGTGTCCCGTTTCTGCAGCGTGCATGGCCGTCGAAAACGTTTCCATATCACGCATCTCACCCACCAGCATGATGTCGGGGTCTTGACGCACGGCGTGTTTCATCGCGATTTCGAAGTTCTTCACATCCAGCCCGATCTCGCGCTGGTTGATCAGACTTTTGTCCTGCGTGTACACGAATTCGACAGGGTCCTCGATGGTGAGGATATGTTTGCGGTGGTTGTGATTAACCCAGTCGAGCATGGATGCAATGGTGGTTGATTTACCGGACCCGGTCACCCCGGCCAGCAGCACCATCCCCTGGTCGTACTGACACAGCCGCTCCATGACCGGAGGCAGATTCAATCCCGCGAAGTTGGGGATGGAGCGTTCGACTTTACGGGAAACCATCCCCATGTTCCCCATCTGGATGAACAGGTTCACGCGGAAACGCCACGGATCCCCTTCATATTCGACGATGTACGCAAAGTCCGCCCCCCCTTCATTATGGAAGATCTGGCGGTTCCGATCGTCCATCATCGGGTAGAGAAGCTGTTGCATCCCTTCCTGGGTGATGGGGTCCATCTGCAGTTCGCGGAGTTCGCCCCGGACGCGCAGCGTCGGAGGCTTGCCGACTTTCAGGTGCAAGTCAGAACCGTTGTACTTGATCAACTGGCGGAACAGCTTGTCCACTTCAAGGGCTTGGCGCTCCTTGACGGATTTGAGCATGCCGAAGGTGCCGCCGGTCGAGGGTTTCTCTTCAGTTGCTGCGCCATGACCACCCATGATGGTTCCTTCTGATCGATTCGGAGGTGATGTCGGGGGTTCAGCCCGACGAAGTGAGCCAGTTAACTTCCGACGTGCGTCGTGAGGCGGACGGGGACATTCCGTTCCGCGAGATACCGCTTGGTTTCGTCGATGGTGTATTTTCCATAATGGAAGATGCTGGCCGCAAGAGCAGCACTGGCTCCCCCCGCCGTCAATACGCGATAAAGATGCTCCGGAGAGCCCGCTCCCCCACTCGCAACGACGGGGATTTTGACCTCGTCAGCCACGGCCCGCGTCATTTCGATGTCATAGCCATCCTGGGTGCCGTCGGCGTCCATGCAGGTCAGGACGATTTCTCCCGCCCCCAGCGATTCCACTTTTTTCGCCCATTCGACCGCCTGCAGACCCGTGGGAAGCCGGCCTCCATTGATGTGGACTTCCCAGAATTCGCGGCCATCCTTCTGGACCCGCTTGGGGTCGATATTCACGACGATGCACTGACTGCCGAACCGCAGCGCCGCCTCCCGGATCAGATCGGGGTTTTTGACGGCGGTCGAATTGATCGAGACCTTATCGCACCCGGCGTTCAGCAGGCGGCGGATGTCGTCGAGAGTCCGAATCCCGCCCCCCACGGTCAACGGCATGAAAATCACTTCCGACGTCCGCTGCACCACGTCGATGATGATGTCCCGCTGCTCATGGCTGGCGGTGATGTCCAGGAAGACCAGTTCGTCAGCCCCTTCCGCTTCGTAGCGGGATGCGACCTGGACCGGATCCCCAGCATCACGGAGGTTGAGAAAGTTGGTTCCTTTAACGACACGTCCGGCGTGGACGTCCAGGCAGGGGATGATCCGTTTGGCGAGCATGGAGTAAGGGATTCGGCGAGAGGAAGGATCGAGCACGTACTTTCACTGTAAGAGAGGCGGGTGTAAGCGTCAACTGGCGGGTCTGAAATGACTTAAGACCGACGCACGGTTTCAGAATTTCCGCCTGATTCCCCCGGGAATGTCTGTTGTCCGGCAACAGAGGGATTTAGAATCAAGAAGCTCCGATGTATCGGCACTTTTCGTAATAGATTCCTGGGACGAACCCATGCGCCCTGCTGTCGTCTGCCTGTGGTTGTTGTCTCTCTCCACCTGCGGGTGGGGAGCGGAGCGGATCGACTACGCGCGGGACATCAAGCCCATCCTGACCATGCACTGCCAGTCCTGCCACGGGGCGCTGGCTCAGAAGGGGGGCCTCCGGCTGGATGCGATCCAGTTTGTGCGCAAAGGGGGAGAAGCCGGGCCGGGGTTTGTCGCTGGGAAACCGGACGACAGCCTGCTCTTGGATGCCGTGCTCGGAAACGGAATGGAGCGGATGCCGCTCGAAGGTGCCCCCCTCTCTGCCGAACAGATCGCCAAACTGAAGGCGTGGGTGGAGCAGGGGGGAACAGGGCCGACGGAAGAGGCGGTTCCCGCTGATCCCCGCCAGCATTGGTCCTATCAGAAGCCGGTATTGCCCTCCCTCCCCAGCGTGATCCATGACGGTTGGGTCTCGAACCCGATCGATGCGTTCATCGTCGCCGAATATGAAAAACGGGGATTGCAGCCCGTTCCCGAAACGGGGAAGGCGCACCTGCTACGGCGGGTCTCTATCGACCTGATTGGTCTCCCTCCCACGCGGGAAGAACTGCATGCGTTCCTGAACGACCGATCCCCCCATGCCTATGAAAAAGTCGTCGACCGTTTGCTCGACAGCCCGCATTACGGAGAACGGTGGGGACGTCACTGGATGGACGTCTGGCGGTACAGCGACTGGGACGGCTACGGGCAGGAAGTCCGCAACAGCCATCCGCACATCTGGCGCTGGCGCGATTGGATTATCGAATCCCTGAACAAGGACCGGGGCTACGACACCATGGTCCGCGAGATGCTCGCGGGAGACGAACTGGCTCCCGATGATCCGCAAACCTTGCGCGCCACCGGTTATCTCGTCCGAAGCTGGTACAAGTTCAACCGCAACGTCTGGCTGGATCAGACCGTCGAACATACCGCGAAGGCGTTCCTGGGAATGACGCTCAACTGCGCGAAATGCCACGACCATATGTATGACCCGGTTGCGCAGAGCGAGTATTACCAGTTCCGGGCGTTTTTCGAGGCCCACGACATCCGAATCGAGCCTTTCCGGAAGGCCGGCGGCGCAACCGCGGGGGATATGGTACGTGTGTTCGATGCGCATCCCGACACGAAGACATTTTTATTCCGCCGCGGAGACGATAAACAGCCCGATGACAAGCATCCTTTGCTCGCGGCGGTCCCCACAGTGTTCCACGTGGAACATTCTGAGATCAAAAAAGTCCCCCTGACCCCCGAACAGTTCTATCCGGAACTGACGGCGGAGCGGTTTGACGCGCAACTGCAGAACGTACGTAAGGAACTCGAAAAAGCGCAGCAGGAACTGAGTCAGAAAGAGACCGAGTTACGGCAGCTCAGAACAACGGAAGTTGATTCCCCGTCAGTACAATCGTGCAAGGACCAGTGCGAACTCCGACAGAAGAAGGTACAGGCCCAGGAGGCGAAGTTTCAGTCGCTACTGGTCCGCGCCGCCGCCGAACGCGCGAAATATTTAACCCCCATTCTCCCCGACAAAAGCGGTTTGAACAAAGCTGCGGCGTTGGCGGAGAAGCAGGAGCAACTCGCGGAGGCGGAATTCAAGGAATTGGAAGCGCGGCTGGCGGTGAAGGGGGTGGGCGCACCCAAGGATGATGCGGCGAAGAAAAAACTGGCGGATGCGGAAAAAAAACTGAAAGAGGCGGAACAGAAACGGGAGGCGGCGCAGAAGGGACTTGCGAATCCCGGAGAGAGTTACGCCGCGCTGGGGACGGTCTATCCGCAGGCGAGTACGGGGCGGCGGACGAAGCTGGCGGAGTGGATCACTTCGCCGGAGAATCCCCGGACGGCACGGGTGGCGGTGAATCACCTGTGGCTGCGGCATTTTGGAACGCCGCTGGTGCCGACGGTGTTTGACTTTGGAGTCAACGGAAAGCCTCCCACGCATCCGGCGCTGCTCGACTGGCTGGCGCTGGAACTGCAGCGGGGCGGATGGCGGATGAAGCGGCTGCATCGGCTGATTGTGACCAGCCGGGTCTATCGCCAGCAGTCGAACGCTGCCGTCGACGATCCGAACCAGAAGCTGGATCCGGAGAATACGTATTTGTGGCGGATGAATCCGCATCGGATGGAAGCGGAAATCGTGCGGGATGCGACGCTCGCCGTCTCCGGAGAACTGGATCGGACCTTATATGGAGCGGACATCGCTCCGCAGGAATGGACGAAATTTCCGCGGCGGAGCATTTATTTCCGGACGACGCTGGAGAAGCGGATGACGTTCCTCGCGCTGTTCGACAGCGCAAATCCGCTGGAGTGCTACAAGCGGAATGAGAGCATCGTGCCGCAGCAGGCGTTGGCGCTCGCGAACAGTGCGTTGAGCCTGCAGCAGTCGCGCGTGCTGGCGAAGCGGATCAATGCGGAGGCGGGAGCCGCGGCAGAATCCGATGCGGCGTTCGTGGAGATTGCGTTTGAAACTCTGCTGGCACGCGGGCCGTCGCCGGATGAGCGGAATGAATGCCTGAAGTTCCTGCGGGACCAGACGGCGTTGTTGGCGAACGGGACAAAGTTGCAGCCGATTGTCAGCGGCGAGACCTCCCCGGTGCCCCCCGCGGCGGAGCCGGGCTTGAGAGCGCGGGAAGACTTGATCCTGGTGTTGATGAACCACAACGATTTCGTGACTGTTCGGTAATTGAGTTTGCGGTAAATTGGCAGTGCGCTGAGGAAGAACCATGGAACAACAGGCCTTCTTTCCAAATCGTGGTGGACAACATCGGCGGGCGTTCCTGGCGGACGTGGGGATGGGGTTCACCGGGTTGGCGCTGGGATCTCTGCTGGGACAGCAGGGGGTCGCGCGAGCCTCGGAAGGGTGGCAGCCTCCGACCGGGCAGCCGCATTTCAAACCCAAGGCGAAGAACGTGATCTGGATCTTCCTGATCGGGGGAATGAGCCAGATGGAGAGCTTCGATCCGAAGCCGGCGTTGAATCAATACGCGGGAAAGACGCTGGATGAGACGCCGTTCAAAGAGGCGTTGAATTCTCCGTACCTGAAAAAGAATCTGCGGGAAGTGATCGAAGGACTGCACAAGGTGCATCCGAAAGTGTTCCCGATGCAGATCGGCTACAAGAAGCATGGTCAGGCGGGGCTGGAGATCAGCGACTGGTGGCCGAACGTGGCGACCTGCGCGGATGACGTCTGCCTGGTGCGTTCGATGTGGACGACGGACAACAATCACGGGGCGCAGTTGCAGTTTCACACGGGGCGCCACTCGCTGGAGGGATTCTTTCCGACGATTGGAAGCTGGATTCACTACGGGTTGGGGAGCCTGAACGAGAACCTGCCGCAGTTCGTGGTGATGGGGACGCCGATCGCGGATTGCTGCGGCGGGCTGGGGGGGCATGGAGCGAATTATCTCGGTCCGGAACATAACGGCGTGCAGTTGGCCGTCGATCCGAAGAATCCGTTGCCCTTCGCCAAGCCGGAGGGGGGGAAGTACCGGGAAGAGCAGGAGCGGGAGTTCGGACTGCTCAACCGGTTGAATTCACTGACGGCGGTCGAGTATCCGGACGATCCGGCGCTACGGGCACGGATCAAGTCGTATGAACTGGCGTTCCGGATGCAGACGGCGATTCCGTCCATCGTCGATTTCTCGAAAGAGACGTCAGACGTGCAAAAGCTGTACGGCCTGGACAAGGAGACGACCAAGACGTTCGGGGGGCAGTGCCTCGCGGCGCGGAATCTCGTGGAGAAGGGTGTGCGGTTTGTGCAGATTTTCCACGGGAGTAACGGCGGGGCAGGGGCGTGGGATGCGCACGGCGGATTGAAGAGCGGACACAGCAAGCTGTGCGGTGAAGTGGATCAGCCAATTGCGGCGCTGATCAAGGATCTGAAGCAGCGTGGGTTGCTGGAAGAGACGATGATCGTGGTGGGGACGGAGTTCGGCCGGACGCCGGGCGCGCAGGGGAGTGATGGGCGGGACCATCACCCGTATGGATTCTCGATCCTGCTGGCCGGGGGTGGGATCAAACGAGGGATCGCGCACGGGAAGACGGATGAACTGGGTTTCCACGCGGTGGAGAACCGGCATTACGTGACGGACCTGCATGCGACGGTGATGCATCAGTTGGGGCTGGATCCGCGGAGGCTGGAAATTCCGGGTCGGAAGCGTCTGGAGATTGATTTCGGTCAGCCGATCCGGGAAATTCTGGCGTAGTTTGACGGAGCGTGATTACTCTTGCCACTCGATGCGAGTGAGACGCAAAACGGATTCTGAAACGAGACAAGTTGCGGAGAGCGGGGGAATCGAAGCCGACCGGAAAAACTGGCTCCTGCGTCAGGGTATAAAGCTGATGCGCCCAGCCAAGGCGCGGGCCGTTCTCCTCAGAGGAGAAACGGTAGATTCCGCCAGACACGTCAAAACGGCGGCTCATCTATCTGAGGACACGACTCGATTATGCGGGTTCAGGCGTCAAATCCAAAACCATACGGATATGATTTTCTTTTTTGCTTGGGAATTTCTTAAATCCCAAATGCTCGTATAGACGGATCGCCTTCACATTCGATTGATGGACAAACAGCCCCAGCAGCTTTGCTCCCTTCAAGGCCGCCTTCTCGATGAGGAAGAGACATATAAGTACAGCCCATGTTTTCTCTGGATCAAAATCGCTTTTAATACCTTGGAACTGTATGCCGACTGCCAACGCTGGAATTAGAAGAAGAGGCTGCCTAGGACTGTCGTCATTCGGCAGCGGCCAATTACCAGGTCCGAGAGCCCCAAAGCCGATCAGGTCCCCTGAAGCATTATAGAAAAGCCAGACTTCTGTGCCCCTTGTCTTCATGGACTCCAGACACGCTGAGCCTTTGATCCATTCTGACATGAGTCGAGCATATTCCAGAGTTCCGCAATCGAAGCTTTGAATTCCCGCCTGCATCTCCGGCGAGAATTTTTTGGCGATAAAGGACATGCGGTTTACCCAGTCGAATCATTATTCTTCGACGAAACCGTGTCCTGTTAAGGCGTAGCGAGGGCGCGCAGATTTTTCAGAGAGCGTCTTTTCCAAAAAGATCGCATCATCTTCTGACAATTCGCAGTCCATCATCGCCAAGTCAGCGCAAGAGACATTTCTGCTACTGGAAATCTGCGTGCGCGTAAATGAAAAACCTGTACGTGGTGTCACGCCAGAATTCTCAACAAATGGAATCGCTGGTGCTTGAGGGACTTGAGTTATCATTTTGTCACCTCTTCAGCTTTCGCCTTGTTAGTCAACAATTCTTGAATTTCTTCCAACTGGCTCTGCATGACTTCAATAAATGCTTGTGCACGACTTCTGGGGATGGCAACCGATGTCAGAGGAACGCTGGAAACAGATTCCTCTCGGGGTAAACCAGGGACATTTAGCGGCGGCTGAAGCTGACAGAAGTGAAGATACAGGGCGTCTTGATCCACCTGAACAATCAATTCATTGGCATAAACAGCAACGTCAAGTTTGGTGTATTTAATGGGAACGGGTGGTTTCTCAGACATTTTTATGCTCAATTTTCACGATAATTGCCACGCATTAAAAAAATCGGCAATTTTCGCAGGGACGCTTCAGTGATTGTGTGGTCCCTGTAAATATCACTCTTGCTTGGCTTTATGGCAAAGTCAAGGAAATGTCCAGCGATTTGGACGGATGGCGTAAGCACATCGATAGCAGGACGTTATGGTAGCGCAGGGAGATGCAAAAGAGATGTGAAAAGTCCGATTGTCTATGCCAGATCGAATCAGTCAATCCCAATGCCGGACACGCGCACATTGCCTATGGTGCGCCCGAAAACGGCTCCTCTACACAAAAGTCGCATGGTTGCGCCCCCCTCACCCGCAGAATCCAGCCCCTACTACAGACGGCCGTGTCCCAGTAACATTGGGCGGATAAACGAATCCGATGCTACGACCGCAAGTCGCGACGGTTCAGCCCCTTCCGTCAGTAGCAACACTGAGCCAGGACGCTACCAAACACTGGCGGAGCGAGTGCCATACGTCGATTTGAAATTGATGGTCCTTACAGCGGACCTTACGAAAGAGGTTTGTCATGCGATTCATCAGCCTGGTCACACTACTGACAATCAGTGTTTGCATTGCGGTCGAGAGTCAAGCGGCGGAGCCGGAGGTGATTCGGGACCGAACGCTGGTGGCGTGGGGGGCCATCTCAGATCTGGGGCAGAAGAACACCGGGATGTTCGTGGTGCAAAACGGCGCGTCCGTGTTCGATGGGCTGATCTATGCGGAGTTGAAACCGAAGGCGTGGATGGCAGGGAGCGATTTCTTCCGTCGTACGGAGCACGATCAATCGAAGTACCCGCAGGAGACGGAAGCAGGGAAGCTGGTGCAACTGGCGATTGTGTCCAAGGGGAAAGAGGTCGAGCTGTATCGGGATGGAGCGCTGGTGAGCCGGTATCCGATTCCGGGAGAGGCGATTTCGATCTCGACGAAGAGTGAGGTGCTGTTCGGAGTGCATCACCTGGAATTGCTGGGGAGCATGAAGTTCCGGGGGGAAGTGGAAGATGCGCGGATCTATGACCGGGCGTTGACTCCGGAAGAGATTCGAAGCCTGAAGCCGAACGAGAAGTCCGGGCCGGCACCGTGGGGGTGGTGGTCGTTTGAAAACGGGGCTGAAGACTCGATGGGGAGGTTTCCGAAAGGGACGCTCAGCGGGCGCGCGGAGATCGCCGGGGGACGGTTGAAGCTGAAGGGTGGCTTCATGGCGGTCAATCTGGAGTCGAAGGTCGTGCGGAGCCGGGAGACGGAGTTGTGGCCGGGGTATCACGTCACCGCGTTGCCGGAAGAGGGGTTGTGCCGTCCGTATGACGCGAACGGATGCCTTTACTGGAACGGCAAATACCACCTGATGTACATCTACCAGGATCCGGATCGTCCGAAGGGAGGGCATTGCTGGGGGCATGCATCCAGCAGCGACCTGGTGAACTGGACGTTCCATCCGCCGTCGCTGGTGCCGAATCCCGGCGATCCGGACGTGGGGATCTTCAGCGGGAATGCGTTCCTGAATAAAGAGGGTGTGCCGATGCTCTGCTGGTTCGGAGTGGAGGCGGGAGTCTGCGTCGCGACGGCAGCGGACGCGAACGGAAAAGACAAGGATCTGATTCATTGGAAGAAGCATCCGCAGAACCCAATCATCCCGGTGCCGAAACCGGGGTCCCCGAATTTCGGGAAGTATCACGTGTGGGATCCGTACCTGTGGCTGGAAGGGGAGAACTATTACTGCCTGCTAGGGGGGAACCGGCTGTCGAACGGCGAGGACACGCTGTACCTGATGCGTTCGAAGGATCTGGTGAACTGGGAGCCGGTGCATCCGTTCTATGAAGCGAATCCAAGCTGGACGGTGCGGGGTGAGGATTGCTCGTGTCCCGATTTCTTCAAGCTGGGGAACAAGCACGTGCTGATGTCGATCAGCCATAACGTCGGGGGGCGGTGCTACGTCGGCGAGTTGAAGGGAGAAAAATTCATTCCGGAGCGGCACGTGCGGATGAACTGGCCGGGTGGGAATTTCTTCGCGCCGGAGAGTCTGGAGGATGGGAAGGGACGGCGGATTTTCTGGGCGTGGGTGACTGATCCGCGCTCGATGCCTACGCAGATGATGACGGGCTCTGGGATTCAGAGCCTGCCGCGGGTGTTGAGCCTGGCGGAGAACAATGAGTTGAGAGTGGAACCTGTGCCGGAACTGGAAGCGTTGCGGGGAGCGCATCACGCGTTGACGGAGTTGCCGTTGCCGGAAGGGAAGGTCCAGACGCTGGAGGGAGTGGGAGGGAACGCGCTCGAAGTGTCGCTGGAGATCGAACCGGACGGCGCGAAAAACCTGCCTCCGGTTTTAGTTGGCGGAACGCGGGAGATCGTGGTGAATGTGTTGTGTTCGCCGGATGGGAAGGAAGAGACGACGATCATTTACGATACGGTCTCCCAGATGCTGAAGCTGGACATGAGCCGTTCGACATTGCGGAAGGACGTGGCGTACCAGTTTCATCCGCTGGATACGGGAGGGATGTTCCAGTCTCGGAAACCGGGGGCAGAACATCCGCGGTCTGTCGTCGAGGCGCCGCTGGTGCTGGACGGGAGTGAGCCGCTGCGATTGAGAATCTTCCTGGATCGTTCGATGCTAGAAGTATTCGCGAATGGAAAGCAGTGCCTTACGCAGCAGGTCTACCCGTCCCTGGGTGAGAGCCGTTTGATTCGGCTGCAGTCGCGCGGGGGTGCGAGCCGGTTGGTGAAGGGGGACGTGTGGGAGATGCGTGACGCGACGTTCACGAACCTGAAGAATCCGTCAGCAGCAAGGTGACGGATCGGATAGATACTCAGTCCTGAGTGAACTTGAGAGTCAGGTAGGCAGGTTGGGGAGTCTTGGCGCGATCGAGGCGAACGCGGCGATGGGATTTCGCGGAGCGGGGATTGACCAGCTTTTCGGCGGCGTCCCGTTCCTGATAGAGAGATCCGATGCCCATCATTCCGACAACCAGCAAACTGACAGTCAACAATTCCATGATTCTCCTCCACGTGATTTCATTCCCCCTTCAGGATGAGGTGAGGAGATTGCAACCGGCGTTCCAAACGCTCCGGCGGAATGTGCCAGTGGATCAAAGCCCTGAGAAATCCAGCAGTTGTGGAAATGTCAAAGTTTGCGGGGGGAGATGGGAAGGGGCGGGGTTGTCGTCAGAAATACGACGGTGTGGAGCGAGTTTGTAACAGTCGGGAGTGCGAAATGAAAAAGGGAGGAACAGTGATGTTCCTCCCCTTGGTTTTTTTAAATTCAGGAATTAGAGAGGCTTGTACGGCCCCCTCACCCGGCTCTACGGCCACCCTCTCCCTTGGGGGGGAGAAGGTAAAAAATGCCCCTCGTCCGTCCGCTGCGCGGCCACCGTCTCCCACAAGGGGAGAAGGGGTTTTGGATTAGAAGAAGCCGGCGCCGCCCCAGCCCCCGAATCCTCCGCCGCCAAATCCGCCAAACTGGCTGCCACTGTTAAAGTTTCCGAAGGTCGTGCCGCGGAAACCGAACTGGCGGTAGTAATCCCATTCTCCTTCGAAGGAGTTGATCCCGCGAGAGTAGGGGGTGCCGACGATGGTGCGTTGTTCGGCGTCGGGGTTCCCCATTTCGGCGAGGTACCGGGCGACGACGACGCGGCGATCGGAGTCGAGTTCCGGATTGGAGTTGTTTTCACAACGTTCGACCAGGACGGGGAAGGGGGCGCTCCGCATGCGGGCCCCGACTTCGAGCAGGTGGTCCCGACCGTCGCGGGTCAACTGCGTGGTGTCGGCCTCAAACTCGTTCAGATTGATGACGAAGTCGGTGGCTTCGGCATTGGTCTGCATGGCGTGATAGTGAGCGCGATTGACGCTGCCGAGAGGAAGCCGTTCGGGGATCGCAAAGCGTCCGGCGGTGCGCCAACCCCAGGAGCAGCAACCACTGGAAACGCCCGCCAGGAGGAGGGCCGCGGTGGTAAGCTTTTTCCAGCGATGATTCAGCGATGTCGAGTTATGGGCCATGTCATCCTCGTGCCGCTTTCGAGCGGCGATTTCAGAACGTGAAACGAGTTGGGTCAGCCATTCCACGTTGGCAGTCCCGTGTCGGTTGTGCGACTCGGCACGGTCCTACCAGAACTATCGGTTGCAGGAGCAGCGGAGAGAGGCGAATCGGGTGTTGAGTCCCCGGTTCTACCGTCCCCAGCCGTTGCGACTGCGAGATTGCGAAGTCTCTTCGGAGGCGTTATATCCTGCCTGGGTGGTAAAATTCTGAGAAGCGGTGGCGTTGCGACGGAGTCCTCCAATGGTGCGGGCGGGTTTGGAGGGGAGGGTCGCGTTGGTCGCTTGCGTCTGGACTTCATCGATGCGAGTCGTGGAGCTGGAGCTGCGGAAGCCATTCATGAAGGAGCGTCCGGTCGAGGGGCGCGAATTCGTCGGTGGTGTTGCCGTGCGGCTGCCCGTGTTAGGGGGAGAGGCCTGGGGCATGGTGCCATAGCGGCTGGATTGCGGAGGCAAGGCCGGGTAGGCGGACGAGGGATCGGTCATCGGGGGAGCCATGTTCTGGGGAGGAGCGACGTTCTGGCTGCCGATCGGAGCATAGCCGGGGGACGAGGGGGCGGGATTCACCTGGCCATGTCCGACGGGGATGCCGGTTCCCGAGCCGTGTCCGTAGGGAGCGAGTTGATAGACGTTGGAGTCGTTCGGTCCCTGGGTCATGCCCCGCAGGTAGAGGTTGTTGTCATCGGGGACGGTGACTTCAAATCCGGGCACAGGCGGCACTTCGTCCGGTTCGAGCGGGCGGACAATTTCAGGAGTCACCAGGATCAGAAGTTCGGTTTCATCCTGGTTGGATTTTTTGTTGGCGAAGAGAGCCGGGCCGATCAGGGGGATCGCACTCAGATAAGGAATGCGGCTGTTGCTGGTGAGAGATTGATTCGAGAACAAACCCCCGAGGACGATGGTCTGTCCTTCGCGGAGTTCGACCGTTGTGTCGACGCGACGGGTGTTCAGGCCGGGGGTGCCGTTCGCGGATTGAATGCCCTGGTTCAGTTCACTGAATTCCGGGCGGATCCGCATGCGGATGTTGTCCTTGTCCGTGATCACCGGGGTGACGACGAGGGAGACACCGAAGCCGCGGAAGACGGTCTGTTGTCCGCTGGCTCCCTGGATACCGACGATGGTGGGGACTGCAAATTCACCGCCGGAGAGGATGGTGGCATCGTGGCCGCTGAGGGTCACAACGCTCGGTTCCGCCAGGATTTTGCTGGACTGGTTGGTGTGGATGGCATTGATGAGGATCGCGGCATCACCCCCCGAAAGAATCGCGGAGATCGTGCCGGGTGCACCACCGAGGGCAGAGGCGAAGATGTTCTCTCCGCCGTTGATGGAGACGGCGATATCGGCGGCCATGTTACGGAGATCGGAGCGTTTGAGTTCCGCGATGACGACGCGCAGCATGATCTGGAAGTCGCCGGGGATCTGGAGCATGTTGATGATATTGGAACTGGCGAGATCACCTGCGGTTCCCCGGCCGGCGGCGTAGGCGGCCCCGACCTGCTGGAAGTTGCCGGGACCATACAGGCCGCCCGTCTGGTTGATGACTTCACCGCGGATGATCTGGAGGATGTTGGCGGCTTCGACGCTATCCCGGGCCTGGCCTTTCACGACGATCTTGCCGGAGAGGGGGATGAGATAGACCTTGCTGTTGGGGAAGAGCAACGCGAGCTTTCGTTCGAGGCGTCCGTAGTCGATTCGGGATTGATCGTCGAGGCTGGAGTCACGAACGGTCTTGACGAGGTAGATCAACGGTTCGGGATTCTTCTCGAACCAGATGGTGAGCGTGGTGGATCCGATGGATTGGCCGAGGGTGGAGATCTCGGTCGGGCTGTGCTGAACGACGTCGATGATGGAGGGATCGGCGACGGCGATCTGCACGATGCGGCTGCGCGTGACGATGAGCTGGCTGCGATGCTGGATCACGCTGATTTCCGAGTTGACGCCGGGCATGGAGGCGACTTCGGGATGGAGTCCCGGGGCACCTGCGGCCGGAGTTTCCATGGCGTTCGTTCCGGGCGGGAGTGCCGGGGGAAGCGGCTGGAACTGCGGAGGCGCAATGGGGGTCTGGTTGAGGGGAGGAGGAAGCGGAGTTCCTGCATCCTGCGCGAGCGCAAGATTCGAACCGGACATGAGTCCGAGCGCGAGACAGCCTGCGAGGAAAAATCTCTTGGGCGAAGGCAGCGGGAAGCGACTCAAGAGGCTGCGATCAACAGTTGCGGGAGTGATCATCCATGAACTCCTCAAAGGGCGCGAGCCAATAGGATCGAATCCGCGACCGTTCCGAGTCCTACTCCGAACGCAGCCGCGCGGTGATCGCTAAACGCTCATGCAAATTCCGCGTTCCGTGGAATCACGAGAGGGTCAAAGAGGGTTCTCGTGCGGGTCTACCACGGTCGGAAATTGTATCGGATGGTCCCGTAATGATGCTTGATCTGAATTTCGCGAGATTACCACTCTTAGCTGGGATTCGGATTCGATTGACGAATGGGGATAAATGAGTCGTGTTGGCGGAGTGTTGGGAAGGGAGGGGGAATAAAAAAAAGGCGCCCTGTTTGAGGCGCCTTTCGATGTGAAACTGTGACGATTCGCGAAGGTTTACCGCGAGGGAATTCTTACCAGGGGACGTTTGTGTCGCGGTTGTAGCTGGTGTGGCCGGGGAAATACCAGGGGCGTCGGTAGCTGTACCAGGGGAAACGGTGGTGTCCGTATTCTCCGCTGCGGTAATAGCCCGGTCCGAAGTGGAGGGTATAGGGATCATCGCCGCGCATGCCGGCTGCGGGGTCATAGGTCTGGGGCTGATAGTAATAAGGATTGCCGACGGCGGCGGCGGGTCCACCGGGGAGCCAGCCTCCATGGCCGGAAACGGCGGGAGAGGTGGGCATGGGAGTATGCACGTGCAGACCTTCCGCGGGCATGGGCATGACGTCGCGCGGAACGGTGAGAGGGTCAGGGGGCGTCTCGACCTGTTGTTTCTTCCCGGCCGCAGAAACCGGAGAGATGATCCCCAGAAGGATCAGGGAGGTGACAAACGCGCGAATCGTAGAAGAGGTGAACATCGTAAACAGCACTCCCGAAGAGAAGCATTGAAATCAAAGGGAGACCGGTTCAAGGTCTGCATTGACTGTGGAGGAACTGTATCCCATGGGGAGAGGGATGGCGGACTGAAAGCGGATCGACGCGCAGAAAGTGCCGGGAAGTTTGCGGGGGATGCGGACGGGGCCTGTTGAGTGGAGATCCTGTTTTCTGAGGTTTATGAGAGGACGCCGTGGGAATCTGCCGATACTAGGAGGAAGAAGGGATTGTGTTGAAATCCGGAATGCGACGAAGGAGTGGACTCGTGGTGAAACATTTGCTGGCGTTCGCCTTAACGGCAATGTTGACGCAGAATGCCTTTGCGCAATTCCCTGGCTTCTTCTCGCGCGGCACTCCGGTGGAGAGCGCGCCGGTAGTGACGTCGACTCCGCCGAGCGCCGGACCAAACAGTGCCCCGCCGCCGAACGCGAGCTCGGGGACGGGAGTGGGGGCGTGGGGATCGGGTGAGCCGTTCTATCCGTGGGATGCACCGGAACCGTGGGTGCATGGGCGATTCCAGGAGATGCCCGCTTACGGCGGATATCACTACTTCAAACCGTACAACTACCGGCACGTGATGCCTCAGTCGCAAGTGGCGGCGGGGTGGGGAATGCCGGCGACGATGCCTTACTCCCAGGGTTTCTTCCGGGCGCGCGAATACGCGCAGCAGGACAGCCAACGCCTCTCCCAGATGCAGTCGCAATACGTGCAAGAACTGGCCCGGATGCAGTTCCTGCTCGAACAGGAACGGATGCGGAACCAACACTATCAACCGCAGCAACCCCGCGGCGGCTATGAAGCGACGGAAGTTCCCCAGGGGAACATCAACACGATCAGCGGGCGTCGCTAACAGACGTTGCTGCGGACAACTCGACAGATCCAGGAACCCGGTTTTCAGACCGGGTTCTTTTTTTGGGGGGGCAGGTTGACACGCGTTGTAAAAACGGAAAGCGATTGCAATTTTGGCAGGGAGATGAAATCCTCAGGGTAACTTTGACAGTCGGGAAGTCACCGAGAGGATTCAGACAATGACGTTACGCGTGGTCCAGATTTCGGATCTGCATCTGTTCGCGGATCCGGACGGGGAATTGAAGGGGCTGAAGCCTCAGGCGGGAGTGACGGCGGTGTTGGGAACGATCCAACAGCGCCTGCCCGTCATCGATCAACTGATCAGTACCGGGGACCATACCCACGACGAACTGCCGGCGACGTATCAACGTCTGCGGGGGATGTTGCAGCCGTGGTTGAAGACGTTTCATCTCCTGCCGGGGAACCACGATGAACGGCCGGTGATCCGGGAGGTGTTTGGAGAGTTCTGTCCCGCGGGGACTGAGCGGATTCGGTTTTCGTTTGAGGCAGGGGGCTGGCTGTTCCTGGGGCTGGATTCACACGTGCCGGGTGAGCTGTACGGCGAGGTGGGAGAGGAACAGTGGAAGTGGCTGGAGGCGGAACTATCGCGAGATGCGACGAAGCCGACGGCGATATTTCTACATCATCCCCCGTTGCCGATCGGGAGTCCGTGGATGGATAAGATTGGTCTGCGCGATGCGGAGGAGCTGACTGAAATCCTGCTGCGGTATCGCCAGGTGAAGTTTGTGAGCCACGGACATATTCACCAGGAGTTCAACGGGACGTGCGAGGGGGTTCCGGTGATGAGTTGCCCTTCGTCGGCGATTCAGTTTCGTCCACGAACAGAAGAACTGGAAGTGGATACGCTCGGGCCCGGGTTCCGGGTGTTTGAACTGGAAACTGATGGAGCGTGGCGGACGGAAGTGATTCGGGTGTGAGCCAGATTCGAAGCCATAAAGCTTTGGGTGTGGTTGCGACGAGAGTTCAAGACATCTGGCATGGGCCCGGCAGATCTGCGAGAATGGCGGAAGAATTTTATCTCGGGCATGAGGAATATGTGATGTCGGAGAACGTGGCGCTGAAACTGGCAGAGGTTTGCATCCACGAGTATGCGGATGAATCCCGAGACGCGTGGAAAGATCACGCGGAGGCGATGAACTGCCGCGATTGCGAAGAGTTTCTGCAGAAGGGGATTAACGCGTTTAAGTTTCTGCGCTACGCTGAAGAAGTGATGCGACAAGCCGATTATCGGGGGATTGAACCGTTTACCGGTGACCTGCGGGAAACAGTCGGCCGTCTGTACCGTGCGTGGTTTGGCCCTTGCGAGATGGCGGAGCAATGGATCGAGACACTCGGCGGGCAAGGATATTTTCCGGAAAACCTGAAAGCGTTTCGAGAGGCTTGTGACCAGGTCCAGGAGATTGTGGATCAACAGGAATGGCATGTGCGGGCGGCCCATGCCCGGAATCTCCGTTCAAGCGATGAGCCGTGGTAAATGCGCATTCGCCGAGGGGAAGTTTACTGGCTCAAGCCTGACGCGACCGGAAAACAGCGTCCGGTGGTGATAATTTCCCGAGAAGATCTGAATGGTGGCCATAGCCTGGTAGGTGTGCCATTTTATTCCCAGCAACTGGAGAAGCGGACCCAGCAAGCGTGGTGTGTGTTTTTCGCGGCTGGTGAAGGGGGCCTGACGAAGGATTGTGTGGCGAAAACGGATGAAGTGTCGATGATCGACAAACTCGACGTCGATCTTCAAAGGGGCCCATTGGGGATCTTCGATGCTGCCTAGATGCAGAGGCTGGTGACGGGGTTGAAATGGTCGCTGGAGATCCCCTGAGCAGAAAAGCCGGTTTTGAGATTATTCTCGCTGCGATTCGACAGATTCAATTCGAAACAGGACGTTTACTGTTCACTTTTGATCTGTTGTGAGCCGGGTCGATATCGTATCCTGAGAAGATCTCGGTTCGATCATTTCTGACGCAGTCTTCACATTCAGGCGCCGTGTGAGGCATCGCCATGGGTTCATCACGACTCCCGTTTTCATTCCCGCGGATCGCGCTGGGGCGGCGCGCGTTTCTGCAGGTGGGGAGCCTGGCGCTGGGGGGGCTGACGCTGGCAGATCATCTGCGTCGCCAAGCGACGGCGGGGGAGCGGTTGCCGGAACCGACGGCCGTGATTCAGATCTACATGGGGGGTGGTCCGAGCCACATCGACATGTACGACCTGAAGCCGCATGCGCCGCGCGAGATCCGGGGCGAGTTTCAGCCGATTGCGACGCGGCTGCCGGGGTTCCAGATCTGCGAGCATCTGCCGTTTCTGGCCGGGGCGATGGACAAGCTGGCGATCGTGCGTTCGGTGAACCACGGAAATGCGGGACACTTGCCGGCGTCCCACTGGATGATGACGGGGCATGAACCTTCCGGAGGGGGACGGGGGAATACGAATCCGTCGATCGGGGCGGTGGTCTCGCGGATGCGCGGATCGAACGATCCGGGGATGCCGGCGTATGTGAGCATTCCCCGGAGACAACTTTTGGGAGCAGCGGCATTTCTCGGACCGGCGCACAATCCGTTCACGACGGAAGGGGATCCAAGCCAGAAGGATTTCTCCGTGGTGAATCTGAATCTTCCGAAGGGGATGAGCTTCGCCCGGATGGCGAATCGCCAGAGTTTGCTGGCGGCGCTCGACCAGTTGCGTGAAGACATGGACGTGCATCAGGAATTTGACGGGGTCGAGAAGTTTTCGCGGCAGGCGATGGAAATGGTGACGAGCGACCGGGCGCTGAAGGCCTTCGACCTGAACCAGGAAGATCCGCGGATGCGGGCGAAGTATGGGCCTTATAGCGTCGGGCAGGGGTGTCTGCTGGCCCGTCGGCTGGTGGAGGCAGGCGTGACGTTCGTCACGGTGTTGAGTGGTGGGGCGTGGGACACCCATGCGAAAAATTTTCCAATCCTCAAGGAGGATTGTCTCCCGCGGATCGATCAGGCGATTGCGGCGCTGGTCAGCGACCTGTACGAGCGCGGGCTGGACAAGCGGGTGATGGTGGTGGCGTATGGAGAATTCGGCCGAACCCCGCGGGTCAACAAGGATGGGGGACGGGACCATTGGCCGGGGGCGAGTTGCGTCCTGTTTTCCGGAGGTGGGCTGAAGGTGGGGCAGGTGATCGGAGAGACTGACCCGCAGGGGGCTTTCCCTGTGACGCGGCGTTATTCGCCGGGGGATGTGCTGTCGACCGTGTACCAGTTTCTGAAGATCGATTCGCAGCAGCAGTTGGCGGAATCGACTTTGCGACCGCAACGGATTCTGCCGGAGGGGCACCCGATTCCGGAATTGATCGGTTGATTGCGGCCCGGGCAGAATTTTCACTACTCAGGTTTTTGCCGCGCAGGATTTTCGCGAGGCAGGATTTTCCTCACAATGTTGATGTCTCAGCCAGCCGCAGTGCGCGCCAATATCAACGGGGACGGGTGACGATGAGCGAGTTGAATTTATCGCGAAGGAATTGCTCGGGGGGCATTCGTCCGGGGGGAGCTGCGCGCTGACTAATTCCTGGGGTCCGTATTCTTCGGGGCCGTGGTCCTGGGGAAAGGATCGAGTGGCCCCGGCAATGCTGCGGTGGGGATTCGAGTACGACATCGCGGAAATGACTGCGCGGGTTCAGCCTGAATCGTCGGGTACCGGATTTCAATTTGAAGAGGTTGCGGGGAGACGGGGTCTGAAGCTGGATGGGTCGTCGACCGGGGTGCGGTTTAAAACCCAGCAGAACCTGCGGCAGCTTGGAGCAGGGGATTTCACCTGCATGGCGTGGGTGTCCCATGACGTGAATGACGCGGGGACGGTGGGGGACATTCTCACGAAGTTCTCCGGACCACAGCGAACGGGGTTTCACCTGAGCGTGGTGACAAATGCCGGGGTCACGAACGGGCAATCGAATCTGCGGCAGATTCAATTCGGAGTGGAGGCGGGATCGGAGCCTGTGCTGCAGGACTGCGGCAGGCCGGGGAAAGCGATCTACATATTTGCGTTGATCTCCTTTCGGGGGAAGTTGTTCTGCGCGACGTGCGAACCGGGAGAGAAAGAGACGGGGCACGTTTATCGCTATGGGGGGGAACAGAAGTGGATCGATTGCGGGGCACCGGACCGGTGCAATGCGGTCTCCGCGCTCGCGGAACACAACGGGGAACTGTACGTCGGCACGGCGTGGTACAACCTGAAGGGGTCGTCGCTGGACGCTTCGCCGAATCTGCATCCGGGGGGGAGAGTGTTCCGCTACCTGGATGACAAGAAATGGGAGGATTGCGGGCGGATCGGAAACTCCAAATCGGTGTACGGCCTGATCGTGTATGAAGGGAACCTGTATGCATCATCGCTGTACGCCCCGGCGGGAGTCTTCCGTTACGAAGGTGGGCAGACGTGGACATTCTGCGGGACGGCGCCCGAGGGGAAGCGAATCGAAGCGCTGACGGTGTATCAAGGGGGTTTGTACGGGACGGGATTCGATAAAGGGGAAATTTACCGTTACGAGGGGGACGGAGTGGAAGACCGTCGGGGTGTTGCCCGAGACGACGCAGACGAAGGGATTCGGAATCCATCGGGAGAGTTGTATGCCTCCACCTGGCCCACGGCGATTGTGTATCGCTACGTGAAGGATGACGAGTGGGCGCCGTGCGGTCGGATGGGAGAAGAGTTGGAATCGATGCCGCTGGCGCATTACAACGGGGCGCTCTACACCGGAACTCTCCCATCGGGCGAGGTGTTTCGGTTTGACGGCGGGGAGACGTGGAAAAGGTGGCCGGGATTGATCCGACGCCGGTGGTGAAATATCGGCGGGCGTGGTCGATGGCGGTGCATCAGGGAAAGCTGTTCTGCGGGACGCTCCCGTCCGGAAAGGTTTTCGCAGTTTCGGCCGGTGGATGCGTGACGCATGACTGGTCATTGCCGACCGGGTGGCAGCAGATTGCGGCGGTGCGGAAGGGGAACGAGTTGCGGTTGTATCTGAACGGCAAGCGGGTGGGAGAACAGGCGTTGAGTGGAAAACTCGCGGAGGGAAATTTCTCCAGTGATGCGCCGTTGATTATCGGGGCGGGAATCACTCGCCGTGGCGGGGGTCATTGAGCGACGTGCGGTTGTATTCGCAGTCACTCTCCGATGAAGAAGTCGCGACCGTCTATCGGGAAACGCAGCGATAGAGCGCGTTCAAGGAGTCTATCGAGACGGGGGCTCGCTTCGCTCGACCCCGGCCACCCACATCTCTCCTTTCAGATTGTATCCGCTTTCTCCCTACAGCGCGTTGCGTTTTCGTGCCGCGTTGAAATCGTGGATTTTTCCGAGCGTATCGCCGCGTCAGACGCTACAGGTCAACCAATGCGATCTAAAGAAGTGGCTGAGAAGGATGGGGTTCGCGGTCGACCAGGGGAAGGACGAGGGGCTTGTAGATATTCAGGTAGGCGTGTCCCAGGCGATGCTGATCGAGATGGGCCTGGGATTCCCATTGCTCGCAGAGGAGAAAGCGGGTGTTGTCGGATTCGGACTGATAGGCCTCGAAGCGGGCACAGCCGGGTTCCTGGCGGGAGGATTGCGCGGCGGCGGTGAGATGGTTGCGGATTTCCGGAACGTGTTGCGGGTCTTTCACCTTGAGCCAGACATGGAGGTAGATCATGGAACAGCCTTTGAAAGATTGACGGTAGAAAGTTTTCGGGGCAGGTTTGAAGAGGGAGGTTCCCATCGGATAACGTCATCATAGCGAACGAAGGCGAATTCTGGAGTGTAAACAAAGGACGCAGCAGAGAAACGGGTTGAGCATGGGGTTGTTCAGTTTTGACGAGTTGTATCAGGCGGCGGACTCCGGGCGACCGGGAGTGAGCGTCATTGCGGCGGGAGGAGCCGACGCAACGGTTCTGCAGGCGCTCGCGGAGGGGACGCGGCGAGGCTGGTTGCGGGGAATCGTGACCGGGAGGCGGAGTGAGATCCAGGAAACGGCGGCGGAATGCGGGGTCGATCTGTCGAAGCTGGAGGTGATCGACAGCGAATCGCCTGCGGAGACGGCGGTGGAGCAGATTTCCCTGGGGCACGCTCAGATTCTGATGAAGGGGCAGATTGCGACACCGGACTTGATGCGGGCCGTGTTGAACCAGGAGAAAGGATTGCGGACCGGAAGGACCTTGGCGCAGATCGTTCTGATGGAGATTACTCCGCATGCGCGGCGGTTTCTGCTGGCGGATACGGGGTTGTGCATTCAGCCCGAGTTTCGTCAGAAGCGGGAAATCCTGGAGAGTCTGGTCGCCGTCGCCCAGCGGTTGGGGTGTGACCGTCCCAAAGTGGCGGTGATGTCGGCCACTGAAAAAGTCAGCAAGGCGATGCCGGACACGGAAGAAGCGCTGGAGTTGCAGCGGCTGGGAGAGTCGGGAGTGCTGGGTGAATGCGACGTGCAGGGACCATTGTCGTTCGACCTGGCGTATGCTTCGGATGCAGGGGACAAGAAGCGGTTGGAGGGGAAGGTGATTGGAGCGGCGGATGCGATGCTGTTCCCGGATCTGCTGTCGGGAAATCTGACGGTCAAGGGGATCATGTACACGGCGGCGTGCCGTTTCGGGGGAGTGATCTGGGGGGCGCGGTGTCCGATCGTGTTCATGTCGCGGGCAGATCGCCTGGAAACGAGGCTGAATTCGCTGTCGTTCACATTGAAATGCCGCGAGGCCTGGGGAATCTGACAGGCCGATGCGTGGGGCTGATTGAACTCCGCGTGAGGGAAGATTAGGCTGGCGTGAGTTGCCACGAATTACCCTCCGCAGGAGCCACCATGTCCAAGGGTCCCGCCGTTTTACTCCCCGATGATCCTCTCCAATCCCGTGCTGCCGCCCCGCCGCGACTGATGTCGCTGGACGCATTGCGCGGTTTCGACATGTTCATGATCGTGGGTGCGGACGCGATCGTGGGGGCCTTGAACAAGCTCGTGCAGGGGAGTTCCGAAACTCCGTTGACCAGCGGGGTGAAGTTCATCGCGACGCAGTTGAGCCACGTGTCGTGGGAGGGGCTGCGGTTTTACGACCTGATTTTTCCGCTGTTCGTGTTCATGACGGGCATGTCGCTCGTCTTTTCCCTGCGACGGATGATCGAGCAGGAGGGACGGAACAAAGCAATCCAGCGGGTGATTCTCCGGGGAGTGCTGCTGTACCTGATGGGGTTGTATTATTACGGCCTGTGGGATCGAGGGGTGGCAAATGTCCGCCTGCTCGGCGTGCTGCAGCGGATCGCGATCTGCTACCTGGTGACGGGGTTGCTGTTTATATTTCTCCAGACACGCGGGCTGGTGATTGCCTGCGTGGTCCTGCTGGTCGGCTATTGGGCCATGATGACATACATCCCCGTCCCGGGCGTGGGGGCGGGAAATTTTGAAGAAGGGAAGAACCTGGCGAATTACATCGACCAGCAGTATCTCCCGCTGCGGAGATACGACAAGACCCACGATCCGGAGGGATTGCTGAGTACGTTGCCGGCAATCGGGACCTGTTTGCTGGGTGTGTTTGCAGGGTTGCTGATGCGTTCGCCGAAGTATTCTCCGATCGGCAAAGTGGGTTGGCTGGTGCTGATGGGTGTGCTCTATGCGCTGGTGGGGCATTGGTGGGGCGGGGATCTCGGCCCGCTGTTTACCAAGATGGGGATCTCGGATCCGCTCGCGGGACATTACTTCCCGATCATCAAAAAAATCTGGACGTCGAGTTATGTTCTCGCGGCGGCGGGATACAGTTGCCTGATGATGGCGCTGTTTCACCTGATCATCGAAGTCTTCGGGTTCCGGATCTGGGCGTGGCCGTTTGTCTGGATCGGGGTCAATCCGTTGTTGATCTACATGTCCGAGCGCTGGACTGACTGGCACGTGCTGGTCAAGCCGATCCTGGGAGGACCGGTTGAAACCATGCTGGGGAACTATGCTCCGCTGGTGACGACCTGCGCGGCGACGCTGTTGATCTTCCTGTTCGCACGATTCCTGTTCGTGCGGAGGATTTTCCTGCGGCTGTGACGATGATCAGCGCAGGAATTCGTTGAAGAGTTTCTGGTGCTCTTTCTGCGCCTCGGAGGTGGGCACGTCTATCTCCGCGAGTTCGATGCTTCTCTTGCGGGCTTCGGCGGGAGTAATCTGCGCAAAGCGATTGAGTTTTCGGACGAGCCAATAGGACTGCAGGGATTGCCAGGCCATGATGATAAAGGCGGCAATCGAGGCCATTCCGACCGGTGAGTTCGGTTCGGCAATCAGGAGATAAGCCGCGGCGATAAAGGAACCCACGGTCAACAGGGAAGTGACGAGGAATTTTCCACGAGTCTGCTTCCAACCGTAGGAAGCGAGCGCGGATTTGGCCGAGTAGTTGGCGATCTCGCGCAGCGAGTTCAGGCCGCTGCGGACTTCTTCCCGGTTGACCGCTTTTTTCGGCGGGGGGAGTTCCTGCAGCATGGGGAGAGGTTCCTCAGCGGGCGCCTGGGGCACGGGTTTCGATGCCGGACGGGTGGCGGCGGTTGTCGGGGCACTTACCGGGCGAGAACTGTGCGGTTCGCTGGAGGGATTTCCGTTCCGCATGCGTGCGAGGAGCCGCTCCATGTAATTCGAAATGGAGTTCGGATCATCGTCATCGGAATGGGGCGTGTCGGAATCGCTGGACGGAGTGGGCTCCAAGTGAGTGTGATGAACCGGCTCGGGTTCATTGACGGTGGAAAGAGCCGCCATTGCTTCCTGATCCTCGAAGATCTGATGATCCGGGTCGATCTCGCGGAGTTGATCCATTGCGAGGGGGGGGGCATCGTCCGACGGCGTTTCCATCAGCGGTTCGACTTCTCCCTCGGGCAGGGAGATGCCGAACATTTCCGACAACATGGACCGGAGTTCGGAGGATTTTCCAGAAGTCTGTTCCTCGTGCTCGGTCTCAGGATCTCCGGATGTTTCCTCGATTCCGGAAGCCACTTCGTGTGGAAGTTCCAATGAGTCTGATGTGGTTTCGGCGTGAGCTGCGGTGGCGAGCGACGTCTCGGTTTCGGGTTCCGCGGGCTGTTCGACCTCGAAGTGTTCTGATCCGATGTGGTCGGCATCGTCATGCAGGATCGGGACGGGATTGAGTTCCTCCACATCCGTCTGCAATGTCGGGAAGTCGGCGTCGCCGGCCTCTTCCTGAACACAGGGCTCTTCCTGAACAAATTGCAGTGATTCCGTTGTGTCCGCGATCTCGGGAGTCACGGTTTCGGGAGTTTCTTCGACGTCGGCGACGGCTGTCTCAGTGAGAGCTTCGACGGGATGCGCGGGGATCTCGCCGGGAGCGAGCAGAGGATATTCCTGGTTCGGATCACCGATTTCCTCCGAGTACTCCAGCAGGGCGTCCGCAGTGAGAGAGTCGTGCGGCTCGGTCGGGGGATATTCGGGGAGGAACGTATATTCCGCCGGACCGTCCTGTGATTCGGAGGCCAGGAACTGGTTTGCCGGTTCGGTGATCGTGAGCGTGGAATCCAGGGGAGTCAGCGGGAATTCGTCGATCGTGGTTTCCGTCAGCGCGATCTCAGGTATCGAGGAGACGATCGATGTGAGTTGTGCTTGCCGTTGCTCTTCAAATTCCCGGCGTTGCAGTTCCAGATCCCGGAGATTGCGGCGGAGTTCATCCTGCTCGAGCAGGAACTGGTCGCACTCCTCGCGCAGGCGGTGTTTTTCCTCGGCCAGGGCCTGTTCGCGGGCGTTCAGATCTTCGCGTGCGGCTTCGAATTCCTGGCGGTCTCGAGTGAGGACCTGCTGTGTCTCATTGAGATCGGTTTGCCCCTGCTCCAGTTCGCGGCGGCGGAGTTCGAGTTCCTCGGCGGCTGTCTGTCGTTCTTCGGCCTGCAATTTCAACTGCGCGGCAAGCTGGTCCTGCGAAGCCTGCTGCGCGTTCAGTTCCTGCTCCCGGGCAGCGAGTGCATCCTGGCGTTCCTCCCATTCCGCCTGGGATTTCGCCAGTTGCTCCCGGTCGTCGCGGAGTTGCTCGGCGAGGCGGTTGCATTCCGCCTGCTTCGCGGTTAGCTCCTCTTCGAGGGAGAGAAGATCATTTTCGCGGCTGTTGATGGAGCTCAGCCGCTTCTCCAGATCCGCTTGAGAAAGTGCAAAGGATTCCCGTTCGGCGTCGTGGTTCCCGAGGGAGTCGTCCAGTTGGGCCTGTTGACGGGCGAGATGTTCCTGACGTTCGAGAATCTGGCTTTCGAGCGACTTGAGCTGGCTGCGGGATTCCTCCAGGACCGAGGATTGGGATTCCAGATCGTTCCGTTGGGCCTGAAGCTGTTCTTCCTGGATCTGCAGGCTGGCGGCCTGTTCCCGGAGTTGCGACTGCTGTTGCGCGAGCGATGCGCGCTGTGTCTGCAGTTCCTCTTCGAGGGTGGCGAGGTCCGTCCGGGATTTCTGCAGGGTGGAGGACTGTTCGGCAAGGAGGCGGCGTTCTTCGAGAAGGGCGTGCTCCTGCTCGACGATCGCATCCTCACGGTGTTGCCAGGTGGTTTGCCGTTCGCTGAGTTCCGCGAGCGATTTGAGAAGCGCTGCCTGCTGTTCTTTCAGGTGCGCGCGGTCCTGCTCCAGTTTCTCCTGCTGATATTGCAGCTTGAGTGCCTGTTCCTCGTGACGGCTTTCCCGTTCCCGCAGCTCGGATTCCCGGACCTGGAGTTCGGACTGGCGGGTATCGAGTTCGTGCTGAAGGTTTTCCAGTTCGGACCGGCGCTGATCCAATCCGGCCTGGCGCTCGGCCAGGTCTCGCTCGTGGGCGGATTGAGCGTCCGCAATGGCTTGCTGACGCGGCGAGGAGTTCCGCGCTGACTGGCAGATGGCGCTGCTGCTGCCGAGTTCAGTCCAGTTGCAGTCGTTCGATTTCCGCCTGACGCGCTGCTCCAGATCGGCGCGTCGGAGAAGGAGCTTTCCTGCTGTGCCTGGGCTTCCTCGAAAGCCTGTTTCAGGCTTCGAGTTCTGCCTGCCGTGCGGACAACTGCTCGAGTTGCGCGTCGCAGTCCCGTTGCAGATCCTCGATGTGGGCGCGGCGTTGCTCCAGTTCGGTCTGCTGTTGGCTGAGGGGAATTCTGTTGTTCGGCCTGCGTTTCCGCAGGGACTGACGTTCGGCGAAGTTCCGCGCGGTCGACGTTCAGTTGTTCCATCTGGCCGGCGTATTCCCGCTGGCGGCTGTTCGAATTCGCGTTCGCGACGTTCGATGTTCCGGGATTTCTCGAGGAGTTCTTCATGGAGATGGGAGATGGAGGCTTGTTCGAGCGTGAGCCGCTGGCGGTCGGATTCCAGCGCGGCGAGGGCGGAGGTGTGGGTCTCGGCCTGTTCGGAAGAAACGTCCTGCAGGCGCTGGATGCGGTGCTGCAGGGCCTCGATCTGGCCTTGATACTGCTGATGCAGGGCGTCGACTTCTGCGGTTGACGGCGCGGCGGAGAGCTGCTGTTGCAGTTGATCGTATTCGGCGGACGAGACCGTTGCGCTGTTCTTCCAGATCCTGCAGGCGACGGGTCAAATCCGCTTCGGCGGGCGGCGAGCGTCTGCTCGCGGTGCGTGGTCCTGCTACGGCAAGAGCTGGTTCCGGCGAACTGTTCCCGTTCGGTTTCCAGATCCGAATCGCGATTGTCCAGCGCAACCTGAAGTTGCCGCTGCTGTTCCTCCAGCCGCTGCTGGAGGTTGTTGAGAATCGAGCGCTGTTCGTTCAGATCCGCTTCGGAATCCTCAAGCAGGGATTGTCGGGGTCGGAGTTCGGCCTGCTGTTGGGCGAGCAACCGTTGCTGGTCTTCAAGCTCGGTCTGCGTGACTTCCGTGGTGCGGGCGAGTTCGGCGCGCTGCCGGACCAGTTGCTGCCGTTCGGCTTCCAGTTCCGCCAGTTGCTCGTCGAGCTGGGCCTGACGGAGCCGAAGTTCCGCTTCCTGGATTGTGGAGAGAGGTCGAAGGGGTGTGTTCAACGGGTTCCGGTACGGCTGCGGGTTCGACAGCAGGCCGGGGGGCCGGTTCCGGGTCGTCGAGCCATTCTTTGTGGCTGTCGATCAACTGCTGGACGCTGTCCAAAGCGTCAATCAGTTGGGAGTCCAGAGAATCTTCCGGTTCGTCCAGCAACGGGGCAGGCGCAACCGGGAGGGAGGGCGGGGAGGAGCGAGGCTGGCCCGTTCTTCCGGGTCGCATTCCGGACGCGGAACTCGACCGGCCCGATGATGAGCTGGTCCCGGTTCTTTAGGACGGCGATGGAGCGAGGCCGCCGTTATGCCAGGTCCGATTATCCGGGAGCTGATTTGAGCGAAGCCCCGCTCGTTGTGGAGGATGAGGCCATGGTGCGGCGGCCCACAAAGTCGAGGCGGAGGTGGCATTCGGGAGCGGAGCCGACGGTGAATTTTCCGGGAGTGACCAGAAAGGGGTGACGGCGGACCGGTTGCGGACCGGTTCCAGGACGATGGCGTCCGGGGCGGTAAGTGTCGGAGATGTCGAGTCCTGGAGGATCAGCATATTCAGTCGATCGTGTCCAACTAAGGTCTCGAGCGGTCATCAACCAATCGTCGATTCCCCGAAGACGGAGTAAAACTTCAGCCAGGGCGAGGCGGGCTCTGAGGTAAGAATCGGCGGGAGAATCCTGGCCGTCATCTAAACTCATGTCGCGTGGGGAAATGTCCCGTTTCCTGAGTGGCGAAAACGACTTCTGAGCGGATCAGCGAGTGGGCGGGTTGTAGCGGTTGCAGGCATCAGCTGGACTTTGAGATTGAAGCGGTTCCAGAAGTGGATTTCTGCGCCCGAAGATCCCCGCAAACTCCTCCCGGTCGCTACAATGGTGGGGTTCCCACGGCGGTATTTCCCTGCGGGTTCAGGCCCGGAAAGTGCCGGCCTGAAAGGTCTGTGCGGGGTCACGGTTCGTTCGTGCGGCGAAGGAAGTTATCGAAAAATCATGTTTCACAATTTTTGCGGAAAGAACGGGGTGAGTGGTGAGTTGGTCGGCCCTCAAGCCCTGGGAGAAAGCGACGACGCGGGGGAATGACCCTCCGGCGCCGTACGAGGTCCGTTGCCGCTGTTCCCACGTGACGAAAGGGGTGAGGATCCCACTGGTGCAGCGGATTCGCTGCGAGGAGTGCGGCCATCCGTTATTTATTCTGCCGGTCAGCGTTTACCCCCTTCCCGGTGCCAGTACCAAGGGTTCCAAGGGCAAAAAAGGGAAACGGAAGAAAAAGAAGGGAGCACCAGCGGTCTCGACCGGGAGGGTGATGTCCATCGGGCAGATGATCGTGATGCGCTGCCTGGGGATCTGTGCGTTTCCCTTTATCTGGCTGTGGCGGCAGATTCTCCTCGGGATGCAGCGGACGCTGGCCTGGTTGGCGAAGCCGTTGCATGCGGTGGCGATCGGTTTGATTGTCGTGGTGGCGGGGACGGGCTACTGGTCTGCGTTGCGCTGGCAACAAAGTGCGGCGCGGGAAGTTCTGGCGAAGGTTCCCGCGGAGGCGGAGAAGCTGTTGCACGACCGCAAGATCGCCGACGCCGCGGAAGAACTCAAAAAACTGGACAAGGCGGTGCGGGTGCTGGGGCGCAACGATTCCGCCGGGGTGAAGTGGAAACAATGGGCGGCTGAAGCCCGCGCGGCGGTGAACCTGGCCCCCGGATCGGTATTGGAACTGATCAATGAAGGGGAGGAGTATCGGTCCCAGCCCACCGCGAAGTGGAAGCGGGTCTTTGATTTGACTTATCGCGGAACGTGGATGATCCTCGATTCGACGGCGCTGGTTCCCGGGAATGAAGGACCACGGCGCGTGGAGACGCAGATGCGGATCCGGGGAAAGCAGGTCTTCCTGAGCGCGGACGTCTCGCGGCAGGAATGGAGGAAGAGGATGCAGGGGGAGAAGCGGATCATCTGTGCCGCGAAACTGGACAAGTGTTTCCAGGAGTCGGATGGAGTCTGGAAGATCGAGTTTGATCCGAACGCCGTGATTCTGATGACGAATCCGGATGTGTATGCCTTTGCGACTCTGGCGACGCTGGACACCGATCGGGATGAGGATCTGGAAAAACAACTGGCCCGGCAGGGAGAGATTGTGGGGGTGACGGGACCATGATGCGGCTGATCGCAGGAATTCTGGCGGCGAGCCTGTGGCTGGGATTAGTCCCCGTCTGTGTGTGGGGGCAGGAGTCGGCGCTGTTTGTCGGCGATGTGGAAAAAGAAAAAGACCGCTACGTCGGGCAGCGAATTCAAATCGAAGGGCGCACGAACAGCGTCGACACGCGCGAAGTGTTGTTCAAGGGGAGCAAGATTTTCGTGCGGGTGAATACTCCGCTGCAGATTTTCACCAAGCGAAATCCGAATGTGGCCGTCACGGGGGTCCTGAACCACGAGGGGGGGAGTTACATTCTTAATCTGGATGGGATCCAGGAAGCCCCCGCGGACCAGGAGCGACTACGGCAGATGCGGGCCAAGATGGATCGGGAGAAGCCCGAGGAGTTTTACCGCGTGGGGCAGTGGTGCCGTCAACGGGGAGCGTTTTACCAGGACCCCAAGCTGCTGGAACAGGCCCGGGAGATCAACGAGCAGGGCTTCAAGGTGGAGTGGAAAAAACTGGCCCGGAACGATTTCGCAGGCCGGATGCAGTTGGCCAGCCGGGCCATTGAAATGCAAATCCCGGAATCGGAACGGCGGGAGTTGCTGCATGAGGCGTTTCAGGTCCGGCGGGAACAGACGGCGAAGCTCCCCAAGCCGGATTGGGAACAACTGGCGGCGGAGATCCGCCGTGACCTGCCGGGAACGGAGAAGCCGTTGAAGGAGTATTCCGAAGAATGGGGACGGAAATACGAGGCGGATCCGTTGCGGGTGTATGCCCAGGCTTCCAGTGACGAACGGCTGAAACTGCACCGGCTGCTATGGCTGCAGGTCCGCCGGGATGAATTGATGGCCCGACTGAAGGGGGACCAGAGCAACGCGATCGAGATTGCCAACCAGATGGAGTTGGCCTTGCCTGAGTTCCGGGCCGAGGCGGAGAAGTTGCGGGAGCAATCGCTGACGGTTCAGATGGAAGAGGTGGCGAAGCTGACTCGGGCAGACCTGCTGGAGTTGCGGGAAGACTATCGGAAGCGAAAGCAGGAAGCGCAAGGGGAGGCGCTGGTGGATCGCTGGCTGGCGCTGCGGCGGAAAAAGCTGCAGCCGGAAGATGTGGAAGGGTTGCGCCAGCTTGTGCAGGACTATGAGGCGTGCGGGCGGGATTTGAAACCTTTGGCGGCGCAGATTGTCGCGGCGGCGAAGGCGTATCCGCAGTCGGAGGAACTGGCGGCGATCCTCGACAAGATGGGCTATATCAAACGGGATGGAAACTGGCTCAGTCGCGACGACCGGCTCGAGCAGGAAGAAGCGAAGCGACGCGAGGAATCGCGCGAGGGGAAGATTGCACTGGGAATGAGTGCGACAGAACTGCGGAAGTCGATGGGTGTGCCGATCAGCCTGACGCGGGTCGTGAGCGCGGGGCAGGTGCAGGAGGTGTGGGTTTACAGCTTGACCGGGGCGAACGGGTTAACGCTATATCTGGCGCGGAGCGTGACGGACAAAGAGGCGAAAGTGATCGCGATCGACGACCTGGCCCCGCAGTAGTTGTTTTGCACGATTTCGGTCAGGACGTCGACTGGGGAGGAGTGACGTATACGGTGAAGCGGGAGTGAAAGTCTACTGATTCCCTGCGGCTGTTGGGGGCCAAAATCGCAAATGACTTTTAATCATTAGGTCCGACAAAAGGGCTTTCCTTGCGAGCGGCTTTCGAACAGATTAGCCTGCAAGATCCCCGGTTCGTGAAAAAACACCGAATTCTTGTGAGGCTGTTCCATGTCCCCGTCTGACGTCGCGCCGAGTATTTATGACCGGCATCTTGATACCAATTCGGCTAACTATGTTCCGCTGACTCCGCTCAGTTTTCTGCCGCGGGCGGCGAATACCTTTCCCGACCGGGCGGCGTGGATTCATGGGGCGCGGCAGGCGAACTTCCGGGAGTTTTATGCCCGCTGCCGTCGGCTGGCGTCGGCACTTGCGAAGCGGGGGATCGGCAAAAACGACACGGTGTCGATCATGGCTCCCAATATCCCGCCGATGCTGGAAGCGCATTTCGGCGTGCCGATGTGCGGGGCTGTGCTGAATACGCTCAACGTGCGGCTCGATCCGGCGACGATTGCCTTTTCGCTGGAACATGCCGAAACGAAAGTCTTGATCACCGACCGGGAGTTTTCACCGACGATCCGGGAAGCGCTCAAGCATGTCGAGCGATCGGTCCTGGTGATTGATATCGACGATCCGGAATATAGCGGAGCAGGGGAGCGGTTGGGGGAGATTGAGTACGAGGAGTTTTTGCAGCAGGGGGATCCCGAGTTCGAGTGGGTGCAACCGGCGAACGAGTGGGATTCCATCAGCCTGAATTACACGAGCGGAACGACGGGGAACCCGAAGGGGGTGGTGTATCACCATCGGGGGGCGTATCTGCTGGCGATCGGGAACGTGCTGTCGTGGAGCATGGGGGCCGGGCCGATGTATTTGTGGACGCTGCCGATGTATCACTGCAACGGCTGGTGTATCCCGTGGACGCTAAGCGCGGTGGCGGGGACGAGCGTCTGCCTGCGGCGGGTGGAGTCGAAGGGGATTTTTGACGCGATTGAAAAACACAAGGTGACGCATCTGTGCGGTGCGCCGGTGGTGCTGGGGCTGATCATCAATGCGCCGGAGAAAAAACGGTTTGCGCATCAGGTGGAAGTGATGACCGCTGCGTCGGCCCCTCCCAGTTCCGTGCTGGCGGCGATGGAAGAGATGGGGTTCCGGATGTCGCACGTCTACGGATTGACGGAGACCTATGGCCCGGCGACGGTCTGCGACTGGCATCCGGAATGGGATGAACTGCCGTTGAATGAGCGCTCGAAGCTGAAAGCGCGGCAGGGGGTTCCGTATACGGTCCTGGAAGACCTGGCGGTGATCGATCCCGCGACGATGGAGCGGGTTCCGAGCGACGGGAAGACGATGGGGGAAGTGATGATGCGGGGGAACATCGTCATGAAGGGGTATCTGAAAAATCCGCAGGCGACGGAAGAATGTTTCGCGGGGGGCTGGTTCCACTCGGGAGACCTGGGGGTGATGCACCCGGACAACTACATCGAACTCAAGGACCGCTCCAAGGACATCATCATTTCCGGGGAGAGAATATCTCCACGCTGGAAGTGGAGGAGGCGCTGTATCGGCATCCGGCGGTGCTGGATGCGGCGGTGGTGGCGCGCCCGGATACGAAGTGGGGTGAGACGCCATGTGCGTTCATCAACCTGAAAGCGACCGCCGGCGAGGTGACGGAAGAAGAGATCATCAAGTTCTGCCGTGAGCATCTGGCGGGATACAAAGTTCCCAAGACGGTGGTGTTCGGCCCGTTGCCCCGGACCTCGACGGGGAAGGTGCAGAAGTTTGTGTTGCGCGAACGGGCGGCGGAGTTGGGGAGTTTGACCTGAGTTTTCGCAAAATGCTCTGGATGAAGTGCATCCTTCTGAAAGCGGCGGATCCAATGTGATCACCAACCGCATTTTGCGTTGTGCTCTCATCAAGAGAGCACTTCCATATCTCCCAATCTCTTCTACAAAGGTCGAATTATTCAGCTTTGCCAGGTGGGGGGGCGTTTTTTGAGGAAGGCGTCGATTCCTTCCTTCGCGTCGGGCATCTGGGAGTTTTCGACCATCACCTGGCTGGCGAGTTGATAGGCCTCGGGGCGGTCCATATTCAACTGGCGATAGAAGGCGCGCTTGCCCAATGCGAGAGTGGCCGCGGAGGCGGTCGCGATCTGGGCGGCGAGCTCGAGCGTCGTCTCGCTCAGTTTCTCCAAGGGGACGACTCGATTGACGAGGCCGAGGTGTTCCGCTTCCTGGGCGGAGATGGGGACGCCGGTGAAGAGCATTTCGAGGGCCTTTTTGGTGGGGATGGCCCGGCAGAGGGGGACCGCCGGGGTCGTGCAGAAGAGTCCGATTTTGACGCCCGGCGTGGCGAAGGAGGCCTGCTCGGAGGCGACGATCATGTCGCAGGAGGCGGCGAGTTGGCAGCCGGCGGCGGTTGCCAGCCCCTGGATTTCGGCGATGACCGGTTGGGGAAGCTGGCGAATGAGTTCCATGACTTCGGAACAGAGGGAAAAGAGGGATTCCGCCTGCTCGGGGGTGGCGTGGTCGAGTTCGCGGAGGTCGTGGCCGGAGCTGAAGACGGTTCCGGTGGATTTGATGATAACGACTTTCGCGGCGGAATCGCGGGCGAGCTGCTGAAAACAGGCCCGCAAACTTTCCAGCATTTGCCGCGAGAGAGCATTCCGTCTTTCGGGATGATTGAGCGTGATCAGGCCCACCCGATTGTTGATTTCAAACAGCAGGACAGGCTTGTCCATTACGTTGTTTACTCCGGCGCAATCCATGAACGAAGGGGTGAAGAAACACCGAAACAAGAGTCGATCGTGCGGGTCTCGGTCCGGGTGGCGTCATTGCCGCGCGGGACGTGTCGCGGCCTACACGGTACTTGGTCCTAGCCGGACAAGGATCGGTTTCCCGGCTACCCATAGTCTGAACACAGCGAGCATGAGGCACAACTGATAGCCACGAAAATCGTACGGATCGTCACCGAGGGACCGGGTTGGACGATCCGTTGTGTCTGTGGGTGCGTTCGAGGTTTTTCCGGTTGAAATTCGACGTGAGCGCGTGCCGCTGTCCTGTTGAGGGGATGGCGGTGGGACATGGGTCTCGATGTTCCTGTTTCGCCCGAGTCGAATTCGGTTGGGACGTACAGAGTCAAATGGGAATGGAGAGCACATGAAGAAAGTTGCGTTGTTGGCCTTTGTGACGTTGGCCGTCCTGATTGCGGGCGAGTCGACGTCTGAAGCCTTCGGTCTTCGCTGGCGCGGAAGCTCCGGCGGAAGTTCGGGAGGAAGTTCCGGTGGTTCTTCCGGCGGTTCGTCGGGGGGACGCTGGCATCACTGGCGCCGCTGGGGAAGTTCCGGTGGAAGCTCTGGATTGTGGAAACATCACGGGCGTAAGTGGGGTTCTTCCGGCGGCTCGTCGGGAGGCTCTTCGGGGGGTTCCAGCGGAGGTTCTTCCGGTGGATCGTCGGGTGGTGCCTGGGATGGCGGTATGACTGCTGATCCGGGTTGGGCTCCTCGGTGGGTCCGACTTATCCCGGTCAGCCTGTTCCGATGAATGCCGCTCCCGCTCCTGGCGCTCCGGCACCGATGGGAACGCCTGCTCCGGGTCCGGCTGGTGCCATTCCGGCTCCTCCCCCGCCTGGGCCGACCGGTTCGAACTACAACCCGCTGAACCGGAACGTGGCGATGGAACGTGTGTTCCAGACCGCGCACCCGGACGTGGAACAACAACCGCGTGCTTCGGGGATCCAGGTCTTCGTGCCGTATGACGCGAAGATCGTGGTGAACGGCCAGGAGATGAAGGGTCGGGGTGAAGTCCGCCGCTTCTCCTCCGAGCCTCTCGCCAAGGGTGTCACCTACAACTACGAAGTGAAGATGGAAGTTGTCCGCAACGGCGAACGGGTCACCAAGACCGAACTCGTGCAGTTGCAGCCCGGCAAGATCACCAACATCGAGATGGACATGAGCGACGTCCTGCAGACCTCGTTCGCCGCGAATGAAACGGTGACGAGCCTGAAGGTCAACGTCCCGATGGACGCCTCGGTGTACCTCGAAGGCCAGGACACGGTTTCCGTCGGCAAGACCCGCGAGTTCAACACCACCGACCTCAAGAAGGGGGAAGTGTGGAAGAACTACACGGTGCGCGTCGAAATCGAACGTGACGGCAAGACCCTGACCAAGGTGCAGAAGATCAATCTGCGCGGCGGTGAGACTCGCGAAGTCCGGTTCGACTTCCATGAAGGGGTCGCCTTCAACCGTTAGTCGAAATTGAAGGAGTAAAGTGGGGGTTGCCCTAACCTTTGCTCAATCGTTACAGATTCTCAGACGAGAGTTTTGTCCCCGCCCGGGTCCCTGCGATCCGGGCGGGTTTTTTTGTGGATTCCGGGCGGAATGTGAAAGGAGCAAAAGACGCCGGGAATTGCTTTGGCAGAGTCTGCGGACTGCAGGAAGGGGGAAACGGGTGGGGGGGGAGGGATGGCCGATAAGAGAGTTGAGGAGATCTGCCATGCACGAAACCGCGCTGCCCGTCGAAACGAATAACGCCACCCCGTGGGGACCGTGGAAGTGTCGCCTGATCGGGGGACTGCTGGGACTGCACCTGCTGGCGGTCGTGGTGGGACCTTGGGCGGTTGCGCCGTCCTCAATCCTGTCGCAGGATTTCTTCGGAGTCTTGGGACCTTACCTGGAAGCGACTTATCTCAATCACGGCTATCACTTCTTCGCGCCGGAGCCGGGTCCGAGCCATCTGATTCGGTATGAAATCACGCGGGGAGACGGTTCGACGCTAACGGGGGTCTTCCCCGATAAGAACAAGAACTGGCCCCGGTTGATGTATCACCGCCATTTCATGCTGACGGAGCATCTGAACAGCTTCGCGGAAGGAGATGACAAGGAAGCGGTGGAAACGCACAGCCAGTCCTATGCCCGCCATCTGTTGAAACAGCACGCCGGGGTGGAAGCGAAACTGATTCTGATCCGCCATGAGCTACCGAGCCCGAATGACGTGCTGAGCGGGAAGAAGTTGACGGACCGCAGCCTGTACACCGAGCGCTCCCTGGGAACATACAAGGCGACCACACTATGACGCTGGTCTTCAATTATTTCCGCGATCTCATCAGGCTGTCCCGGGGGAACTGGAATCGATTCTGGTTTACGCCTCAGGATCCGGCGACGCTGTCCCTGATCCGGATTGCGGCGGGGGCGATGCTGTTCTACACGCATCTTGTCTGGACGCTGGAACTGGACGCGTTCTTCGGCCCGAACAGTTGGCTGAGCCTGGATGCGGTGAAGTCCCTGCGGACGAGCGACAGCGGTTGGAGCCTGTGGTGGCTTGCGGAGAGTCCCGTCGTCATGTGGGGAATGCACTTATTTGCATTGGGGGTGTTTGCCTGCCTGACCGTCGGGTTGTTTTCGAAGCCCGCCTCGATCCTGGCGTGGATTTTCACCCTGAGCTATGCCCACCGGGCACCGACGGCGTTGTATGGCCTCGACCAGGTCAACGGCTTCCTGTCGATGTACCTGATGTTTGGGCAGTGCGGGGCACGGTATTCGCTGGATGCGTGGCTGGCCCGGCGGCGCAATCCCGGTTCGGCGTTGAGCGGGCGGGTGCCGGCGACCGTGGGGACGAATATCTCCCTGCGGCTGATTCAACTGCACATGTGCGTGGTCTACTTCTTCGCGGGTATTTCCAAACTGCAGGGGCCTTCCTGGTGGGATGGGACCGCGTTCTGGGGAGCGATCGCGAATGCGGAATACCAGACTCTGGACCTGACCTGGCTGGTGCATCACCCCCGCATCATCAACGTGCTCACCCACGTCACCATTCTGTGGGAGATCTTTTACTGCGTGACGGTCTGGAATCGCTGGACCCGGCCCCTCACGCTGCTGGTGGCGATTCCGCTGCATCTGGGGATCGCGTTCGGGTTCGGGATGATCACCTTCGGAGTGGCGATGCTTATCGCCAACATGGCGTTTGTGCCGGCGTGGCTGGTGCGGGCGGTACTGGAACGTCAACCGTTGCCGGAAACCCCCAGCGGGGAAACGGCCCGCGTTATTCCGGCCCCCAAGATGCTGCAGCACTTCCCGAAGCGTGCGACGCGCGAACCGCTGCGTTAAGCCCGTTCGGTCTCAGGCCGTACTCATGATCAGGATCGCCATGGAATAGTACATGACGATTCCGAAGGCATCGAGCAATGCGGCGATCAGCGGTGTGGACATCAATGCGGGGTCCATGCCGAGCTGCTTGACGATCAAGGGGAGCATGGCGCCGATCAAGGTGCCGGTGACGACGACCATGGCGGTCGTGATCGAAACGACGCAGGCCTCGCGCGGTCCGATCATTCCTAGCGAGAGGACGAAACCGAGGAAGGCGAGGCAGGCCCCGAGCAGCAGTCCGACGCAGATTTCCCGCAAGACCAGCCGGGTATTCTGCGAGCGGTTCACTTCCCCCAGCGTCATGGTGCGGATGACGAGGGTGGCGGTCTGTGAGCCGGCATTCCCGCCGCTGGCGATGACGAGCGGGATGAACAGGTCCAGCCATTCATACGTCAGTGAGACGTGCTTGAAGTGGCGGAGGACGTGCGAAGTGATGAAGGCGGCGACGTACAGGAAGACCAGCCAGCCTCCCCGTTTCCAGGCGATCGTGAAGATCGGGGTATTGAGATAACTGTCTTCGAGGGGGGCGACGGCACCGATGCGGTGCGCATCTTCGGTTGCTTCCTGCTGCAACACGTCCACGATGTCGTCGTGGGTGATGATTCCGACCAACTGGTTCTGCTGGTCGACGACGGGGACGGCGAGGAAGTCGTACCGCGCCATCATCTGGGCGACCGCCTCCTGGTCATCCTCCACCCGGACCGACATTACTTCCCGATCCATGATGTCAGAGACGAGCGTCCCGACGCGGGCCATGATGAGCTGCCGCAGGGAGACGAATCCGCGGAGGCGGCGGTTCGAGTCGATGACGTAGATATAGTAGATTGTTTCGCTGTTTGGTGCCTGGATGCGAAGCTGGTGGAGCGCTTCACCGACGGTGATGTTCTCCGGCAAGGAGGCATATTCCGTGGTCATGATGGACCCGGCGCACCCTTCGGGGAACGAGAGCAATTTGCGGATGTCGCTGCGATGCGTTTGGGCCAGCAGGCTGAGGATCTTTTCCACCTGCTCATCGTCGAGCCGCTCCAGCAGGTCGACGCGATCATCGGAAGCCATTTCCTGCAGCAGGGAGGAGAGACGCTCGCGGTCGAGCGACTGCACCAATTCCGCCTGCCTGCTGACCGGGAGGTATTCCAGAATTTCCACCTGGCGATGCAGGCTGCTGTTGTCGAGCACCTGCCAGACTTCCTCGTCGGTGAAGTCTCCGAGCACTTCCGCGGTGACCGCGGGGTGCAGGGCCTTGCAAAACTCGGCCAGCCCGACCGCGTCCTGCTCACGGATCATCTCCGCGAGATCGGGCTTGAGCAGCGAGTTGAACATTGAGGAGCTGGACAAGGATCGACCTCGGAAGGCGCGTGCGAAATTCTGCTTTGCCGATCATAGCAGAAGCCGCGCGGGACGGAACCGAAGCGGAACGGGTCAAACGAAAATCATCCGCAACAAAAAAACACCCCGGGGAAGTAATTCCACGGGGTGCGATTGTTGTCAGACAGAGAGAACCAATGCTCTCCGGAAGCGATGCGACTTAGCGCTTGGAGAACTGGAAGCTGCGGCGGGCTTTCTTGAAGCCGTACTTTTTGCGTTCCACCATACGACCGTCGCGGGTGAGATAACCCTTTTCGCTGAGAGCGGGGTGGTTGTCAGCGTTCAGGACGACGAGGGCACGTGCGATGCCGAGCATGATCGCTCCGGCCTGGCCGGTCGTGCCGCCACCGACGACGCGCACCCACACGTCCACTTTCCCTTCGTTCTGCGTCACTTGCAGGGGGGCGAGAACGGTGTGCTGGTTCTGGGTGGTGGGGAAGAAATCGCTGAGTTCGCGATCATTGATGACGATCTTGCCGGTGCCGGCCTTGAGACGAATCCGGGCGACGGAGGTCTTGCGGCGACCGGTTCCCATGGCGACGCCGAACTTGTCGATGCGTCCGCGAATGACGGGCTGGTGCTTGACGACAGGAGCCTCGGCCCCTTCGGTGGCGGTGCCGGTGAAGAGTTGGGAGGTTTCGGGGGCGGCGGTTTCAGCCTCGGGAGTGGCAACGGTCTCTTCGCTCATAAAACTCTTTCCTGCAACTTACTTTTCGCTGCACGTGCAGACAAGATTCTCGATATGGATCAATCAATAGGGCTCAAAATGAATCGACGCGAATCGCGCGATCAGACTTTCAGTTCCTGGGGCTGCTGCGCCTGGTGGGGGTGCTTGTCTCCGGCGTAAAGCTTGAGACGCTGCATCATCTTGGCGCGGAGCTTATTCTTGGGGAGCATGCGGCGGACCGCTTCGTGGATGAACTTGGTGGGATCCTTTTCCAGGACCTGTTCACCGGTCTTCACCTTGCGACCGCTCGGATAACCGGTGAAGGTGTCGTATTCCTTGGTCGCCATCTTCGAGGTGAAGGCCTTGTGAGTCGGGTGGGCCATCAGTTCGCCGGAGAAGCGAACCTTATCGGCGTTGACCACGACGACAAAGTCACCGCAGGCGACGTGCGGAGTGTAGGTCGGACGGTGCTTGCCCATCAGAACCGTGGCGATTTTCACAGCGAGACGTCCGACGATCTGGTCTTCCGCGTCAACGATAAACCAAACGGGGCGAACCTCTTCGGCCTTCAAAATAAATGATTTAGTCACGACATCCACTCGCAGTCTTCAGACTTGGGCTTGAGTTTGGAGAGGCGGTAAAAACCACCCTCC
Source organism: Planctomycetales bacterium (assembly GCA_046349635.1). Taxonomy (GTDB): domain Bacteria; phylum Planctomycetota; class Planctomycetia; order Planctomycetales; family Planctomycetaceae; genus JAXMBX01. The sequence continues at coordinate 65,138 of JAXMBX010000001.1, forward strand.
TAAGATCAAAAAAACCTCGAACCAGCTTCCCTGAGGGGGATTTCAGCCGGTGAGGGCTTATTCGTATCGTCGAATTGGCAGACGACGGGCTCTCGAAATGTCGAGAAAATCCCCCCGGCGGCGGGAGTTCGCGAAGAGGATAAATTAGCGATTTACTCCCGGTCGTTCAACGTCAGCAGGAGAATTTGAGTCGCCAGGCGGGGGGAAGGGGGGGCTGTGGCTTCCCAGAGTTGGGGGCAGAACGCATGTTTTGTGGCGCAAGCCTTTATTTTGCCTGTGGATGCGTCGATCAGAGGTAGTTGGTGAGGCTCATCTGCAGGAGTTGTGAGGCAATCTTGAGCGTTGCCTCATAGGACGCCTGTTTGAAGGCCAGAGTGGTAATGACTTCGGTCAGATCGACGTCGAAGTCCTTCGAGAGTTGATCCTTGTCCAGGACTTCCTGATCGGAGAGGGCACCATTCACGGAATCGAGGGTTTTCTGCCGGACGGCGACGTCTCCGCGGGCCAGGTTGACCTGCTGGATCTGATTGTCGACCAGTTTGTCGAGGCGGCCGAGAGTCGCATCGTCCCCGGCGTTCAGGGCATTCCGCAGACGGATCAGGATATTCAAGGCACCCTTCACCTCCTGCGGGTTGACGTCCTTGCCGCTGAGAGGATTGGCGGGGTTGGCGGTTGTCTCAGACCCATTGATGCCGAGCGCGGAGGAAACGCTGTTGTTGTCGATGGTGAGTGCGCCGGTCCCGGAGTCGTCCGTGATCTGCAAGCCATTGCCGACCGACTTGAAGGAAGCCACCAGGTGGCCGGGGTCGACGGCGTTGATCTTGTCGATGACGTCCTGGACGGTGATCGAGCCGGCGAGGCTGATGGAGACTTTCGATCCATCGCGGCGAGTCACTTCGAGATTTGTTCCGCTGTCGACGGGGACGCCATTCCCATAGTTGAGCTTGGAGAGCGCGGTCGAGGTGTCGAACGTCCGGATTCCGAGATCGGCGGCGGTGGTCTCTCCGTTTTCGCCGATGGAAAAATCCGCGCCGCTCGTCCGGCTCGTAATCTCGAGGCCATTCCCGGCGGAGTTGATTTGTGTGTCGAGATTGAGTCCGGCGCGTTGGAGGGTATTGAACAGATCCTGCACGGTGACCGCGGAGGAGACATCGACAACTTTGGTGACGGTGCCGACGGTGATTTTAAGACCGCCGGCGGAGGTCGCGGTGATTCCCGCGCCGCCGTTCAAATCGGAGAGCTTCGTGGTAAGCGTGATGCGCGGGTCGACATCGGTTCCCGTGATCGTGGCGGCGGGCGCGTGCGCGATACCGAGATCCGAGGCTGTCGTGGTGTTGTTCAGGTCCGTCACGGCCACAGTTCCCGCGGAGGGGGTCAACACCAGGCCGTTCTTTGCGGGATTGATGGCGACGGAGAGCGTGAGAGGTCCACCGGAGAAGGCCGCTTCCAGGCGGGTCTTCACATCCTGCAGGGTCTTCGCATCGGAAAGATCAATCGTCGCCGTCTGAGGGGTGCCACCGTTATCGAGCGTGACCTGGATGGAACCGGGGGTGATTCCGCGTCCTCCCAGGAGGTCCCCCAGTTGGGTATTCAACGTGGCGGCGGGGTTGATGTCTTTCGTGAGCGGGGTGCTGGTCGCCCCAAAGGACTGTTGGGCGGTGACGTTGTTGGAAAGTGCCTGCTGCAGGCCGATGAAAGAGTCGGTCGATTGCAGGTTCCCCTGGAAGACGACGGTGCCGTCCGCCTGCGTTACGAAGGGAGCGTTCGACGATGTTCCGCCGAAGAGGTATTTGCCGAGGTATTGGGCGTTCCCGCTTCCGGTGAGTTGTTTGATGAGCGCATCGACCTGCAAGGCCATGGCCTGTTTTTCGGCAGGGGTGCTGATCGACCCCGTCCCCTGGAGGATGAATCCCTTGGCCTGGTTCAACGCGTCGCTGAGGTCGGAGAGACTTTGATCGCTCAGATTCAGGAAGCCCTGCACGGACTGAATGTTCGTCGTGAGTTGCTGCTTGCGCTCCATCAGGCTTTGCAGTGCGATGGTGCGGAGCGCGGCGGCGGGGGAATCGCTGGGAAGAAAGAACTTCTGGCCCGTGGAGACCTGATCCTGCAGGAGCTGCAACTGCTGTTGATTGGCCTGCAGCGCGGAATTCAAGCGTGTTCCCATCAGGGAAGCGGGAATTCGTCCGGGAAGAACGGGACCGATATCCATACGCGTGAGTTTCCAGTATCGATCAGATGTCGAGGAGAATGTTGTAAAGCTGATCCACGGTGGAAATAAACTTCGCGGTGCTCTGGTAGGAACGCTGCAGTTGCATGATCTGGATTGCTTCTTCGTCCAGGCTAACCCCCGAATATTGCGATCGCTGGCTGTTCAGGGAGTCCTTGAAGGTGGCCGCCCCTTGCGAGATGGCATCTTCGGAGGCGGCTTTCTGCGCCAGATCCGACAGGACATTCTGGTAGAAATCGTCGATGGAAAGGTTGTTCAGCCCGCTGACCTTCTGGCTGGTGAAATTCGCGAGAGCGAGGGCATTGGAGTTGTCGCCGGGGCCGCCTCCCTGACCGGTGGCGAGGAGGTCAGGGTTGGTGGAGATGGTCTGATTCACTCCAATCGTGGTGGAGTCCGTGCCGGTAAAGAAGGTGTTGATTCCCAGTCCGGCGAGGACGTGGCTGCTGTCGTTTCCAAACTTGATCTCATAGCCGTTGGCGGCGGTGATCCGCAGCTTGCCGTCGTTGGTGATGGAAGCGGAGACGTTTCCGACGGCGTTTAAGGCATTCTTGAGATCGGTGAGGCTGGTGTTGTTGGCGGTGTCCACGTTGTCGAGATCAATATTGATCGTCTGCGTGGTCACTTCCCCGGTCTGCTGGTTGACGACCTTGATATCGAAACTGCCGTGCTGGGGGGGAAACGTCAGCCCCGCGGCATTCAGCGGCTGGAGGGGGTTGTTCACGGAGTAGGATCCCGTGACGTCGGTAAAACCGGCGAGCCCTTCTCCGGAACTGTGAATCTGGTTGAAGGTGCCGATGATGTTTTTGGCGTAGGCATCGAGCTGATCGACGTAGCCTCCGAGGATCTGGTCCCGGCCGGTGATGACTCCGTTCAATTCACCGCCGGAGCCGCTGATGTCCACATGAGAGTTTTCGATATGGACATTGGTGACCGGGACGCCACGATCGGAGGCCGTTTCCGTTTCCAGGTGCTGCGTCTGTCCCGCGAGGACCAGATAGTCGTTGTTCAGAAAGACGTCGACCTGTCCGGTGGGTTGTTCGACGACCTTGACGGGGACAATTTCCGCGAGCCGGGTCAGGGCGGCGTAGCGAGTATTGCGCAGGCCGCTGGCATCACTTCCCGATTGGCCCGCCAGTTCCATCTGGACGATCTGCGGATTGAGCTTGGAAATCTGGTCAATCAACTGGTTCGCTTCGTTGACGAGATCGGAGACCTGTCCGTTTGCCGCCTGGCGGAGACTGTCGACGCTGGTGCGCAGGCCGGAGATTGAGCCGGCCAGCGTCTGCCCCTGCTGGATCAGGAGTTGTCGCGTGGCGGAAGAGCTGGGCTGGTTGGCGACGTCGTTGACCTTCGCGAGAAACTGGTTCAGGCCGCTGGAAAGATCATTGCTCGACAGCGAACTGAGGATGGTTTCGAGCTGTTTGTACGTATTGCTGCGGGTGGCGGAGGCACTGTTCTCGGAGCTGGCGGCATAAATCCGCGTTTCCAGGAACTTGTCGATCTGCTGCTTGACGCCGAGGATGCGGGCGCCCGTACCGATCGTGACGCCGTTCTCGCTGTATGAAGAATTCGTGACGACGTTAAGGTTTTCGCGGATGTAGTTCGGGGTGTTGGCGTTGGAAATGTTATTTCCAGCCACTTGCAGGCCGGTCGAGAAAACCTCGAGGGCGTAACCCGCGTTCCGAACTGCCGAGAAGAGACCCATGCGAGACTCCGAACTCCTGTGTTACTGCCACGAGGGAGGTGGCGGTGCCTTTTAAATGGAAGCGTCGAGGAGTGTGCCCCCCGAGGTTGCCGAACGTGACTGGTTGCCGTAGGGCTGATTACCGTAAGTGGGGGAGGGGACGCCTCCCTGGGCGATGAGGTCGAGAACTTCCGTGTAGTGGTTGTAGCAGCGGTGGGAGACGATCCAGTGGACCCAGCTTTCATGTCGCATCCGGGCGGTCCGCTCCCGGGCGAGTTCGATCTGGGTCTGGATGTCCCGCCAGTCGGCGGCTTCGGGGTCGGTTGTCCGTGCGAGGCAGAAATCCGCCAGATCGGCGAGAGTCGTCACCGGGATGTGGCGTCGCGCTTCGGTCAGAATGCGCTTGCGCAGGCCCAGCAAGGCTTGCAGCCGTTTGGAACCGTCTACCTCCCGGTTCTGGAGGGAAGAGACCGCGGCGACGTCCCCCGCAACCAGGGCGCCCCGCTTGAGGACAAACAGCTCGAGCAGTTGTTCCTGGACGGTTTCCAGTTGATCCAGAAAACTCCGGACCTGTGTTTGCAACGTCTCCGACATTGTCCCCCTCCTTGTGGACAGCGCGACGACTATCATCGGCCCCGCTGACGGTCGCTTGAGGAAATCTTCGGCTTTGGGGTCAAAGCGACTTCCGCAGGATCGGGGGCCGCACGCGCGGATTCATCCGGACATGCGGTAGGACCGGCACGTTCGGAATATCTTCCGGGCGGCAGTTTCTGCCGAATGCTTCCGGCTGGAGGGTGGAGGAAGCGAACGTGGAGGAGCGGACAAGAAACTCAGGCGGTGGTGTCCAGGCTGCTCAAGGTGCCCGCGCGCTGTTGCTGGTAGACCTTGAAGAGCGGATCGGCGATGGCCCCGCCGTGGCTCTTCGCCAGATTCTGGCTCATGATGTCGTCCATCTGTGCCTGGAAGGTCTCTTCCGCCTCGCCGCCGTGGAAATAGGCCGGTTTCTTCTGCGAGCTGCGCATGGCCTTCAACATCTGCTTAAAGAAGGTCCCCGCGATGAAGTCCTGAAACTTCTCTTTCACCTCGGTGGGCTTGGGGCCTTGCGGAGTATCGAGAGCGATCCCGTTCGCTGCCTGCGCTGCATTGAGCGAGATCCCCGGTTGTGCGGAGGTCAGCTTGATCGATTGCGGAGCGGCGAGTGATTTTGCCGGAGTGATGCTGCTGACGGAGAGGGACATGATCAGGTTCCGCGAAGGGTTTGGGAGAAGTGAATAGCGTTTGAAGAAAGAGAGTTATTCCGTAATCAGGACGGCGTGCAGTTTGCCCGAATTCTTCATTTCGCGAATGATGTCAATGATGTCGCTCTTGGGGACTTGCAATTGATTGAGAGCGGTTTCCAGTTCCTTGAGGTTGCCGGAGAGTTCGCGGGTTCCCTCGATCAGCGGAACGAACCGCTTACCGTTGTCGTCGTCTCCGCCGGCCGGGGCCGCTCCGTCATCGCCCACCGTGACGCTTAGGTTCTTGTGGCTGATGACGATGGGACTGATCTGGACCTCGCCGGTGACGACGATCGTCCCCGTTTTGGAGTTGGTGACGACCCGGGCCTCGGTGTGCGGGTTATCCACGCCGACGTCGAGCACGAGGGCGATGAACGTGACCGGATCGTCGAGGTATTGCTTGGGGATTTCGACCCGGATCGCCCCGGGAGAAACCGCGCGAGCGATGCTGTCGGTGCGATTGTCGCTGCCGAGGTCTTTCTGCAGGTCGCGATTGATGGCGGCGGCGATTTCACTGGCGGTATGGAAGGAGGCGTGGTCCTTGTCGAGCAGCAGGTTGAACCCGCAGTTCTCAATCATCAGGGCGGCGAAGTCCTCGAAGTTTTCTTCGATGATGACGCCGTTGGTGATTTTGCCGCTGGTCGGCGTCGTGGGATCTTCGATGATGATCGAGCCTCCGGCGAGACCGAGGGCGTCTTCATTGAGCAGGTAGGAGCTTTGCAAAGGGGAGGCCATGAGGCGTCCGCCGCGCAGGCTTTTGGCGCCGCCGATGGAGTGAACCGTGCAATCGATCTTCTGCCCTTTGCGGATTCCCATGGCGGGGATGCTGGCTTCAATCGTCACCAGGGCGACGTTCTTGGAGTCCTTGAGCATGACGGCGTTGTCGACAGGGTTGTTCAGCAGCTTGAGGGCCGCCCCCAAGGCCCGGATGGTGGGAACGAAGCCCGCCCCGTCACCCGTTCCCGCGAGACCCACGACCAGTCCCAGGCCGACGAGCTTATGCTCCTTCTGCCCCTGGATCACGCACAGGTTTTCCAGGCGGACGCGCGCTTCCACCGGCACCACACTCAGCAGACTGAGGCAGGTACACAGTGCGCTCAGCAGCATCACGCGAGGGAAGCGACGGGGGAAAGGTTTGGACGGCATGAGAAACACCTTGTCAGCAACTTCGGACGAATGAGACGCGATTAGAACGGTGAGAGGAAGTCATACAAAGTGAGGATAATTCCGCGGCGGGTGCTGTCCCGGACACGCCCCTTTTCACTTTTCTGGACATCGAGATCCGCCAGGTTTTCGCTCATGACTGTGTTATTGGCGAGAACGTCCTCGGGCCTGACGCGACCGGAGAGCGTATAGGTCCAGAGATCCCTGTTCGTGCGAATCGACTTGCGGGCCTCGAGGACGAGGATGCCGTTGGATTGAATGTCCACCACGGACGCCGCAATGCGGTAGCGCAACCCTTCGCGGCTTTGCAAGACACCGCGGGTAATCAGGTTCCCCTGCATCGTGCCGTCGATCGTGGGACTGTTCTGGGCGGCATTGTTCAGGTTCCCCTGGTTGTCGATGCGGACGAATTCATTCAACGCCAGTTTCAACGTCCCGTTTTTCTGACGGGTGAACTGGGAGTTTTCCGTCGCCTCGGATTTTTCATCGACGATGACGGTGATGATGTCGTGGACCTTGAGCTTGCGCGGCTCAGGAGGAGGATCGATGTAAATCCAGGAGTAATCCCGGACCTGGGGAGGCCGTTGCGGGAGCGGTCCGCGGCTTCGCGCCATGCCGTTGGGCCCGAACTGCGTGGGAGGAACTCCGTTCCGGGGGTTGGGCATCTCCGGGCGGAGGGGCAATGCCTGCTGATTGGCGGCGGCGTTGGGGTCCAGAACCTCCGGAATCGCCTCCCCCATGGGATCAGGATTCTGTGCGCGCACGAGAGGCTCCGCGCTCCACAGACCCGAATCGGATAAGAATGGAGCCTGAACCAGAATCAGTCCAAACGCAATTTTTTGAGTCCACTTCTTCATGGTGTCTGAGTCCCCCCCGAGAATTGAGAGATCTCCGAGGGATCGCCGGAGGCCGCCTTGACGCGTTTTGCTCCGATCTGTTCCTGGGAAATCTGCTCGCTCAGAATTTCGACTTCGTGATAGCCCGTCACACGGGTTTGCAAACGTGTTTTTCCGTCCAGAGATTGCACCTGGACAACTTCTCCCTGGCCGCCGGCCCCTTTCGACCGGGCGGTCATGCGGACGGTCACCCGCCCACAGCGCGAAATGACGGTGACGATGTCATTCGATTTGACCAGCGGGACGGTTTCCACGTCTTCCGGGGAAATCGCAGACTCCGCCGCAATGTTCTTGGTGAGCTGCCGTCCCAGAATCTGCTCCGGATCGACCTTGGTCAGGTTCTTGATTTCGTCGTCCCGGATGATTCTCCAGCCGAGATCTTCCGGTGCGACAATGTGCCCCTTGTTCAGGGACTGTCGCACCGCGAGAACGCGAGGCATCGGTTTAAGTTCGCAGGGGATTTGCCATGTGACCGGCGCATTGGTCCGATCCGCGAATTGCAGCAGAAAGGTCTGGCGGTTTCCGAACGGCGGAGTTCCACCGCGCACCTGGACGTTGCGGGGCTGCAACTGCGAAAACTGACGTGTCTGTTCTTCGGTGAGGGTGGGGGTCACCGCGTAGCGTCCGAGTTGAGGATACTGCTGGACGAGGGACTTACTAATCAGATCGCCGACCTGCTGCGCCACCTGGGAAATCCGGTTGGGATTTAAGGGGGCAGGTATCGAGGCCGAGGCGGGGATGATGACATTCGTGCGGACGACTTTTTCCGCATCTTCCCGCCGGACCTGAATGTGGCTGTGGCCGGTGAATTCGATTTCCGAGAGGCTGTATCCGACGGCCTGCAGACGGTCCCGGACCGCCTGGTAGTCAATCAGGAGATTGCGTCCCGGAGCAGGGGCCGGACCAAGCAGGACTTCCTGCAGGCGGCTTTGCTTGTCGGCATTCGGTTCCAGAATCTCGGCGACGTCTCCCAGGGTCAGGACGGGGCTGTTCACCGTGACCTTGTCCTTGAGACGGATCATCGCCGCGTTCAAAGGCGCAGTCTGCAATACAAGCAGCGCGACGAGCGTGAACCCGCAAAGGAGCCTTTGAAGCAGTGCCGGATTGTGATTGAAATGACGCATACGCATAAAACCGCGATCAGTCTTGAAGGACTGCCAGATTGTTGACGTCGTTGAAGCGTGCGGAACTCGTTGAAACTTTGGGGCCATGAACCGGAAGGAGGTCTTGAAAAAACCGGCTTCCAGATGGTTTTGCTTGATGCATCCAAAACCGTTTTCAACAGGGATTGAATTTGAGGCGCGCCTGAAAAGCATTTTTCCCAAGGCCGGCGTCGTCTTCTCAAGGAGGTGTTCGCTGCAGATCAATCAGCTTCAGTGTCCGAGGTGCTCGATGAACGGTCTTGACGGAACACGGAGATCGTGCCGTCTCGGGACACCAGAATCTGAGTGGTCTTGCGGGGATCGTGATCTGAGGCGTCAGTTCGTAGTCTTTTTCGCCGATGCGTGTGACGAGGACATTCTTGTGATTGAGGTGGAGGCGCGAACCGGGTGAAGACCATTTTCCATCGGTGAATGGAAAAATCCCTTCCCGACGATTCCGAGATCCAGGGCGCGCCGTGCGGACGAAACGACTTCGCTTTGCATCGCGGCTCCCATGCGAATGAAGAGGCACAGGCCGAAGCAACGACAACAATCAACGCCGGCTGATTGTGTGTTGAGATTGTTGGTGAAATGCATCTCTGAGATCCTTCTCAATTACGCTGATCTTAGTAGCGTCGCAGGTTGGCGGTCGCCTGCAGCAACTGGTCGGCGGCCTGCACGACCTGGCTGTTCAGTTCAAAGTTCCGCTGAGTCGAGATCAGGTCTACCAGTTCCTTGACCGGTTCCACGTTGGAGAGTTCCAGGAAACCCTGCTGCATGGTTCCCAGACCGTTCGTTCCGGGGTTCCCGGTCAGGGGCTGGCCGGAGGCATCCGTGGCGGCGTAACAGTTCTGGCCCACCTGCAGCAAACCCTGGGGGTTCACGAAGCGGACCATCTGCAACTGGGCGAGTTGCGTCAGGTTTTGCTGGTTCGGGACTCGGACCGAGACCTGGCCGTCATTGCTGATGGCGATTTCCGTGGCATCGTTGGGAATCGTGACCTGCGGGATGAGGTAATAGCCGGTATTCGCGGAGGCCATGACCAGGGTTCCGTCGGCGTTCTTCGAAAAGTTGCCGGCCCGCGTATACAGGGTCTGGTTGCCGTCGGTAACTGTGAAGAATCCATCGCCGACGATCGCCACGTCGAGCGGAGCGCCTGTCGCGAGCAACTCTCCCTGTTGGAAATCGATCTGCGTGCTCTGGACCTTGGTTCCCAGGCCGACTGCCGTTCCGACCGCCGTCAGATTCCCCTGCAGGTCTCGTGTGCCGGGGAGCTTGAGATGACGGTAGTACAGGTCTTCGAAGTTCGGACGGGACCGTTTGAAGGCGGTCGTCCCCGCGTTCGCCATGTTATTGGCAATGACGTCCAACTTGAATTCGTTGGCGTACATGCCGGTCGAGGCAGTGTAAAGTGCTTGGTAACCCATGGCTGTTCAGAACCCCCCGTGTGATCTGTTTCGTCGATTTGCTCTGTTGATCTCAGACGTGTTAAATCCGTTTACCGCCGCGGCAGGCTCTCGATCAACTTTCCCAGTGATTCATCCTGATATTTGATCATGTTGACATTCGCTTCAAACATACGGCTGGATTCGATGAGTTCCATCATTTCGATGACCGGACGCGCCCCGGAGATTTCCAGCGCACCCTGTTTTACCGACGTGTCCGTCGTCGGCTGTTCCCGGCCGGTGGGAAGATAAAGATTGTCTCCCACCCGTTGCAGGGCACGCACGTCCGGCGGACTGACGAGAGACAACTGTCCGACCACGGTCGAACCCTGTGAGATCGTGCCGTCCGAACCAATCATGGGAGGGAGCCCGGACGGGTCGAGCAGAATCGGAGTGCCATTGGTGCCGACGACCGATTGCCCGGTTTCCCGCAGCGTCAGGCGTCCGTCGCGGTCCATGTTGAGACGGCCATCCCGCGTCAGATAGTTCTGTCCGTTGCCGGAGACCTTGTAGAATCCCGGTCCGGCGAGGGCGATATCGAACTTGCCGTTGGTGATGTCGAAGCCCCCCTGCGAATAATCCACGGGGGTCCCCAGGATGCTCACGCCCCCGGTCTGGTTGTTCAGGTCTCCCGGCGGATCGCAGGGGTTGCCATGCGCGACGTCGAACGGGACATGAGACTGGGCCAGCACGAGGCTTCGCTTGAAGGAAGGGGTGGATGCGTTCGCGAGGTTATGCGAGAGGACGTCCTGACGTACGGACTGCACCTCAGCACCCTGCGCAGATAGATAGAGTCCGTAAATCATGGTAAGCTCCAGTTCAGAGATGCCGGGGGAAGAACCCCGGGGAGAAGAACCCCATGACGGAATCCAAACGATGGACGACGTCCGGTTTTTCTCCGGTCTCACTTTCTTGAATCGGACTTCATCAGCCGGAATCTTGAGAATAACTGTCAATCTTTGCGCCTTGGGCAAACCTGACGCAGCTTGTCCATCTTGAGATGGAGGCGGGTTTCGGCGGATTCTGCGGGATGATGCAACTCCAGACAGCAGCCAGTAAGGATGTGGGAGATGGAAAAGACACAGATTCGCTGTTCGATTGATTTTGAGAAGGATGGGATTCAGCACGGGCATCTGTATGTGCCGTATTCCTACAACCTCGCCGGCTGGGCGAATCTGATGGTTCCCATTTCCACCATCGCGCGGGGCAAAGGGCCGACCGCATTGGTGATGGCCGGAAATCATGGCGACGAATATCCCGGCCAGGTGGCGATTACCCGGCTGGTGCGGGAGTTGTCACCGGATCAGATCAACGGGCGAATGATCCTGATCCCCGCGATCAACATGCCCGGGGCCAAAGCGGCGACGCGGCTGTCCCCTTTGGATAACAAGAACTTCAATCGCTGCTTCCCCGGCCAGGCGGAGGGGACGCCGATGGAGATGCTGGCGCATTACCTCACGCATCATCTGTTTCCGCGCGTCGAGATTGTGATTGATCTGCACACGGGAGGCCGGGGGCTCGACTTTCATCCCTGTTCGCATATGCATCTCGTACCGGATCGGGAGCAACGCCGTAAAATGGCAGAAGGGGCACTCGCCTGGAACACCGATTTCGCATTCCTGTATGCCGACATCGCGGGGACCGGCTTGCTCCCCGTCGAGGCGGAACGGCAGGGAAAGATTGTCATCACGACCGAAATGGGTGGAGGAGAAGTGGTCACCCCCAAGGTCCATCGCATCACGCAGGCGGGCCTGAAAAATGTGCTGATTCATCTCGGAATTCTGCACGGAAAGAAACTCACCCGCAGCGATCTGGGGTTACCGCCGACCCGCTGGATCCAGTCCCTCGCGTGGGAGGATTATCGCTTCTGTCCGGAGTCTGGAATCTATGAGACGCTCGTGGATCTCGGCTCGGACGTGAGTGCGGGGCAACCGGTCGGAATGGTACATTTCACGGAGAATCCGACACGTGCGCCGCTGGTCGTGGAAGCGAATTCCGCGGGGGTTCTGATCGCCACACGCGGACCGTCACTCGTGGCGCAGGGGGATTGTGTCGCCTGCATCGGGCACGATGTGGACCCGAAAGTCCTGGAATAATCCAGCTCTCGAGGAACCCCGTTTCACCGTCCGTCAGCCACCTTTGGGAGGCTGCTTCGCTGGGGCTTGGGGAGCCGCCCCGGGGCCTGCTTTGGCGGCTTCCGCAGCCTGCGTGATGGCCTGCACATACGCGGCGGTCTCGTCGATCGGGGTCGGAGTGGCGGGCGGATTGTAGCGGAATGTGTCCGGGCGGAGTTGTTCATTCAGCCTGATATTGGACAGATCCAGCACCATTAAAGGTGTATTGGGGACGCTGCTGGCGGTCTTCTTCGCATAGGAGATCCGCCGCGGAAACAGGTTGTCCTTCTGCAGCAGAATCCGGACCTGATCCGGAACGAAAGCGGGGAGCGGTCCCTTGGCATTCTTGCCTCCGTTGAATCTCGTGAGAAACTTCTGATTCCACTTCCCATCGAGCACAATGGCGGGAATCGTGTCGATTTCCCCTTCGGTGGGAGCGGAAAAATCCATGTCCGTAGCGATCCCGCCCAGCAGTCCGCTCAAGCCTCCCATGCCCATTTCCGCCACGAGCGACGTGCGATTGACCCGCCCGCCGGACTGCTCCGCTGCCTGCAGGATTTTCTGCACATCACGGCGGGTAATCCGGACCTGATCGATGACATCCTGGCGGACCCAGAGGATTTGTCCGTCGCAGACTTCCAGCATGGAACCGCGATTTCCACCCAGGCTGACCTGCAGTTCCAGCAGCACCTGGTTGTTCTGCCCCTGGGTGTAACTTCCGGCGGCGGTGAAGGAGTGATCTTGGATGGTGACTCGCTCTGTGATCTTCGCTTTGACGGACTTATATCCCTGCAGGCGGTTGCAGGCCTCCTTGATGATCTCCTGGGCGGATTTGGTCGCGGCGGGGGGGCCTTTCTTCTCGGCGGGAGGATCTGCGAAGGCCAGGGTCCGGGGAGCCTGGCTCCGGGGAGGGTGGGAGATCGCCGCTTCAGCGGGCTTCCGGGACTGAAAATCAGGGGAAATCCCCCGTTTTTCCGCCGGATTGGAAGCCAGGGCGTAACTGATTCCCAGACAGGCGATTATGGCGGGCGAGAAGCTGGCAAGAGTTTTCATGTTGTTCCGGAAATAACGGATTTTCCAAAGATTCAGGCCCCACTTTTCCGAAAACGGAGAGTATGAGGTGCCGTGTCTGCGCGACGTGTCAAGAGCAATCTTGAGAGCGTTGCGGCGGATGTGGCTCAAGGGGGGACATTTTAACTGCTTTTCGACCCTGAGGTCGACAGCAAATCGAATTCTCCCCTGACCTCCAGCGAAAACAACTGAACTACCCAAGGGGAGCGGCTCTCGGATCGGGGATCCGGAAGGGTGAATCCTCTCTCTTCGACAAGCCTGGAAACAGAGGGGCTCGTGATGAAATCGTATTTTCTCGCATTAGGCACACTCCTCATCGTGTGTGTGGGGTGCGCCGTGAGCAAGTCAGACTTCTCCGGCGACTCCATTGTGGATCGCAACTACTATCATGCCCCCCCCACCGCGCTGATGGCTCGTCCGGGCCCCATGGTGGATGGGCCGGGGCCGGGCGTTCTGCCCGTCGTCCACCAGGAAATGGCTGGACCGGGGGGACCGGGCGGATTCTGTCCTCCTCCGGGCATTCCCGGCGGCCTGGGGATGAACGGCATGCCCGGCATGACGACCCAGGTCCGCTTCATGGGACCGGAAGGAATGCAGATCGGCTGGCAATCGGGCGGGGCTTATGCCGACCGCCAACTGGTCGCCCCGAACCGCTACAACTTCCCGCAAGGGGCCGCCTACCGGCTGAAGCTGGCGAGCATTCCGGGCCGCGACAAGCTCGTTCTGTATCCTTCGCTGCAGGTGTATCCCACCAGCCCGCGAACGGAAGCCTATCTGAGCCACAACAGCGTTCCGCTGCAGATCACGGATGAAGATCTGGACCAGGTGCAGAGCAACAACTTTGTCACCAAGGTGATCTACCTGCCGGATCCGCAGAACCAGGAACTGGCGATTGCCGGCGTGGAAACGCTCGTCTCCACCCGCCTCGATCCGGGTGTCGACCCAATCGCGGAAGCGGATCGCCGCGGTTCGATCATGCTGGTCTTGCGTGTCGGTAACATGGATCTGGAAGGGCCCGCTCATGGGGGAGCCGTGAACGCTTCTCTCAAGACCGATGCCCAGGGGAACGTGGTCCAGACGGCGCATACGACCGGTGCCGATGGAGCCAAGGGGCAGTTCGTTCCTCCGACTCCGATCGGCGGGATTGAAGGCCGCGGTTCGGGAGTTCCCGGAGCGATGATGATGGGAATGCCGGGTTGCCCCGGTCAGCCCGCCATCAATCCGATTTCCGGTGTCACTGCTCCGGCCTGGGGCATGACCGTCACCGGAACTCCGATTGGACTTCCCGGCCCGCCCCACCTGCCGTATGGCGGCCCCGCGGGACTGAAGTCCCACACGGTCCGCAACCTGACGAAGCAGAGCATTCCGAAGCCCGTGGATCACGCCCTGGTGGACGTGAAGCACAAGCCGGGAATTCGTCTGCCCAAACCGGTCAAGCACGTGCAGTACACCGAGACTCATCCGCAGTTCCGCCGTCCTGTTGTGCAGGAAGGTGGAGCGGGTGGAGATCCGGGCCAGGATTACTGTCCTCCGGGCTATCAGCAGTAATCGTGTCGCCAGAGAACCAGGCTGTCGGTTTCGGCGAAGGTGTGAAATCCTTCGCCGCAACCGGCTGATGGTTCGGTCGACCGGCCAAATCCTCTCTTCGGGCGCTCCTGTCAGCCCGATTTCCGTGAAGCTTCTTCACGCCTCTCATGTTCCCTGTTCAGGGGGAAGATTGTGTCACGCTCTTCCATTACACAACGCGTCTGCCTGGCATGGCTGTGCGGGATGTTGATTCCCGCAATGCTCTCTGCCCAGGCGATCCCGCAACGGCCTCAGATTCCGGTCTGGCCCCAGACTCCTGCACCCGGGGTCGCGGGAAACTGGGCGGCGATGCTGGGGAAGGGGGGACCGGCGTTTCAGCCTGTCCGCGTGGAATTACCCTGTGCGGGACAAGTCTCGTTCTACATGCGTGGGGGCATGATCCAGGCGAAGGATGCCCCGGCGCAGGCCGGTTTTATGGTCGGGCCGCTGTATCGGTTGAAACTGAGCAACTTGAAAGATTTCCCCGGCGCGGAACTGTATCCCTCGATTGAACTGGTCGATCGCCTGCATCCTCCGGCACAACTCATCGCCCATGCTCCGGTCCCCGTTTCATTCACGACGGAAGAGATCGAGCAGGCCCTGCAGGGGAAACTGATCACGAAAGTGGTTTATCTGGAGCAACCGAATATCGCCGATGACACCACGCTGGATCGCGGCCGTCAGGAACTCCCGATGAAGCGCCTGGATCCTCAGGATCATGTCCTGAAAAAGGCGGATGAACTGGGGCGACCGCTGATGATCGTCCGCATGGGAGGACGGGTCCCCGACGCGGGTGATTATCAAAACGGGTTCTTCGGGATGGGAGCTCCGATTGACTTCCAATTATCCGCGGCTCCCCAAGGGGCCAAGCCGACCTGTCAGCAGAAGACTCCCGCCACGGCCACATTGACCTCCATGCAGGTGGATGCGAGCGGCAATCCGCTCCCCAAGGGGATTACGCGGACCGCTCACGATGCCCGTGTCCCCGCGATTCAGTGTCCTCCTCCCGGTGTGCCGGACTGCTTTGCCGTCGGCAATACCGTCGACGATCCCCATGCCCTGTCCCGGATGTATCCGGATGAGTACCTGTTTGACGGTGGCGACCGGGAACATCCCCTGCACTATGAGCAGCAGAATCGAGCCGGCCTCGACACCGAGGATACGCTGGCGGAATACAAGAACCAGGTCGGACAACGAAAGACGCAGAAGAGCAACCGGGTGGCGATTTATGCACCGCGCTTCGGCTCTGTGAACAATGTTCTCTCGCTGCTGGAACAGTCCAGCGTGACCGGACCGGTCGGGGCAACCACCCTGGCGGTGAACGACTCCCTGAAACAACGGGCCGGTGTGAATGTCCATCGTCAACGGACCAGCACCGACCGTCTCGGCACCCGGTTGCGGGCGAGCGGCGTGGCTGGAGACACCTGGGAAACGGGCGTCTCTCAAAAGCAAAACCCCGAGGTGGCGGCGGAGACAGATGGCCTGCATGAATCGCTGGGAAGCCAGAAAGCCGGACAATCCCGTCAGCGTGAGAAAGCCATCCAGGCGAACTCGCTGCAAGTCTCGCACTTGTGGAGCAAGATGGAGTTCCCGGTAATTACCGCCCGGACACTCTCCTTGACGGAAGTGTATGCCAAGTCGAAACCGGCGGAAGTGGTCGGTGTGAGTCCGCTGGATAAGGCCGGGGAACTTAAAATCGAGAAATCCGCCGACTTGACCTTTGCCAAGCCGGGCGACGTGGTGACGTTCAAGATTGAGTTCGTGAACTCCGGCGATCTGCCTCTGAAGGAAGTCGTGATCCTCGACAACCTGACACCGCGGCTGGAATTGATCCCGCAGAGCGTGAAGTGCGATCTTCCCGCCCAGTTCAAGGCGGTGGACAATCACGAGGGAAGTCACGTGCTGGAATGGGCCTTGGAAGACTCCCTCGGTAAGAAACAGAAGGGAACGATTACGTTCCAGGCAAGAATTCGGTAGGAAAAAACGGATCGGAGAGGAGACTCACCGATTCAGAAGCGTCAGGATTCCCGCAAATCCGAAACCCCCATCAAAGCCCACAACTTTGATGGGGGTTTGCTTTTTTTGCGTCGGAATTTCGGCTTAGCGATCGAGCGGCGATTTTAATAGTCGCCGATCGATTCGCCTCCGGAGCGGGTGGCGAGGTGCTGGTACAGGCCGAGGTCGATGTCCTTGTTGATGAGCCGGACCGCGCCATCCCCGATGAGGAAGTGCGCGCCCTTGGCGTGATAGCTGCTGAAGTCGTCGATGTGATTGACGTCGTTGTTGGGAGTGTGGTCGGTCGTTCCCAGAATCCGGACAATGTCAAAGTCGTGGTCGGGGATCACTCCCGTCCAGGTGGAGAACCAGGGGATCTGCGTTCCGCCCGGATCGGGAATCACGCTGAAGGGGCTCCCCTGATCCAGTGATTTCCGCTCTCCCACCATGAAGGTATTGCTCACCCCGTCGGTAAAGCTCGTGAAGTTGATCTTGCTGTTGTGAAAGAAGGCTCCTTCGCCGCCGCATTGAGGATAAGGGGTCGGCAAAGCCCAGTTGGCGGGAACGGTCTCTTCGCAGTCGTCGATGTCCGAGGTTCCGAACACGCCCACATAGTTCGAGGGGGCGAGTTCCACTCCATTCACGGGAGATCCCCCGGAGTGATCGTAAATGGTCCACTTGTTCTGATTCGTATCGGAGGGGCAGACGTAAGCCGCGACGAACGACGTGCGAGGGAGCAGGTTGCTGGCATGCTCGACCGGAGCATGGAAATTGATGGAATTGAACAGTGCCATCTGATCCATTTGCGGAAGGATCTTCGCCGCCCAGCCCCAGCCGTTGTTGCCGTGGATATTCAGCGTGCCGGTGGCATCCACGCCGATCCAGCCGGGGGGAAGCATCTTGTACACATCGTGATAGTTATGCAGTGCGATCCCGATCTGGTGGATGTTGTTCTTGCACTGGGTCCGGCGGGCGGCTTCGCGCGCTTGTTGCACCGCGGGGAGCAACAACGCGATCAAAACACCGATGATCGCGATGACCACCAGCAGTTCGATGAGGGTGAATCCGGGACGTCGCCGACGAAATGATGCGGAACCGGTCATGGCAGACTCCTGTGGGCGAACCGAGTATGACGGGAAAAAAGAGAGGAGAAGTCTCGCAAAGGAGAGGGGCGATTGAAGAATCCGAGTCGCCCTGTGCTTCTCATTGTACGTCCAAGTCTCAATTCAGTTTCAAATGGAAATTCGAATTCTTTTCACTTTTGTGAATAAAAGACAATCTAGTTTATTTACAATTTAATTGCAAATAAGAATCAATGGAATTTAGAGGAAGGTGAAAAGCCGCTCCCGGGAGTACAGGCGAGAGAATTCTCAGGCCTTTTAGGGACAAGGACTTATGGTTTTCTACGGCAAGCCGCGCGGAAAAGTCTGTGTAATCGTTAAAGTTTGACATTTCAGCAGGCCGATCTTGGGGATAGCGACAGAGATGCGTCAGGCCGCCACACGGCAACCTGACGGGCTTCGGGCCGAACTGTTCAGGTCCGACTCTCCTGTGGCCCACCGCGTGGTGACACGCCCCCCAATCGAGGATCTGCTGATGAAACGGATGTCTGTCGCAGCCTTGCTGCTTTGCCTGAGTTTTTCGTCCGGATGTTGCTCCTGCGGCCCCGGTTTGTTCAGCTCGATCTACGATCCCTGCGGAACCTGCTGCCGACGGCCCAAGCGCTGCTGCGGTTCGAACGACTTTGTTCTCCCCCCGGCCCCGACCTCTTCCTGTGGTTGCAGCGGAACCGCCATGACCGGCGATATGTCCGGCATGATCCCCGGCGAGGCCTATTCACAATTGCAATCCGCTCCGGCCATGAGCGTCGATCCGACGCAATTCGCCGGTTCTCCGTTGCCCCCTCCGTTGCCGGCCCAGAGCGTCGGCCCGGCGTTCTCAAACGGCCCGACGATGACCCCCGCACAATTCAGTGCTCCGCCGATGTTGCAGACGATGTCCAATCAACAGTTGACTCCAATGAGCTATACCGCTCCGCAGGGTGATTGCCCCACCTGCAACCAGCACCAGCATTAGGAATCAGCTACATTCCAACTCACGGCGACTTTCATGCCGCGGCTGATCCCTTGGACAGCAGCGGCGTTGCCGTTTCTTTGGGCGATTTCCAGGTGCCCGGAACTGCTCACCAGCACTAAGCACTCTTCCGGCTCGACATCGGAATAGCAGGATCGCAAACCCGTGAAACTTTGCGTCCCAATCCGGATGATGGCCGAACTGCGACGATCTTCAGGAATCAAAGTAACTGGAATGTTTGTGATCGCATTCCCGAAATGATCGATGGATCGGACGGCCCCCTGGATGCCGTCGGCTTCGACCGTTGGATCGCCAAGCGGCAGGGGAACCCGCGCTCCTTGCAGCGGAGGCCCGAATTTCTCCAGGCTGGTTCCCTTAGCCCAGTGTGCCGCCGCAGGGGCGATCACGTCCCGCCCGTGGAATGTGTCGGAGCGTGGTTCGCGCTGAAACCACCTCTCGCGTAATTCATGCACGCGAACGGAACTGGCCCGTTGCAGCACCGGCTCCAGCACGCCGTTATCCGGAGCCACAAGTCGCTGCCCGTCCGCTTCGGCCATCAACAGCCGTCGCTCACTCCCCACGCCGGGATCCACCACGACGACATGCACGGTTCCCGGCGGAAACGCGGAGATAGCCGCATCAAGCGCGTATGCGGCGGCTTCCACATCCTGCGGCGGGGTCTCATGCGTCAGGTCGACAATCCGCGCCTCGGGGAAAATGCCCAGAATGACCCCCTTCATCTGGCCGACATAAGTGTCAGCCGTCCCGAAATCGGTGAGGAGGGTGATGATCGGAGGAGACATGGATCAAGACCGCATCGAATTTGCGTGTTGCATCTGTCGCGGTAGAAATCGTGGTGTTAGCAACGGTTAAGACGCGACGCCAAGGCATTGTACGCCACGCCGTCAGCCTTTGGCGATGGGAGTGCGATGGAAGTGGACGTGCTTCCAGCCGTTCCCCTTCTTTTCCCAGACGCGGGTTTCCTCGGCGGAGGAACTGACGGGGCCGTTCGCCCCCACGACCTGCGTGAGGCGGATGTAAGTGAGGACAGCCGCATTGCCGATCACGCGGACGTGCGGGGCGCACATTGTCACTTGCGGCGGTTGCTGCGGTGCGGCTCCGCCACCGAGGTCGAAGTAGAACTTGTGGAAGGGGAGACCTTCGACGCGCTGGCCGAGCGCTTCCGGCTCGAAAGCGGTGATGGAGGGATCGCACAGTTCGGTATAGGTTTTCCAATCCCCCTGCATGATGGAATTCAGGAGCTTCTGATTGGCGGCCAGGATGTCGGATTCGTCGGACATGGTTTCCTCAAAGTTCGCAGTCGGCGGTGAAATTCCCAGTGGAGTATTCAGTCTGGCAGGGGGATCTCGCCAAGGCAAGGGCAGGGGAAAAATCCCGAGATCCGCCTCAAATCACCGGCATCTTGTGCAGGTGGAAGATCGAATTCATCGTCAACAGCGTCGTTCCCTGCGAACTCTTCTGGATCAGATTCACGCAGCAGTTCTGCTGGTGCAGTTCCTTGGCCCGCTTCAGTTCCAAGCCGAGGAGTTGGGAGATGATCACCCGGTTGACGACGTTATGGGCGACGACGGTGATGAGTTCCCCTTTGTGTTGATTCAGCAGTTGTTCCAGAATCGGCATCACGCGGCGCTGGACGTCCCCGTACGATTCTCCCCCCAGGTAGGGGACTTCCGCGGGGTTTTCCAGAAACCGACGGCAGTCTTCCGGATACTGCGCCTCAATCGAGGCCCAGTCCATTCCTTCCCACTTGCCGACGGCGCATTCCGTGATCCCGCTAATCGGTTGGATTTCCAGGTGGTGATGCCGGGCGATTTCGTGAGCAGTCTGGCGGGCGCGGAGCATCGTGCTGCAGTAGACCTGCTTGACGGGGAATTGCGCCAGGAAGTTTCCCACGGCTTGTGCCTGCTGTTCGCCGTTGGGACTCAGGGGGAGATCGATGGAGTCCCCCTGCAGGATGTAGGGCTTTTGTTCGTTGGCGGTGGTCGCTCCATGTCGAACGAGGAGGAGTAACGTCGTATCCGGAGCAGGAGAAAAAATCATGAGGATTAGGCATCACCAATAAAAAAGGGGAACCCGGTTTGGGTTCCCCATCGTAGCTTGCGAGTGGTTGAGGGTGTAGTCAGGCGACTTTGCTGGAGACCAGTTGGTGTCGCAAACGGGCGGCGCGTCCCAGGGCCATCAACGGGAAGTAGATGCGGTAATAGTGGTAGCGCAGATAGAAAACCTTCGGGAAACCGGTCCCGGTGTAAGGTTTCTCGTCCCAGGTTCCATCCGCCAGTTGGGTGTCGAGGAGATATTGAATTCCCCGTTCGACTGCTTGCGAATTCGCTTCACCGGCCGCACAAAGTCCCATCAGGGCCCACGCCGTCTGAGAGGGTGTCGGCTCTCCCTGACCTTTCAGGGTGGGATCTTCGTAACTGCGGGGAGATTCTCCCCAGCCGCCGCAGGGTTGTTGCGCCTGCTCCAGCCATTGGACCGCCTTGCGAATCCGGGAATCGGTATCTGGAACTCCGACGGCGTGCAGGCCGACGAGGACCTGCCACGTGCCGTAGAGGTAATTGACCCCCCAACGGCCGATCCAGCTCCCGTCCTGTTCCTGGGTCTTCCAGATAAACTCAATGCCCCGTTCGATGGCCGGATGGCGGGGGGAAATTCCCAACCGTCCGAACATCTCCAGGACGCGGGCGGTGATGTCCGGCGTACTGGGGTCGATCATCGCATTGTGGTCGGCGAAGGGAACGCGGGTGAAGAGTTCGCGATCGTTGTTGACGTCGAACGCTCCCCAACCTCCGTCCCGGTTTTGCATGGCGGTGGTCCAGCGGACCGCGCGGCGCAGCGGATCGACGAAGGGAGAGACGGATTCAATTTCCGCAAACGCAGCCGCCCGATTCGTGACGTGTCCCGAGATGATCGTGGTCACCTGGTCCTTCTGAATATGGAACGGTTCACCATTCAGGAAATGCGTTGCCCAGGTCCCCTCGGAGCAGTGGGGAATGCAGCGGTTGAGGGCCATCGAGACCATGATAGTGTCATCAACGTCCGGGTAGAAAGCGTTTTCGTATTCGAAGAACCAGCCGGCCGGTTCCACTCCCTTGGTGCGGAGCGACCAGTCGCCGGGCTGCCGGACCTCTTTGGAGAGGAGCCAGCGCGAGGCCCGCCGCAGCGCGGGATGATCGGCGGGGAGGCCGATCTCCCGCAAAGCCATCGTGGCGATGGCGGTATCCCAGACGGGAGATTTGCAGGGTTGCAGGCGGACGGTGGAGCCTTCTTCGATGACCAGCCGTTCCAGTTCGTTCATCTGCCGTTGGACTTCGGGAGAGTCGTCGCTGTAGCCGAGGCACTTCAGCGCCACCACGCTCCAGATAATGGGAGGGAAGATGGCCCCTAATCCATCACTGTGTTCGAAACGGGAGAACATCCATTCTTTGGCGAGCTGGATGGATCGAGTGCGGAACGGTTTCAAACCGCATTTTTCCACGAGTTTGATCCCCTGGTCGAGCCAGCGGAACATGCGATCCCAGGGGAGGGTGGTCTTTTTCTTGAGGGTGTCCAGTTGCGCGGAGACCCCCATGGTGACCGACAATTCTCCCGGAGATTTCAGAAACAGTTCGTCGATCTTACCCTCGGTGGGGAGCTTATGGCTCGGTTGGAACGCCCACAGCAGGCTCAATGGAACGAGGATTGTCCGGGACCAGGCGGACATTTCGTAGATATTGAACGGCATCCAGCTCGGGAGCAGCATCAGCTCCGGCGGCACCGCCGGGCATTGCTTGTAATCGATGATTCCCAGCAACGCGAAGTAATACCGCGTGAAGCTGTTGACCGCTTCGGCTCCTCCCGCGTTGCGAATCGCTTCCCGGGCGCGGACCATGTACGGGGCTTCCGGATCGTGACCGGTCAACTTCAACACCCAATAGGACTTGACCGAGGCGCTGATCTCCAGGTCACCCCCCGGATAGATCGCCCACCCGCCGGTCGGAAGCTGCTGCTGTTCGATGTATCGCGCGGCGTTGATGGCGCGGGGACTTTTTTGCTGTCCCAGATATGCCAGCAAGAGGATGTATTCGGATTCGAGGATCGTGTCCCCTTCCAGTTCAGCGACCCAGTGCCCATCGGTCTGCTGTTCCTGCAGCAGGAAGTCGCGGGTTCGCTCGATGGCGTCCTGCAGGCGACTTTGCTGACGGGTCTGCAGTCCCTCGCGCGTCGCCTGCTCCGGAGTCCAATCGTCGGAGTCGCTGGGAAACTGATGGGGGCCGTCCAACCGAAACCGGCGCGGAGTCCGTTCCTCTGGCATCATGTCACAAATCCTTCCTTGGATTTGAGGGGGTCACGTTGTTCGTCCGTGCGGCAAACCGTCGCAGGGGATGACTGCGGTGGAGTTCCGTTCGAAAAAGCCCTCCTCGAACGTAACTCTCGGCGCCTGAATCAAATAAGGGGTCGAATTTTAGGTCTTTCGGGAGATCGCCGCAACCGCAATCAGAGGGAAACGACTGATTTTTGGGGGGTTTCGTGCAAACGGCGGGTGACCTGGACGGAACGGGGCCAGTTGTCGTCCATGACCCGGTGTTCCTCCGGAAGTTCGCGGGGAACATTCAGCAGCCGCCAGGGGCGATTCCGGATCTGCATCCAGCGGACCATGAACAGATCGCACATCGGTCCCCAGAAACGATTCAGGACTCCATAGTGAGACGTTCCCGCTTTCCGAGCGAAATGGCGGACCCGGACTTCGGTCACGGAGAAGCCCTGAATCTGCACCAAAGCCGGGAAAAAGCGATGCATGCCGTGGAACAAGGGGAGCCGCGCGACGGTGTGTCGGCGAAAGGCCTTGAGAGAGCAGCCGCTGTCGTGGATTCCGTCTTTCAGGATCCAGCGGCGGATGGTGTTCGCGAATTTGGAGGCATACCGTCTGGACCAGCCATCCTGGCGATTGGAGCGCCAGCCGCAGACCATGTCGTAAAATCCCAGGGCCTTGATCAGGCGTGGAATTTCAGAGGGAGGATTTTGTCCATCCGCATCGAGCGTGATCAAGATTTCACCCCGGGAGGTGCGGAACCCCGCGTCAAACGCGGCCGACTGCCCGTGATTCATGTCGAACCGCAAGCTGACCAGTTCGGGGATCATTTCCTGCAGGAAAGTGAGGACCAGCGGGGTCTCATCCTGGGAACCGTCATCCACGACGATGATTTCATAAGGCTCGCCGAGTTCCTCCATGACGGCCTGCAGCGAAGAGAGGAGGTTCGGGAGATTCTCCGCCTCATTGTGAGCGGGAATCACGACCGAATATCGGAGCGCATCCTTCGTGAATTCCATTTCACGCACCATCCCTGAAGGTTCTCAGACTTCCGAAGCCTGTGCGATGTTCCGTGCTGCATGTGGGGCAGCGTGGGTGTCAAAACCAAGAATTATCATACCGGCCGAATTTCGGCCCGGCAAGAAGTCCTTTTCCGACAGGGATTTCCGGTCAATTCCAGTGCGGTGGGGTGGGCTTCACCTGCCCGTCAAACCGCAAATACTCGCCGATTTTCGCGGAGGTGGCCAGTTTCTGTTTGAGCTCGGAGGCAATGGTTTCGAGCTTCAGGAGAGGAGCCGGTTCTTGCGGCGCGACGGTCAACTCCCCCTGCAAAGGCTGATATTCGGGGGTGTTGGGGACGCAACTCAGAATGGCGGACCGGATGGCTTCCTGATATTCCCCCAGAAAGGCGGGTTCGGGGTACGGTTCCTTGAAGGCTCGCTTCAGGCCGCTCAGGACCAGTTGCCGTGCCCAGGGTGAGTTCCCCTTGTCCGTCGAATTGGCAATCATGCCGGCGAACGTGAATTCGCAGCCCCGTTCGGGGTCGAAGGCGTAGTCCTGCACCGGGTACTCCTGCAGCAGCGAGCCGAGGAGGATATCGGTCCAGCGTTCCATCTTGCGCCGCAGGCCGTCGATCTCCGCAATCTGCAGATACGCCCGTTCGCACCAGCGGTTCATGAACGACAGCAGCGCGTGTCGGACTTCCAGGTGTTGGAGCAGCACGTGCCGAGCGACACTTTTGGTTGTCAGTTGTCCGGAGATATGGTGGCTCGATTCGAGGATCGCCCCCCAGACCCGCCCCAGCATTTCCGTGGTCAGGATCTCCTGACAGGCATCGTGGGCCTGGTCCCAGAGAAACTCGGCGGTTTCATCGGCGGGAAGTTCAGAAAGTTCCCGCTCCAGTTCCTTCAGTCGTTTCATGGAGGACTGCGCCTGCTGTCTGGAAGTGCTGCGGAACTGCTCCAGAGCCGCGCCGGGAAAAGATTCCGCGTGCTGGGCGAGTTGTTCCGCGTGCCGGGAGAGAACGCCAATGAATTCGACGAGGTGGGGCATATCGATCAATCTGTGGAGGAGTGAAATCTGTCAGGCATGAAACCGGGCAATCCTTGGGCTGAGGCCGCGGATTGAGGGAATGCAAAGCCGATTCCACCTGTGCCACGAGTGATCGGAATGTTCGGAACCTGCTGCCCGTCAGTGGTTTAGGAGTCTGTTAAGGCGTCTGAACATATTGTCCATGTTGACGCGGAACAACGTCCGTGAGCGGGGAGCGTGGCGTTCAGGCGACGCGCCGCGCGGTTGACGGCTGAGTTCGAACAACCGTCACAACCGTCACGATCGCCGGAATGCGGGGAAAATGCCTCAGCGGAAGGGATCACAGCTCAACGAGCCAAGGCAAATCCTGAGCTAGCGTTAGCTAGTACCAAGTCCGGCTTTGAAATGGCCCCCAATTCGGGCTGCTTTCATTCGTGACGTGTCCGCACAGATTCTTTTTTTTCCACAACTTTCTCATGCTCGCCCACTGGATCAACACGCTGTCGACGTATTCGGACCAGCTCACCATGGCGCTGTTGGCGTCGGTCTGTCTGGTGCAGTACTACTTTTCGATGCGCCGGCTGGAAGAAACGTTGCGCATGGCCGCCAGTTACCAGGCTCTGTTGCAGGGGATGGAGGCGGAACTCGCCCTCGGGCAGAAAGAGCGGGGGCTGATCCGGCTGGAAACGCAGATCCTGAGAGACTTCATCGGCGAACCCGATGCGCAGCGCGCCATCCGCTCGCTCCTGCAACGGTTCCTCCCTTCACGCGATAAAGGTTTCGCGGGATTTCTCCAGATGCGCCCCGAACCCCACATGGCGTTCCAGTGCGGCTGGGAACTCGATCTCGCGTCCGAAATTGTCCTCGAACCGCTCCTGATGCTGCAGTTGACGGCCGGGAAAACGGTTCATCTGCTTCCGCAGGGAAACACCACGTCCGAAATCTGGCGCTGGTTTCCCACTCTGTACCGCCGCCAGATCCAGGAATTGTATCTGTTCCCGATCCGCTCCAAAAAAGATCAGCGGAACCTTTCCGCGGTCCTGATCACCACGAATCTCATCCCCGGGGGAACGTCTCCGGCTCAACAAATTGATTTGATCGACCGGGTTCTGTCCTCCGTCGCGACCGCTTTCGAACAACAGCAGTCTCTGGAACTGCATCGGCAGCAGTTGCGTTGGACCAGCGATATGCTGGAACTGCACGCACTGGCCGACCAGAAAACGGAAAACCCGGTCCAGATGACGCAGTCCCTGGTCGACCGACTCTCGGAAATGATCGGCGCGGACCGGGGGAGCCTGTATTTCGGCGGCCAGTTGATGAACCGCGTTTCCCCCGACCAGCCGCTGACGCCGCTGGTTTCCTGGGGCACCTCGTTCCAGCCCGGGGTCCGCGAAATCTGGCAGCAATACGAAGGCCAGCTCGTCACCCAGGCTGTGAATCAGGGAGGCTGTATCGCGTTTGACCGGAAAGAACTGGAAGAACGGAACATCTGCAGCCTGATGGGGACGGCAATGACCATGCCGTTGATCCAGAACAAGAAAACGATCGGCGTCCTCTGTTTCGTGCGCAAGAACTTCCAGTCGTTCACCGTCGAACAGCAGCAACTGGTGCAATGGGCGGGAGAATTCCTCGCCAACCAGATCCTCCGCACGATCAACCAGGCCTACGTCGAACGGGAAGCCCGTCTGGACGGCCTGACGAAACTCGCGAACCGCCGCACCTTCGATCTGCATATCGCCAAGGAAATGCAGATGTGCACGGAGAACGGCATCGACTGCTCGCTCATCCTGCTGGACCTGGATCACTTCAAGTCCGTCAACGATACTTATGGCCACCAGGCGGGAGACCAGGTTCTCCGCAAGGCGGCCGAGGTCCTTCGCGAGCAGACCCAGAAAACCCGCTCCGGAGATCGCACCCTGTGCGCCCGGTACGGCGGAGAAGAACTGGCGGTCGTGTTGCCGGCGGTGGGAGCCGCGGGAGCGCAGCGCATTGCCGAGGAGATCCGCAGGGCGATCGAAGAAACCGCCGTCATGTGGGATGATTTCCCGATCCACGTGACGATCAGCGCGGGTGTGGCCAGTTGTCCGCAACATGGCACGAGCGTGGAAGAATTGATTGCCGCCGCGGACTCGGGCCTGTATGCCGCCAAGAAGCAAGGGCGTAACCAGGTGGTCGTCCCACAGCCTGCCGTCGCCGAACCGGTCGGCTGAGATGCCGCAGGAAAGACTGCAGGCAGAAAATCTTTCTGAGAGCCCGATCCTCTCCGCGGCTCATGCTGTCCTCCATTCCGGTCGGAACCCGCTGGCGGAGACGTCAAGAATTTCCGGCTTCGGGATGACCGTTCTCCGGACGTAAACGGGTTGAATCCGGGCCTCTGCGCTTGACCCATTCCGCCCCGCCCCCCGAGAATGGCCTGTTCCCAACCTGTTTCCCGCCACGGCTTGCGCGTCTCCGCCGTGACTGCGGGAATTCTGATTTCCAACGGCATCGACGCACTCATTCGCAAGACAGGTATCATGACCGCACCCATCCTCAACAAATACAGTTCCCGCATCACCCAGCCCCGCTCGCAGGGAGCGTCGCAGGCCATGTTGTACGCCACCGGCCTGACCGAGGCGGATATGAACAAGCCCCAGGTCGGCATTGCCAGCGTCTGGTATGAAGGGAACCCCTGCAACATGCACCTCAACATCCTGGCCGAAAAGGTCAAGGAAGGGGTGCAGAAGGCGGGAATGGTGGGGATGCGGTTCAATACCATCGGCGTCAGCGACGGGATCTCGATGGGAACCGAGGGGATGTCCTACTCCCTGCAGTCTCGCGACCTGATTGCCGACTCCATCGAAACCGTCACCTGCGCCCAGTGGTACGATGCGAATATCTCGATTCCGGGTTGCGACAAGAACATGCCCGGCTGCCTGATGGCGATGGGCCGCATGAACCGCCCCTCGATCATGGTGTATGGGGGCACGATTGCCGCCGGCTGCCTGCAGGACAAAAAGCTGGACATCGTTTCCGCGTTCCAGTCCTACGGCGAATACATTTCCGGCAAGATCGACGACAAGGAACGACAATCCATCGTCCGCAAAAGCTGTCCCGGAGCCGGGGCGTGCGGCGGGATGTACACCGCGAATACCATGGCCTCCGCCATTGAAGCGATGGGGATGACGCTCCCCTACAGCTCCTCAATCCCGGCGGAGAATCCCAAGAAACTTGAAGAATGCATTCAGGCGGGTGAGGCCATCAAGGTTCTGCTGGAAAAAGACATCAAGCCCCGTGACATCATGACCCGTGCCGCGTTCGAAAACGCGATGGTGGTGATCATGGCCCTCGGCGGTTCCACGAACGCCGTGCTGCACCTGATTGCCATGGCGCGTGCGGTGAACGTCCCCCTCACGATCGACGATTTCCAGAAGGTGAGCGATCGCGTGCCTTATCTCGCCGATCTCAAACCGAGCGGCAAATACGTCATGGAAGACCTGCAGTACGTCGGCGGTACCCCTGCGGTGTTGAAGTACCTCCTGGAAAAAGGGCTGCTCGATGGGAGCTGCATGACCGTCACCGGGCGGACGCTGGCGGAAAATCTCCGCGATCTTCCCGGCCTTACGGCTGGTCAGCAGATCATTCAACCCCTGGAAAAGCCGATCAAGGAAACCGGGCACATCCGGATCCTGCGTGGGAACCTCGCTCCCGAGGGAGCCGTCGCGAAAATCACCGGCAAGGAAGGGCTCGTCTTCAAGGGCACCGCGAAAGTCTTCGATCAGGAAGAGGCGATGCTCGCGGGCCTGGAACAAGGAAAGATCCAGAAGGGGGATGTCATCATCATCCGCTATGAAGGGCCCAAGGGTGGACCCGGCATGCCGGAGATGCTCACTCCCACCTCCGCGATCATGGGGGCGGGCCTGGGGAGCGACGTCGCCCTGATGACCGACGGCCGTTTCTCTGGCGGTTCCCACGGCTTCATCGTCGGGCACATCACCCCCGAAGCCCAGGTCGGCGGTCCCATTGCCCTCGTGCAGGACGGAGATACGATTACCATCGACGCGGAGAAGAACCGCATCGATGTCGATATCAGCGAGGCCGAATTCGCCAAACGCCGCGCTGCATTTGTCGCTCCGCCGTTCCAGGCGACCCGCGGAACTCTGTACAAGTACATCAAGAACGTGAAGTCCGCCTCGGAAGGCTGCGTGACGGACGAGTAGTCGGCCGCGAAACGACAACTGAGACGGCAGCGTCGGCGAGCAGGGAGGCGTGCGGGATGCGCAGCGCGTGGGTTACCTTACGGATTTTCGTCCCGCTCTGTTTCTTTGCATCGGTCTGGTTCTGCGCAGCGGTGCGGGGAGATTCCCCGGCTCTGGAACCGGACCGCCCCGTTCCAGAGTTCACGCTGGCGCGCGGTGAGAGTCGGACGTTTCGCTTTCGGACACCTTCCATCCCGCCCGGCCAGGTTCTCGCCGTGGATTTCTCCGCCCGCGCCACGGGTGACGGCCTGCTGCCAGGGGAGGGGCGGTACTATCTTGATCTCCGCTGGAATGGGGCACCCCTCCCGGCTTTGCAGCATCGGTTGCGCCCGCTGTTACGCAACAAGCCGCTGACGGAGCAGGGGCAGGCCTGGTACCTGCAGGAGATTGGCTGGCGGATCAAACACGCCGACCGGTTTGCACAACCCCCCGATGACAGCCTGCGGTACGTCGTGGAGTTGGATTCCCCATCGCTGGATCGGGAAAATCTCCTCACGTTCACGAACATGCCGCAGCATGACGTCGTCCCGAAATTGTCCTTCCAGGGCGTGACCCTCCGCCTTCTTCCGGCGCAACCCTCCCGGAAGGGTTATCGGGTCGAGGACGAAGCTCCCCCCGTGATCTCGTTCGATGCGCGGGGAGGAATTTTCGTGCAGTCGGGTGCGGCGACCATTCCCGTCACCACATCACTGAGTAAATCGGGAGGTGGCTGGTGGCAGGTCGGAACTCCCTCGGACTCCCTGAAACCCGCCGAACCGATGACGATGAAATCCCTGGATGTCAGCAATCCGGACAAAGTGACGTTGTTCGGGGAATCGAAATCCTGTCGCTGGGTTCGCCAGTTCATGCGACAGGGGAATCGGATCATCGGCAAGGAGGAGTTGACCAACCTGACCGACGAAGAGCAGGGGATGATGTGGCGACAGGAGTTTCTGTTTCCTGCTCCGCTGGAGTCGGTTTCGCTCGCGGGAGATGATGACCCCAGCGTCCTGCAAACCCGCCTCCCAGCGAATCCGTCGGTGTTCACCTCTCTCGGTTCATTCGGCGTGGGGATGATCGCCGAGGACGACGTGTTGCGAACACAGGCCATCGAAGCCTATGATCCCGCGACCGGTCGCTTGAGCCTGCGGACGGAGCGGTTGCTGGTTCCTCCCAAGGAAACGGTGACGTTGCGCTGGTCTCTGTATGCCCTGCCTGGCGCCGATTATTACGACTTCATCAACCAGGTCCGTCGCGACTGGAAGGTCGGTTTCCCTCTCGCGGGGGCGTACTGGTGGGATGCGCAAAACGGCATCTCCGCTTCGGATGATGACCTGACAACCTGGCTGGAAGCCCATCGTCCCGCCGCTGCGGTCATCGGAAGCTGGGTCGATTATCGCCAGAAAAAACCGCGCACGGTCGGACTCGGTCCGGGAGTTCTCTCTGAAGAGTTCGCGGACTACCGGCAGCGGCTCGCGAAATACATCGAGCGGTTGCATCGCTTGCAGCCCGACTTGAAGGTGCTGGTCTACGAGCATCCGTTTTACAACTGGCCGGAAAAACAGGCGGGGGAATTTCGAGAATCCTGGATCGTGAAAGCGGATGGGGAACGGTTCTTCCTCCCCGCGAATTCCAATGACACCCAGGCGGCAGGAGTCTTTCCGTCTGTGGGGAGTGAGTACGGGGAAGCCTTTCGCCGGACACTCGTGGAACTCCGCAAGCAACTCAAGGTGGATGGCTTCTATCTCGATGAGACGACGCATCCCGGGCGTCTGGCGGATCCTTTGACGTATGGCACATCGGATAATGTTACGGCAATTCTCGACCCACGCACCTTTGCCATCCGGGCCAAAGTCGGGAATCTCCCATTACTCAGTCGCGGTTACCTGGAAGAACTGGTGGAGCAACTCCGCGAAGCGGACTTGCTGGTGCTGGGGAACTTCGCCCCCGCGACCGAACGGCAAAACCGGGAAACGTGGCCCCGTTTCGTGGAGACGGACAACCTCAAGGGGTGTGCCGCCGCACATCTGTATTCCCCGCTGGCGTTCAGTTACAGCTTCGAACGGTACACCATTCAGCAGGTTCGGGATCGGCTGATGCACGGTCTGCTCTGGTGCGTGACCGGCCCCAAGGATCGCCTGGGGCTGACGGACCATTTCTTCCCCATTACCCCCGTGGGGCTCCATGCCGGATCGGTCTGGGGGAAGGAACGAATCGTCACCGCAGTGAGCGGGGAATTCGGCTGGGGGGAGGCTGAGGTGGGGGTGCGCCAGTGGCGTTACGACAGCCAGGGGAAGCTGCTCGATCCGGAGCCAGATTGGCAGTTGTTCCGCGGAAAACAACAAATTGATATCCCGCCAGGGGGGATCGTCGTGCTGGAACGCCGCTAAACGCGACGGAAATTTTTCCTGAATCCCCCCACTCAACGGCAATTAATTGCTGCACTTCGAGTTAGGACAGATTCCGATTTTTTAATCCCTTTGCGGCGTGGGGCCGTTTTCATTCCCGTGCGTATGATATTTGCGGTGGACTCTCTTCAAGTCGGGTCTCTATGGATCTCTTGATTCTCATGCTCTTCGAACTGCTGCTCAGCGGTCTCATGAGGGGTTTCAGATCAGCTCATCGACCCGTTCACAGATAACAAGGGACAAACAGAAATGACTTCTCTGCATGCAAAATGGATGTTAGGGCTGGCGATGTTGTGGGGCATCTTCGCCCCGGCGACACTTTCCGCGAGTGCGATCGAGGACCGGGCGGGCTTCTTCTCTCAGGATGCCATCCGGGATGCCGACGTCAAACTGGCAGGGGTTCAGAAACAACATAACGCCGAGCTGCGGATCGAGACGTACAACGGTGTTCCGGATGATCAGAAGGCAAACCTTGCCGCCATGAGCAAGGAGCAGCGGTCGAAGTATTTCCAGACCTGGATGCAACGCCGCGCGGGAGAAATTCATGCCCGGGGCGTCCTCGTGTTGATCTGCAAGGATCCGCCGCATCTGGAATTGGGTTCCGGAGCGGAGTTCCGTCGCCGGGGATTCACGGACGCGCAGCGCGCCGAAATGACCAGTCACCTGATGTCCAGCTTCAAGGCGAAGAAATACGATGACGGCCTGCGCAAGCTCGTCGACGATTTCGCGAATGATGCCTCTCGTCTGGCGGCGGTTGGTACTGCGTCGCAATCAACGAACCATGCCCAGTCTCCCGGTTTTGTCCCAATGGGGCGGCATCAGCAAGGAATCGGAAAAATGAGTTGGTTATGGACGGTCGGATTGATCTTTCTGGCGGTGTGGATCATCTCTGCCCTCTTTCGCGGGATCGCGCATGCCGGCGGCGGCATGATGGGGGGCGGTGCCGGCATGCCGATGGGAGGCGGCACCTTCGGCGGTGGTTTTCTGAGCGGCCTCTTCGGCTCCATGGCCGGGATGTGGATGTATGACAGCCTGTTCCGCAATCACGCCTATGGTTCTGGAATGGGGGGCTACAACGACCCCGGAGCGATGAACACCTGGAACGATTCCCCCGTCGGGACGAACGACGGTTCCGATTTCCAAAGCAGTGGCGGGGACTTCGGCTCCGATGACAACGCCGGGGGCGGGTTCTTCGGCGGCGGTGATTCCGGCGGTTTCGCCGACTTCGGAGGTGGAGGTGGTGATTTTGGCGGCGGTGGCGGAGACTTCGGCTGATCCCCCACTCGCGAACTGACTGCATTCAGACGACTCCGGGAAGAGTCCCGAAACTCTCCGGAGTTTTTTGCGCTCTGCAGCGAACGCTACTTCTTGAGTGTGATCAGCAGCTTTTCGGCGTCCAGCCGGATCCGTGTGTCGGCGTGCTTTGTCGCCACCGGCTCGACGATCTTGATCACTTCCCCCTTTTGAGCGGCGGAGAGTTTGGGCGCCAGGCGGCTGAGCGCTTCAATCATGTTCTTCGCCACCAGAAAGTCCGCGTGCGGCTCCTTGGAGTCGGCGGAAGTTTGCTGCACCGAAGTCAGCAGAGTCTCCACGGCCGGCAGAGCGGACATGTCCCCTTTTCGCACCAGCGCGGCGACTGCGTTCGCCCGGGTGTTCCGGTCATCATCATTCATCAGTGTTCCGAGTCTCTTCGTCGCGGCGGGATCATCAAACAGCCCCAGCGTATAGGCCCCCATCTGCTTGAACAGCGGATCGCTTTCCGCGGAGATTTCAATCACCTGATCGAGGGTCTTGGACGTTTTCAGGGGACTCCCTTTTTCCAGTTCCCGGCCGGCAACGACCGCGATCGCCCCCAGGGCATTCTTCCGCACCTCTCGATCCTGGGAGGAAGCCAGCGCTTCCCCCAGTGTGGGGAGGACGGTCTCCGGGGTCTGGAACATCCCCAGCGTCCGGGCCAGAAACGCCCGTTGATCGACGGAATTATCTCCCTTGGCGGGTTGCTGCAGCTCCTTGTGCAACATCTCCGCCAGCTTCCCCGCTACTTCGGTGTTATTGACCAGCTTCACCTCACCGGGAGCCGCGGATTGGTCCGCCTGCAGCAGTTGCGCCAGGCCAAAGGCGCTTCGCCATCGCTCGTGCTCATTGGTGTTTTCGATGCCGCGCACCAGCGCGCGCCAATCCTGCTCCGTGCTGGCGAGTTTGTTAATCAGCAGCCAGACCATCACGATCCCCATGACGATCACGCCGGGAACCAGAAACAGTTGGACGATGAACTTGGCGGAGGGGGGTTCGACAGGGGGAAGTTCTTCCGGAAGTCGCTTACGATTCGGCGGGGGGACGTCTGACATGGATCGCTCAAAAAAAGGTCGGAGTGTTTTCTGTATCTTAGTCCGCCGCTCCTCCGGCGACCAGTTTGCTGAAAACAGAAGCCCGGAAAGAGGTGGAATCCTGCGGATTTACAGGAATCTCGTCGATCAGGAGGGCGCATTGACCCATCGCGCATAATCTTCCGGCGTATCGAGATCCAGCAGGATTCGATCATCTTCCACCGGAAACTCTTGCACCGTGACCTCCGGACTGCGAAACAGGGAGTTGAGCCCCTTGTCGGCCGGGATCGCAGGCACGCGCTGCGCCAACCGCCACCGGACCAGGGAGGGATGGCCTCGATGGCCTCGAAATGTGGGAACGAGGACGTCCGCCGTGGAGGACTGCCACGCGTGTATCAACTGTTCCAGCAGAGTCGCCGAGAGGAGGGGATGATCGGCAGGGATCAGCAGCCAACCGTCGTCAGGCTGGGGGCGAAACGACTCTTCCAGATGTTTCAGTCCCGCCTGGACGCTGTACCGCATCTCCTCCGGATCGGGATCCGGTAGGCAGAGTTTCCCCCCCGCTTTGAGGACTTCCTGCTGCAAGGGAAGGTCAGCCGCACGGCAGACCACCACCGTCGCAGCGACGGGGGAGTGGCCCAACAGTCGTAAGACCTGACCGATAATTGTCCCTTCGCCCCACGGAAGGAGCAGCTTCGGCGCTCCCATCCGGCGGCTATGGCCCGCGGCGGGGATCAGGCCAAACAGGCGTGCGGTCACAAATCACTCCCTGTGTCTCTAACGCTTTTGAAACCGAACGGGGATCTGTCTGATACCATAATCCGTGGGATAGTGAGCTGCAAAGCGTTGCTGTTCAATAACTTTTGATCGGCATGCGAGATTCGTCGCAGCCGGCGGCACGGAAGAAATCCCCGGAAAAATCTGGTATTCTGCAGTCTCCCACCGGATTCCAGTTCGGAATCGGGTTGATCCCTTTGATGTCTATTGTTGCTTCGAAACTGTAATTTTCATGAATGAACTCCCGATCCATCCTGTCTCCGGCGCCGTGAATGGGAGCATTCGTCCCCCCGGATCGAAGAGCCTGACCAATCGGGCTTTGACGGTCGCTGCGTTGGCGGAAGGAAAATCACACCTCACGGGCGTCCTCGACAGCCAGGATACCCAGGTGATGATCGAGAGCCTGCGCCGGCTGGGCATCAAGGTCGCTCACGATTCCGAAGCGTGTACGATCGACATTGAAGGCTGCGGCGGCAAGATTCCAGCGACCCAGGCAGACCTGTGGCTGGAAAACAGCGGGACCAGTATCCGCTTCCTGACCGCGCTCTGCTCGCTCGGAATCGGCCACTATCGGCTGGATGGCAGCACACGCATGCGCGAGCGCCCCATCGGGGAGCTGGTCACGGCCTTGCAGGGACTCGGCGCTCCCATCGATTGTGAATTTCACAATGGCTGTCCCCCGGTCATCATCGACGGCAGAGGCCTGCAGGGTGGGGACGTCGTCATCCCCGGCAATATCTCCAGCCAGTTTCTGAGTGCGCTGCTCATGGCCGCTCCCGGGGCACAGAAGCCGGTCCATATCCGGGTGAAGGATCAACTCGTCTCCGAACCGTACATCGACATGACGCTGGGTGTGATGGCGAAATTCGGGGTGCAGGTCCAGACCCCCGACGATGGGGTCTATCACGTCGTTCCGCAGCGCTATCGTCCGAACAATTACGACGTCGAGCCGGATGCCTCCGCCGCCAGTTACTTTTTTGCTCTGGCAGCCGTCACCGGGGGCGAAGTCACGGTCGAGGGGTTGAACAGCCTCTCTTTGCAGGGGGATGTGCGTTTCGTTGAAGCTCTGCAGCAGATGGGGTGTGTGGTCAACTATACACCCAGGGGCATCATCGTCCGTGGCAAACCGTTGAAGGGGATCGAGATCGACATGAACGCGATCAGCGACACAGCCCAGACGCTGGCCGCCGTCGCTCCCTTCGCCGCTGGTCCCACCCGCATCTACAACGTCGGTCACATGCGGTTCAAGGAGACGGACCGCATCCACGCGATTGTCACGGAATTGCATCGACTGGGTCTGCAGGTGGAAGAAACCCGCGATTCGATCACCATCCACCCTGGCCCCATGCAACCGGCTTTGATCGAAACCTACAACGATCATCGCATGGCGATGAGTTTCGCTCTCGTCGGCCTCCGTTCTCCGGGAGTTCGCATCGCCAATCCCCGCTGTACGGAAAAGACCTATCCCCGGTTCTTCGAGGATCTGGAACGCCTCTGCGTGGCGTCCCGGTAAAGCGACTTGCTACTTCTTCCCCAGTGACCGCTGGATCTGGAAGAATTCCCGCAGGATGCCCGCGCATTCCTCCGCCAGGACTCCCTCGCCGACGTAGACCTGATGATTCAACCGGGAGTCGCTGGTGATCTGATACAGCGAATGGCAGGCCCCTGCTTTGGGATCACGGGTGCCGTAGATCAAGCGCGGAATCCGTGCCTGCACGATCGCACCGGCACACATCGGGCAAGGCTCAAGGGTCACATACAGCGTGCAGTCCAGCAGACGCCAACTCCGCAGGCTTTCCGCCGCCTGGGTTAACGCCAGCATTTCGGCGTGCGCGGTCGGATCGTGTAATGTCTCGCGCTGGTTGTATCCTTCGCCGATGATCCGCCCTTCATGGACGATAATCGCACCGATGGGAACTTCCCCTTCGTCAAAGGCCCGCCGCGCCTGGTTCAGCGCCTGGCGCATCCAGTGGCAGTGGTCGTCCCAGAGAGGGTCATTTTCGAGGGTCATGGCTCAAGCGGAAATCGGTTCAAAGGTGAGCTGGTTGCGCGCCAGAAAATCGTCCAGTTCATCGGGGGTAAAGACTCCTGCGGTTGCGCCGATTTTTCGGACGGCACTCGCCCCCAGTGCGCTCCCCAGTTCCACACACCGCCGCAGATCTCCTCCCTGCAAAAGTCCATAGATGAAGCCGGCGTCGAAGGCGTCGCCGCTTCCGGTCCCGTCAATATGTTCCACGTGGAACACTCCGGCGCGGAACTGTTCGGTCTGCGTCAGGACCACCGTCCCTTCGCCGCCACAGGTGATGATCACCGACTTGGCTCCCCAGTCCCGAAAGCACCGCGCCTGGTCGAGCGGGGCATCGAACCCCGTCATCACTTTGGCCTCATCGGTGTTGGGAAGAAACACATCTGTATGTGGCAGAATGGTTTTGAGCGGAGCGGCGTAATCTCCCGGACCGGGAATTACGACATCCAGCAGTGTCGCCACCCCGGCGCTACGGCATTGTTCGAACCAGCGGACCACCGCGCCGGGAGTCAGTTTGGGCGCGGCGAAGTAGCCACCCAGATACAGCACACGCGTGTCGCGGAGTTCGTGTGTCGTCAATTCGGAACCGTCGAGGGCGGCGTTGGCGCCGAAGCAGTGTATAAACCGGCGGTCCTCGCGCTTCACGTTAACGATCAGCGTTCCGCTGGTTTCGTAGTCGGGTGTTGTGATCAGCCCGCTGGTTTCGACCGACTGGCGCTGCATTTCCCGGCGGACGAATTCCCCGAAAATGTCGTCACCCACCCGGGCCACGATGCCGACATTCACTCCCAGCCGGGCGAGGTCCACCGCGGCGTTGGCCGCGCAACCCCCCGTTGCCAGTTCCAGTTTCTCCGCCAGGACCAACTCACCCGCCTTGGGCAGATGCGAGATCGGTCGGCAGATATGGTCGGCAACCGCAAGTCCCACGCACAGGCAATCCCAGCGGGTCGATGGATTCATGGCAACAAACCCGCTGTATCAGGGGCGGAACTCAGAGAGAAGGATAATAAAACTAATTTTTGGCGGGAGCCAGTTTCTCGACCAAAGCGGTGACGTCCTTGTACGTGAAGGGCTCTTCTCCTTCACCACCACCCTTGTATTCGCTGTCGAATTTCTGGGCCAGCTTTCCATCCGTGCCATAGACGAAGACGGCCGGGATAGATTCGATCCCCATTTTTTCATAGGCCTCATCGGCGGCTTCCGTCGCCAGGAAGTTCACCAGCGTCGCCTCTTTGCTCTTCAGGAACTTCAGTACCCGTTCCTCGTAGAATTCAGGGGGCTTCCCCTTGATCCCGACGAAGTCGCAACTGAAGGAGACGCATACGACTTCTTTGGAATACTTCTTGTGGAGTTCGACCAGGTGCGGAAATTCCCGCATGCAGGGAACGCACGATGTCGACCAGGCATCCACGACGACGACCTTCCCCGGATTCTCCTTGATCAGTTTCTGGACGTCGGCCCAGGTCCCTTTCTGCAGCTTCACATCAGCCGGCTTTTTCTCCGCTCGGACGGAAACGGAGAAGACCGCAACCGTGACGAGGAACATCGCCAGGATGGCCGAGGAACGGATTGAGAAGAAGCGTGAAGTCATCCGCATGACACGTAACTCCATAAGAAAACCGGCTGGACCGGACCGGAGGGCGGGGGAACCAATTGAGGGAAAATTATA
Source organism: Planctomycetales bacterium (assembly GCA_046349635.1). Classification (GTDB taxonomy): domain Bacteria; phylum Planctomycetota; class Planctomycetia; order Planctomycetales; family Planctomycetaceae; genus JAXMBX01. Next base: position 103,559 of record JAXMBX010000001.1, read on the forward strand.
GCACAAAAACCAACGGCCCGCCTCTGCAGTCAGAAGCGGGCCGTGGGTGAGAATCTGTCAAGGCAGACCGGGATCAGTTCAGGATCTTCTTGGTGTCGGCGACGATTGCCTCGACCGCCTTCTTGTCCAGTTGACCCTTGGCGAAGGCGTGATTGACTTTCACTTTCCCTTCAACCCACATCATGACGGTCGTTTCGGCGTCCTTGGAGAGCTTGTAACCAGCCGGGCCTTCGCTGTCTTCGTAGGTGGTCAGCGGGGTGTTCTTGACTTCCGCTTTCTTGGCGACGTCCTTCAGTTTGCCGGCTTCTTCTTTCGGCTTGTCGCTGAGCAGGACCAGGAAGGCGGCCATCTTGTCGTCCTTGTGGGCGCCCACTTCCTTGTCGATCTGGGCGACGAGCGAGGTGATGTTCTCATCCACCTTGTGGGTGAAGATCGTCACCACGGGGCGGTTGCTGTATTTGCAGCGATAGCAGAGGGGGGCCTTGCCGGCGCTCGGGCCGGTGATGTCCGTCACGTAGAACGCGGGAACATCTTCGCCGACGGGAAGACCGGATTTGACAGTTTCGGCGGCCACGACAAAACCAGCGAACAGGGCACAGACAGACAAGAGTCCAAACATGCGCTTCATAAAGATCCTCCGTTGTGTTGTGTGAATTACGTCCGTTGATTCGAGCTGTTCATCGCGCTGTGGCGAATCCCTTCCACGGATCTGGAAGCGGGATAACGCGGGGCGCGGGCTGCATTCGTTGCGATTTCCAGGATGCTCTCTTGGCATCACCGATTGACATGATCATCTCCAGTGATTTTCGCCGTGTCAACCGGCACGCTCCCCGAGGGGGATCACGGAGTTTGGAATCTCCCGGACCGGACGATCTCCAAATCTCAGGGCCTGACGTAATTCTTACGCCTGAGGTCAAGGGGGACGCTAGGAATTCAGGTTCATGAAAGAGTCACTAGACCCGAAAATCCAGTTTTCATCGTATCTGTCGCAAGTCCAAACCTGTTGACGGATTCCGTCGCCTCAATTCACTTCCAAGGGGATCGCGAACTACAGCGAAAATGACTTCAAGGGAGGCCGCGATCATTTCGTCGTCTGGTGGATCTGGAGACCTGCGGATGATTTTGCTCCCTAGTCAAGAAACAAAGGGTGTTGAAGCGGAGAGAAATATCGTCGGGAATTAAAAGTTTAAACACGATTGGCGCAGCACAGAGCGAATCGCAAGATAAGCAAACACATCGACGTTTCGCAGGGGCAGGACAATCACCATTTTCGAGGTTGCTCCTGTGAACTTTCTGATCAAGCTTTTCGATACGACCGGTTTTCCAGCGCGCTGGAAATGTGGTTCCGGGTGGGCGGACAATCCCTGGCTGGGGTGGGAACACATCCTTTCGGATATCGCCATCTGGAGCGCTTATTTTGCGATTCCGGGGATACTTCTTTTTTTCATATACCGCCGCAAGGACTTCCCGTTCAGCAAGATTTTTCTGTTGTTCGGGGCGTTCATTCTCTCCTGCGGAATGACCCATCTGATGGAGGCGATCATCTTTTGGTGGCCGGCCTATGGCCTGGCGGGGCTGATTAAACTCATTACCGCGATGGCATCCTGGATGACAGTCTTTGCATTGTTCCAGGTCGTTCCCCAGGCTCTGGCGATGCGTAGCCCGGATGAATTGGAACGGGAAATCCTCGCTCGCAAGAAAATTGAGGAAGAGTTACGCGATGCGAAATTGAAACTGGAGCGGCAGCTCGAAGCCCTCCATGCCAGCGAGGAACGGTTTCGACTTCTGGTGGATGGAACGAAAGAGTATGGGTTGTTCATGCTCAGTCCCGTGGGAGAGATTGTCAGCTGGAATCCAGGAGCCGAGCGAATCCTGGGTTATCGAACCGAGGAGATTGTCGGTCGCCACTTTTCCTTGCTTCACCCCCCGAGTGAGAGGGAGAGGAGAAGGCCGGAGCGTGGCTTGCAGGCGGCGATTGCAGAGTCTCGCTACGAGGAAGAAGGGGCGCGCGTTCGCAAGGATGGAACGGAATTCATCGCCGCTGTGATTACGACATGCCTGTATGATCCCCAGGGAAACCTGCGCGGTTTTTCCAAGCTGATCCAAGACGTCACTGAGAAGAAGAAGTCTGAGGAACTTGCTCATAAATTAAGTCTTGAGGAAACTGCCCGCAAAGTCGCCGAGGAACATGCGCAGATGAATTGGGAACAGCGTGAACAACTCCGCGTCACGCTTCAAAGTATCGGTGACGGCGTGATCGCCACCGACGCTCAGGCGAACGTTCAATTCCTGAATGCGGTCGCGGAAACACTCACTGGGTGGGCAAGTCAAGAGGCTTCGGGCCATCCCTTGGAGCAAGTCTTTCAGATTATCAACGAGAGTTCCCGCCAGACGGTTCAGAACCCCGCACGAAGGGCCATTCAGGAAGGGAGGATTGTGGGACTAGCGAACCACACCCTGCTGATTTCCAAGGACGGAACAGAACGCCCGATTGCGGACAGCGCCGCACCCATTGAGGACGAACAGGGAAAACTGATGGGGGTGGTGCTGGTGTTCCGGGATGTCACCGAGGCAAAGCGACTGGAAGAGCAGTTTCGCCAGGCCCAGAAGATGGAAGCGGTGGGACGATTGGCAGGCGGTGTCGCCCACGATTTCAACAACCTGTTGACGGTCATCAACGGTTATGGGAAGTATCTGGAAGATGATCCGACGTTGTCGCAAGACAACCGTCTGTATGTCACTCAGATCCAGAAAGCGGGAGAACAGGCCGCGGTCTTGACGCGCCAGCTTCTTGCCTTCAGCCGGCAGCAGTTGCTGCAGCCCAGCATTCTGAGTTTGAATGACGTAATTAAAGCGACCGGGACAATGCTGGAGCGGCTGATTGGAGAGGACATCAAACTCGCCACGCTCCTGGGCCCGTCGTTGAGGCCTGTCAAAGTGGAACGTGGGCAAATTGAGCAGGTGTTGATGAACCTCGCCCTGAATGCCAGGGATGCCATGCCTCAGGGTGGGAATCTCAGCATCGAAACCGCGAATATCAATCTGGATGAGAGTTACACCCGCACGCACGCGGATGTGATTCCCGGGCCGCATGTGGTTCTTTCGGTGAGCGATAACGGCTGCGGGATGGATCAGAAGACGCTGGGGCGGATCTTCGAGCCATTCTTCACGACGAAAGAACCAGGGAAAGGGACCGGACTGGGGTTGGCGACCGTCTATGGTGTCATCAAGCAAAGCGGTGGGCATGTGACCGTTTACAGTGAACCGGGGAAGGGGACCACCTTCAAGATCTACCTCCCGCAGGTGGACCCCCCCCTTGAGTCACGCTTGGACATTGTTCCGGACACGGCTCCCAAGGGAGGTTCGGAAACGATTCTGGTGGTCGAGGATGCCGAGCTGATTCGCAACCTCGCCTGTCACATACTGCGTTCGCAGGGATATACCGTCCTGGAGGCGAGCAATGGAAAAGAAGCGTTGAAAGCCGTCGAGCAGCACCCGGGAGTGATCCACATGGTTCTGACCGATGTGGTCATGCCGGAAATGAGCGGTCGTCAACTCTCGGAGCGGCTGCGCGTGGTGAAGCCGGGTTTAAAGGTTCTCTTCATGTCGGGCTATACGGACGATGCGGTGGTCCGCCATGGGGTCCTGGAAGCAGAAACGAACTTTATCCAGAAGCCGTTCTCACCGAGTTCGCTGGCTGGGAAGGTTCGCGATCTTCTGGAGCGGGGCTGAACCGCTGGGGTGCGGTTTGAGGCCGTTTCGGCAGGATCAGAAATTGTTCACTTTCAATTACGCCTGCCAGCGAAGACTGCCTTCGGACTTGAAGCCAATTGCGTTCTCGAGGAGGCCCCCTCGCTGGAACCAAGGGGAGTGAAACTGGACTTGGCACCTGGTCCCGCCATGCTGGACATGAATCGAGAGGGCTACGACCGGGGGGTTCACAATTTGCTCGCAGGATTGAACGCGAGAGGTCTGAGCGACTGTGAGTCAATTCGGTGTTGCTGTGTTTCGAATCGCCGAATACTTACTGCCGTCGCCGTCTCGTCGCGGAGTGGTTCGAGCGGAGCTAGGGTTAATCGTGCCGGAATACGGCTTGGAGTGATCGCAGTACCTGCCTTACGGCGAGTGTGAGTGACGCGAGGACTCATCATGAAAAGTGCACCCGGCGGGATTCGAACCCACGGCCTGCGGTTTAGGAAACCGCCGCTCTATCCTGCTGAGCTACGGGTGCAAAAATGGTTCACGAGACAGTCTACCGTATCGCCGCACCCCGGTAAAAGGAAACCTTTCAGCCGCTGTTTGTCTTAGCCCTGGCAGAGAGACGGCGTCTTACTCTTCATCGGGCAGATCGGGTTCGGACAGATCGGGACCCGGCAGGTTCACGGTCCCGGAGGGGTTCGAGAAAGTTCTGCGTCGCTGGGTACTGCGTCGCGGGATGAAGACGGTCCAGGCGATGATCGCGAGGGCGAGCCCCGCCACCACCGCGATTTCCACCCACCCCGTTTTCTGAGACCGCACGGCACTCGGACGCGGAGCGATCCGCTGCAGGCGTCCCACCAGGAGTGGCGCGGCGCGGCGGGCGTTGAAGGCTTCATACGCCAGGTTTTTAAGGAAGTAGCCGACGAAGACTCCTTCTTCTTCAATCTTGGCCCCCATCGGCATCTGGTCGGGGAGTTCGCTCATCACGAGGACATACGGGTATGACTTCGAATCGTCGGTCGGCCCCCAGGCTTCATAGACCGTTTTCACATTGGCGTTGTTGGCGGGGGCGTCGTGGCTGAGGATTCGCCGCAGGTGGACTCGCAGTTCGATCAGCTCTCCCCGGTATTTCTCGGGTTGCTCCCAGAGATGGACGAACAACAGGTCTTTGCGGGCCCGTTTGAGCATCTCCGCGAACGATTGATGCCGCGTCCAGCCCATGAATTTCCAGTAGGCCGACATCTCTTCGACGGAGAGAGGCGCCCGGTCCTTGATGACTTCATAGGCCATCTGAACGGACTTCTTTTCCTGCGGATCAAGGTCGGTTGGTCCAGGCTCGACCGTTTCCCGGCGGGGAGCGGTTCCTGGTTCTTCGAGGGCGGTGGTGGCCACGACTACCGTCGCACCCCGTTCCGAGGCCAGCCATTTCCAGTTCTCGGGTTTTCTCGCCCAGTTGATCATGACCCCGATGAGAGCCAGCAGAAAGACCAGCGAAACGATGCGACGGTATTCGGGTGCGCCTGCCGAAAACCGCCCGCTATTGCTGAATCGTCGTCGCATACGTTCGCTCAATCTTGTGCAAGCCTGCGTCTCAAGGGCTTGGCTTACCGTTTCCTTCGATCAATTCGGCGAAGGAAATCTTGTTCAAAAAAGATCCGTTCCCCAGCTTTTGCCGGGTGCAGACGTCAATGATTTTCATCAGCTCTTCGTACCGCAGGCGCGGACCGACCTTGATCAGAACCCGGTCGATCAGGCTGGCGGGTTGAGAAAAGATTGCGTGCAGCCGCTGATCGAGCAGCAGCAGCACATGCCACGGCCGGTCCCTGAAACGGGGGATTGAAATTGACGCGGACTTCGCTGACGTCTCCCTTCGCATCCGAGGTGACGTAGATCGTCAGGGTCCGGGATTCATTCTCGTACTCTTCGTTGGTCTGATTCTGCTTGGGGTTCGCATCCGCGGCGACATTCGTCACCGGGGCGGGGGGGGAAGCTGCATGTCGATCTGCCCCTCGATCGGACTGGGGCGAAACGTCAGGATAAAGAAGGCCAGCAACTGGAACGCCATGTCGAGCATGGCCGCCAGGTTCAATTCCACTTCCTGCTGGGCGCGGTTGCGACGCCGTCGTCTCATCTCAGATTCCCCCCGTTCCGCTCATCACCTTCAGCGAAAGTTTCTGAAAACCTTCGCGGCGACAGGTGGTGATGATCTTGTTCAGGAGGGAAAAGGGAATGCTGCGGTCGGCTCGAATTACGGTTGTCACGGGGAGGGGCTCGTCCGGTTTTCGTTTGGGATTTCTCAGGTTCGCCAGCGTGCGGGTCGCCTTGGCTTCCTGGGCGAGGAATTGATCCGCGTCCACCACGTTCCCGGAAACTTTCAAGTTTCCTTGGGCGTCGATATTCAGGACGAGGAGTTCCTGCCCCTGATTATCGAGCGGTCGTGCCGATCCCAGGACTGGCAGCATCAGCGAGGTATCAATCGCCGCTTCCTGGAAGTTGACCACGAGCATGAAAAAGGTGATGAGCTGGAACACCATGTCCAGGATGGGGGTCAGATTCGGTTCCGCGGTGGCATGGCCAAACATGGATGAGGACATGTTGGTCTCCTGATTTTACTGGGGGGCGGGTGTCGCGGCGGGAGCTTCCGGAGACCCCGGACCCTTCGGCTTCTTCCTGACCGCGTGGATTGCCCGAATCAGTTCATCCGCCCTCAGCAGCGTTTCCGAGCTGATGCGGGCCACTCGGTTGCGGAACAGCGCGAAGAAATAAATGGCAGGGACAGCCAGGCCGACCCCTTCGAACGTGAGCAACAAGGCTTCAGAGATACCACCGGCCACTTCGCTCGCCTTCAACTGCGTCCCCGAGAGGGCGATGACGCTGAAGCTGGTGATCATCCCTTTCAGGGTTCCCAGCAAGCCGATCATCGGGCCGAGTGTTCCCAGCACCGCGAGCATGCTGATGTTCTGTTCCATTTCGACGACGAGGACGTCTCCGACGCGGTCCATGGCATCCCGGGCCTCGGGGAGTCCGTTGGGCAATTCGTTCATTCCCGCGGAGACGACTTTGGAGAAAAACGTATCATCCTCCCTGACGACCGCCTGCAGTTCCCCCAACTGGCGGCTTTGAACCATTTCATAACAATGGGCGATCAGATCGCTGGGGGCGGAGTTCTCCAGCTTCAGTTCCATGAACAGCCTCAGCACGGTCGCCACGAAGTAGATCGAAAGCAGCAGGATGATGGCCCCGATCCATCCGGACGATTCAATAATCCAGGAGAGCATGCTGCGCTGTTCCGCGGGTGCTCCATCTTTGGCAGGAGGAGCGCCGGCAGGGGCCGCTGCCGGGGGGGCTGCGGGTGCCGCCGCCGGAGTTTTTCCCGTCTCCTGGGCCTGGACCGGAGATGTGGGGAACTGAGGTGCCAGCACCAATCCCAGGAGCAACCCCAAGACCGCGATCCGTAGGGTCCGGGACGGACGGGAAAGGGAGGGAATAAGACAGGGGAAGCCGGGCATGGATCTTTTCTCACTTTCCGGGAAGGGGACCGGTTGCTGACTCAAACGATGGAGGATGGCTCAGGAATTTCGGAAACAGGGAGTCTCCCGGCTGGGCAAAATCCGTGGCTTGAAATGGAGACTCGGCACTCGAAGAGGGGAGACGTTTGAAAGCCAGTTCCGGCATGTTACCCCAGAGGATGATCGCCGAGCAAAACATCAACTCCGGGCAAAAGATTAACGAACGTGCAAACTTGGGCATCCCATCCTCTGCCAAATGGGGAATTCAGGCCGGACTCGATCGATGGGAGAGGCGACCGAACTCGTTGTTTACTCTATCATTCCGGTTCTTGATGAATCAAGGGGGACTGCCATTCAGCACTGTCTGGTCCCCGGAACCTTTCTGTCTGCAAAATACCGTTCCTCAGGATCTGCCGGGCTTCCTTCTTCGTCGACCTCCGCAACAATAAAGAACGGTCGATCGTGAGATCCTCTACAGTGTTTATCAGGAATTCCTCTCCCGGGTCATTTGATGGCAGGAGCCGCCGGTACATTTCGCAATGCTTTCGCGTCGCTCGGACGAGCGTTGACGCATCGCAACTACCGGTTGTTCCTGATGGGGCAGGGATCTCCCTGATTGGAACCTGGATGCAGCAGGTCGCCATGGCGTGGCTGCTCTATCGAATTACCGGTTCCGCGTCTCTGCTGGGTGTATTCGGGTTTCTCAGCCAGGTTCCCAGTCTGTTTCTGTCCCCCTTTGCGGGAGTGTTTGCCGATCGCTGGAATCGCCATCGGGCGGCTCATCGTAACGCGGTGTCTCGCCATGCTGCAGGCGGTGCTGCTGCTGGTCATTGTCATGGGGGTGAAATCGCTGGTGGTCCTTTCATGATCCTGGGGCTGTTTCTGGGGATCGTGAATGCCTTCGACATGCCGATCCGCCAATCCTTCGTCGTGGAGATGGTTCCGCACCGGGAACACCTCAGCAATGCCATCGCCCTGAACTCGACGATTGTCAACGGAGCGCGGCTCGTCGGCCCCTCACTGGCTGGCGTGATTATTGCCGCGTGGGGAGAACGGGCCTGCTTCCTCCTCAATGCCCTCAGCTATGTCGCAGTCCTGTGGGCGCTCTTCGCAATGCGCGATCTGCCGAGACGCGATCGTTATCCGGAGGGGCATATTCTCAGGCATCTCAAGGATGGCTTTGCGTATGCGTTTGGGTTTCCGCCTTTGCGGATCTTGCTGGGGATGCTGGCGATCATCAGTTTTTGTGCGATGTCCGTCAGCGTGTTGATGCCCGTCTTTGCCAAGGACATCCTACACGGGGACGCCAACACCCAAGGGCTGTTGATGGGGGCTTCCGGATTCGGGGCATTGATGGCGGCACTCTATCTGGCGGCCCGAAAATCCGTCCTGGGCCTGGGACGAGTGATCGTGATCTCCACGGCATGCCTGGGAGCAGGGCAGATTCTGTTTTCCTATTCGAATCGGATCTGGGTTTCCGCGTTGGTTCTCATCGTCACCGGCTGCGGCATGATGCTCCACATGGCGGCCAGCAACACGCTCATCCAGACGATCGTTCAGGAGGACAAACGTGGCCGGGTGATGAGCATGTACTCGATGGCATTCCTGGGGATCGCTCCCCTGGGGAGCCTGCTCTCCGGAAGTCTGGCGGATCTCATCGGAGCTCCCGCAACGGTCCGCATTTCAGGGGGCATTTGCCTCTTCGTCGCCGCGTGCTTTGCCCTGCAGCTACCGCAGATGCGGAAGCTGGTTCGCCCCATTTACGAGGAAGCGGGGATTCTCACCCGCGAGATGCCTCCGGGGTCATGATCACAGCAATCCGCAGGACTTCAACCCTCTTCGGTTGATAACTGCAATACTTTCCCGCTGTGGGCTGACGCAAACCACGCATCCAGATCCGTGTGTGCCGAGCCGTGTCCTTTCTTCTTCAGAGAGAACAGCGAAGAGCCGTTCGTCACTGCCAACGGACTGACGTGCTTCACGGACGGTTTCTTTCGTGAGGAGTGTGTGGAAACGTCGTGCGAACTTCCGGAGTGGGTTTCCTTCCTGGACGTCGATTTCCCGGCGTGCGTTTCGGCGAGGGATGTGGAAGTCACCGCAGCGTGGTTTTCGCCGGAGGTATTTGAAGCCTTAGGAGGCTTGGGGGCTTTCTTGATGATTGTCACGGTTCCGTTGTCGCTCGAGACGCTGTACGCCGTGCTTCCGCCGCGCGGTCCGGGATCAGCGGTTCCGCCGTTGGTTCCGGCGGACTGATCCCAGGCCACAAATGTGAAGTCCCACGTCCCGACGTACTTTTTCTTTACCGTTGTGAAGCGGATGCGCGTCGCACCGTCCGACGCCAGCAGCCGTGCGGAATTCGCGGCGACTGTCCCGATGGAGGTCCACGTGCTTCCATTGTCGAGCGAGAATTCCCACGTTCCATTCGTGGTATTCGCGCCGATGATTGCAATCCCTTCCTTCGGATTGAGATCGACGTCCGAGATCATATTCTTCGGTGCGATGCTATTGATGAAGTCGGAGATCAACATTCCCGGATTTGTCTGGTCCTTCTTCGTGCGGGTGGGGAGCGTCGGATCACCGGAGGCATCCAGCACTGGTGCATCATTCACGGGCAGAACGGTGATGGAGGCTGTTTCCTGGACGGTACTGAAGGCTGTGTCGGCCCCGCGTGATGCGGTGCTGGTACTTCCGCCGTTCGTCCCGGCTGATTGATCCCATGCAATATAGGTCAACGTGGCCGGGCCATTGTAGTTGGTCTGCGGCACGAACCGGATCCGGGTCGTTGCGGAAGAGGCCAACAGCCGGGCGAAGTCGGCCGACACAAATCCAAAACTCGACCAGTTCGTGCCATTGTTCGTTGAGTACTGCCAGAAGCCGTGGCTTTGATCGAGCCCGATGACCGCGATTCCCTTTTGCGCTCCGGGATCGGGATCGGTGATGCTTCCATTCGGCCCCATCCTCGCGATCAAGTCGGCGATCGACGTCCCGGTGTTCGCCGTATCGTCTTCATTAATGGAGGTGAAGGTTGGGGAGCCGTTGGCGTTGAGCGTGGGGGCGGTATTTACCCGGGTTGTCGCCTGCGCGGCGGTCGGCTTGGCCTGTTTGTGGCCCACGCCGTCCGTTGCGACGGAATAAAAGCCGTACGTATGTCCCTGCACGCCGGTGAAATCGGCGGAGGTGTCGGATGTTCCGATGAGGAACGGAACAAATGCTCCGCCGTCCGTCGAAACGTACACATCGAAATAGGCCGCCCCCGATCCGATTGCGCCGTCGTCACCCGTCCAACTGACGTGAATCTTCGCCGGACTGAATGTCGGGAGGGCGTTCACGCTGCTTGTCGGCGTCATCAGGTCGATCACATTCGTCGTCGTATTCGTGATGATGGGAGCGTTGAAGTCGAAGACGATATTCGCATTGTTGGTGATGGCAGTATCGTCCGCCAATCCGGAGAGAGGCAGGATCGAATAGGTTACGTATCCTGCTCCATGCCCCGCTTCGTCATTCGGAGGGAGGAAGCCGAAGTCCGGATCAGACTGGTTGCTGTCTCCCGTTGCGGGGTCAATGGAGGTCAGTTTCCAGGTGACTGTTCGCGTATTGAAGTCCAGTGAGGCCTCGAAATTGACATACATGCCCAGGGTCGCGGTCGCATCGACCTGCGTCTGATAGGCCGTTAATCCGGCGGGAACCGCGACGGTGAAGTCGCCGAAGTGGAATTCACCCAGTTGGAACGTGTTTAGATCCAGTTTGGGGTCCAGCACGTCGGTGATCACCACCTGCTGAGCGGGAGCGGTCGCCGTGGGGACATTTTCGAAACGGACCGTGTAGGCCAGTTCCGTGTCTCCGAGGACGAACCGCTTGTTGGGGTCGCCGTTCGGATCGGGAGCGCCGACGGTGTCTTTCTCGTTCGGATCGTTCGATTTCTGGTTCTCGGATCCACCTTTGCCGCCGTCCTCTCCGGGGGGCTTGGGGGGATCCGGATCGTCGCAGTCATCTTCCGGCGGCTTGGGGTCACGGAACGTGATGGTTGCATCCTTAAAGTAGGTGTTAGTCCCCATGTACCACGATGCCGTGAAAGGCACATCGTAGGCCCGGCCCCACCACTCCAGGAATTTCATCGGCTTGGTAAACGGTTTCTCAAGCAGTGTCCCTTCATCACCTCGGATGAAGTCCACCGTGTCATCCACGTGGAACTTCACGCTGAACGTGATTTTCGCCGTGTCTTCTCCCATCGGCTGCACACTCACGCTCCCTGTGAGATACCGCAGATCAGGGAATTCCTGGCCTGTTCCGGGATAGCCTTCATGTGCCGGACCGACTGCAGGCCCCATTCCGCCCGCCAGGTTCCCGGGGATCTCCCAGATCCGGTTGAACGAAACATTCAGATTCAGTTTTTGGGCGACACTCGGAATGTCTTTCAGATCGATCGTGAACCCTCCCGGAGTGTGCAGGTGGTCGCAGTCGATCGCTTCCTGTTCCAACTGACTTTTGACATACGAAATCGCATGGTCTCTGATATCCTCCAGGTTCACACCGAGAACCGAGGGGATGACCCCCGAATCTTTGAACCCGCTATAAATCACTCCCCCTGCGACAATATCGTCGACGTCAGTGAAGACCAGTCGGCTGACATGGTTGGCCACGGAGGAGTCCAGGTACGTCTGCCAGATTCCCGCCGTCTCGTATCCAAAAGTCGAGCTGCAGAGATTGATCCATACTTCTTGCGTGTATCGCTCCGCCGCCGCAAGTTCGACCTCCAAATCCAATGGGATGGGATCAATCGATTGTGGTGTTACGGGAATCACGGCCGCTTGCGTGATCGGTGCAGGGGGGACCAGTTCGATATCACCCAAGTCGATTTGTGTGCCGTTCCCCACCACGATGCTCGTCAGCTTTTTGACGACATCACCGGAAATAAAGCTGATGTCGTAAGTTCCTGCCGAAAGACTTTCCAGCAACACATTTCCCGCCCCGTCATCGTCCCCCGCGAACAGCGCAATGGGGAGCGACCCTTGAATGGTCGCGAAAATAAAGAAAGAGTCCGAATCCGGAGCCGCGCCGTTCACGGTCACGTGTGCCTTGATTGTACTTTCTTTCCCCACGGTTTGGTTCAGTCCCGTGATGTCGCTCGAAATCACGATGTTCTGCTGCCACGCTCGGCTGTATCCATCCGCTATCGTCACGAAGTCGTACGTTCCCGGCGCCAGGTCGCTTAAAGAGTAGTTTCCTTTGGTGTCCGAGACCGCAGACGCTACGATCGTGCTTCCCTTGTAGGCGACAACAGTGGCGAACGGCACGATGTCACCATTTTCGTCGACCACTAGGCCACTGGCGTAGTACGCATCCTGGACTTTCACCAGTACATTCGTCAGGTGCTGGTTTGCTGCCACCACCGTGACTCCGGAGGCCGGGGAAATGACCGTGCTGCCCGCGACTCTGAATTCATAATGTCCCGGCGTCACCTGATCAAAAATGAACGATCCATCCATCAGCGATGTCGTCGCGAACGATCTGTGCGTGTCGAGATTCTGCGCGACGATCTTCACTCCTCGTGTGTCCGCCTGGAAATTCGTGATGTCGACTTTGCCGGTGATGGAGGTGTTCGCCGCCGCTTCGAACCGGTGCAGTTCCAGCCGTACCAGGTCCAGAGGATCGATCGGGTTTCCGACCGAGGAGGGTAACAGGGTCGCATTCCGCGCCAACATCTGCACGTACTTGCCGACCGTCGTTCCGACGGAGGCTTTCATGGCGTTGAACACGGTATCAAAGTTCGGGAAGTTGCCCGACGTCGGGAGCAGCAGGTTGCGGATCTCTTCCCAGTCGAACGGCGCGGTGCTGTCCGCGTAGGAGATTGAGGTCTCAATGCTGTTGAAATCCGCAGTTGCCTGCATCTGGAAGGGGACCCGGATCTTCTCACCCGGACGCAAGACCCCCGGAAGACCTTCTTTGCTCGTAGCGAGGAACATCGCGTAGTTCTGGAACGGCCCTCCGAGCGACGGAATCTGGAAATAGGATTGCGAAGGTGAATACACGAAGATCAAGGGGGCGGTCAGGTCGGTGCCGCCGATATTCTCGTAGTCGATGTAGCCTGTGAACGTACTGCCTCCGCGCACGCGTCCGGGCATGAGGACCGTCGTCTGCAGTCTTCCCGGAATTCCGGTCGTGATCTCGAAGCCGTCGTTGATCGTCTTCGTGCCCGCCGCTTCGGTGATCTTGATGTCATACTTGCCGACCGCCAGGCCGGTCAGATTGAACTTCGCGTACATCCTGTTCGCGCTTTCGAGCGTGATGGTCGCGGTCGCCGCGACTTGGTTGCTGGAATTGATCAGCGTCACCACCGCATCCTTGGTGAAGCCCGCCCCGTTCAGTGTCACCGTCACCGGGCCGACGTTGGCCCCCTGGACCGGCGTAAACGATCGGAGGTCGAACAGGTCGCTTTCCACTTTCAGGTTAAATGTCTTCCCGGTGCTGGCCCCTGAACGTCCGTGAAGCAGGATATAAACCGGTCCGGGCTGCGGACTTTCAAGCAGCAGTTCCCGATGCAACAGCAACAGGTTCGAGGCGGTATCGTCGAACGATCCGCGGGTCGGCAGGCTTCCCCGTTTGACGTACAATTCTGCTTCCTGCGTCACGGCGAAATTCGCCGTGAGCAACAGATCCCCAGTCGTCGGGACATCCACCCGGTAATACAGATCCTGCCCATCCTTGATGACGCCGTTGAACTGCGTCCCCAGCGTCAGCGTCGGCACGCTCACCGCGACGGTTCCCGTCGAACCCTTGGTGTTGTTGGTCCGGTTCGATTCGAACAGGAGTCCCCGACTGTTGGCGACGACGACGAAATGATAATTGCCATCCAGCACTCCCGGAATTTGGGCCGTCGCTGATCCGGTATAGGTTCCCAGCGCAGCGACTCCGCCGGCGTGCGTCACGCGGCTGAACAGCAGGTCGTCCGGGCTGTAGAATTCATCCTTCGAGAGATAAATCGAATCGACCCAGGAGGTCGCGCTCGCCTGGTTCGCCTGGTTTTTCACGGTGTAGGTGACGGTGACGTTGTCTCCGGGATGCCCCGTCGGCGGAGCGGCACTGATCGTGTTCACGATCAAATCGAGTGGCGGCGCGGCGATCGACGTCAGGATCGTCTTGGCTGCCTGCACGTCCACGAGGTACGTATTTGCGATTCCCGTCAACTTTGTGAACGATCCCACGTGCGAGGGATACGTCAGCACCTGGTAGACGTCTCCGGCTGGGGGAGCGAAGCCCGGAAGCGTGTCGATCTTGAGTTCGCCGGTCAGCGTTGCCGCACCGGTCGTCACGATCTTCCCGAAGAGATTCGTGCTGGGGCGATTGTTGACGGCGATGTCGATCAGAGGCAGCAGGTTTCCAACCGCTTTCGGATCGTTATCCGTCATCAACGATTGGATTTCCGTCGGACCCAGGGGCCGGTTGAAGATCGCTACTTCATCGAGGACTCCGTTGAAGGAGCCCGTTCCGTTGTCGGCCCGGGCGCCGATGGCCGGATTGGTGAAGAAGCTGAAGAACGTCTGATACGGAGCCAGTGTTTCCGCGACGCCATCGACATAGACGATGACGGACGCTCCCGATTTTGTGATCGCCACGTGGTGGAAGCCGGTGTCTGTGATTTTCAGATTGGTCGACGAGACGCTGCTGATCCCAACCGCTGACAGCAACAACGTCCCATCGTCGTTGATGCCGAACGTGTAACCGCTCTGTCCGTATCCAAAGATCAACCCCCCCTTTGTGGTGCTTGCCCGCTTCACCCAGGCGGAGATCGTGAAGTCCTGCAACTGCAGGGGAGGGGAGTTTGCCAGTTTGACATAGTCTCCGTCGCCATCCAGTACGAACCCGGGGCCGAATTTCCCGTCGTCATAGGTTGCATTCCCCTGCAGGAATCCGTCGTTCGTGCCGGCGGAGTCGTTCTCGCTGTAGTCACCCTTCCAGTATCCCACCAGGTTTTTGACCACCGATTCGGTGAGCGTTCCGTTTACGGTCAGGATGCTTCCCGCGCTGGCGAACAACTTGCCGGAATTGCTCAAATTTCCGACGGTTGTGAAATCGCGCCCCCCCAGCAGCGAGAAACTTCCGAGGTTATTATTCAGCGCATTGATATTCGCAAATGCGGAGTTCGTCCCGTTGAGGATGACATCCCCTTTGTTCGTCGTGAAGTTGGATGCATTCGGAGCCGCGATTGTGGAGAAGGGTCCCGCCGTCCAGCTTCCGTCCATCAAAGTCGTGCCGGAGAACTGATTGACGGGGTCATCGAATTGGATCGTTCCCGACAGGGCCTCGACCGAGCCGGTGTTATCGAATCGCAATTCCTTGAAGCTGCCGTCATGCCGCAGTTCGGTGATTCCCGTCCCTGCCGATTTCCGGAAGATACCCATGGGGGAATTGATGAAGTACATCGATCCGCCGGAAGCATCCCCCGGCACGACCAGGTCCGCATCGGTCTTGATGTCGAACAGGCCGTTGTTGACGAATCGGGAGTTCGCGTTCAGGACGAAATCTCCGGCCCCCGTAAAGTTCCACGTGCCGTTGTTGACGATCAATGCCCGAGTAAACAACCCGGTTGTCGGTGCAAACGTGACGAAGCCTTCGTTGGTCAGCGCTCCCAGCAGTTGTCCGCCGATCACGCGGAACATGCCGTCGGGGAAGTTGAGAATCCCTGGGTGGGCAGCGTCATCCGGACCGGCCAGGAGAGAGTTCACATCCAGATGCCCCGGACCGGTCCCGGTGTAATTTCCGGACCAGCGGAACAGGTCTGTTCCACCCAGTTCGAGCGTTGCCCCTGCGGAGACATCAAACGTTCCCCCGGTTGAACTTCCTCCTCGCGAGAACCGCATTTTCCCCTGGTCGACTTCAATCACACCGGTCGCCTGGTTTTCCAACTGCACGTTGAAATCGACCGTCCCTGCTCCGGCGGTCTTGGCGAACAGCCCCGCGTTAATAAATCGCCCCGAGTTTCCAAACTGGTCCGTCCCACTGAGCGGGCTGTCCCCATGCTGTTCGAAGACTGCACCGTCGGCGTTCGTCAGCGTCGATCCGTTCAAGCCGAAGAGCCCGGTGCCGTTGTTGATGATCGTTCCCTGATTGATCAGTCCCGAAGCGCTGATCCCTTTGGCTGCAGCGCCGTCGATTGTCATGAACCCGGTGTTGACCAAGGTTGTTGCGGATCCGATCCCGCTGGCCGAACCGCCGCTCGAGATCACGCCTCCCTGCAGATGAAATAACCCCTGCGGGAAATTCAGCGTGGCATGCGCTCCACCCACGCCGAAATCGTAAGACCCTAAGCTCGCAATCGCGGATCGGATCTGCCCCGCACCAGTTCCCGAGAAAGTTCCCACCATCGCGAGCCCGCGATCCCCCGTCAAATCCATGACGGCGCCGCTGGAGACGTTGATCGTTCCTCCCTGCCAGGCTCCTCCTTCGGCGATATTCAAATGCCCGGTTTGAACATCGAGCGTCCCGCTTTCCAGATTGAAATCGAAATGATTGGACGCGCTTCCATCAATCAGCGAAGTCCCCGTGCCAGCGGACTTCCGCATGGTCCCCTGCATCTTGATATACGGCCCGAAACCTGCTCCCTGGTCGCTGTGGCTGATCCCGCCATCCGCCTGGAAGTCATACAACCCGCCGGGCGCCACCTCCAGAATCGTACTTCCCGAGATCAGCAGCCGTCCAGTTCCCTTATGCTCGATCACGCCATTGTCCAACAGCCGTCCGAACAGAGCCTTGTCATTCGCCGTGGTGATGCTGATGGAGCCGTTGTTGATGATCCCTTCGTTTCCCGTTCCGAAAGCGCCGCTGACCCACTGAAACAGATTGTCCGCGAAGTTGAGAGTCGTGCCGGGGTTGAAGTTCATCGTCCCGGAGATTTGCACATTTCCTGCTCCGGTCCCGCCATACGCTCCCGCGTAGTGCGCGAAGCCATGCCCAACGATCGCCACCGTCGCTCCCGCGGAGGCTTTCCAGGTGGCCCCGGTACTTTCCCCGCGGTCCCCGTCGAATTGCAGCGTTCCGATCTGGGCGTCGACGGTGCTTCCTAACAGGTGATTGAAGTTCAGATCGTTGCCGACGGAGGGGGCGACTCGGGACACACCGGCTCCCACTGTCTTCTGGAATGTTCCGGAGTTGTTGATCGTTCCCGAGCCGACAAGGTCTCCGTCGCTCCGGAAATCGAACACGCCTCCCAATAAGTTGTTCAATGTTCCGCCGAAGAGGATCGTGCCGGTCCCTGACTGGCGGATTGTCCCCGTGGCCGTGTTCGTGAAGTTCGTCGCGAGCCCTTTGTCCGCCGCTCCCGACACGGTGAAGATCGACTGGTTGGAGAATGTTCCTCCACCAAAGAACGAACCGCTGACGAATGAGGTGTTCCCCGTCAGCGCCAGCGGAGCTCCCCCCTCCGCTTCAACGTTTCCTCCATTCACCGTCAGCAGAGCTGATTGCGTTCCCCCGCCATCGATCCGCAATGTTCCGCCGGTCACAGTGATGGCTTCACTGCTGGAGAGAGAGCCAATCTGCTGATTGTCGCGCACGATGATCGTCGGGTTTGCACTCGCCCGGTTGATGATGACCGTGTCCCCGGAATTCGGAACCCGTTGTTGGTTGGTGTCCGACAGCCAGTTCGCCGGATCATCCCAGAACCCGTCCGTGTCGACGTTCCAGGTGATGGTCGTCAGCATCTGCCGTGCTTCGAGCACGTCGATGGTTTGCGGCGTGTCGTTTCGCCCCTGCCGTCGCGCTGACGGGACTCGGATCTGTTTCGACGGACAGGATCGCTGCCATTGAAACGCGTTTTGGATTTTCAGGTCAAACAGCCAGTTGTGAAATGCGGTACGTACCATGAGGACTCTCTCGCTGTGGGAACGCAGTGATGAGTGGGCCCGACCTCAGGTGAGGGCGACAAGCATGAAATCATGTGCGGAGAATCACTCCGTCTCCACGGGTTCACTCCGAGGAGTGAGATAACGAGGTGGACAGAATCTTCCCGAACAAATGACCACTCTTGAGATTAAGTCAACTTTATTATGCCTCGCAAGCAGTATTTCCGAGGGAGTTGCATATGTGAGGAGAAATCGACTTTAAAGGTGATTTCATCCCTGTGGCTGCTCAGCGATCACCGCCTCTTTCCGCCTTGGATGCGTCCACCGATTTAATCTGCTAACGTCTTGATCTACCCCGATTTCGAAACCAGACCGAGAACTCCACATGGATCTCCACCTCGCCGGTTCTACTGCAGTCGTCACTGGCGGCGCGAGCGGCATTGGGAGGGCTGTCGCCGAGGGTTTCCTCGCCGAAGGAGCCTCGGTTGCCCTGTGGGATTTCTCCCCGCAGGTGGCAGGTGTGGCCGCCGAACTTGCCCGGAAAGAGGGCCGCGCTGTCGGCATCCGTACGGATGTCACCTCAGCGGACTCTGTCCAGAACGGACTGCAGCAGACGCTCCAACAACTCGGCTCTGTGGACCACCTGGTCCACTGTGCGGCGATCGGCTCGGGGAAATTCGGTTTTCCGTTCTCCAATCTCACTCCCGACGATTGGCCTCGGACACTGGAGGTCAACATCATGGGGATGGTTCACGTTGCCCATGCGGTCGCTCCGGTCATGACGGAACGGAAAACCGGCTCGATGGTTTTCATTGCCTCTGTCGCCGGACAGATCGGGTCACAGACCGATCCTCCCTACAGCGCCTCCAAGGCCGCCAACATCAACTTCGCCCAATGTCTCGCCAAAGATCTCGCCCCGCATGGCGTCCGGGTGAATACCGTCTGCCCCGGCATGGTCCAGACTCCTCTCAATCGGGGCGTCTGGCAGGCGTGGTGCGATCAGCAGCCAGAGGAAAAGAAACGGACCTATGAGGAGTGGGCAGGGGACAAAGTCGCCAATGTGATTCCGCTCAAGAAATGGCAACGCCCCGAGGACATCGCGAACATGGTCCTGTTCCTCACATCCGACCGCGCGGCCCATGTTACGGGCCAGACGATCAACGTCGACGGTGGCTTCGTCATGCATTGGTGAGAGACGGGTTACCTCGTCTGGTACGTCTTCGGCGTCCCCTCCGGGCCGATCTGCACGGTGTAGCTCTCGCCACCGGGTGCGACGGACGCCTTAATAAACGTCCCCTTGCAGTCGGCGGTTTCTTCCTGATTGGCGATGAACTCCGCGGGTGTCTGCTCGCCCGGCTTCAATTCCACGTTCCGGTGCAATTGATAGAGCGCCTCCATTGACTTCACACTCCTTGAGTGTCTTCAGGGTCTCGGGATGACCTCCCTTGGTGGGACCATTGCACATTACCGCCACGTGCGGGTCGATCGCCTTAACCAGCACGGGGTTGTTGCTCACCGGCAGGCCGTGATGCGTGACCATGAACATCTCCACCTTCCCCAGCGGATTCTTCGGCGTCATCAGCTTCGCTTCCACGTTCCAGGTCAGATCGCCGCAGCACAGAAACGTGAACTTTCCGAAGGTCAGCAGAAAACTGATGCTTTTGGCGTTATCGCTGGTGTCCTCCGGCTGGGGCTTGTTTTCAGCCGCGAAGGGATTCGGCTCGCCGATGTTGGGGACTACCTCGCCGCTCGCCGTCACCACCTGGATCTTCAGGGGTGTTTTCCCGG
Source organism: Planctomycetales bacterium (assembly GCA_046349635.1). Taxonomy (GTDB): domain Bacteria; phylum Planctomycetota; class Planctomycetia; order Planctomycetales; family Planctomycetaceae; genus JAXMBX01. The sequence continues at coordinate 123,393 of JAXMBX010000001.1, forward strand.
AATTCAGTTTCATGTAGTAACCCGCTACCAGCGTCCGGGAACGGTTCTGTGCCGCAGCGCGGTACAATCCGGCCTTCTCCGGGAACTTGGGATCTTCTTGCAACTGGTCCGGAATTCCCCGGTCCCAGAACGTCTTGATCGGAATCACCGTACTTAACGCCGCGTGATTCCCGAAGTGGTCCAGATGCCAGTGCGTCACGACGGCGTGGTCGATCTGCTTCCGTCCCGCGACGTTCTTCACCACTTTCAGAATCCGGTCCCGATCCCGCCCGTTGTTGTCTGGGTAGCCGGAGTCCACCAGCATCGACTCACCCGTCGGCGTGACGAAGAACGTGGCCGCTCCCCCTTCCACGTCGATGAAGTAAATATCCAGTCGCCCGTCTTTCTCATCGGCCTGAAGGAAGGAGACGGCGGATGACACCACGGCGACAAAGAGGAAAAAACGGGCGAGGCGCATGAGGCTCTCCTGAACGTTCGACGATATGGAAAAGGGATCGTCTCAGCGTATCAAACCAAGCGTACGATTTCTCTAATTTTCTGGACCCTCCCGCAAAACTTCGTAAGATGCACTCCTCCACACTCCAGACGCGAAAGGTCTCATCATGTCCGACTCCCGCCGAGAATTTCTCCAGCACTCTGCCTGATCGCCGGAGCCTGTTTCGTGACATCTTCCACCGCCTCCGCTGCGGATGCGCTCAAAAAAAACGCAATCTCGATCCTCACTCCGGCCTGGCGGGGATTCAGGCTCTGCTGAAGCAACCCGATCCCGTCATCTGGCTCATCACCGGTGACAGCATCACGCACGGGGCGCTGCACACGTATGGCTGGCGGAGCTATCCGGAACATTTCGCCGAACGGGTTCGCTGGGAACTCAAGCGGGTGCGGGACATTGTCATCAACACCGGCATCAGCGGCGATACGACCGGCGGGACACTCAAGGACATCGACTGGCGGATCCTCCAGTTCCGTCCGCATGTCGTCTCAGTGATGCTGGGGATGAACGACTGCGGTGGTGGTCCCCAGGGGCGGGATACTTTCCGCAAGAACCTGACAGAGATCACCAAGAGGGTGCAGGGGAGCGGGGCGATTCCGCTGTTGAATACTCCGAACACTGTCTACATCAAGAACAGCCAGTCCCGGGCCGACCTGCCGAATTATGCCCAGATCGTCCGCGAAGTGGCCGCGGAGACGAAAGCAGGCTTGGTCGATCACTGGAAGCACTGGTCCGAAGCCAAACCGGACCAGGAACAGCTTCTCCCTTGGATCGAGGACAAGAGCATCCACCCGGGCGTCTACGGCCATCGGGAGTTCGCCAAGGAAATCTTCCGCGCGCTGGGGATCTATGACCCGAACAGCAACACCTGCAAACTGGAAGTGCCGTGAAAATCTAGTGTCTGCGAGTTGATCAGGGGAAAGTTGAGATCCACCCGTATTGCGATTCCAGCAGTTGAAACATTGGTTCGGAGGCTTGAGTCATTCCACTCAAAGTCACGTATATGTTTTGCACAACAGCGGTGCTTCCAAGGTCAAATTCCACCGAGAAATCTGGTCCCTCATAAGTGCCACCGAAATGGGCGGGGGACGATTCGAGATGTTTGCGAATGATGTCAGGGAAAATGATGCCTCGGGACTCCGCTTCTCGAATCTTTTCCTCTCCGCTTGGCATTAGACCAAAAACGCTATTGGGAAATGACGCGATCAAGATGCGTTGCACATCAGCGAGCTCTCCGAGAGGCTCCCCGTCAGAGCGTTGAATTGTCCCATCAAGTCCCACAGTTTAAGTCTCCTGAAGGCAGCAAGAAGCGGCGAAACTCCCCGTCAAATGAGGACGCTCCTCTACAGGCGAGGAAGTTCGTCCCCTATACCAGGTCCCCGATGGGGCGGGCGTTTTCTTCGACGATCAGGCGGGGGCGGCCGCGGCTGTCCAGATAGGCCCAATCCAGCGGCACACCCATGTACTGGTAGATCGTCGCTGCGATTTCGGCAGGCGTCACGGGGCGGTCTTTCGGCTTGCCGCCGTCCCGTTCGCTCGAGCCGATGACCTGGCCATGTTTCATCCCGCCACCAGCCAGGCAGATGGTCATCGCATCCGGCCAGTGGTTCCGCCCATCGAATTGGGACATCCGGGGGGAACGCCCGAATTCTCCCATCGCTACGACGAGCGTTTTGTCGAGCAGACCCCGTTCTTCCAGATCGCTGACCAGCGTCGTGATGAGATGGTCAAACACCGGCAACAGGGGCTTCAAACCGCTCTGGATCCCGCCGTAGGGGGGAATGTCGTCCCCGTGCGTGTCCCATGTTCCCGAGGCGGAGTGGTGACTCAGGTCCAGCGTCACGAAGGCCACCCCCGCTTCCACCAGTCTGCGTGCGAGGAGTGCCTGCTGGCACCAGGGATGATTCGTGTACCGTTCCCGTGTGGCGTCACTCTCGCGGGAAATGTCGAACGCCTCCCGCGCCTTCTTTCCGGTCACCAGTTCGACCGCCTGCTTGCTGAAGACATCCAGCGATTGCATCGACCCGGATCGGTCCAGATCTTTCCGCAGGCCGTCGAAATCCTTGAGCAGGGTCTGCCGATCCGCCAGTCGCGCCAGGGACAACTGTTTCGGCAACTGAAATGCGCCGCTGCTCTGGTTCAGAATGAACGGATCGAATTCTTTTCCGAGCCAACCGCCCCACGCCAGATGCGATTTGTCCCGCATTGTCGCGGCGTAAGCGGGAATCCCCGGTCGTTCTGCACCTCGGAACTTTGACACGACTGCGCCGATGGCCGGGTACATGTGCCCCAGCGGATTCAAACGAGGTTCCGCTTCCCGGTTCCCCGTCTGCATCACCATATTCGGCTCGTGGTTGCTCTCCCGCGCGTCGATGGACCGGATGAGCGTGAACTTGTTGAGCATCGCGGCGTGCCTGGGCATGTGCTCGCAGATCGCGACTCCCGGCAGGGCAGTGCTGATTGTATTGAACGGTCCCCGAATTTCTTTAGGGGCATCCGGCTTGGGATCCCACATATCGATGTGGCTGGGGCCGCCGGTCATCCAGAGCAGGATCACGCTCCGCTGATTGAGCGGCACCTCACCCGCGGAAACCTTCGCCGCCTGTGCCCGGAACAGATCCGCCAGCGACAGCCCGGCGATCCCGGCCAGTCCCGCCTTGAGCATCCCCCGCCGATCGACGCACACCAGTCCCTCGCGCGTCCGAGGCTGCCAACCGGCAAATGCATTTGCGGCGTGGCGATGGTTATGGGAGTCGGAGGAGGTCATCGCGTCTTCGCGTTCTGAGGGAGGGGAGGGGGTAGGGAGTTCGTGCGAGGCTTCCTCATTCTAAAACGCTCTCTCCCGATCCGAAAGACGAAACCGGGCCAATTTGCGGCTTCCGGCTTCCCTCCGCTATCATGGCCCCAGACTAACACCGCCTCTCAGCAGGAACTTCAACGTGGCAGACAAGACATTGCGTGCCGGCATGGTCGGCATGGGGATGATTTTCGACGAGACCTATCGCCCCTTCTTCGAAAAAGTTCACCAGACGGGGCTGTATGACCCGTCGTTCGGCGTCATCCAGGTGCCTCTCGCCGGCGTCGCGACCCGCACGGGGTCTCGCGCGGAGAAATACCGTGCCTTCGCCGCCGGGAAGATCACCCCATTTCAAAGTTTTGCAGGAGACAACGCCCTCGCGCAGATGCTCGCGGGGGGCGTCGATTTCGTCTGCGTGGCCAGTCCCGATGACCGCCACTTCGCCGCCGCCCGGGCCGCCCTGGAAGCGGGGAAGCACGTCCTCATCGAGAAGCCCTCGGTCCTGCAGCTCGATCAGCTCGATGCCCTGGTGAAACTCGCTGCCGAAAAACAACTCCTCGCGAAAGTCGTCTACCACAAGCTGCTCGACCCCGACCACAAGAAGCTGCGGACTCTCGTCGCGGACAATGTCCTCACTCACGTCAACAACGGCTACTGTTCCCTTCTGGAGCCGAAATCCATTTCTGGCTCGCAGTTCGCCGAATGGATCACGGGGAGAAATCCTGGAACCTATGTGGCCGTCCATTACATCAAGCTCATCGACTTCACGTTTGGCGGAAAACTGAAGACGATTACCGCGACCGGGCAGCGGGGCCTCGTCGGCGATAAGCAGGGCCCCACCTGGGACAGTTGCCAAATGCGGATGGTCTATGAATATCCCTCAGGGCGCGACGCTGCGTTCGACATCCACACCTCCTGGGTTACTCCCGACAATTTCCCCGGTTATGTCGAGCAGGAAGTCCAGTTTCGCTTCGACAACGGCATCTGGAACGGCCATTCCCGGAAGCGCGGCGTGGAGTGTACTGTCGAAGGGCGTACTCCTCTTACGCTCAAGACTACGATGAACAACCACTACAACGGCACGTTTCTGGAGCCGTGGGGAGAACGCTCCCAGCGGGGCTATGGCATCGAAGTCCTGGAACGGTTCGTCCGCGAAGTGGCGCACGTCGAACATGCCGGACCCGCCAGCGAGCGTCCGGCGCGCCTCAAGCAGATCCAGCAACTGGCATACAATGATCTCTCCGCCGATCGCCAGACGGTTGCCGCGGTGCAGGCGCTCGAAGCGATCCTCGCCGCTCATGTCGCCGGGCATCCCGATGCCGTGGTCCGGGTCAACGATCCGCGCGGCGGCCTCGTCCTCTACCGTTCCGGCGATGCGAAGCCCGAAGTTCTCTATTCGGGGCAGGTCTAACTCTCTCGGCGGATCATTGTCCCAGCAGGCCCTGCAACTCCTGGATTCCCGCCGGTTTCACGAGATGGTGATTGAACCCGGCCTCGCGCGTTCGCTCCCGGTCTGAATCCTGCCCCCATCCGGTCAATGCCGCCAGTTGGATCTTTTCGAATTCCGGGCGCTGGCGGATTCGGCGGGCCACCTCGTAGCCGTCCATCTGTGGCATCCCGATATCGAGCAGCACCAGGTCCGGTCGAAAGCTCTCCATAATGGACAGGGCGGTCGGCCCGTCATTGGCGGTCTGCACTTCCGAGCCCAATGCCTTCATCAGCATTCCCAGAGTTGTGGCGGCGTCACGGTTGTCATCCACCACCAGCACGCGCCGTTTTCCATTCGATACTACTGGGGGGTTTTCGGCGTCCGGTTCCCTCTCTTCCGGATCGATGATCGTCAGGGGGAGCCGCACGATGAATTCGCTCCCTTGCCCCGGTCCGTCGCTTTCTACAGTGATCGAGCCTTCGTGCATTTCCACCAGCCGCTTCACCAGCGTCAGTCCAATCCCCAATCCCCCCTGTGCCCGCCGATTCGAGCGATCCACCTGCATGAACATGTCAAACACGAACGGTAACTTTTCCGCGGGAATGCCAATGCCGTTATCACGCACGCGGATCACCAGTTCGTTGTCCTCGCGTTCTGCCGAAAGCCCGATCTGTCCTCCCCGGTCGGTGTATTTCGCGGCGTTGTTCAACAGGTTGGAAATCACCTGGGCTAATCGTACTCCGTCTCCATAAATCGGCACCGGTCCCTGCGGCAGGGAGACGGAGAGCCGATGGGCCGACTCCGCGATGATCGGCTGGCTCGTATCCACCGCGCTTCGGACGATCGTCGCCAGGTCCGTCTGCTCATGCTGCAGTTCGATGATCCCGCGCGTGATCCGCGAGACTTCCATCAGGTCATCCACCAGCCGAACCATGTGAGTGACTTGCCGCTCAATCATCTCACAGATCCGTCCCACTGTTTCCGGATCACTTCCCGACATCTGCAGGATATTGATCGAACTCCGGATCGGGGCGAGCGGATTTCTCAGCTCGTGCGCCAGTGTCGCCAGGAACTCGTCCTTTCGGTGATCCGCTTCCTTGCGGTCGGTGACGTCCCGGGTCGTCCCCGCGACCGCCTCCACTTCCCCGTTCAGCCCGAATACCGGCACGAAAATATAATCGTAGATCCGCCGCCCGAATGTCCCCGAGAACGGCACCTCTCCCCGGATCGGCTGTTTCGTGGCAATCACCTGGTCGATTTCACGATCATGCATTTCCGCATGCCAGGGTTCGTAACCCAGTTCGAGGCAGTTCCTGCCGATCGCCTCCTCACGGGTTTTACCCCACATTCTCAGCAGGATCTCGTTGGCGTAGATGAAGCGATGATTCAGATCGAAAATGTACGCCAGGTCCGGGGTGTTCGTGAGGATGGCTTCGTACAGGCGCTGCTGCCGTGCCCGTTCTTCCTGGTTCTGGCGCAGATCTTCTTCCGCCCTCGCCCGTTCCACCGCTCCCCACGTGCGTTCAGCAGTCTTTTCGATCAGTGCGATTTCTACCTCGGTCCAGATCCGTGCCGTCTTGGAATGCACGACAAGCGCCGCCACCAGCACACCATTTTTCACGAGCGGCACGCCGACAAATGCGTTGACATTTCCCGCCACGTACGCCTTGCGATCCTGGTCCGTTAACCGTTCATCCGTTTCCACGTTTTGGGACGAGACCGTTTCTCCCGCGCGGACGGCGGCCACCATCTTCGGCCCGAAGGTCTCGATTCGATATTCCCCGGACATATGCGCCACCCCGTCCGCATAGTCCTGGTGGATCACGAACAGGGAATCGTGAATTTCCCCGTAGAGCACTCGACTGGCGCGCAACTGTTCTCCGAGTAACCGCGAAGCCTCTGCCTGGATTACGTTGGGATCCGCCAGCGGACGGAGTACATTGTCCAGCTCAACGCGGAATGCATCCAGCGCTGCGACTCGGCGCAACCGCTCTTCGGACTCTTTCCGTTTCGTGATGTCGTTGAATAACAATCCGACCTTCCGCTCTCCCTCCTTGCCTGCCCGGAAGGCATACACGTCAAACCAGCGATTCAATCGGGGGGAGAAGTTTTCAAACCGCACCGATTCTCCCGTGCGGGCCACCTTGTCGTAAAATTCGAACCACTTCGGTTCCACGGTCGGCAGAATTTCCCGCACAGTCCTCCCGACCGCGTTGGGCAACTGGGAATGCTTCTCGAACGCGGGGTTGACCTCCAGGAATCGATAATCCGCCGGCTTTCCCTCGGCGTCGTAGATCATTTCCACAACGCAGAAACCCTCGTCAATCGAATCGAACAGGATACGGTATTTTTCCTCGTTCCAACGGCTCGATTCCTGGAGCAGAGCTCCCCTGTGGGGATGTGACTGTGAATTGAGTTGAGAAGAATCTGACATGAAAAGGTCAGTCCACAAGGGATGTTAGAAAGTCCGTTGATTATAGGATTCACACTCTCCGGCACGGTAGCGAATTCAATCTCCCCGCCCGCAATCTCATGGAATGCTGGTCGATCATCCGTCAGGCTCCACCCGCACGCGCTGCGGAACAGGCCGAACCTTGTTAGAATTGCAGGCTCTTGTATCTGGGACACACCGACATTGCACACAGGCACAGCATGGCAACTCCGATCCAGTATCCGGGCGAAAACCTTTCCAATTCCACCCGTTCCTCCATCACCGCCCATGAACCGCAGGGGTTGCGCACGTTTACTCCCAGCCAGGCGGTTCTCGCCAAATCCGCCGGCATTTACCACTGGACCTCCGAAGGCCGCCGCCTGTACGACTTTTCTTCGGGAGTTCTGGTCGCCAACCTGGGGCACAATCCTCGCTCGTGGCTCCGCCGTTTTTCCGCCTATATGGGCTGGAAGCCCGAGTTTTTCAAGGCGGAATCGACGGAAGGGGGCTACGTCGAGGCGGTCACCATGACCGCCTATAACGCCATTACGCCGATTGAATCCCTGGCGGTCGAACGCGTCCTCAAGAACATCCAGTCCTCCCCCCTGGGGAAGAAACTGGATTGCGTGATGTGGGCCGCATCCGGTTCCGAGGCAATCCAGAAGGCGCTGTGGGCTTGCCTCCATCGGGACGAGCAGCGGGATATCATCATCGCCACGCGCTACGGTTTCCACGGCAAGAAAGGTCTCGCCGGTGCTGTCACCGGCTGCGAAACCGACAAAGACCGCGATCCCCGCGTGAAGTTCATCAGTTTTCCGATGCAGGAAATCGACGACAGTTCCCGTCACGGCGAATCCCTCGATCTCACAAAATACCGCGCCGAACTGGAGGCCCTGAAAAAGGAATTTGGTTCGAGATTGAATTGCCTCATCACCGAACCGTATATCGGGGGTGGGGGCAGCTACCATCCCCCCGCCGAATACCTGCAACTCCTCCGCCAGTTCTGCCGCGAGAATGACATCGTCTTCATTCTCGACGAGGTCCAGGCGAACTTCGGCCGTTGCGGGCGCATGTATGCCTTCGAGGCCTACAACATCGACCCCGACATCGTCGTTCTCGGCAAAGGTCTCGGTAATGGCGTTCCCGTCAGTGCCGCCGTCGGTACCAGTTCCCTCTTCGGATCCCTCAAATATGGTGAAGCATCGGACACCTGGAGTGCGAATCCTCTGAGCTGCGCGGCTGTCCTCGCAACTCTGGATGAATTCGAGAACTCGGAAGTCCTGCTCCATACCCGCGCCATTTCCCCGATGTTCTGGAAGGGACTGGAGCGGCTGAAGGAAACCGGTCTCATTGGCAAGGTTCGCGGTGAACGGGAAGGGCTGGTCTTCGGCATCGAGTGCCTTCCCTATGGCAAGCTGACGGATCGCGAAGTCGCCGCCGAGTGCGTCAAAGCCTGTTACCTGGGTGGACAGAGTGGCGATGGCATCCATCTTCTGGGGGCTTTGGCAGGAAATGTCCTCCGGATCAGTCCCCCCCTTACCATCACCGAAGGGGAGGCCAAAAAGTCACTCGACCTGATGTTTGACCTCTTAAAAGCGACCGCTGCGAAGCTGAAACCGACCGGTGCGAAATCCCCGGCCTGAAGAGAATGTTGATTTGGTGAATTTGCGTGGAATGCGTTGTTGGTCTATCGGTGCTTGATTCGCATTACTTCTTTCACCTGCACTACTCTTCTACTGCTCAACTGCTGTCGCCCGTCGGGGGGGCGGGGTTGCCATTGACCTGCCCCCTGTTTTTCCGCATAGTTGCGACTTCAAATTTCCCGATTACAGCCCCGAGAGGCTTTGAAACGCCGGATGAATATGTCGTTGGACACCCCTGACCGCCTGGAAGCAGCGAGACTGGAAAAGCTGCAGAAGATTGAGCAGCTTGGTATCGACCCGTGGGGGTCTCGCTTTGACGGTCACCGACCGATTGGCGAAGCCCGCGACCTTTGTCCGGACGAAATCGGCATCAACGGTCCTGACGTCCGGGTCGCCGGACGCATCATGCTCCGTAACAACAAGGGAAAGCTCAAGTTCTTTCACTTGCAGGACATGACCGGGCGCATCCAGTTGATGTGTTCCAAGGCGGACTTCTCCGAGGAGCAATGGGAACTCATCAACTGCGTCGATCTCGCCGACCTGGTCGGTATCGATGGTCACGTCAAGAAGACACAGACGGGTGAAATCACGATCGGTGTGACCAAGGTCACGTTCCTCACGAAGTCACTCGCCCAGCCTCCCGAAAAATTTCACGGCGCGAAGGATGTCGAACTTCTCCTTCGTCAGCGCTATGTCGATCTGATCTATACCCCCGGCGTTCTCGAACGGATGCTCAAGCGGGCGAAGATCATCGACTCGATCCGCCAGACGTTGCGCGACCGGAAGTTCGTCGAGGCGGAAACCCCGGTCCTGCACGCCATCGCCGGTGGTGCCGCCGCGCGTCCCTTCATCACCCATCACAATGCCCTCGACATCCAGCTTTATCTGCGCATCGCCTTGGAGTTGCACCTCAAGCGGCTGATGGTCGGAGGTGTCGAACGGGTCTATGAAATCGGTCGTGTCTTCCGGAATGAAGGGGTCGACAGCACCCACAATCCCGAATTCACGATGATCGAACTCTACCAGGCCTACGGCGATTATGAGTCCATGATGGAACTCACCGAGGCGATCGTCGTCAATGCCTTGAAGGCCATTGGAGATAGCCTCGTCATTCCGTGGGGAGACGAGACGATTGACTTCACCCCTCCGTGGCCGCGCAAGAAATACGCCGACCTGTTCCGCGAACATGCCGGCTGCGAGATGCACGACGCTGCCGCGGTTGCCGCAGTCGCGAAGAAGCTGCATCTCCCCATCGAAGGGAAGCACCCCGACGTCATCATCAACGACGTCTTCGAAGCGACCGTCGAGGAAGCTCTCGTCGGCCCGGTCTTCGTCATCGACTACCCCTCCGCCATGTGCCCCCTCACCAAGCGCAAGGCCGGCGATCCCAGCATCGCCGAGCGTTTCGAGCTGTTCGTGAAGGGGATGGAACTGGCGAATGCATACACCGAACTGAACGATCCCCGCCTGCAGGAAGAACTCTTCCGCACGCAGCTCGCGGGGCTTCCCCCGGAAGATTCCATGGCCAAGATGGACCATGATTTCGTCCGGGCGCTCAAGGTTGGCATGCCCCCGGCGGGAGGCCTGGGGATCGGCATCGATCGTCTGATCATGCTCCTGACCAACAGCCGCAGCATCCGGGACGTCATCTACTTCCCGCTTCTGCGTCCGGAGATTGAAGGGGGCGGCCCACCGGCCGACGAAGAAAAATAGTCTGAACGGATTCTCTGCGACTTATCTCGCCAAAGGACTGGCGTATGTACAAACTTCTGCTTTGCACCCGATACCTTCGGACCCGCTATATCGCGCTCGCGAGCATCATCAGCGTGATGCTCGGCGTCGCCACCATGATCGTGGTGAACAGCGTGATGTCCGGCTTCACGACCCAGATGAAGGATCGCCTGCACGGCATCCTCGCTGATATGGTCGTCGAGTCGACCAGCCTGCGTGGCGTTCCCGATCCCGAACGGGATATGGAACGGATCCGCCAGGTCGCCGGGGAATACATTGTCGCCATGTCTCCCACGGTGGAGAGCTTCGGGATGATGACCTTTCGGTACCGCGGCGAGAACATCACCCGCCCCATCAGCCTCATCGGGATTGATGCCCCCTCCAAGGCGAAGGTCAGTCGTCTCGTCGAGGATCTCGGCAGCTATCAACCCGAAACCGAGGACGGCAAGGTGATCCGTCCGGCGCTCCGGACCATGGATGTTCCTCCGAACTGGGAACTTTCCGCCGAAGCGATGGCCGAGCGGCGCGAAAACGCCAAGCAGGAAATGGAGGAGTTGCCTCACAATCCTCCGCCCGAAAAGACGGAAGATAAATCCGCCGATAAGAAAGAGGCCGCCGGAACCAACGTCGCTGACGATCCTTTCACTGCGGAGGCCCAGAAGGACCGCAAGCCTCTTACGCTCGACGAACTCGCCGCTCCGCGACCCGGCCGCCTCATCCTTGGAATTGGCCTGATCAGCTTCGATCATCTCGACCGCGAGACCGGCAAGAACAAGACCTTCATGATGGTCTCCCCGGGCAGCGACGTGAAAATTACGACCGTCAACGCCTCCCAGGAACAGCCCACTCCCGTCAGTTTTGACGCGACCTACGTCGATTTTTTCCGCAGTGGCATGAGCGAATATGACTCCAGTCTCGCCTTCTGCGATATCAAGTTTCTGCAGGATGTCCGCGGGATGAGCGGGATGGATGCGAACGGCAAGGAGCAACGCTACTACTCGACCATCCAGATCAAGCTGAAGGATTTCAAATACGCCAAGGAAGTCGAACAGCGACTGATGCGGATCTTTCCCCCGGCGTTCTATTCCGTCAAAACCTGGGAAGAAAAGCAGGGGCCGCTCCTCGCCGCCGTCGCCGTGGAATCCTCCATCCTGAATGTCCTCCTGTTTCTGATCATCGCCGTCGCCGGTTTCGGCATCCTCGCCATCTTCTTCATGATCGTGGTCGAGAAGACGCGCGACATCGGCATCCTCAAGGCTCTCGGTGCCAGTTCCAGCGGCGTCCTGACCATCTTCCTGTCGTATGGTCTCGCTCTCGGCCTGGTCGGCAGCGGAGTCGGAGTCGTGCTGGGGCTGCTGTTCGTCTGGAATATCAACTGGATCGAGTCCTGGATTTCGTTCCTGACCGGGTGCAAGGTCTTCGACCGCCGCATTTATTACTTCCCCGAGATCCCCACTCACATCGAACCCATGATGGTCGTGTGGGTCGCTCTCGGTGCAATTTCCATTGCCGTCATCGCCAGTATTCTGCCCGCCCGACGTGCCGCTTCGCTACACCCGGTCAAGTCCCTGCGTTACGAATAACTACATTCGGAGAAAGCCCGTGTGGGGGAGTCTGCAGGATGTCACGAAACACCGCCAGCCGTTTGAATTGGCCCGAATTCGAAACGCATGCACAGTTCGAAAGGGAAGCTGAGGTAGTATCCATGCCCGAAGCTCATCTCACCGCCGCCACCGTCGAAAAATCCTATCACAAGGGGGAACTCCAGGTTCCCGTGCTGCGCGGCGTCGATGTCGAAGTTCGCAAGGGAGAGTTCCTGTCGATCATCGGCCAGTCGGGTTCCGGCAAGAGCACTCTGCTGCACCTGATGGGGCTTCTGGATCAGCCGGACATCGGCGAAATCCGTCTCGATGGCGAACGGATTGACGACCTTCCCCGCCGCACGCGCGATCAGTTGCGCAACCGTGTTTTCGGTTTCATTTTCCAGTTCTACCATCTTCTTCCGGAATTAACGTTGCTCGAAAACGTCCTCTCCCCGCTGATGATCCGCTACTCCACCTGGGAGTACTGGAAACGTCGCAAGGAATTCAGCGAGTCCGCCCGCGAGATGATCACGAAAGTCGGTCTGGAACACCGTTTGAAGCATCGTCCCTCGGAACTTTCCGGGGGTGAAATGCAGCGGGCGGCCATCGCCCGGGCCCTCGTGGGCCGCCCCGAAATCCTGCTCGCGGATGAACCGACCGGGAACCTGGATTCGGGGACCGGACGGGAGATCATGGACCTCCTCACCAGCTTGAACGAGGATCGGCAGCTGACTATCATCATGGTGACGCATGATGAAGTGCTCGCGAAACAGGCTCACCGTACTGTGCGATTGGAAGAGGGTCGGCTGCAGGTGCTCCGCGGCGCCGCCTGATCCTTTCCTCCGCACCAATCTGAAGAGGCACGCTCCCTGAACCCCGCCCGGGTTCAAGGTGTCACCGTTTCGGGAACCATTTTCTCCATGCCGGTGGGGGGCGGCTCGTCTGGTCCTCGCTCCCATTTGGCTCCCGACTCTCTATTATTCCCTGGAAGGCCTCATGTCCGCCACTGTCTACATTAACGGTAATCTGGTTTCCAAGGAGCAGGCGGTCGTCAGCGTCTTCGACCACGGGTTTCTGTACGGCGATGGAGTCTTCGAGGGGATCCGCGTCTATCACGGCAAGGTGTTTCTTCTGCAGGAACACGTCGCCCGGCTGTATGAAAGCGCCCGCGCCATCCGGCTGATCATCCCCATCTCCCCGGTGGAAATGGCTACCGCCGTCGAAAAGACCGTCCAGGCCAACGGCATCAAGGAAGGGTACGTCCGCCTCGTCGTCAGCCGTGGAGCAGGGGGGCTGGGGCTGGACATCCGCAAGACCTCACATCCGCAGGTCATCATCATCGCGGACACCATCACCCTCTATCCCAAAGCCGTTTATGAAGAGGGATTGAAACTGGTCACGGCCAGCACCATCCGCAATCACTCGGCGGCCCTCAGTCCGCGCATCAAGTCCATGAACTACCTCAACAACATCCTCGCCCGCATCGAGGGGACGGATGCCGGTTGCGAGGAAGCCCTCATGCTCAACCACAAGGGGGAAGTCGCGGAATGCACCGGCGATAACATCTTCATCATGCAGAAGGGGGTTCTCAAGACCCCCTCCACCGACGCCGGGATTCTGGAAGGGATCACCCGCAATGCCGTCCTGCGCCTCGCCCGTGACGCGGGGATTCCCGTGCAGGAATGCACCCTCGTTCGTCACGACATTTTCATCGCCGACGAGTGTTTCCTGACCGGTACCGCGGCCGAGATTGTCCCTGTCGTTTCTCTGGACGGTCGCCCCATTGGCGACGGCAAACCGGGTCCCACGACCAAGAAACTCCTCGCCCTCTTTCAAAAACTCACCGCCGGGGAGTAATTCTTTCACCCTCTCTTCACCAAGGAGAGGGTAGGATGAGGGGGAAACGTCTCATACTGGAGTATCCTCATGCGATCTCGGGCCCCCTGCCTGTTATTGCTCTGCGTCGCGACTCTCCTCGCTGCCGATAAACCCAAGGCGGACCAACCCAGCGACCCCAATCACCAGGTTCGCAGTCTCCTGCAGTCGATTCAGCAGGTCGTCGGCGGGTGGCGGGGTACGGGCCAACCTGTCCGGAATTCGAATAAAGGGGCGTGGCGCGAAACCGCCAACTGGGTCTGGGATCTCAAGCACCGGCCTCCGGGGCTCAAGCTCACCGTCGAGGATGGCAAACTCTTCAAGGGGGGGCTACTCACCGCTGATCCCAAGTCCGGGGAATTTCTTTTCCAGGCGGATCTCACTTCCGGAGACAAGCAGGAATTCCGGGGCAAGCAGGAGAAAGAGCGCCTTGTTCTCCTTTCCAAATCGGAGCAGACCGAACAGCGCCTGACGTTGACGCTCCTCAACGACAAACGGACCCTCATCCTGCTCGAAAAACGTCCTGTCGGTGGAGAGAACTATCAGCGCGTCGCGGAGATTGGATATACGCGTGAAGGGACGCGCCTCGCCGTCGAGGGACAATCCGGCCGCGAGTGCATCGTTACCGGCGGGGAGGGGACCATCCGCGTCTCCTACAAGAGAAAGTCCTACTGGGTCTGTTGCTCCGGCTGTAAAGCCGCCTTCGACGAGGATCCTGAAACCATCCTCAAGGAATACGAAGCCCGCGTCGCCGCCCGGCAGAAAGGCCAGTAACTCCGCGGAGTTTGGCCGCGTGTTCCCCTTCGTTGACAGTCCGAATGCCGTCTTTTACGCTCTTTGGACTGTTCCCCAAGCTCTCTCAACGCACCCCGCACACGCTTCATAAGTGACAGGAAAGGGTTCTCACATGGCACGCCCCGTGACGCTTTGCACCGGCCAATGGGCCGATCTCCCCCTCGAAGTCCTCTGCAAAAAGGCCAAGGAATTCGGTTTTGACGGCCTCGAACTCGCCTGCTGGGGGGACCATTTCGAAGTTGCCAAAGCCCTCTCCGATGACACCTATTGCGCCCGCAAGCGCGACCTCCTCGAACGGCACGACCTGCAGCTCTTCTCCATCTCCAACCACCTCGTCGGCCAGGCGGTTCTCGATCCCATCGACCAGCGCCACAAGGCCATCCTCCCCGACTATGTCTGGGGTGACGGCAATCCCGTCGGCGTTCGCAAACGTTCGATTGAAGAAATGAAGAACACCGCCCGCGCCGCCCAGAAGCTCGGCGTCGGAGTCGTCAACGGTTTCACCGGTTCCAGCATCTGGCATCTCGTTTACGATTTCCCTCCCGTTCCCCGCTCCATGATCGATGCGGGTTTCGACCTTCTCGCCGAACTCTGGAATCCCATCCTTGATGTTTTCCAGGAATGCGGCGTCAAGTTCGCTCTCGAAGTGCATCCCACCGAAATCGCGTTTGACATCTACTCCGCCGAACGGGCTCTCGATGTCCTGGGACGCCGTGAGGAATTCGGTTTCAACTTCGATCCCAGCCACCTCATTTGGCAGGGGATCGATCCGGTCGAATTCATTCGCAGCTTCCCCGACCGCATCTATCACGTCCACATGAAGGACTCTGCCGTTACTCTTAACGGGCGTACCGGCATCCTCAGCAGCCATCTCTCCTTCGGCGATCCCCGCCGCGGCTGGGACTTCCGCAGCGTCGGCCGCGGCGGCGTCCGCTTCGAGGAAATCATCCGGGCTCTCAATGCCGTCAAGTACACCGGTCCTTTGTCCGTTGAATGGGAAGATAGCGGCATGGACCGGGAACACGGGGCCAAGGAAGCCTGCCAGTTCGTCAAGAACCTCGACTTCCAGCCCTCGACCCGCGCCTTTGACGCCTCCTTTGCCGACTGAATTGCGTCAGGTTGCTGACGAAAATTTCATCACGAACCTTACGGAGACCGGCCCCTCGCCGGTCTCTTTTTTTTTCTCAAGCCCAAACAGGCATAAACGCGGAAACCTCGCTGGAATCAACAGGAAATTCCCTGTGATTTCGGCAGATTTCGCCGTCCCGAATCCTCTTCCCGCCTGTCCCCTCTTGGCCTATGATTGGCTGTATCGGGGCGCTTCACGCAATCGAAATTCTGGGCGAGTCACAGCATGGTCCAGGCCAGTACCAGGCCCGTTCTCTGGGGAATCCTGTTCCTCGTTGCTGCGCTCGCTCCGGTGTCACTCCAGGCCCAGGCGCGTATCACTCCCCAGCGTCGCGCCAAGCTGCAACTCCTCATCAAGGAGCGGGCCGATCGCCACGCCCAGTTCGTCAAAAAGGTGTCCGAACTGGCCCAGGAACGTGAAGACCAGAACGACGCCATCGCCGCCGCGGAAATTCGCCGGCTCGCCTCACCCGTCGATCACGAGCAGTTGCGGGCCCGCATCTGGCCGACCGATTTTCAGCCTGCACTCTCCGATAAACTCTCGGGCGACGAACGCTCCTGGCGGATCCGTTTGAACGCCCTTCGCATGGATCATGCCAAAGAGGTTTTTTCGCTCGCCCGCACTGCCGCTCGCGAAGATCATTCCAGCCTGGCTTTCGATTTGATCCGTGAAACGCTGGAATTCGACCCCGATCACCTCGCCGCACGCAGGGTTCTGGGCTATCAGAAAGTTGAGCGGCAATGGCTCACCAACTATGCCGCGAAGATGCGTCGCAAGCGGTACACCTGGTCCGACAAGTTTGGCTGGCTTCCGAATGAATACCTGGCGCGTTACGAGGCCGGCCAGCGGTTCTGCGAAGGCCGCTGGATGTCCGCCGATGAGGAAACCCGGAAGCGTCGGGACTTCCGCCGCAATCCCTGGGAAATCCGGACCGATCACTTCCTCGTCCGCACCAATCACTCCCTTGAGGATGGGGTTCGTCTGGCCCGTGAACTCGAAGACTACTACCGCGTCTTCTTCGGCATCTTCGGGGCCTTCTTCATTCCCCAGGAGCAGCTCCGCCAACTCGACGGCAACGCCTCCGGCGGTGATTCCGGCCACGTCTTCAAGGTCCACTTCTACCACACTCGCGACGAGTACAACCGCGAACTCAAGGGGAAGATTCCGCAGGACATTGAGGTCACGACCGGCCTCTATCTCACCGATCCCCACACTTCGTACACCTTTCACGATCCCACCGGCGAAGTCGATGTCCGCACGACCCTGATCCACGAAGCCACGCACCAGATGTTCACCGAAAGCCGCCCCGCGCGCACTCCGATCGCCTTGAAGGCGAACTTCTGGATCGTCGAGGGGATCGCCTGTTACATGGAGTCCTATCGCCGCGAGGCCGATCGCGTGGTCGTCGGAGACCCGAACTATATCCGTTTCAAAAACGCGCTGTATCGCCGCCTGGAATCCAACTACTACGTCCCGCTCGATCAATTCACCTCCATGGGAATGCACCAGTTTCAGACCGCCGAAAAACTGGCGATGAACTACAGTCAGGCGGCCGGTCTCACGCATTTCTTCATGCACTACGCTGATGGCCTGTATCGAGATGCCCTCTGCGAGCATATTTCCGAGATTTACAGCCAGGTGGACCGCATCCGTCAGAATCCCAATTCGCTGCAGGATCTGATCGGCCTCACGTATTCCGAACTGGACAAGCAGTATCTGGAATACATCCGGGCACAGGAACGGGAACTTAGCCAACTCGGAATTGCCCCGACTCCAGAGCGGGTTGCGCCTGCTTCGGTCGAAGGGCTTACCCCCTGATCCAGATCCGGCTACTCAAGCGGCTCACCACTTCGCCGCCGGCATTGCCAGAAAATTCTTCAGCATCTCGATGCCCCCCTCCGTGAGAAAGCTCTCCGGATGGAATTGCACGCCGTGCAGCGGATACTTTGGATGGCGCAGCCCCATGACTTCTTTCGCGATCCCGGGGTCTTCCGTCCAGGCGGTAATCACCAGCTTGTCCTGCACCGCTTCAAACGGCACACAGAGGCTGTGATACCGCGTGGCCGTGAAAGGATTCGGCAACCCCGCGAACAGCCCCTTGCCGTCGTGATGAATCGCGGAAACCTTTCCGTGCATCAGTCGCGGCGCCCGCACCACGGGCAGGTCGAACACTTCCCCCATGCACTGGTGCCCCAGGCACACCCCCAGGATCGGCACGGTCGGCGAAAACTCCTTGATCACCGCTTTGGAAATCCCCGCTTCGGAAGGGGTACAAGGACCGGGGGAGACGATGATCCGCTCCGGCTTCAACGCCCGGATCTCCGCCAGCGAGGTCTGGTCATTCCGCGCCACCCGGATATCGAGTTGTGCGTCGATTTCTCCCAGTCGCTGCACCAGGTTGTACGTAAACGAGTCGTAATTATCGACGAGAAAGATCATGCCTGTTTCCTGTTCCGGTTCCTCAATCCTATCACCCTTGGGAGGCGATCTCCAGTCGTGGGAAGGACTTGAATCTCGTCGGGAAGGTTCGGGTTTTCCCTCTGTCAGATTGACCCTGCCTCTTTTGTCCGGGATAATGAAACCCTGCTTCATGAGTCCCACCCTGACCTCACCGCATACCTGAGGGGCTGCCGATGCCGTTTCAACGTCGCGAATTCCTCCGCACATCCCTCGCCACTGCCGGCCTGATCGGGGCAGGGGGGCTGCCCGCTCTTCTTGCTGATGACAGCCGCCCCCCCCAAAAACGACCACAGCTCAAAAAAGCGGTCAAGTTCGGGATGATCGGTATCCAGGGTTCCGTCGAGGAGAAGTTCAACCTCATCAAGTCCCTCGGATTTGAAGGGGTCGAAATGGACAGCCCCAGTGGCATCAACCGGGACGAAGTGGTCGCCGCGGTGAAATCCACGGGCATCCTCGTCCACGGCGTCGTCGATTCCATCCACTGGAAGATCCGCCTCTCGGACCCCGATCCCAAGATCCGCCAGCAGGGACTGGAAGGGATGGAAACGGCCCTGCGAGACTGCAAGTACTACGGCGGTACGACCGTCCTGATCGTCCCCGGCAAGGTCTCCGATCCCAAAACCGAAAACTACGAGCAGGTCTACGCCCGCTCCCAGGAACAGATCAAAAAGGCGATCCCGCTGGCTGAGGAGCTTGGCGTCAAGATCGCCATCGAAGTCGTCTGGAACGACTTCATCACCAGCCCCGAACAACTCGTCCAATACGTCGATGACTTCAAGTCTCCCACCGTGGGAGCCTACTTCGACTGCAGCAACATGCTGAAGTACAAGGTTCCCTCCGAAGTCTGGATCCGCAAGCTCGGGCCGCGGATGTTCAAGTTCGACTTCAAGGGGTACAGCCACGACAAGAAGTGGGTCAAGATCGGCGATGGGGACGAGAACTGGCACGAAATCATGAAGGCCCTCGCCGACGTCGGTTACAACGGCTGGGCCACAGCCGAAGTGGGTGGAGGAGGTAAAGATGTCCTCGCCGATATCTCCGCCCGCATGGACCGCATTTTTAACGCATAGCTCCTTCCACCCTCTCCTCCCCGAGGGAGAGGGCAGGGTGAGGGGCGGCACAAATGTCTCTGAGAAATCTTTAAACACAAACTGAACTAAAAAACTCAGCTAACGGAGTCCGTCCCATGGCTCAGCCCTTTTCGAATCAACCCAGCCGCCGTGATTTCCTCCGCACCGGAGCCTTGACCGTGGGGAGTGCTCTGGCGAGTAACCTCGCGCTGCATTCCTCTGTTCACGCCGCCGGGAGCGACATCCTCAAGGTAGGCCTTATCGGCTGCGGCGGACGTGGGACCGGTGCCGCGACGCAGGCGTTGAAGGCGGACCCCAATACACAGCTCATCGCCTTCGGCGACACGTTCCCCGATCAGATTGAGAAGAGCATCGCCAACCTGAAGAAGGATGGTGCCATCGCGGGACGGGTGACCGCGGATTCCGCCCACTGCTTCACCGGATTCGATGCCTATAAGCAGGTCATCGACAGCGGAGTGGACGTGGTTCTCCTCTGCTCTCCCCCGCACTTCCGCCCGGCTCACCTCGATTATGCTGTCCAGAAGGATAAGCACATCTTCTGCGAAAAACCGGTGGCCGTGGATGCCCCCGGCGTCCGCTCGGTCATCGAAACCTGCAAGAAGGCCCAGGAGAAAAAGCTCTCCCTCGTCTCCGGCCTCTGTTGGCGGTACGACAACGGCATGCGCGCCACCTTCGACCAGATTCATCAGGGAGGCATCGGCGACATCGTCACCATTCAGGTCAGTTACAACACCCAGGGTCTGTGGATGAAGCCCCGCAAGCCCGAGTGGAGCGACATGGAATGGCAGGTCCGCAACTGGCTCTACTTCACCTGGCTCTCCGGCGACTTCAACGTCGAGCAGCACGTCCACAGCCTCGACAAGATGGCGTGGGCCATGAAGGACGTTACCCCGGTCAAATGCGTGGGCCTCGGCGGTCGCCAGGTCCGCACCTCTCCGGAATACGGCAACGTGTTCGACCACATGAGCGTGGTTTATGAATACCCCAACGGCGTCAAGGGCTTCGCCTCCTGCCGTCAACAGGATGGTTGTGCCGTCGACGTCTCGGACCACGTCTTCGGGACCAAGGGGGTTTGCGACGTCTTCAAGCACAAGATCAAGGGGGAAAAGCTCTGGAAGTACGACGGCCCCGGCAACAACATGTACCAGACCGAGCACGATGAACTCTTCGCCAGCATCCGCAAGGGGGCGCCGATCAACAACGGCGACTACATGACCAAGAGCACGATGCTCGGCATCATGGGACGCATGGCCTGCTACACCGGCAAGGAGATCACCTGGGAGATGGCGATGAACTCCAAGGAGGACCTCACTCCCGCCAAGTACGAGTGGGCGTCGATTCCCGTTCCCCCCGTCGCACTCCCCGGCCTCACCGAATTCGCCTAAAGGCACAGCCTTTTCGAAGCCCTTCTCCCGTCTTGGGAGAAGGGGCCGTTGCGCGTGGCATCACTTCGAATCTGGGCATCGTCATGAAGTGCCATGGGAGATAGAGCATTCGGCTCGTCCTACGTCGTTAAACAATTCCCCAAAGGGGAACGCGTGGGCGGAGTAACAGTCACGATCTCTCCTCGATCATCGGGAGGAAAGATCGAAGTCCTCCTGACAAAATATCACACAGGAGAACTGCATTCCCAACCGGAGGATCTCGCCTCCAGTGCTGAGGCCGCCGTCGAAGGAATTCGCCAGTGGGCTGCAGATGCGAACGTGAATCTCGATCAATGGGATATCCTGATCGATCGCTTTTTCTTTCACGACGTCGATTCTTTCGACAAGATCTTCCACACCGCCGCTTACTCGGCCGTCCAAGGCGCCTTCGCAACCTGGAACACACGAAAATGAGTATTCCTCACCATTTCCACGGCACGCGGCCCGCGAATTCTCCGGCCGTTTGAGGCTGGTCCGCATCCATCGTGATGATCACGGCCTTCCCCAGTACCTGCTTTTCATCCTTCGGCCACGCCAGGAACCCATACCCCCCGTTTTTGGAGACATCCACCATCACCGGGATACACGCCTGGAAGTAGGGGAGAATCTTTTTCGTGGCGGCTTCGTCTGGTGCTGTAAAGCGGTGATAAAACGGATTCGTCACCTGCGCATGCCGGAGCGCCTTCGGGAACCCCTGCAGCGCCTGCTCGCAACTGTAGGGGTTGACCGCTTCGATCACGACCGGTCGCGTGGGATCTTTCTTGCAGATCTCCGCCACCCGGTCCACGAACCGCTTCAGCGTCTGCGTATCCTCAATCCGGGTTTTTGCATCCACGGCCACGTGATGCGGCCCGCACAGGATCGCCGGCAGAAATGCGATTGTGTACGCGAACCGCCGTGCCACTGCGCGTCCGCGTGGGCTGCTCCACGGACTCAAAAACGGCCGTTTGGTGAAGCGGTATGTCAGCCCTGCGATCACCAGGAACCACGTGTATTCCGCCGGGAATCCGTACCGTTCGTACAGGTTCCCCGAATAAAACACATATTGCGACAGGTAAAAGGTAAATCCGATGACAACCCCGATCAGACTTTCGCACACAACTTGCAGCAGCACTCCGCGATTCCCTTTTTTACGCGCGGCATGCAGCAGAACGCCAGGAACGCCAATCCCTAAAACGCGAGCAGCGTCACTCCCCACCCCGACACAAAGAAGTTACGGCAGCCATGCAGCACCATCACCGACAGTTTCTCCGCCCGGACCGAGCTTCCGTAAATCGTCTGGTATTGCTTGAGTGACAACTTGAACTTCAGAATCGCTGCCATGATTCCCCAGAACAAGAACATCGTTACGAGCGACCCGTAACCTGCCCAGCCGAGGGGGCGTTTTTTCCACAACTCCCGCATTGCCAGCAGCCCTGCCGGAACGATCAGGATCACGAAGTTTTCCTTCGACCCGAATGCCCCGATTCCTCCAACCGCCATCACCAGCCAGGGGAGGGTGGTTTTCCAGGTGGCAGGTTGCGTCGCCAGCCGTGGATGCCGCCATAGCTGGCTGAACCCCATCCCGAACAGTGCGAATCCCACCGCCGCCTGGGCTTCGGAGGGGCCCAGCCGGGGCCAGATGTCATACCCGCACGGAAACACCAGGAGCGACGTTGTGACCAGTGCCCCGAACAACGGGTCAGTAAATGTCTGCACTGTCCGCTGGAAACCCCATAGAAAGATCACCAGGCACAGAATCCGGTCGAACCCGAATCCGTGCGGATGGTCTCCCCAGAAACGGAGTTCCAGCAGCTTGCTGACGTAATACACCGGCCGGAACCGGGCCAGATTTCCCCGCGTGTTGAGCGCCCCTCCCAGTTCCCAGTGCGTCCGCGCCCGTTCCAGCATTTTCGACGTCGGGAACGAACCATCCGGCTCCGCGAGACTGGACCACTCGAAATCGTCCGTCAGCCCCCACTCAATCGAAGCCAACGGCCAGAACAACAGAAACCCCAGCCCGAGCGCCCACAGGAATGACAAACTCAGCGACCAACCCGGATGTCGCTCCGCCCAACGCCGCCCCCGGATCCGCCACCCCGGACACGCGATCGCCACCAGGAACAGCAGCCACCAGCATCCCGCGCGCAGCAGACTGAGTGGCGTGTAATCCCCCCACGCCCATTCCGCCACGACCGCATCCAGTGGACGAATCCCGGTCACCATCAGTCAGTTTCCCTGCTAGTTATCGAGATCATGAATCATTTCCAGGGAACCGGCCCCAAAAACTCGCCACCGTTCCGTGCGGTTTTCGAATCAATGCTGATCACCAGCGGTTGCTTGTGCTTGAAGTCTTCCGGCTTAAACGGTTGATACCCGAAGTCTCCGTTCCGGCTGGCGTTCTCCAGCGTCGGAATCAGCTTTTCGAACAGCGGACGCATCGGAGGCACCGGATTCGGACCGGGCTTCTGAAAATCCAGGAACCGTGGATTCGTGATCCCTGCATAACGGTACTGCGACGGAACACCCAGGCAGACCTGCTCATAGTAGAGGGGATGCGAGACTTCGACAATCACCGGCCTGCCCGGATCCTTACGGCATTCTTCCGCCAGTTTCTGGAAGAATGCATGCGTCAGTTGTGTCTTTTCCACCCGTTCTCGCGTCAATGCCGCCAGGCTGTGCGGTCCGATCACAATCCCCGGCAGAAACGCCACCAGGAACGCCACCCGCCACCAGTTCAAACGCTGCCGTGACGTGGCACATCGGCGGAGATTCGCATTGCTCGTCAGGCGATAGACCACCGCCGCCGCAGCCCAATACCAACTGAATTCCGCGGGAAATCCGTACCGCGGATTCCCATCCTTCCAGTTCAGATCCCCCGCGTAAAACACGTACTGCGACAGATACAACCCCCCCGCCAACCCCCACGCGATCACGATGTCCAGCACCATCCGTTGCGCAGTTCTCGTCGTCAGGCAGTTCGTTTTCACGCCGCGCCGAATCAGCCACAACACAACCGCCGTCCCCGCCAGACAGACCAACCCCTGCCATGAACATAAGAACGCGCAGAGACCTTGGCCCACCAGCGACAACAAAGCGGGGGTCTGCACCGAGACTCCGTAAATCGTCCGGTTCTTCATCAGGTTCAGTTTGAATTTCAGGATTCCCACCAGCGCCACCGCTGCGGCGACCAGCAACGCATTCACCACATGCCCCGGCCAGGGAATTCGTCGATGCCATAACTCCCGGAGTACCAGCACACCCCAGGGGAGCATGACAATCAGGAAATTCTCTTTCGACAGAAAACTGAATGCCGCTCCCAGTGCCATCCATACCCAAGGGAGCAACCGTTTCCAGAGGGATTCCCTCCGCATCCGCTCTGCGAACATCCACGCCTGACTGAACCCGATCCCGAACAGCGCCAGCCCTACTGCCCCCTGTGCCTCCGAGGGCCCCAATCGCGTCCAGATATCCACCCCTCCGGGAAACAGCGGCAACGACAACGTCATCAGCCACGCGAAAAGCGGATCGGTGAAGTTCTGCAGCGTCCGCTGCATTCCCCACAGGAAAAACGCCATGCACGCGATCCGGTCCAGGCCGAACCCCGATGCTCTGCCGTCCCAGAACCAGAGTTCGAAATATTTCATGCCGTAATACGCCGGTCGGAACCGCGCGATGTTTTTCTCGGGCTTGAAACAGCCCCCCAGCTCCGCGTGATTTTTAAGCCCCTCCACGAAACTCTGCGTCGAGAAATGGTTGTCCGGATCCAGATACCGCAACCATTCGTGGTCGTCGGTCATGCCCCACTCGATCCGCGCCAACGGCCACAGCCACAGGGAGGCCATCACCACCGCGAGTGCGAGCGAGGCAATCCACAATACCACACCATGCTGTGCCGCAAACCGCCGTCCATAGACCCTCACGCTCGGGACAAGCAGCACCGCAAAAAACAGGGCATACCAGATGGCTGCGCGACACAACGCGAGCAGGGTTCGATCGCTGTAGATCACCTGCCACGTCCAGAAGTCGATCAGCCAGATCCCCGTTTGCATCCCGGTCCCTTAAAACCTCTCTTTTTTGCGTCGTCACAGCCTGATTGATCGGTCCAATCATACCGCTCGCTGGGGGAATTTGCCGCTGCCAACCCCCGCCGTTCCGCCGCTTGACAATGCGTGTCCGGGGAGGGGAAGATAGTTTTTCACATATCTCCAGGCCACATTCCCCAAGGGTGATCTCGTGTCAGGTGTCGAACCGGTTCGCCCCCCCAGAATCTGCGTCGTGGTCCCCTGCTATAACGAATCCGACTGCATCGACATCTTCTACAAGGCCCTGAAGTCCGTCCTCGACAGCCTCTCCGGTTACGAGCACCAGATCCTCTTCGTCGACGATGGCAGCCGCGACAACACTCTTGAGTGCCTGGCCCGCATCCGGGCCGCCGATCCCTGCGTCAAGTTCCTGGCTCTTTCCCGCAATTTCGGCCATCAGATCGCCCTCTCCGCAGGTCTCGATGCCGCCGACGCGGACCTCATCGTCGTCATGGATTCTGATCTTCAGCATCCTCCCGAATTTATCCCCAAGATGCTGGAGAAGTGGAAGGAGGGAGCGGATATCGTCTCGATGGTTCGCACGAGTACGCAGAACGCCAGCTTCCTGAAGAACTTCAGTTCCACCGCCTTCTACCGGGTCATCAACCTCTGTTCGGAAGTCCCGATCGCTCCCGGCGTGGCGGACTTCTGCATGATGTCCCGCGAGGCGCATGCCGCGCTGCTCAAGATGCCGGAGCGACACCGTTTCCTCCGGGGGATGATCTCCTGGCTCGGCTTTAACCGGAAATTCATCGAGTTCGAAGCCCCTCCGCGCGCAGCCGGAGAAGCAAAATACACGTTCCGGAAATCCCTCGCCCTCGCCCTGACAGCTGCGTTCTCGAATTCCGCCGTCCCTCTGCGGCTGGCGACCCAGATCGGCCTGTTTATCACCGCGGCCGCCGGGTTGTATCTTGTCTACGTCATCCTCGCCGCCATTTTCGCTCCCAAGTGGATCGAAAGCGGCTGGCCGTCCCTGATCTGCGTCATCCTGATCCTCGGCGGCGTCCAGTTGACGTTTACCGGACTGATCGGCGAATACCTCGCCCGGGTCTATGAAGAAGCCAAAGGCCGCCCGATCTACCTGCTCCGCACCCACGACAACCAGGGTCGCGACATTTCCTGAGACTCCTCTAGAATAGAACCGATGTCAGAACTGCCCCCCCTTTCCGCCGCCAACACTCCCACGGATGAACCGCAGGCGATCCGTCCCAATGAGGAGTGCATTGTCTGCGGGGCCACCGCGTGGGAACGGCATTTCGACATTCTCCTTAAATGCCGCCACTGCGATTACGTCCGTGCGGACCTCGATCTCGATAACCCCGTCATCAATGATCTCTACGACGAGACCTATTTCTCGGGCGGGGAGTACGGCGACTACCTGGGCGACCGTGACGTCCACGTCCGGAATTTCCGCCGCCGCTATGACATGCTCATCCGTCATGCGGGACGTCCCAAATCAGTCTTCGAAATCGGCTGTGCCTACGGCCTCTGGCTGGAACTTCTGACTCGCGAAAATATTCCCGCCTGCGGCATGGATATCTGCGAGGAACCGGTCAAATACGCCGCCGAATCCCTTCACCAGAACGCGAAGTTTGGCGACTTCCTGACCGCCGATATTCCCGCCGGTGCCCACGACGTCTACTGCATGTGGGACACGATTGAACATCTCTCCCACCCGGAACAGTTCGTCCAGAAGGTGTATGACCTCCTCCCTCCTGGAGGCTGGTTCTTCGCCACGACGGGAGATATCGGTGCGTGGATGGCCCGCTTCCGGGGCAAGAAGTGGCGGATGATTCACCCTCCGACGCACCTGCACTATTTCTCCGGGGCGACCGCCGAAAAAATGCTCCGCCGCATCGGTTTCGACAACGTCTCCATCGAATCGGTCAGCGTCTATCGCAACCTCCGGAGCGTCATCGGTTCGCTTATTGCACTGCGCAAAGGGCCCATGAAAACCCTCGCCGGCATCGCCAACGCCGTCACTCCCGGCTGGGTGCAGGATAACCTCGGTGCCTGGATCAATCTGGGAGATATCATGCTGATGAGCTCCCAGAAACCACACCACGCTAAGAACAACAACTAATTGCGTCCGGAAACTCTGGGTCTGACGACTTCCATGCAGCCCACCTCCGCTTATCTCCACGTCCCCTTCTGCCGGCATCGCTGCGGGTATTGTGACTTCACCCTCGTTGCCCATCGGGACGATTTGATCGACCGCTATCTCGCCGCCCTGGAACGGGATCTCCAGACACTCGAAACTTCCCACCCCGTCCGGACGATCTTCATCGGTGGCGGTACCCCCAGTCATCTCTCTCCCAGCCAACTGCACAGGCTGCTCGCCCTCATCAACCACTGGTTCCCGTTAGAACATGGCGGCGAATTTTCGCTCGAAGCCAATCCTCTCGATATCACCCCCGAGCGGGTCGACGTCCTCGCTGACGGCGGCGTTAACCGCATCAGTCTCGGCGTCCAGTCCTTCGACGACGCCACGCTCAAACTCCTCGAGCGGGATCACACCGCTGCGGATATCGCCCGCGTCGTCGATCTTCTCCGGACCCGCTTCGAAAACATCTCCCTCGACCTCATCTTCGGCGTCCCCGGCCAGACTCTTTCACTCTGGGAGCAAGCACTCGAACAGGCTCACGCTCTGAAACCGCAGCACATCTCCACGTACGGTCTCACCTTCGAGAAGGGGACCAGTTTCTGGCAGCGCCGTGAAACGGGGACGCTCCACAGCACCCCGGAAGAACTCGAACGGGAGATGTACGCGCTTGCCATGTCCTGGCTCCCGGCCCACGGCTTCCTACAGTACGAACTCTCGAATTTCGCCGCGCCTGGTTTCGAATGTGCCCACAATCGGACCTATTGGGCCGGTCTTCCGTACTATGGCTTCGGTCCCGGAGCTGCCCGCTATCTGGAGGGGACTCGCAGCGTCAATCATCGCAGCGTCACGACGTGGCTGGCGCGCGTGGAGCAGGGGCGCTCTCCGATCATGGAGAGTGAAACCCTATCCCCCGAAGACCGCGCCCGGGAACTGATCTTCCTCGGCCTGCGCCGGATCGAGGGGATCGACCGCGCCACGTTCCACGCCCAGAGTGGCTTCGACCTCGATCGACTCGCCGGGGATTCGATCGGCGAAAATTTTTCCCGAAGCTGGCTGGAGGACACCGGCCATGCGATCCGCCTCACCCTCGAAGGGCGTTTCCTCGCCGACACCGTCATCAGCTCGTTCCTTTGAAACGGAATCACGATCGTTTCACGCCAGCAGGGCCTTCCGCACGGCACCCTCGGCCGTCGGTCCCACCAGCCGCTCCTGCAGCCCGTTATGGGCATACGAAAACTTGAACGGATCCAGTCCCAGCAGGTGCAGGATCGTCGCCTGCAGGTCCCGCACGCTCATCTTGTCTTTCGAGACGAAGTACCCCAGGTCATCCGTTTCTCCATGGGCGATACCCCCTTTGATTCCCCCTCCCGCCATCCAGATCGTGAAGCAGTGCGGATGGTGGTCCCGGCCTAAAAACGGCGACCCGTTCCGCGCTTCGTTCATCGACGTCCGACCGAATTCCCCTCCCCAGATCACCAGCGTGTCCTTGAGAAGGTCGCGCTGCTTCAGATCGCGCAAGAGTGCCGCAATCGGCTGGTCCACTTCCTTGCACTTTCGCGGCAATCCCGTCACCACGTCATTGTCCTTTGCGGTCCCGTGCATGTCCCAACCCCAGTCGAACAACTGCACGTACCGCACTCCGCTTTCTACCAGCCGCCGGGCCAGCAGGCAGTTGTTCGCGAACGAACTCCGCCCCGGTTCCGCGCCGTACATTTCCTGCGTGTATCGCGACTCCTTGGACAAATCCATGACTGCGGGCACGGACATCTGCATCCGGAACGCCAATTCATACTGGCTGATCCGCGTCTGCGTTTCCGGATCTCCTCCCCGCTGGAGTTCCAGTTCATTCAGTTTCTTGAGTGTGTCAAGACTTTGACGTCGCACGTCCCGCGTCATCCCCTGCGGATTGGACGTGTACAGAATCGGATCTCCGCCGCTGCGGCATTGCACCCCCTGGTAAACCGACGGCAGAAATCCGCTCCCCCACAGGCTTTTGCCCCCGGTTGGGTCGGTTCCGCCGCTTACCAGCACCACATATCCCGGCAGGTCCTGGTTCTCCGACCCCAGCCCGTAGGTGATCCACGACCCCATCGACGCCCCACCGAATCGGGGCGACCCCGTGAAGATGAACAGCTCCGCAGGTGCATGGTTGAACTGGTCTGTGTACATCGAGCGGATGATGGCCGCGTCGTCCACGAATTCCGTGAAGTGTGGCAGCAGATCGCTCACCCACGCTCCACTCTCTCCCCGCTGGCGGAACTTGTGTGGTGTCCCCAGCAGTTTCGGATGCCCCTTGATGAACGGGAATCGCTGCCCCTTCAGCAACTCATCCGGGCAGGGCTGCAGGTGGTGCTTGTTCAACAGGGGCTTGTAGTCGAACAGGTCGTGTTGCGGCGGCGCCCCCGCCATGTCCAGGTAAATCACCCGTTTGGCTTTCGCCGCGAAATGCGGAGCCTTGGGGGACAACGGATTGACACCGCGGCTGGTGGTCGTGTCCGCACGCAGCATCTCCCCCAGGGCCAACTGTCCCAGCCCCATCCCGCACGCCCCGAGAAACCGCCGCCGCGTCTGCCCATGTGCCCGCAGCAATGTCTCTTCGGTAAGGCCTCGTTTTTCCAGACTCATAGCGATCCTCAAGTCTTGTAGATCAGGCCGTCTCTTTCTCCTGCTCTACTGTTCCACTGCTCACCTGTTCTCGCGAAACTTCAGTTTCGCGTCAGCACGCCGTCATGATTCAACAACACGTTTCCCACGACGGTCCATGCGGCCGCTTCCACCACGTCCATTTCCTCGGGGAGCGGTCCCCGGGGCTCGGTCGCCAGGTGGAATCCCGCATCCGGATGATCGGTGTAGTGGGCAGCCTGTTCGTCGTGCAGTTCGACAACCGCCTGGATCTCTGCTTCCGTCGCCGGTCGGGCGAGGCACAATTCCAATCCGTACCTGGCCCGCTCGGCCGTCGTCTTACCGCCTTGGAGCAGAATCCGGCGTCCCAACGCCTGCGCCGCCTCGACATACACCGGATCGTTCAACGTCACGAACGCCTGCAAGGGAGTGTTTGTCCGGGGCCGACGCAACGCACAGATCTCCCGGCTGGGGGCATCAAACGCCGCCATCGAAGGGTAGGGGATCGTCCGCCGCCAGAAGACATACAATCCCCGCCGATAGCGGTCTTCCCCCGCGCTGGTGGACCATGTCCGCTCGCCGTTGAACGCTGCCTGCCACAGTCCCGCCGGTTGATAGGGAAACACCGACGGGCCACCCGCTTTCCGGCTTAGCAATCCGCTCAACGCCAGCGCCTGGTCCCGGATCATCTCCGCCTCCAGGCGATGCCGTTCGCCACGTGACATCAGCCGGTTCATCGGATCCTTCGCCAGCGATTCCGGTGTGATCTTCGAATCTTGGCAATACGTCTCCGAGGTCACGATCATCCGCAGCAAGGCTTTCACATCCCACGGCTTGATTCCTGATTTCGCGTCTCCATCCCGGAAGCGGACCGCCAGCCAGTCCAACAATTCCGGATGCGTTGGCAGTTCTCCTTGCGTTCCGAAATCCTCCTCGGTCAGCACCAGTCCCCGCCCGAAAATCTGGCTCCAGAACCGGTTCACTGCGACCCGTGCGGTCAACGGATTCTGTTTGTCCAACAGCCACTCCGCTACGCCCAGCCGGTTTCGCGGCAATGCGTCCGACCACGGATTGAACGACGCCGGGACCACCGGCTCGACGTTGTCCCCCGGCACGAGGAAGTTACCTTTGACCATCACGAAGCTCTTGCGCTGCTTTTCTTTTGGCAACTCCTGCATCACGGGCAACATCGGGGGGGATGGCCGCGATTTGTCCAGTGACGCAATCTCAGCACGGACACCATCTAGTTCCGGCGCCCGGTCCCGATAGTATTGTGCCAGCTTGGCTGCATCGTCCGGCGTCCTCTTTTCGGCGGCCTGATCCACGATCTTCAACATCTCTTCGGCGACCTGGTTGCGCCGTCGCGTGTTTTCCGATCCGGAAACAGACAGCTTGATCTGCTCAGTTTTGAGTGGAGCAGGGTCGGTCCATTCCCATGTCAGCGCACCAGGGCCGTCGCTCCCCGCAGACTTCTGCCCCAGCAGCCACACCACTTCGGTGGCCGCCCCTGCGCGCACCGGACTCAACCGCACCAGCCTTCGGGTCAAAGGTTCGATAGGATCTTCGTATCGCACCTGCGGCGCTGCGATCCCTTCCCGGTCCCAGATTGAATTTCGCTTCTCATCCAGAACCAGCAACTTGAATCCATTCAGCCGGTTCGTCACTTCAGCATTCACTGCGGTCCGGTTCCACACCACGATCCGGTCGATCTTCTGCTCCTTCCCAAGATCAACTTCCCACCACGGATTCTCTTCCGTCTCCGTATGCGTCACTGAATCCTTGTGGTAATCCCCGTCCGTATTTCCATCAATCGCCCGGCGCGCCTCGCCTCCCGCCGTACTCGACTGTTTCGCTTTCCCTTTCAGTGCGATGTTCTGTCCCCCCGAGAACACCTGCACCTCTGCGATGTGCAGAATCCGTCCCGAACCCGGCAATTCGATCCGCACGAACCGTCCGTTCGGTTTTTGTTCTTCACTTTTCCAGATCCCCTTGAGCGTCACCGAATCCAGCCCCTGGGGATCGCCTCCCACGTTCAGCTTGAGAGCCTGCAGTTCCGGAATCGGAATTTCCTTCAACTGCAGTGTCCACGTCTGCCGTTCGACTCCCTTGTCATCCTTTTTCGTCTCCGCTTTCGCTTCGATCGGTACTTCGCGCCAGTCATTCGCGACCTGCAATCCTTCTTCCCATTTCTTCTGGGCTGCGTTCAGTTCCGGCGTGGCCGTTTGCAGCTTCGTCCGCCGTTCAGCGATCTTGCTTATCGATCTCTCCGTTCTGGCGATCCATCTCCGGCGTCGGGGCCGCAATCGTCGGACGTTCATCCGGCTGATCGAAATCGGCAGTCTGGTTGAAGAACGCCGTGAACTGGTAATACTCCTTCTGTGCGATCGGGTCGTACTTGTGGTTGTGGCACTGGGCGCACCCCATCGTCAGCCCCATCCAGACCTGGAATGTTACCTCCGCCCGATCCTTCACCGCCGCGACACGGAACTCCTCGTCGTCCGTTCCCCCTCGGTGTTGGTCATCGTGTTGCGGTGAAAGGCGGTCGCCACCAATTGCGACAACGTCGGCTTCGGCAGCAAGTCCCCGCCAGTTGCTCGCGCGTGAACTCATCAAACGGCATGTTCCGGTTGAACGCGTCAATCACCCAGTCCCGGTATCGCCAGATATTCGGCCGCAGCGGATCGGACCCGAAGCCGCGCGAATCCGCGTACCGCGCCAAGTCCAGCCACATCCGAGCCCACTTCTCGCCGTACGCGGAGTCATTCAGAAACCGCTCCACAAGTGTTTCATAAGCCTGTGGATTCTGGTCATTCACAAACGTCGTCACTTCCTCGGGTGTCGGCGGCAACCCCCGCAGGTCCAGGCTCAACCGTCGGATCAGGGTGTGCCGATCCGCGCGGGGGGCGGGCTTTAATCCCGTCAGCTCAAGTTGGCGCAGGACGAAGAAATCGATTTCATTCTTCGGCCAGTCTTTGTTCTTTGGACGGGGGAGGGGGGCCTGCACCGGGGGCACGAACGCCCAGTGCGCCTTGTACTCTCCTCCCTGCAGGATCCATTTCCGCAGTGCTTCGATCTGGCTCGCATTCAGCGGTGGCCCCGCCGAGGCGGGAGGCATCCGCGTTGCGTCATCCTGCGACGTCACGCGCTGCCACAGTTCACTCTTTTCCAGGTTGCGGGGGGTGACCGCGACCGCATCCGACTCCAGCTTCGCGGTCGCTCCCGCGAATGTATCCAGCCGCAACCCTCCCTCGCGGTGCTTTTCATCCGGCCCGTGACAGGCCAGGCAATTCTTCGCCAGCAGCGGTCGGATCTCCCGCTGAAAATCGACCCCACCGACCGACGAAGGATCCGCGGCATGATTTACGCCACACCAACTCAGCACCAGCAGCCCATACACGGCCCAACGCATCGGCAACCTCAGCACTCACAACCGGAAAATAGAGAACAGATGTCCCTTAATTCTACCCCGGAAATGCCCCTTCGGAACACCCGATTTCCGGGGGACTTCGTTGTTTCCGCGTGGCGTGCCCACTTCATTGTGGAGCAACAGAGTGGGCAGGTGCGCGTGACGCGTCTCACCCAAACAGCGTCGTCAGCGGCTCACCTTCCGCCAACGCGTGGGGCCGTCCGAGTCCGTCCTTAAGCAACGTGTGCGGATCGATCCCGAATCGCCAGAAGATTGTGGCCGCCAGGTCTCCCGGCTTCACCGGCGACGTGTCCGGATACGCCCCAATCTTGTCGCTCGTGCCGTACGTCTGCCCGCCGGTGATCCCGCCTCCTGCCAGCCAGACGCTATAACAGTTTGGCCAATGGTCTCGCCCAGCGGAGGCATTGATCTTCGGCGTCCGTCCGAATTCTCCCATCCCCACCACGAGCGTCGTTTCGAGCAGTCCCCGCTCATGCAGGTCTTCGATCAACGCGGAATAGGCCTGATCCGAGGGCGGCAGTAAATGGTCCGTCATTCGCGGATACACGCTCGAATGGCTGTCCCAGTTCGCGTCCTGCCCGTTGTGGATCTTGTCGTTGACGTTGATGAACCGCACCCCCGCTTCCACCAGTCGCCGTGCGAGCAGTAGGGATTGCCCCAGCGTGTGCCGTCCGTATCGTTCCCGTGTCTCGGGCTTTTCCTGCCCGATCTCCCACGCCACTCGCATTTCTTCCGACTGCAGCATCCGGAAAGCCCGCTGCTGATAGGTTCGCATTGAGTCCCCGGCAGACGCTTTGCCCGCCTGCTTTGAGCCTTCCAATGTCGTCAGCAGGTTCTCCCGCACCAGCAGCCTTTTCTGCGGTGTGTCCACCGGCAACGCCAGTTCATCCACCTGGAAGTTCGGACTGTTTGGATCACGGGTCAACTGCAGCGGGTTATGTGCCACTCCGAGAAACCCGGCATACTGCCCCGGCAGCACTACGACGTTATACATGACGTGCGGGAGTGCGATGTGGGTCGGAATTGTCTTGTGACGCGGCAACAGGAAGTCCGCCGCTGATCCGTAACAGGGAAAGTCCACCATCGGATCGTTCGCCAGCAGTTCCAGGTCCCCTTTTACCGGCGTCCGTCCGCACAACGCCTCCACCACGGCCGCATTGTGGTTCGTCATCGGGTGGTGCATGCTGCGGATGATCGAGACCTTGTCCATGATCCGCGCGCACAACGGCAGGTGTTCGCAGACCTGGATTCCCGGCGCGTTCGTCGCGATCGGCTGGTAATTCCCGCGCACTTCCTTGGGAGCATTCGGCTTCATGTCGACTGTGTCGATGTGACTCGGCCCGCCGTAATAAAACAGCACGATGCACGACTTGATCGGTTTCCGCCCCGGTATGCTGTTCGCCCCGTGGACCAGGCTCGTGATCATATTCCCGAGCCCATGCCACGCACCCAGTCCCAGTCCTGCCCCCAGGAGGGTTCTGCGGGAAAGCATCGATCGCGCGGCGGTCGGGAAAAAGCTACTCATAAGGGAGGCTGCGGCGGCAAGAATACGGGCGGAATTATACGGGCGGAATAATCAGCGGACGGCGAATCGGGTGAGGGACTCGATTATACCCCTAAATTCTCACCGTCAACACCGTTTTCTACCGCCGGAGACCCCGAATTAACACGAGCCTCACAGCAATCTTCAGTCCCTCATCGCTACGGATTTGGCGTCACATTGATGTTTGAGCCACCGAAGCTCCCGATCCGCTGCCCATCCCCCGGTTTCAGCGCCACGGCCACCGTCAGTAATACACGTTCTTGCAGCGCGTCGATCGCCTTCCAATTACTAACTCGTTGGCGGGATCAAGTGGCAATCTTCCGGATGTAATCTGTCGGCGTATTCATCGTACCTTCGTCTGAAAAGCGGTCTTGATCTTTCTCGCCTCAGCGCGGATTGACCCCGATCGCTTTAATCCCACTTGAAAAGGTGTGGCTATTCGCGGTGTTCAGATCCACGATGTACGTCCGAGTGCCGGGCACATTCTTCTTCGAAGTGAACGTCAGGTTCTTCAGTACCTGGTTGATCAGCAGGTTGGTTCCGTTGTCGTTGAATTGAATCGTCAGGGGCTGTGCCTCCTTCCCTCCGCTCACCGTTCCCACCACCTCTTTCCCCAGTTTCAGGTTTTTACCCGCGCGCTTCAACGTTTCTCCCTGAAACGTCGAACTCGCCAGTCCCAATCGGTTTCCCTTGTTGTTCTGGACGATCTTCGCCGTCAACGAGGTGTTCCTGAAATTCGTGTCCGTCAACGCCACGAAATAGCCGTCCGGATCGATGATGTTGGTTTCCCCTGCGTCGAAGAAGGCGATATTCATGGTCACATTATTAAAGGCCGACGTCGGCAACGGAGGACTGATATTGTTCCCCTCGTTCGACTCCGCAAGCACTTTCGTGCTGTCCACTTCGAAATAAATGTTACGAGTTTGAAACGATGCCTCCATCGTCGCCGTGATCGTCAGAACTCGCGAGTCCCCGGCTCCAGAGTGACTGTCTCGGTGTCGCCGCGCGGACCGCTGAAAAATGTTGTCGCCAGTTCGACATCTTCCGCATTTCCGTAAATGGCATCCGCCGACAAGACCATTCGGACATGTACATTGTCCGCCACGTTAAATCTTTGCCCCGTCAAATCCGCCGCCGTTGTCCCCTCATTCTTGATATAGAGTCGGATGCTTAACGTGTATTCGTTCGCGACCGTCGTTGACGGCATAGCGGAGAACGCCCGCGGTCCGAACTGCAGGTCCACCGTCATTAATACCCGCTCTTCCAGCCCGTCAACTGTCTCTCCAACCTCTCCCCGCCGTTTTCTTTTCGATCTCAGCCGTAGGGATTGTTTTCGACGAAACATCGCTTACTCCCGGCCGAAATCAATGCACAGATCAGAAATCGACGCGAGCCTGACGATCTCTCCATGTTCCTAGCCTAAGCCCTCGTTCACTCCTGTCGCAAGCTCAATCACGTCCTCTCCCGTAAGTAAACAAGTTTCCAGGACAGATGGGGAAACAAAAAGATCCTTCCACTCCCCTGCAAGGCAAGGGAGAGAAGGATGGATTGATTCCGACGACGATCTCAATCAACCGGCGCTTACCACATTTTCATCTTCCAGCCCAGGATGAAACCCACGCCGATGAGTGCGAGTGCCGCCGTCTCCGGTTGCTCACGCATGTACTTCACGCCGTATTCGCACATGTCGCCGAACACGTCGAAGGCTTTCCCCTCCATCTGCTTCAGTGAACCCGACTGATTCTTTTGAGATTGATTTCCGTTCCCTTGTCGAGAACGGGTTGCTTCTGCCTGTTTCATGATTTGTTCCTCACGATTTATGAATGATTCCGGTTGAAGAGTCGTTAGAAATCTCGTGATTTCCCTACCGTCGCGATGATCCCAGCATGACCGCCAGCAAAGCTCCTGCGACCGCGCCGGCCACGAATGCGATCCCCACCGTCTCCGCGGGTCGCTGACGAACCATGTCGCACGCCTGGTCGTAACCCGCCGCAATTTGTTCCCCCGCCTGTTCATACCCATCCTGCAGCATTTCCCCGGCTTGTCCGGCGTACTCCTGCACGGTTTCTCCGGCCTGATTCGCATACTGCCGGGCAGTTTCGCCAACTTGGCGGGCTGCATCACCCGCCTGCTGCAGCAAGGATTCCCCGCTCGCGACCGCTTTGTCCAGAAACTCCTCCACCTGCTGACGCGAGGTCCCCGTTTTTTCCTGGATAACCCCGATTAACTGTTCTGCATTTCCTTGCACTCTCTGCAGATCGTTGTCGGTAATTTGTCCCCATTTCTGGCGGACTTGCCCTTTCATCTGATTCCACTGGCCACGCAGTTGTTCGCTCGTAATCATGGTTCAATCCCCCATCGCTTCCACATTAAAAATCGAAACTATTCCCCTCCTGGGGGAAGCCATTGATTTCTTCAGCGAAGGGCGTGCCAGTCTCGAAAAGGGGCGTGGCTAACCTCATTCTGGGGGAATGGGAGTCTTCACACGCAACTCTGCAGCACGGCATGAATCACGCTGGCCGATGACCGCCCAGAATTTCCGACCGTAATTCCTGCGAGAGAGGGATTTGACCCGCTCCCCTCTGGATCTATGATTTCAAAAGGCGGGCCATCTGCCAGGCGTGAAGGAACTACCGTATGGTCACTCAGTCCAACACCCCCTCGACCGCCCACTCTCCATTGGTCGATGAAATCAAAAGTCTGCTGGAAACGATTTGTCCGGGATCAACCACCTCTGCCAACGGATTTGTGATTGAAGTCCGGGACAGCGGTCATGTGGGTCTGACTCTCCACCCCCACCACTACCTCGAGCTCCCCGGGGAGACCGTTCTGACCGCTCTCGAAGTCTTCCGCAACAAAAGCCGGGTCTCTTTGGAGCATGTCTGGCAAGCGCTTCAGCAACACCGTCAGCTTTAGTCGGTTCTCCACCTTTGCGTGTGAGAAGGTAGTTGCGCGGCCGGAGGGATGAGGGAAAGACTCAATGGTCTCTTGCTTGCCGCCTCAGAACACAATCACCTCAACCGTGTTTCCGCGTGCCACGATCAGCCGCTCGGCCATCCCCCGGAACAGGCCGTGTTCCACGACTCCGGCGATGCCCCGGATCTCCTGGTCCAGTTTCTCAGGTTGGCTCAGAATCTCCGTTGAGAACGGACAGTCGATCACAAAGTTCCCCTCATCTGTCCGGAACGGCTCCCCGTTCTTCAGTCGCAACCGTGCGTCACACCCTAATGCCGCCAGCCGCTGCATCGCATTTCGCCAACCGAAGCAGACGACCTCGACCGGCAGTGGAAATCCCCCCAGCATTTCCACCAGTTTGCTCGAATCGGCGATGACGACAAACTGCTTCGCCGCCGCGGCCACGATCCGCTCCCGCAGCATCGCCCCGCCACCTCCCTTAATCAACACTCCGCCGCGCGTCGCCTGATCTGCTCCGTCAATCGCAACGTCCAGTTCAAACCCTTCCAAAGTCTCCTGCAACGGAATCCCCACCTGCGTCGCCAGCGTTCGGGTCTCGGTCGATGTCGGCACACCGACGATCTTCAATCCTTCCTTCGCGATCCGTTCCCCAAGAAACTTGACAGCATAGGCGGACGTGCTTCCTGATCCCAGCCCCACGCGCATCCCAGCCTGAACGAGCGCCACCGCCCCCCGCGCTGCCAACTCCTTTTCCGACTCCAGCCCGGCCATGCAATTTCCTCGCTGACTTCTGTCCGGGTTTGAACTAGCCCCAAGCGCCAGCGCGGGGTTCCGGATAACACGCGTATTGTAGTTTACGCTCAGCTTGGTGACCAGCGTTTTGGACGGTGTTGCTTCTGCCCCTCACGGCAGCATTGCTCGGCCACCGCTCGCGACCATCGTCTGTCCGGTCGTGAAACTGCTCTCTTCCGACAGCAGGAAACTGACCAGCGCCGCGACCTCTTCCGGCTGGCCGATCCGTCCCATTGGTGTCTGGCCGATGATCTTGTCCAGCGCCTCCTGCGACACTCCGCTCAAAATCTCCGTTTCGATTAATCCCGGCGCGACCGCATTCGCGCGGATATTCTCTCCCGCGAGCGCCGCCGCGATGCTCTTCGTAAACGCGACCACTCCCGCTTTGCTCGCCGCATAGGCAATCGACATTGGTCGGGGCTGCAGCGCCGAAATCGACGACACATTCACAATCCGCCCGAACTTGCGGGCGACCATTCCATCCTTCACGGCCCACGTTACCAGGAATGTCCCCGTCAGGTTCACCTCCACCGTCCGCCGCCACATCTCCGCCGTCAGTTCTCCATGCGGCCCATAGTCAAACACCCCCGCGTTGTTTACCAGCAGATCAATCGGGCCGAGATTCTTCTCCACCTCGGCCACCATTCGTAACACGTCTGTGTCGTGCGTCACGTCTGCCTGGACGATACACCCTTGAGACCCCGCCGATTCCACCAATGACAGCGTCTCCCTCGCTTCTGTCTCTCCGGAGCGGTAGTTGATCGCAACTTTTGCCCCCTCCTGCGCCAGCCGGACACAGCACGCCCGCCCGATTCCCCGCGACCCGCCCGTCACCAGCGCCACCCGTCCCGTAAACCGCTTCGCATCCGCGTCACTCATCATCGGCCTCCAATTCTTTCAGGGAGCCGAATCCTATCACCCGCTCAATCCCTTCGTCTACTTTCTCCTGACCGCTCTTTCTCGCCGGCGGGGTCTCAGGGCTTCCTGAACTGCACATGGTGTCCCCCCAGGTCATGCCCGGCGAACAGGACTTGCGTCGTCCCCTCGAAATGGTGTTGGTCCGTCAAGGTGACGTTCATCGAGATCTTGAATTTCCCCAAACCATAGATCGGACTCAATCCTCGCCCGCGGATGGTCGCCGTCATCTGCAGTTCCTCCGCTTTCCCTTTGACTCGTGCCTGCCCCACGATGTTCAACCCGCTGTATTCACCCGTCACCTTCCCATTGGCATAGGTCAGCTTGAGGTCGTCAAAACTCCCTTTCCAATCCCCGGTGTAATCGGCCGTGGTTGCGACAGGTGCTCCGGGATCCGCCAGCACATCCCCCAGGCCGGAGATCGGAAACGTCCCGTTCAGATATGCCCGTTCTTCGCAGACTTCGACGGGGACACTCGACAGCCGTGCTCGGACCCGCCGACGGGGAGACGGTTTTTTCCACAACAGGGCGATGGTTTGAATCCAGGTCAACATGATGTTCGCTCCGGTTCTTGCGGGAATTTTGAGGTTTTGAGGACTTTCATTCGTCCTCCACTCTCCCGAAGCGAAACTTCCCGCCGGATGTTACAGAATTTTTTTACCCCTTATTTTAACGCGGTTTTTAGTAGTCTGGAGCAAAACTTCAAATTGTTGGCTTTGCCGGTTAACAGCCGTGGGTGGCGGGGGCGCACCGCTCCGACGGAAGCCCCCGGTCTGTTAAAATTCTAATCATCTTTTTCGGAAACACCCGTGAATCACGTTCAGCTCAGTAAAAAGATTTCACTCGTTCTGCGACACGAGCCCTGGCTTTACGAACTGGAGCTGGACCCCAAAGGCTGGACTTCCCTGGAAGACCTGCTGGAAGGCTTGCGCAGCGAAAAGAAAGAGTGGGAGCAGGTGTCACTGGAAGACATCCAGCAGATTCTCGCCTCCGCCGACAAACAGCGGTTCGAACTTCGCAAGGGACAGATCCGGGCTTTGTATGGCCACTCCTTCGCGGAAAAGATCGTCCGCACGAAGTCGACCCCGCCCGAGTTCCTCTTTCACGGCACTTCACCCGCCGCGCTGGACGCGATCAACGGCAAGGGACTACTCCCCATGAACCGCCAATATGTCCATCTCTCGGTCGATCGGGAGACGGCCACGCTTGTCGGCAAACGGAAAAGTAAAACCCCTGTCATGCTCTGCGTGGATGCCCAGGCCGCCGACAGCAGCGGCATTTCCTTTTACCGCGGCAACGACAATGTCTGGCTTACCGACCACATCCCGCCCCAATTCATCACACAGGAATAACGAGCCGAAATCTCAGGCCTCAGAGAAGGAGTGTTTGTCGTGTATGTTCATGCTCTGTTTTCCGAAGGAGATGGTGACCCGACCGGTCGACAAACACTTCGAGGGGACTCTCACAAAAGCATCGTGTTTGACCCGACATTCGAAGATGTCGTGAATGCGATCAACCGAATGGATAACAAGCTCAATTCGATTGTGACGCTGAGCAGCGATATTCCACCTGGGGATAGATACATCGCGGTGTCGGGTGTCAGCCTGCACATTGGAGGGGGAGGGCCAAATGAACTCTATGTGGCCCGAGTCTCGGATCACCTGAAACAGGTGACGGCCTATATCAAACCACACTTCACCCAGACCGTGCAGCGTCAGATTCAGTGTGAATTCGCCGTCCACCTTCGCGATCCGGTAGAACTCAAACGTCTGCCAGTTGCCGGCCTGTTTCCAGTGCAGCGCGAGCGTTTCGCCTCCTTCGGAATCGGAAACCGAAACGCCGTCGATCGTCCGCTGCGGCACGGCCACGACCCGCACCTTTCCGCTCACACGCAGGATCTCTCCCGCGCTTTTGACGGCGATTGCGGGAGTCGTCACGATCACCGGCGGTTGCGACAGGAAATCGGGCGATTGTTGTTGCGGATCGAGCCCCGCCAGCATCCGCAGCACGTATCCGTCTGACTTGTCTTCCGGCCGCAACAGTTCCGCCTGCCCGCACTCCGGGAATCGGCGACTGTTGATGTTGCCAGCCGTCCGCTAGGAATCTTTCAGAGTCTTCGAAGTCTCCCGAGGGGAGCAGATTCTTGCGGGATTGTCCCGAGGTTTTCCCCACGCGATTGACCAGCCGCCAGTGATCGGGAAGGGTCTGGAACGAGACCGTATGTGGCGATGAGGTCGGATCGGAGAGATGCCGTACCGCGCTTTCCCAGTGATTCCGCTGCACGATCCGGACCGCCTGGCAGACGTTTTCCGCCGCGGTCCGGGCACTGCGATATTCCTTGTGTTCGAGGTCTCGTCGTGCGGTCTGCGGCAGTTCGCGCGCCTTTGCAGGACCGGCGTGGCGGCGAGTTGTTCATCTCCCAGCGAGGCGAGTTCGCGCGTGGTGGCCTGCGTCTCATCCAGTTTCAACTGGGCCAGTTCCACCAGCAGGCGGGCGCTTTCCGGTGTGATTGTCTGAATCTTTTTCCGCAGCCGGGCCAACGCCGCGTCATCCTGAGGCACGACGATCATCGACGTCAGGTTCCAGTTTTTGAGCGTCACCTTCGTTCCCCGGGGACGCGGGTCGGCTGCAGGTTGTGCAGTTCGGTCGTGCTCGCCTCCCACAACGGTGCCGATTCGGAAATGCCTCCCTTGATGATCAGTTCCACGCTGTCGGCGGACATCTGGCCGGGGACGAACTGTGCGAAGCGGTCATACCAGATCGGCAGAATGAGCATCCCCTGGCTGGTCTTGAACGCCGCCGCTTCAAAGTAATCCTGTTCCTCATCGTGGCGGGGCCCCCGTCCGGTCGTTTTCAGCCGACCGCATTCCCGTTGCGGAATGTCACCTTGCAGGTCGTTTGTCCCAGAAGTTCTCCGGTTGCGAGCCAGTCTTCGAGCAATTCAAGTTCGAGATTCAGTTGTCTCAGGGCCAGCCGCATTTCGACTGCCCCGGGGGCGTCCTCTTCCAGGGACTGCACCGACCAGAAGCCCAGGCCACGGCAGCCTCCTGCCAGAGACGAATAAACCTGCATGCGAAGCTGTTCGTATTGCAGTGCAAGCGGGGCCTGCTGGAGCAGCTTGCGGGACTTGTTCAGATCGGTATCCGGGAACAGTTGAATCCAGGTCCAGGCGAAACTGCCGGGGCGGGCGAGTTTCTGCCGCGCGGAGAGCCATTCCCGGAAACCGTGATAGCTCATCGCGGAGTTCTGCATCGTGCGGCTGTAACCGAGCAGCGGGATGATCCGAGAATAATTTCGCTCGGCCCCGGTGACACCGGCGATCATCGGCCGTTTTTGGGGGCGCTCATTTCCCAGATGCCGATCGGCAGCGGAAACCTGGTCCACCCAGCTCGCCACCTGTCGACGCTCCTCCGCCGAGATCCCGTTCCCCAGCATCCAGATGGAAATGCGATCGTATTCCCTGGAAAACGGAACAATTCCCGCCCGGCTCGCCGGGAGCATCTTTCCCTCCGGATTGCGGACCTGCGGAGGAGTCCCCATGCAGAGCAAGTGCTGCGCGGAAAATTGCTGCAGGTTGGAGGCATTCAGAACGTCCGGAATCCAGACCGTGTTGAAACCGATCTGCTGCAGGAACGCCGGCGATTCCCCCTGATGGGGAACAAACCGCAGGAACATCGGACGGTCTTCGATCAGCAGGCGGTCCAGGCGGACGTCCAGCTTGGGGATTTCTCCGGCGAGGACGGATTTTTCATCGCGTGCAGGGGAGGATTCAACCGGCCCGTCATACTTCACGAACGGACGCAGTTCCAACTCGTCGACTTGAATCGTCGATTCTCCGGCAGGGGCTTCGAGAGTCAGGAACACCCGATCGACATACCACTCCCGCCATTCGATGTCGGCCTCCAGTTTTTTTCGGAGCAGTCGGATGCGGCTGTTGAATTCCTGTTTCGTGAGAGTGAGTTTGACGTTCTTCCAGGATCCCTTTTGTTCGATCCAGTCTCCCTCGAAGAGAGTCGTGAGAGGTTTTCCGGTTTCGGGGTCGATCTGGCGCGGGAAGACAACCCGCAACCCCAAGAGGGAGTTCACCCCTTGGGAACGTACCCAAAGCGAGGCCTCGAATCCTTCGACGCCGCGCGCCGCCGGGGGAAGATACTCAAAACGAAATTGATCGGCGGCCCGAATCGCAGCGAGCGTGACAGCCTCTGCTGTTTCACCGTGATGGAACATCTTCCGTTGTCGCTGCTGGTTGAGGACACGCCCCCCTTTGGGAATCTCAATCAGCTTCCAGCCCGGTTCATCCTGCTCGAAGTCGTCCGTGTAAGTGGAGTCCGCCCACACCGGTTCAGGCGCGGCGAACAGGAGAGTGAGTAGAAACAGGGCGCGCAACAGCAGGCCGCCGACGGGGTGAAATCCCTGTCGGAGCGGCGCGAACGGTCCTTTCCTCCATGAAAGGGGGGTACGCAAAGTTTCTCCAGTCCGCTGTTCCGGTGCGCGGCGTCCTCTTTTTTTGAAAATGTCCGCCGAACCCTCAAGCCGGGGAGCCTTACATGTTGCTCCCCGTCCGTTGCGATTCGGCAGCATGCCGCGCGCTCGTGCGATTCGACGCAAGTGCCGGATTCTACTAGAGGTAGGAAAACAGGCCAAGCGGAAGCGTAGCGAAAACTCAACAGGTGAACAGAGCAGGGCGGCTGCGGGAGTGTTGGCGTAACCTTATTTGGGGGAACGAGTTGTGGAAGCTCTT
Organism: Planctomycetales bacterium; assembly: GCA_046349635.1. GTDB lineage: Bacteria > Planctomycetota > Planctomycetia > Planctomycetales > Planctomycetaceae > JAXMBX01. The sequence goes on from JAXMBX010000001.1 coordinate 167,398, forward strand.
CACAATGGCTCTCAATTGGCATGAAATCTGAATCTGTTGAGGAGGCAACACACCAGGAGTCGGCACCATGAATTCGTCAGCCCAAGTCCCCGAATCGAGCTCTGATGAGCTCCCCCGCGAATTGATCGAACTGGGGAAATGTATTGCCCGCATGCCCGTGGATCTGCAGCCCAATCTCGACGCTGCGTACATTCAGGTCGTGGACGGAATTCGCCGTCGCCGCCGGATTTTGAATCTGGTGCAGGAAGCCCTCTCTCAACTCCGGCTCGACATCAAGTACCTGATGTTTGATCTGGACGTAACCCGTCGCGAACGGGACGAACTGCGGCAGCGGCTCAGTGACAATGACTTCTGAGCGAGAATGACTTCCGGGGCGTTTTGCATTACCGTGGAACCACGGAATGTCATCACGCGGACTCCCAAGTTTTGAGATCCGCTCTCCATCGACCACACAGGGATGTGCGCCCCGCACGCAATGGCTCATGGCCTTCGATAATCTCGCGGATTTTCTGACGGTCCTCGGCGAGGATGGAGAACTGCACCGGGTCCGTTGCGAGGTCGATCCCCGTCTCGAACTTTCGGCCATCGTCAATCTGGTCTGCAAGCAGCCGGGAGGTGGCCCGGCGATTCTCTTCGAGCAGGTGCGCGGGAGTCGGCATCCCCTGCTCGTGAATGTGCTGGGAAGTCAGAAGCGATTGTGCCGTGTTCTCGGCGTGCGTTCCCTGCTGGAGTTGCAGGAGACGATGAAGGGATTACTGCATCCGCAGGCGAGCGAGGGCTGGGTGCAGAAGCTCAAGCAGTTGTCGATGCCTGCCGGAAGTGTTCCGTGGCAACCGCAGGTCGTGAAGACCGCTGCCTGTCAGCAGGTGGTGAAAGTCGGACGGGATGTTGACCTTCTGGAATTGCCCGCGGTGCAATGCTGGCCCAGGGACGCGACCCCCCAACTTCTCGGGGCGCAGATCTTCACACGCAGCTCCGAGACGGGAACGCGTTTTGTTGAAACATGCCCCCTGGAAGTGCGGGATCGAACTACACTCGGTCTGCATTGGAATGGGACCATGGAAGCCTGTCGGGCATTCGAGTCGCATCGCGCGCGAAATGTTCCGATGCCTGTCGCGATCAGTTTCGGCGGCGATCCTCTGGTGTCGCTGTTGACGACGGTTCCCACCCCACTGCGGATGGACCCGTTGCAGTTTGCCGGGTTCCTGCGAGGAACGAGTCTGGAACTGGTCCGCTGCCGTCAACTCGACATGGAAGTCCCTGCAGGGGCGGAACTGGTGATCGAAGGCTATCTGGACCCGGCCGAGCCGGAAGAGCCGGCCGCAACCCACAGTCAGCGAGACGGCTACTATTCCGTTCCCCGTTCGATGCCCTTGTTGCGGGTTTCCGCCGTGACGCACCGGGGGAGCCCGTTAATGACGGGGATGATTTCCGGTCAACCTCCTACGGAGCGGACGTGGCGCGACCTGGCCGCGATCCAGTTGATGCTCCCCTGGCTCCGGGAACGTTTCCCGGAACTGGGGGAGGTGCATTTGCCGCTGGCGGGAGCGGGAGTGAATTATTGTTTTGTGAGCCTGAAAAAAGCCTATCCCTATCACGCCGTCCGGATGATGCACGCCTTGTGGGCGGAGCGGTTGACGATGTTCACCAAATTTCTGGTGATCGTGGATGACGATGTGAATGTGTACGATGAAGACCAGGTGTGGGGGGCGATCGGGGCACACGTGCATCCGAAACGGGATCTCTTGTTCCACGATGGCCCTGCTGCTCCGGAGGAACATGCTTCCCCGCAGGAAAGCCTGGCCGGGCGGGTCGGGATCGATGCCACCCGGAAATGGAAAGAGGAAGGGCATGCGCGCCCCTGGCCGGACCGTCTCGTCATGCCCGATGAGGTGTGGGAACTGGTCAATGGTCGCTGGGGGGAGTATGGTTTCAAGTAGTGATTTTCGTCAGCACCGCCTGACCTGTAAGTTTGTAGAAGTGAATTGATTTGATGACCGTCGAAACTCCTCCTGTGCAGCAGCCTGTCGATAAGTCCGGGGAACGGGTCCGCCGGATGTTCGGCGAGATCTCTTCCCGTTACGACCTGATGAATCACGTCCTCTCCGGAGGTGTGGATTATTACTGGCGATGGCGGACGGTGCGGCTGGTCCCGCCACGCGGCACGGATCCGATTCTCGACGTCTGCACGGGAACGGGAGACCTGGCGCTGACCTATTGGAAGCGGGCCGGGAAAAAGACCCCCGTCATTGGGAGTGACTTCACGCATGAGATGCTGGTAATCGCGCGGGAAAAACGGGAACGGGTCGTGCGCGGTTCCGACTCCGCCGCCGGCGTGGAATTCTTGGAAGCGGACACGCAGCAGTTACCCTTTGCGGATGACACGTTTCAGATTGTGTCCGTCGCGTTCGGCCTGCGGAATGTCTGCGACACGCGGGCGGGATTGAGGGAGATGCTGCGGGTTTGCCGTCCGGGTGGGCGCGTGGCTGTGCTGGAGTTTTCCACGCCTACCCTTCCGCTGATTCGCGGATTCTACCTGTGGTATTTCAAAAACATCCTGCCGTTGATTGGGCAGATGTTCGCCCGCAACCAGCAGTCGGCCTATAACTACCTGCCGCAATCTGTCTCGGAGTTTCCGCAGGGAAAAGTGCTGGCGGGGATCATGGAAGAGTGTGGGCTGCAAAAGGTCCGCTGGAAACCGCTGACGTTCGGCATCGCGACACTGTATTGGGGTGAAAAGTAAATAATTACTGGTCACGTCTTAATTTCAAGTTTTGGGTGGCATGCCTGCATCGCGAAGCAGGGTAGGCAAGTTTAAGTTTGGCTTTGATCATGTCGAACATTGTCTTGGGAATTACCGGAGCGAGTGGCGCGCCCTACGCCGTGAGGCTGCTGGAAGTCCTGCTGCAGGCCGAGCGGCACGTGCATCTAGTGCTGAGTGCCGCAGCGTGCGATGTGTTCCGCGCGGAACTGCAGATCGATGTTGATCTGGCCCATTTCGATCCCGCGCAGCTGCTGGTGGCCCGCAAACCTCAGGAGCAGGGTGTTCTGATTGAACTGGCGAAGACATACCTCCACTGGCATCCGATCCAGGATTACGGGGCCGGGATTGCAAGCGGTTCATTTCCGACGGCCGGTATGGTGATCTGCCCCTGTTCGATGGGAACGCTCGGAGCGATTGCGGCAGGGCTCTCCACCAATCTGATTCAACGGGCCGCCGATGTCCATCTGAAAGAGGGGCGTAAGCTGATCGTCGTCCCGCGCGAAACTCCCTTGAGTACGATCCACCTGCAGAACATGCTCCGCCTGCGTGAAGCGGGTGGGATCGTTCTCCCCGCGGCTCCGGGGTTTTATAATCAGCCTCAGGGGATTAATGACCTGGTGGACTTCGTGGTCGCGCGGATCTGTGACCAGTTGGGAGTCCCGGTCACGTTTGCAAAACGCTGGGGCGAGTGACTGGCAGCCCGTGCAGGGGGTGGCGGAGGCGCACCACGTTAGCGGAAGCCCCCGAATCATGTGTCCCCACGGGGTTTACTCGTCGTCCGACTTGGCTTTTTTCTTCGCCGTCTTTTTCTTGGCAGCCTTCTTGGGGGCGGCTTTCTTCTTGGCGGCGGCGGAGACGGTCTTCTTCTTCGCGGGAGCCCCGTCGTCCGATTTGGCGGCGGCCTTCTTCTTCACCGGGGCCGCTTTCTTCGCTCCTCGCGATTTCTTCGACGGTCCCTTCGCTTCCCGTTCGGCGATCAGCTTCAGCGCTTCCTCCAGGGTGACTTCCTCAATCTTGGTGTCCTTGGGAAGCGTCGCATTCACGGTTCCTTGCTTCACATAGGCTCCGTAGCGCCCTTCATAAATGGCGACCAGTTCGTCATTCGCTGGGTTCTTGCCCAGTTCGCGAATCGGTGTCGCACCCCGGCGGGCCTTCGCCTGCTTGAGCAACTCGACCGCCGTGGGAAGGTCGACCGTCAGGACGTCATGATCCTTGTTGAGGGATTTATAGACCCCCTGATGGAGGACATACGGCCCGAAACGCCCGATCCCCGCCAGGACGGGGAGACCGGTTTCGGGATGTTCCCCCAATGTGCGCGGCAACTGCAGCAGCGAAATCGCCAGCTCGCGGTTGAGCGTATCGAGGGGCACGTTCTTGGGAACGGAGACCCGTTTGGGCTTGGGATTTTCGTCGGTCTTCTCGCCGAGTTGCAGGTAGTGGCCGAAGGGACCGGCCATCAGATACATCGGCAGTCCGGTCTCGGGATGTTCGCCGAAGGATTGCGGACCCTGCTGCTTGCGGCGGATCAGTTCGTCGACGAGTTCATTCGTCAGGTCCGCTGGCGTGATGTCATTCGGGATGGAGGCGGTGAGTGTCTCATCGTTCTCAATTTTTTCGAGATACGGCCCGAAACGCCCGATGCGGATATTCGCATTCAGCCCTTCGATCTGAACGGTGCAGGCTTCGCGCGGATCGATCTTTTCTTCGTTGGATTTGACCTGCTCGTCGAGGCCATCTTCTCCGGAATAGAAGCTCCGCAGGTAAGGCACCCGTTCCGCTTCGGCGGTGGCGATTTCGTCGAGGGTCTGCTCCATCTTCGCGGTGAAGGCCTCATCGACGAGCCTGGGGAAATATTTTTCCAGCAGTTTCGTCACAGCCAACGCGGTGAAGCTGGGGACGAGTTGGTTCCCTTTCTTGACGGCATAGCCCCGGTCCTGAATCGTGCTGATGATCGCAGCATAGGTACTCGGCCGCCCGATCCCATCCGCTTCCAGTGTCCGGACGAGCGTCGCTTCGGTGTACCGGGCCGGGGGCTTGGTTTCGTGGCTGAGTGGTTGCAGTTCCTCGCAGGCGAGGGATTGTTTGGCCTGCAGGGGGGGAAGTGACGCTTCCGAATCGTCGAGGGCGGATTCGGGATCGTCGACCCCTTCCACATAGGCCCGGAAAAAGCCGGGGAATTCGACGTGTCGCCCCGTGGCGCGGAACTCCGCATCGCCGACCTGAATGACAGCCGTCTGAAACTGAAGCTGGGCTTCCGCCATCTGGGAGGCGATCGTCCGCATCCAGATCAGGGTATACAGACGCTGCTCGCGCCCTGACAGGCCAAGTTCGTCGGCGGTTTTCATTTCCGTCCCGGCGGGGCGGATGGCTTCGTGTGCCTCCTGGGCACCCTTGGTTTTGTTGGTGAACTGGCGGGGACCATCGGGGGAGAGATAGTTCGTGCCGTAACGCTGTTCGATGCAACGGCGGGAAGCCTTGATCGCTTCCCCGGAAAGGCTCACTGAATCAGTACGCATGTACGTGATGTAGCCATCTTCATACAGCCGTTGGGCGACCTGCATCGTCTCGCGGGCGCCGAAACCGAGTTTGCGGTTCGCTTCCTGCTGCAGGGTGCTGGTGGTGAAGGGGGGGTAAGGTTTGCGCGTCTGCTGTCGTTTTTCGACATCCCGGACTGACCAGGGAGTCGTCTTCAGTCTGGCCTGCAGAGATCGGGCCTGGGTTTCGTCGAGCAGGAGGACATCCGCATCCTTCTTGAGCTTACCGGTGGTTTCGTCAAAGTCCTTGCCGGTGGCGATCTTCTTATTGTTAATGGAGACGAGATCCGCTTCGAAAGTCTCTTTGGAGTCCGTCTGGAGTTTGGCTTTGAGATCCCAGAAGGTTCCGCTCCGGAAGGCAAGCCGTTCCAGTTCGCGAATCGTCAACAGTCGGACAGCCACGGACTGCACCCGTCCCGCGGAGAGCTTGGGGGCGACTTTTTTCCAGAGGAGCGGGCTCAGGCTGTAACCGTACAACCGGTCTACGATCCGGCGGGTTTCCTGGGCGGCGACCAGGTTTTCGTCGATCTCCCGCGGGTTCTGAATGGCATCCCGGATCGCTTCCTTGGTGATTTCGGAAAAAACCATCCGTTTGACGGGGACACGGGGCTCCAGAATCCGGGCGAGGTGCCACCCGATGCTTTCTCCTTCGCGGTCTTCGTCAGTCGCGAGGATGAGTTCATCGGCATCCTTTAAGGCGGAGCGAAGCTGCTTGACGACCTTTTCCTTATCTTTGGGGATGAGGTAGAAAGGTTCGAAATCCGCTTCGACGTTCACCCCCAGCTTGGTCCAGGGTTGTTCTTTCTTAATCTCGGCCGGGATAGCCTCGGCGGTCTGGGGAAGATCGCAAATATGCCCCATGCTGGCGAGGACGTTGTAATCCGAGCCGAGGTAGCTGTTGATCTTCTTGGCCTTGGCCGGGGACTCGACGATGACGAGTCCCTTATGACGTTTTTTTCCCACCCGGGAATCCCTTGTGGCGTAGCCACCTTTTAGCAGTATCCATGCCGGCCTCCGCTGTCCTGGGGTCCGGGCAGTTTATGTTGAAAATGCCCTAAGTCTTTGTTGGACTTGCCTTGGGAGCGAAGCTGGCTACAATCGGCTCTCGTTCACATTGGCCGAATCAGAAGAGATTGTGTAGTCTGCGTCGTCTGTTTTTTCCGGAAGATTTCCCAAGAGAAAACGGGTCCGGAAGAGTCGAGACTTCGCAGTCGTTCGGCCATTCCTACAGAATCAGTCCGCGATCTGTCAAGTCGCTTCCGAATTGGAAGATGTCAGTCAGCGGGTCCTGACGGCAGATGCCGTCGCAGATCCCCATAAGGAAAATCCATGGCTTCTCCCTTCGCATTTTTTCGCCGCAACCAGAAAGTGGGCATGGCGGTTCTGACGTTAATGGCGATGTTCGCCTTCGTCTTTCTGGACTCCATCAATCGGACCGCGGGTGGGCGAAATACCGCCGCGCACGAGGTCCTCGTCAAAACAGATGAAGGGAACGTGGATCGTCTGCAGATGCAGCGGTTGATGCAGAACCGGCAGCGGGCCAACCAGTTCATGGCGGAAGTGTTTCGCGAATCCTGGGACGCCGCGCAGCAGGCGAAGCAGCAGCTCAATTCCCGCCAGCCGGTGCAATTCGGCTTCGGATTACAGTCCTTCCAGAAGGACGTCCTGCTGGGCTACCTGTTCCGGAAGGAAGCGGAAAAAGCCGGGATCGTCGTGAAGGATGAGGCGATCGAGCTCTTCCTGCGGCAGGCCTCGGAATACAAGCTCTCCGGACAGGGGCTGCGTAATATCGTGCGGGAAATGCAGACCAGCATCCGCGAAGTCTACGACGTTTTGCGCGATGAACTGCAAGCGCGGTATTTCTTCCAGTTCTCCCGTCCCACCGACCCGGTCACACCGGCGGAACTGTGGACCTACTATCAGCGTTTGAACGTGCGTCAGGTTCTGGAAGTGGCGGAACTCCCCGTCGACGCCTTCACCAAGAAGGTGGCGGATCCCACCGACGCGGAACTGCAGAAGTTTTTCGAATCGTACAAGAACCGGTATTCCCATGAATTCCCGGACGAAGACAAGCCCGGGTTCAAGCAGCCCCGGAAGGTCGATTTGCAGTACGTGACGTTGAGTTATGAAGAGATCGAGAAGCTGGTTCCGGACATCACCGACAAGGACGTGACGGAATACTACGAGAAGAACAAGGAGACGTTGTACAAGAACAATCCTTTCCCGGAAGACACAAAAAAGCCCGAAGGGAAAGATGCCGCCAAGGACGAGAAGAAGTCTGATGCGCCGGCCGCGAAGCCTGAAGAAAAGGCCGCCCCGGAAAAGGGAAAAGAAGCTCCCGCCAAACCGGCTGAAGAGAAAAAGCCCGAGGCTGCCAAGCCTCCGATGACTCCCGCCGCCGCTCCGAAAAAGACCGAGGCTGCTCCGATGAAACCGGACAGCAAACCGGCGGAGTCAAAGGCCCCTGAAAAGAAGCCTGCGGAAACCAAGCCCGCAGACAAAAACCGGAAGCGGACAAAAAACCGGAAGAGAAAAGCAGGGGATGATCGAATCCCGCGCGGGTCGACAGATCGCGGCAGCGAATGCGAAACAAGGTGCGGCGTTCTTCGCGGTCGACGACAAACCTCAAGAGAAGAAGCCCGAAGCCGCCAAGCCTGCGGAGACCAAAAAAGCGGATGCCCCGGCGGCTCCCAAGAAAGAAGAACCGGCCAAACCGGCGACTCCCGCTCCAGCAGCTGAGAAGAAGCCCGAACCGGCCAAGCCGGCCGCTCCTGCCAAGCCCATGACGGACGGAAAACCGGCCGTGACTCCGCCCGCCACAGACAAGAAAGCAGAAGGGGACAAGAAGGAAGCGGAGCCGACCTATCGCCCCCTGGATGCCAACTTGAAAGAGGAAATCAAGGATCAACTCCTCCGGGAGCGGACGATGGCCAAAGTGCAGGAACTGGCCAAGCAGGTTTCTGAAAAAATGACCGACATCGGCCTGAAGTACAACGCGGCCGTCCTTGCAGACGGTAACAAACTGTACATGGACCTGGATGGAAACGGAAAACTCGACAAGGGTGAGCCGGAAGTCGCCGTGACCGGAAAGGTGAACCCGGATCAGATCACTCCGGAACAACGGAACCAGATCATGAAGCCGGTGTCGAAACTGACCGAGGTGGAACTGCAGAAGGTCGCCACCGAGGCGAAGATGAAATACGGCTCGACGGGAATCGTTTCCCTGCAGGAACTGAAAAAGCTGCCCGGGATCGGAATCACCCAGGAACTGGAAGCCGGGCCGACGAATCCCTTCGAAAACTCGGCTGCACCGATCGATCGCGTCGCATTTGGGGATGAATCACTGTTCCGTCCGACTCGGATGCAGGATTCCGAGAAGCACGATCTGTATGTCGTGTGGAAAGTTCGTCTGGAACCGGAGCACATCGCGAAATTTGAAGATGAGGGGATCAAGGCCGAAGTGTTGAAGGCCTGGAAACTGGAACAGGCCCGCCCCCTGGCTCAGAAACGCGCTGATGCCCTGGTGGAGATTGCTCGCAAGGCGGCTGGCAAACCTCTGCAGGAATCGCTGGAGAAACAGACGATTACCGGAGACATGGGAAATGATGAACTGAAGGTTCAATCGACGGGGCTGTTCAGTTGGCTGCGAACGAGCGAGGTTCCGGGGCCGAATCCGCTGGCGTCAGAGTCTCGTCCCGAGATGTCTCAGCCTGCCTTTGTGAAGTCCGCCGGAACGAAGTTCATGGAAACGGTCTTCGATCAGTTGAAGGTCGGAGAGATCGGTGTCGCTCCCAACTATGACGGAAGCTGTCTGTACGTTGTGCAGGTCAAGGAACGAGTTCCGGCCGCCGACGACAAGGCGATCGCTCTGGAGCGGGAGGCATTTATCAAATCCCGCCTGTTCGGGTTCAATTTCGGCGGGATGCGATTGGGAACGACCCCTTATGACATCCTCTCGGATAACGAACAGCAGCAGGTCATCTACGACTGGGTGCAGCAATTAGAAAAGCGGCACCGGGTGGAGTGGGTGAAGGAAGACAACACCCAGGACCAGGAATCCTAAAGCTGGTCCTCACGGATCGTTCTGATTGATACGAAAACAGCCCGCCTGAAAACCTCAGGCGGGTTTTTTCGTGTCATTGACGGGCTTGTCAGCGGGCTTGTCAGCGGGCTTGTCAGCGGGCTTGTCAGCGGGCTTGTCAGCGGGCTTGTCAGCGGGCTTGTCAGCGGGCTTGCGCCACTTGAAGGCGGGATTCACGTCAATCTTCAGAAGTTCGATCCGGATTTTCAGGACCGCCCCCTGGGGAACAATCCCATCTTCCCCGGTATCCGCTTTGGGAAATCCCAATGCCGGAGGGACGATCATTTCGATTTCTCCCCCTCGGCCAATCAGTCGGACCCCTTCAGCGACCCCGGGAATCATGCCGGAGAGCGCGTCCACGAAGGGGGTTCCCGTCTCGAACGTGTCGGAAATGACCTTTCCATTGACGACTTCCATGCGGCAATTGAAGGTGAGACGATCGCCAAAAGAGGGCTTGGGCTCATCCGTTTGCTTGAGGATCTTGTACAGCAGGCTCGAATCGGTTTTGGTATACCCCTGTTTCTCGTAGGCGGCCAGGCGCGCGTGCAGACCCAGCGGGTTCACGGCGTTCAGCTTGATCAAGTAGTGCAACGTGGAGTTGGGAGGGTAGGCAGCGTGCTGCCGGTCTCCGTAACCCAGTTCCGGCTTGATGACCAGTTCGATCACTCCCCCTTCACCAATCAATTTCATCCCTTCCTGAACTGAGGGGAGAAAGGTGTCCATCGTGGGGGGAGGAAGCAGAGACGAGATGCCCCCTTTTCCTGACCCTGTCATCCCGTAATACCGGCGTTCCATCTCAATTCCCGAATCGAGAGTGACCACATATGAGACCAGCACGCTGTCGGTCGCCTGAGTCGGCTTCTTGCCGCTCGCGAGTTTCAGAATGCGATATTTAAGTCCGGAAGGTGTTTCTGAAAAATCCGGGGGATCGGTTTCACTCTCGAATTCACAGATTCTCGACAGTATTTCCTCGCGATGCTTGGGGGATTTGAATCCCGTTTTGTTGTTGGGATCGACCCGGTCGGGATTCTCATCCTTGGGGGGGGGGGATGCCGGGGTGGAACTGGATGGTGCTTCCGCCACCTTTTTCGCGGGGGTATTAGTCTTCTCCGCCGATGAGGAAGTGCCGTTTGGCGTACAACCGGTCACCAGGCTGAAAGACAGCGAGATCAAAAATGCCAGAGAGAGGGGGTGCTTCTTCATATCTCTTTTGCCTGCTGTTAGTTGCGAATCCCAAACAGGGAGCGGTTCGAATCCGTATCTCATTTTATGGGGAAGGGTGACGAGAGGGAAAAGTATCCCCCTGACTGCCGACTTTGGCAGCCTGCTTTGTGAATACGACGAAATCCCGCATCCATGACGGATTGAGTTCTGAATTTGAGAGTGTTGATTATGGGAATCGAAGGCGGGGTGGGACAAGTCGAAAGCAAGGATTCTCAACCCATATCGCTGGCAGGAGTTATCGAAAATAAAGCCTGTTCCGCGGATGACGTCCCTGCCGGAAAGGGGAGTGGCTGGACACTGGCAGAGGGGAACGGTAAACAGTTAAAGACAAGAAATTCAATGCTTGAGAATCTTGACCGGACCGTCCCTTGCGAGTCGACTTCCGTGGAACCACGAGAACAAGTGCGTTCCACACCAGTGGTTGACGCCGTTCCCTTGGATCGGCGCTCCCTTCTGTTTTTCAGGAGAAGACCCAACTCGGTCTTGCAAGCGAGGTCCGGCCCGCAGGTTGCCGAGGGCCTCCGGAGCGGCTGAGAGTTCAAATCCAGATTGAGAGGATTTCGAGAACAATGTCGGAATCAAACAAACCTTCCATGATTGAGGCCCGGGGACTGTGCAAGTACTACGGTTCCTTCGTGGCCATCGAAAATGTGACCTTCAGCATCCCCAAAGGACAGGTCGTCGCGTTCCTCGGACCCAACGGGGCGGGAAAATCGACCACGATGAAACTGCTGACGGGGTACCTGTCCGCCAGTGCCGGAGAAGCCAAAATCGGTGGTTTTGACATCGCACAGCAGCGGATTGAAGCCGCCAAGCTGATAGGGTATCTCCCCGAGAATGGTCCTTTGTATCCGGAGATGACCCCTTTGGGGCTTCTGAACTACGTCGGCGAGGCACGTGGCCTGGCCGGGGCGGAGCTGAAACAGCGCCTGGAGTTTGTCGCGGACCGCTGCTCCCTGAGCAGTGTCTGGAACAAGGCGATCGGGAAGCTGTCGAAAGGGTTTCGCCAGCGGGTCGGGATGGCGCAGGCCCTCCTGCATGATCCGCAGGTTCTGATCCTGGACGAACCGACCAGCGGACTCGACCCCAACCAGGTCCACCAGGTGCGCGAACTGATCACCAGCCTGAGCAAAACCAAGACCATTCTGTTGTCGACCCACATCCTGCAGGAAGTGAAGGCGATTGCTCCGCGGGTGATCCTCATCAATAACGGCCGGGTCGTCTTCGACGGGCCGACGGAAGAGATGCAGAAGGAAGGACGGGACATGGAGGCGACGTTCCGCCAGTTGACCGGAGTGGCGTGATCACCCCCCCCTGATTCGACTTCTTGATCCAAAAAAACAAAGACTGAGCGATTGCACCGATCCCGGGAATTGCGCGGAAAGCCAGATAATAAATAAGGAAGTGTACCAATGACGTTGCGGCCCCATGTCATTCGTGCGGTGTTCAAGCGAAACTTCGTGAGTTATTTCTCCGGAGTCATCGGCTACCTGTTCATCGTGCTGTTCGTCGGCGGATGTGCCATCTGGGCGTTCAGTCCGGAGTTCTTCGCGAACAACCTGGCGAACCTGAACCAGTTGAACCTGAAGTTCCCGCTGCTTCTGTTGTTTATCGTCCCCGCAATCACAATGACCTGCTGGGCGGATGAGAAGAAACAGGGGACGGACGAACTGCTTTTCACCCTGCCCGGAACCGACCTGGAAATCCTGCTCGGGAAGTATTTCGCGGTCTTGTCGATCTACACCGTGGCATTGGCGTATTCGCTGCTGTTTTGCGGTTTCCTGGTGTTGACCTACCTCACGACAACCAGCCAGGGATTCGCGGATTTCGACAAGGGATTGCTGGTCGCCAACTACATGGGGTACTGGCTCTCCGGGGGAGCGCTCCTGACGGCGGGGATGCTCGCCTCGGTCCTCACCAACAGCGCGACGGTCGCCTTTGTCGCCGGGACGGCCCTGTGTGCCATTCCGGTGGTGATCAGCTATGTGATTCCCTCCGGCCAATGGCAAACATTGAGCCTGAATGAGCAACTTCGCGACTTCGGCCTGGGGATGGTCCCTCTCTCCGGCATCCTGTATTTCCTCTCCCTGGCCGTCTTTTTCCTGTACCTGAACCTCATCCTCATCAGTCGGCGGCACTGGAGCGACGGCCCGCGCGGGAAGTCGATGGAAGCTCATTACCTCGCCCGGACAGTCTGCCTGGCGGTGATCCTCGTGTGCGTGAATATAGTGGCGGCAAATGCCAATCAACGCTGGGATCTGACCGCCGAAAGGTTGTACAGCGTGTTCCCTTCCACCCGGACCACCATCAACAAGGTGGATCCTAAACGCCCGATTCTGATCCAGGCGTTCATCAGCCCGGAAGTTCCCGGTGAGTATGTGGTGACCCGCACAAACCTGATCGGACTGCTGCGTCAATACGACCAGATGGGGGGAGATAAGATCAAGGTCCGGATCGTGGATACGGAACCCTATTCCGACAGTGCGGAGGAAGCGCGGAAGTTCGGCATTCAACCCCAGCCGGTCCAAAGTCAGCGCGGCGGCAAGATGTTCGCCGAGACGATTTACCTGGGTGCTGTCATCAGCAGTGGCGCGGACGATGAAGTGGTGATTCCCTTCTTCGACGTGGGAACACCGGTGGAATATGAATTGACCCGTTCCATCCGGACGGTCTCCCAGAACAAGCGTTCCAAGGTCGGAATCCTGACCACGGACGCGAAATTGGCTGGCGGTTTCGATCCGGCGACGTTCTCGCAGTCCCAGGAGTGGCGAATCGTCACCGAATTGAAAAAGCAGTATGACGTCGAACAGGTTTCACCCGACAGCCCGCTGACGGGGAACTACAACGTGCTGATCGTGGCGATGCCCTCTTCGCTCACTGATCCCCAGATGAATAACCTGATGGAATACATCAAGAAGGGTGGCCCGACGCTGATTTTTGACGATCCGCTGCCGGTCTCCAGCCGCGGATTGTCTCTCGCACCCCGCCAACCGAAGCCGCAAGCCGGTGGCGGAATGTTTGGGGGGGGCCAACAGCCTCCGCAACCCAAGGCGGACAATGGCAAAGCCACCCGTCTACTGAACGAACTGGGGCTGGTGTGGGATAACGGCCAGGTGGTGTGGGATACGTACAATCCGCATCCGGAATTTGAGGACGTGATCCGGCCCGAACTGGTGTTCATTGGGACCAAGAGCGGGGCGAAGGCCCCATTCGGAACGGGCAGCGTCATCAGCGACGGATTGCAGGAGTTGATGGTCCTCTTTTCCGGCACGATCCGCCCCAAAGAAGGGGCGACAAACCGTGAATTCATCCCCTTGATGCGGACCAGTCCGAACTCCGGGGTGCTGGATTGGAACGAGTTGATCGAAGAGGCCCCCGCGTTCTTCGGAATGGGTGGGCCGCGGATCAAGGAAGACCCGGAACGCGTGGCGGACAGCGGCGATCACGTCCTGGGCGCGCTGATCAAGTCCAAGGGGACCGGTCCCGGGAGCGCCGGGTTGAACGTCGTCTATGTCGCCGATCTGGACATGATCTCGGACATGATGTTCAGCATCCGCGACCGCCAGTTGTACGGACTGAAGCTGGATAATGTGACCTTCGTCCTGAATGCCGTGGACGTCTTGTTGGGTGAAGATTCGATGGTGGAACTGCGGAAGCGCCGATCCCGGCACCACACCCTCTCCCAGATCGAACTGCTCACCAAGGAATACGTGAACGAGCGGAACCAGGCCCGTCAAAAGGCGGACGCGGAAGCCAAGAAAGAAGTGGACTTGGCCAAGAAGCGGTTTGCCGATCGGCGGGCCGAGATCGAGAAGGATGAAAAGCTCGATCCGCGGACGAAGCGCATCATGCTGGAGCAGGTCCAGGAAGAAGAAACCCGCCGCATCGAAGTGGCGGAAGCGGAAATCAACAACCGGAAACAGCAGAAGGTGGAGCAGAGCAAGGCTTCCAGCGAGCGCAAGATCCGGAACGTGGAAGGGTGGGTGCAACTGATGGCGGTCCTGCTGCCCCCCATTCCCGCGCTGCTCGTCGGATTGTGGATGCTGCTGACCCGGATGAAGGCGGAGCGGGAAGGAATTCACTCGGACCGTCTGGTCAAAAAGTAATTCCACTCTCCAATCAACCCTTCACACCCTTACAGAACATCGAACGAATTTGAGGATATTGAGCCATGAACGAGACGACACGCACCGGAGTATTTGTCGGCGGAGCGATCCTCTCACTATTGCTGGCGACCGCATTTGCCCCCAGCACCCCCCAGGCGCCGAGCGAAACCTCCGAAGTGGGGAAGAAGTTCTATGACGACTTCAATGCCACCAACGCCGAATCGCTGAGTGTCGTGAACTTCAATGAAGCGACCGCCACCGCCAAGACCTTCGAGGTGGATCTGAAGGACGGCGTTTGGCGGATTCCCTCGCACCACAATTACCCCGCCGATGCCAAAGACCGTCTGGCAAAGACCGCGGCATCGATGGTGGGGATCAAGCGGGATCAGTTCCGCTCCGCCAACAAGGAGGACTTCGCCGAACTGGGAGTCGTGGATCCGCTCGATCAGAACACCACCAAGCTCAAGGGGCGCGGCCAGCCGCGTGACGATCAAGGGGAAGAGCGGGGCCATCCTCGCGGATTACATCATCGGCAAATCGGTGAAGGGACGACCGGGGTTTTACTACATCCGCCGGCCTCAGGATAACTCCGTCTATGTCGCCAAGCTGAATATTGACCTGTCGACGAAGTTCGCGGACTGGATCGAGACGAATCTGCTGCAGCTTGGTTCCGGTCAGTTGAAGCAAGTGATCGTCAATAAATACTCAATCAGCGATCAGGGGCAGATCAGCGGCCGCGAAGTGACCGAGCTGAGCCGGGACAAGGCCGGCGACCCGTGGAAACTGAAGGGGTTGGACGAGGCGAAGGAAGAACTCAACACCCCGGACGTCGACGGGATGGTCCGGACGCTGGAAGACCTGCGGATCGTCGGGGTGCGCCCCAAGCCCGCCGGCCTGAGCCAGGATCTGAAGCAGTCCAAAAGCATCAAGATCGATACCACCACCATGCTGGATCTGCAATCGCGCGGCTTTTTCTTCACCCGCGATGGTGACCTGGTCTCTCAGGAGGGGGAATTGCTCGCCTCAACGAATGATGGCGTGAATTACGTCCTGCGGTTCGGGGAGGTTTTCACCAGCAGCGAAGACCAGACCGAGACCGGTATCGGCGCGGGACCGGAGACGGACGCCGACAAGAAAAAGGATGACAAGGCCAAGACCGCACCCGAGAAGAAGGACGACAAGGCTGCGGACAAGAAAGATGATGCCGCCGCCAAGAAGGACGGCGAAAAGAAAGATGGCGATCCCAAGGAAGCAGAGAAGAAGGGTGCCAACGTCAGCGAGAACCGCTATGTGTTCATCAACGTGACGTTCGACCCGAAGAAGCTGGGCCCGAAGCCGGTCAAGCCCGAGCCTCCCGCCGAGGAAAAGAAACCGGACGATAAGAAGACTGACGACAAAAAGCCGGATGACAATAAACCCGAGGAAAAGAAGCCGGAAGAAAAGAAGCCGGAAGAAAAGAAGCCGGAAGAGGCCAAGAAAGACGAAGCCAAGCCCGATCCCAAGGCAGAGGAACTGAAGAAGAAGTATGAGGAAGACCTCAAGAAATATGAGACCGACATCGCCGACTACGACAAGCGGATGAAAGAGGGAAAAGAAAAGGTCGCGGAACTGAACCGCCGTTTTGCGGACTGGTACTACGTCATTTCCGCCGACAGCTTCAACAAGATTCGCCTGTCGCGGAAAGCTCTGGTGAAAGAGAAGGCCGCGCCGGGTTCCACACCTCCCGCGGGAATTCCCGGAGCCAAAGGCCTGCCGGGATTGAATCTCCCCGCCCCCGGCGACACCCCCGGCCAAGGATGAAAAGCCGATGGGGGATGAGAAGCCGGCCGATAAAAAGCCGGACGCCGAGAAGAAGCCCGAGGCGGAGAAAAAACCGAGGCGGACAAGAAGCCGGAAGACGAGAAGAAAGCCGCTGAGGAAAAGCCGGCCGAATCCAAACCGGCGGCGGAGAAGAAAGAGCCGACCCCTCCCCCCGTCTCCCAGCCGGAGGAGAAAAAAGAGGCCCTCTCTGCCTCCCCCAGCCGGGGAAAAAACCTCCTGAAAAGAAGTGAGGGTGAAAATGGTAACGATCACTTTTCTGGCGAGTTCCAGAGACGTGATCCGGTTGCTCGAAACCCACAGCGGGATGTGCTAAAGTCAAATGGCTCAACCGAGTTGGGATGAGCTTCGGGCTTGCACCCACGTCGCTCCGCGGAGGCGTGGGTTTTTTCCGACAACGGTCCCTTGCAGGACATAGGGGCGGGTTGTCTCGCGGCATAATATTCTCTCACAGCAGAGACATCCGCGCAGGAATTCAAGGAACCATTCATGACAGCCTCCACGCCTGCCCGCGCCCTGGAACTCGCTTCCCAGGCGGTCGCCGCGAAGAAGCTCTCCCCCTCGGCTTTGGAAAACCTGAAACGCTGGCTCACCGAGCCGCAGTACGCGAAGTTCGTCCCGGCGATTCTCAAGGACGTGGACGCGGCTGATTTTGCCAAACTGGACCAGATGTTCTGGGAGATCATTCCCTTCGGGACCGGTGGCCGGCGCGGTGTGATGGGGGACTATGGTTCCGCTTCGATGAACCCCCGGACCGTCGCTGAGTCGGCGGACGGGCTGGCGAAATATCTCAAGCAGGCGACCGGGAAAGAAGGGGGCAGCGGGGTCATTGCCCACGACAGCCGGAACCGCTCCGTCGAATTCGCCAAGCTGACCGCGACGACTCTCGCCGCGAACGGTTTGACCGTCTATTACTTCGAGGGCTGCCGCTCGACTCCGGAACTCTCCTTCGCGGTGCGCCATCTCAAGTGTGACGTGGGGGTGGTGGTCTCCGCCTCCCACAACCCCCCGGCGGACAATGGCTTCAAGGCCTACTGGTCGAATGGAGCCCAGGTGCTCCCTCCGCACGACAAGGGGATCATCGATTGGGTCTACAAGGCCGGTGAAATCCCCACGCTCGACTTTGACGCGGGGGTGCAGTCTGGCAAGATCAAGGTGATCGGGGCCGATGTCGACAAGGCGTACATCCAGTCCGTCGCATCCCTCAGCCTGTCCGACGCCCGCGATGTCAAAGCGGTCTTCACTCCCTTGCACGGCGTCGGTGAGACCTCCGTCTACCAGGTCATTCATACGGCCGGCTTCCAGCAGGTGAAGATTTTCGAGCCGCAGCGCGAACAGAACGGCAATTTCCCCAACGTCCCCGATCAGCTTCCCAATCCGGAACGCCCTGTCGTGTTCGATCCCGCGATTGCCACCGCAGGTGACGCGGACGTCATTCTGGCAAGCGATCCGGACGCCGATCGGCTCGGGTTGGCGGTCAAAGACAAGTCCGGAAAGTTCCAGCATCTGACCGGCAATCGCATTGCCATCCTGCTGGCGGATTACATTCTGCGGAAGCGAAAAGCCGCGGGAACTCTCACTCCGCAGCATTACGTCGTCGAGACACTGGTGACCACTCCGCTCGTCGCCCAACTGGCGAAGTCTTCCGGCATCCGCGCGTTCGATGACCTTCTTGTCGGCTTCAAGTACATCGCCCAGGTCATGGACCGCGAAGGTCCGGACAAGTTCGTCTTCGGCGCGGAAGAATCTCTTGGCTATCTCTGTGGCCAATACGCGCGAGACAAGGACGCCGCTGTCGCCGCGCTATACACGCTCGAAAACGCCGCCGAGTTGAAAGCCCAGGGCAAAACCCTCCTCGACCGGCTGGATGAGATCTTCGCCGAACAGGGCTATTTCCTCGAAGGGCAGATTTCCAAGACCTGCGAAGGCGCCCAGGGGAAACAACAGATCGACCAGTTGATGCAGGCCTTCCGCGCCAAGCCCCCCACGGAACTCGCGGGGATCGCGCTCGGACGGGTTCGCGATTACGGCAAGCACGAGATCCGGTCTCTCCCCAAAAACGAAAAAGCCCAGGATCTGCCCCAACCTTCGGGAGACCTGCTGTTTTTTGATTCGGTTCCGGGGCCGATTGAGATTTCGATCGCGGTTCGTCCTTCCGGGACGGAGCCGAAGATCAAGTTTTACTGTTTCGCCCGGGCGGCCTGTTCGCAGCCGGATAAACTCCCCGAGGTCCGGACCGCGACCGACGCCGCGATGAAAGCGGCCCAGCAGGCGCTCTCCGCCTGGCTGGACGCGACCCTGAAGGCCTGAACCCCGCCGATATCCCGCCTGAAACCATCTGAAAAAATCCTACCTGACGTTTGGAGTGAAGTGCTTTTATGTCGCAAGATCGCATTGGGGTCTGGTTCATCGGCGCTCTCGGAGGAGTCGCCACAACGGCCACGGTCGGTCTGGCGGCGCTGCAGGAAGGACTCTCCCAGGAAACGGCCCTGGTCAGCGCACTCCCTGCGTTCAAGGATCTGGGACTGGCGGACTGGAAACAGTTTGTCGTCGGCGGCCATGAAATCCGAACCACGACCTATCAGGCGGAAGCGGACGTCCTGTATCGCAACTCACGAGTCTTTTCGCCGGAACTGCTGAACGGCGTCGCGGCTCGGCTGAAGGAATGGGATGCGAACATCAAGCCGGGGACGCTCCTCAACGTCGGTCCGACCATCGCCAGTTTCGCCGATGAGAAAACGAAGAAGTTTGAGAAAGAAAAGCCCTGGGACGCGGTGACCCGCCTCAAGACGGACATCGAGCAGTTCCAGACAGCCCACAAGCTTTCGAAGGTCTTGGTGGTGAATGTCTCCTCCACGGAACCGCCGCTCGACAAGGCCGCCCCCTCCACCTGGAAGGAACTGGAAGCGGCCCTCAAGAGTTCCACGGAAAGCATCGTCCCCGCGAGTACACTGTACGCCATCGCCGCGATGCTCTCCGGCTGCCCGTTCATCAATTTCACCCCCTCCATCGGCTCGGACATCCCCGCGCTCAATGACCTCGCTCTGCAGCAGAAGGTGCTCCACGTCGGCCGCGACGGCAAGACCGGCGAGACATTGATGAAGAGCATCCTCGCCCCCATGTTCGCCGCCCGCAACCTGCACGTCATGAGCTGGGTTGGGCATAACATCTTCGGGAACATGGACGGCAAGGTGCTGGACGATCCGATCAACAAGGCGAACAAAGTCCGCAGTAAGGATCACCTCCTGACCGAAATCCTGGGCTACAAACCCCAGACGCTGGTCAGCATCGAGTACATCGAATCGATGGGGGACTGGAAGACGGCCTGGGATCACATCCACTTCGAGGGATTTCTGGGGACTAAAATGGCCCTGCAATTCACCTGGCAGGGATGCGATTCATTGCTCGCGGCCCCGCTGGTCCTCGACCTGATCCGGCTGTCGGAACGGGAACAACGCCGCGGCAAAAGCGGCATCATGTCCGTCCTCAGTTCCTTCTTCAAAAGTCCCATGGGCTGCGACCAGCCCGAGTTCCACCAGCAGTACGATCTTCTCCCTTCGCTTGGGCGAAGGACGTGAGGGCGTGAGAAGAAATAGGCTGACTCGCTCCTCTACTTTTGGCCAGTTCAGATGCTTGTGCAGGAACTCGTAAGTGGCAACACCATTGATCTTGTGTGGGCCGAGGAAGAATTCGATCTCCGTCTTGTCGGGAATCCCCAGTTCCGCGTAGCATCGACGCACCTTGGCGTATTCCAGCCACCCATTCATCACGAAACCCCGTCGTGATGTCCCCGCTCCACCATGAACGGGCGGGTGTCATCAGGTAGGCCAGCTCCGCATAGTTGGCGATGAACCCCATGTTCCACTCGAAGATTTCATACTCGGAGTGCAACGACAGTTCAGCGGCATCCACGCTGACGTTCTTCAGCACCCACTCGTTGAAGTCTCCGAGCAGATGGAGAGGCAGTATTCGGTGAGCATCGTCGGGACGTGACCGCCGTCTTGCCGCCATACGAGAGGCCATAGAAGGCGATTCGTTGCGGATCAACCCCTTGCAGCGAGGCCAGCCACGCGACGGTCTGCTTGTGCTGCGGGATGATGAAACTGTACAGCGATAGCCCCAGCGGATTGGCCGCTCGCTGAATCTGGCGGAACCGGGTCTGTCCCCGATACGGATTTTGAGGTGCGTAGGTAATGAATCCCCGATTGGCGAGTTCGTGCGTGAAGGCGATGTAGTATTTGAACCCTTCCCGTCCGGGTGATCGTGTCCATCGGGACCCCCCTCGAGCCCATGCTGGCAGACGACTACCGGACGTTTTTCGCCCGGCTTCACATCCTTCGGCCACAGCAGAATCCCCGTGGCGACGATGTCCTGTTCCACGTCGAGCAGCACTTCGTAACCCCGATAGGCCGGTTCATCGAGCACCTGCCGCGTCCGGACGTTGAAGGGGAGTTGCTCAGCCGGCATCCGGCCGACTGGCTTCCATTCCAGACCAGGTCCCGGAACGAAGCAGGCTTTTTCCCACTCGGCCACGCTCTTCCGCGAGGCTTTGCTCCACAGCTTGTCCCGGTCCTTGTGGCTGTGGCGAAAGATCTTCTGCGTGTAGTCCACCAGTTCCGTGAATTGGCGTTTCTGGCGGGCATCATCGACACTGGATCCTGCATGTTGGTGCTGCTCGATGGTGCTAGGCCCGGCTTTCGCTCCCACGGCTTCCAGGAAACTCGCCCATAAAGTTCCGCTCCCTGCGGGGCCGTCCCCCTCGCCGCTGGCGGCATATCGCAATTTGCCGGGGGCATCCAGCTGCTGATAGTAGGCTTTCCCCCGGTCCACTTCCTTGCGCACGAGCGCCAGCGTGCAGGTCTCAATCTTCCCTGGAGCCGCCCCACCGGCTCGTCCGGATTTCACGGCGGGCGGACCAGAGACTTCCGGCACGCCGCACGCCTCGATGAACAGATCTCGCGGCGCAATCAATGCCGCCAGTTCCGCATCCCCCGCCTGACGCAGTGAACGCCACACGTTCCGATAAATCGGCTCATCGACCAGTCCCTCGCGCGCCTGGAAATATCCTGCGATGTAAGCCGACTGGATGCGAGGATCAAGCGCCGCCGCGTTGAGGGCGATCAATCCCCCCTCACTGATTCCTGCCACGGCGAACGGCACGGAACGCTTTTCAGCCTCATTCATGGAGGCGAATTGGTTGATCGCTGCGAGAACCTTCTGGACTTCATAACCGATCAGTGTTCGTCCCATTTCAAACGCCTGGCGATGAATGAATTCACGATGCGGCTGATTCGTCATCCGGAATTCAGGATTTCCCGAGTACGTGTCCGCCCGGCTGATGAGTGTCGGGACGAGCACCTGACAGCCCGCTTCCCACAATCGGCGGGGAAGTTGAGCCGAAGCAACGACCCCCGACTGGACGCCGCTGAACATCTCCGGGGTCCAATCGGCATCGGGGATCGCGACGACCCGGGCCAGCGGAGCCCCCGCTGGTTGCAGCAACAATCCTTCTGCCGTCACACCCTCCAGTACCGGCCACCGGACCCGATGAATTTCCCCCGCGGTTCCTTTGTGCAGGAGAGACTTTTCCGTGGTCGAGGAGAGAAACTCAATCCCCGGCGATTGAGTGGCAGGCAACACACCTAGCACTGTCGCCAGCTTTTTTCTCTGTTCCGTTCGGAATTCCTCCGCGGTGGCTCTCTCCGCGAGA
This sequence comes from Planctomycetales bacterium, assembly GCA_046349635.1. Lineage (GTDB taxonomy): Bacteria > Planctomycetota > Planctomycetia > Planctomycetales > Planctomycetaceae > JAXMBX01. The sequence continues at coordinate 189,635 of JAXMBX010000001.1, forward strand.
GCCTTGGTCCAGGTTTGAAGGCGTTCCTCGCGGGCGGCGGCAGTGTTCCGCGTCAGATACCGCTCCATCCCTTCCAGCATCACGTGGTCGAGCGGCTTTGTTTCGGTCAGCGGCTGCGTTCCGGGAAACGGATCCGCCCCCCGGGCGTTGACTGACAACGAGACAATGAGGATTGAGAGGAAAAAAAATCGGCGGGAGGCAGGCATGGTGCGGTCTCCGGGGCGAGAATCAGCATCGGAAGGATTCTTGCCGATTGTATGCGAACCGCTGCATGCGTGCCAAACTTTTGAGCGGGAAATTCCGTCTTCTGGCACGGTTTGATCAGCGGGCCGTTCATGTGTCTCAGGTTCACGGATCTGTTACACTCGTGCGTCCAGAATTGAATCTTCGTTTCCAGATATCGCATGAATTCCACGGACTCTTACAATTCGAAATCGTTGCCCCCCGGTTCTATCGCAGTCCTCGCGAATGATCCGGCAGTTGTTCCCTTTCTGGAGTTGCTGCTGCAAAAGTATCCGCAAAGCATCGCGGGAATTTTCTCACCCGGAGAGGGCCTGGTTCCGGCTGGCAAAGCGGACTATCGCGTCGCACACTGGGAGCAATGGTTGGCGGAGCCAAGTGTCCGCTGGATTGTCGTGTGCGGAGAAACTTCTGAGATCCTGGACGCGACGCGGCAACTTGTGGCAGTGGGGAAATCGGTTCTGATCTATCCCCGCATGTCGCACGAATTGTCCCTGGCGTATGAACTCTCGCTTGCGGCTGACCAGAATCCGCTGGAAGTGATTCCCGCTTGGCTGATCCCCCGCCATCCGGCCATGCGCCGGATTCGAGACTCTCTGTCGCGCGGAGAATTCGGCGAGGGGGTCCACGTCCAGTTGGAACGGCAGGTCGTCTGTGGGCAACAAGGAACCTCCCGCTTAATGACCGAGGCGCAACTGGAAGGGGCCTGGCTGGAGGATGGAGATGTCCTCTTGTCCTTGTGTGGCTCCTTTGATCAGTTGACCTGCACCCGCGGCGGCGTTTCCGCACAGGGGATTGCCCTCAGCCAGATCATCGTCAATCGTCTGGAAGGAGCCCAGGGAGTCTGGAGCTGTCGCAGCGGGGAGCAGCCCTCCTGGAAATTGTCCGTTTCCGGCGAGAAAGGACTGGCCCACGCGAGCCTCCACGCCGATCCGCAGTCCATCGAATGGGATCTGGCGGTGCAGGGGAAAGAACCGCAACAGGGGACGGACACCGCTGATTACCCCACCCTGATTCTGGCGCAGTTGGAAGACGCGTTCGACGGAAAATACCGCAGCCCGCGCCTGGCGGATCTGATCAAGGCGTATGAACTGGTCGACGGGGCACGGCGGTCGTTGAAGCGAAGGCGGACGATTGACCTCTACGGAGAGCCCCCCACGGAACGGGGGCACTTCAAGACGCAGATGACCGCCCTCGGCTGCGGAGTGCTGATGTATGTCCTGTTTGCGATCCCCGCATTCATGGGACTGGCGTCTCTCGTGCATCAGGTGGGACTGCCGGACTGGGTATTGCGCGTCTTACGGGTGCTGCTGTTCGCCCCCCTGGGTATTTTCCTCGCGCTGCAGTTGCTGCTCCTGTTCGCCCGCTCAGGGCGAGAAGAGAACACCGCCGCCCGTTCCGGGCGAGAACCCAATACAGCCGCCCGCTCTGAACAAGAAGCGGCCGACACTCAAGCTCCAGATTGAGCGAGAGGATTGGAGTCCTCCGTGTCCGCCACGATATCTCCCAGCGGTTTAATGCCGTCAAAGGCCTTCTTGCGGAGATAGACCCGGAACGTCGCTCCCTGTCCCGGCTGGCTTTCCGCCGTGATCAATCCGCCGTGGGATTTGACGATGGATTGGCAGATGGAAAGTCCCAGTCCCGTTCCCCGTCCGTTGCCGTCGTGCGAGCGGGATTTATTTCCCACGTAGAACCGCTCGAAGATATGAGGCAGGTCCTCGATCGGGATTCCCGGCCCGTGATCCGTCACGCTGAACATGACGTAGTTGCGATTCGTCGCCTCCGCCAGTTCGACGTTGATCTCCGAATTGGGAGGGGAATACTTGAGAGCGTTGTCGATCAGGTTGTTGATCACCTGCCGCAGCCGCGCCGTGTCCGCGGGAATGAAGTTGCCGCTTTTGCACACAAACTTGATCGCGACATCCTTGCTCTCGGCGGTGCCGGCAAACATTTCGCACGCCTTTTCCACGAGTCTGCGGAGATTGCACGATTCCTGGTGCAGCTTCAGCCGGTCGCTGTCGCTTTCCGCGAGCAGGAGCAATTGATTGACCAGCTTCGTCAGCCCCGCGCATTCCTCCAGGATGTCGCTGAGAAATTCCTTGTACTGATCGGAATCCCGCTCGGCATTCAGGGCAACTTCAATCGAGCTTTGAATCGCGGCGAGCGGCGAGCGCAGCTCGTGGGCGGCATTCGCGGTGAATTCCCGGTTCTGGGCCAGGTAGCGGGCGATGCGGTCCAGAAAGCCGTTGATCGTGATCGACAGACGATCGAGTTCATCCCGCGTTCCCCGGATGGGAAGCCGTTCGTTCAGATCGGAGGGATGGAGCCGCGCGGTGGTATCCATGATCTGCCGCAATGGCTGCGTGGCCCGATGCGAAAGCCAGTAACCTCCAAGCGGTGCAATGACCAGCGACAGCCCACCGACGAGCAGGAGCATGCGGCGAAGCTGCTGCAATTCCAGGTTGACGGCACTCAGCGAGGCTCCCACCTGGACTTTCCAATGGGGAACACCGGATTTATCCAGGGCAATGTGGGTCAGGTGATAGTTATCGACCTGGGAGATCCGCCCCGCTTCCGGTTTGTCGGGAGGGGGGCTGACATGCGAGGGAGCCTGGTTATTGGACCAGAGGGGGGCATTATGTTCGTCAAACAGTCGAACGAAGAACTCCCGGTGCTGGTGCGTCCGGGCCTTGATTTCCAGTTCCTGGAAGATCTGCTGCCGGTCGGGATACAGACTCTCGACGATCTGCCGGATTTCCTGGGCATCGTCTCCCAGTTGGGAGTCCGCCTCGTGCCACAGCGCGAGCTGCATCGAAATCTGGACGACAAACAATGCAATCAGGATGGAGGAGAAGACGACGAGGGAATTCCAGAACGTAAGGCGAAAACGAAGCGTTCCGAACAGTTCCTTAATTCCGCCGGAGCGCATACCCTCTTCCTCGCACGGTCTGGATCATCGATTTGTCTTGTCCCTTATCGATTTTACCGCGCAGCCGGTTAATGTGTACCTCAATGACGTTCGTGACCCCTTCCCAATCCGATTCCCAGAGGTGTTCGCAGATCATGCGGCGGGTGACGACTTGCCCGGCGTGCCGCATCAGGAACTCCAGCAGGCTGAATTCCGTGGGGGTGAGCTCGATTTCGCGCCCATCCCGCGTGACCCGGCGCTTGGCCAGATCCAGTTGCAGGTCTCCCGCTTCCAGTTGGGGGGAAGGTTTGTTGACGGCCCGGCGACAGACGGCATCGACACGGGCCAGGAGCTCCGTCAACGCGAACGGTTTGACGATGTAATCGTCCGCTCCCCCGGTCAACCCTTCGACACGGTCCTGAACTTCACCCATCGCGGTCAGGATCAGGACGGGGGTGTGGTTTCCCTCAGCTCGCATCTGCTGCAGGATCTCACGCCCGGATTTGCCGGGAAGCATGAGATCCAGAATGACGGCGTCGAACCGCTGGGTCATGGCCATCTCCAGGCCGGCGTTCCCTTCACGGACCCATTCACAGGCATGGCCGGATTCTTCCAGGCCTTGGCGCAAGGACTTTCCGATCACGACGTCATCTTCCACAACGAGCAAATTCATATCCAAGATTCTCCTCCACGGTCGGGCACGGAAGCGTGCAGAGCGGAATCGCGACCGGTTTCCGCTTCAGCGACAGCTTAAGAATGCTCGACAAAACGGGACAGTTCGGCCCATCAATCTGTAGGAAAAGTAACCGTAACTTATCTCTATAACCCATTGTGGAGGCAGAAGATCAGTCTCGACACAACTTAACAAAAATGTAATCCTGTCGTCAGTTCAACGTCTCGATGTCTTTCGTAACCTTCAAGTGCGCTCCATGGCTGAAGTTGCGACCAGATTAGGCCTGCTCAGAACAACGGCCGAATGAGGCGAACGCCTCAAACCGTCTCTCCGGACAGTTTGGGCCGGGAACCACCAATTCGAATTTTCACGATCACGAAGATCTGCCTCCTCGCAGCCTCCTTCTCCTACTTCCGGGCATCGCGAAGAGAAGCAAGGCGCGAAGAGAAGCAAAGAACGGAATCATGCTCCATACTCTCTGGGAAGCGTTTACCCACAACTTCTGCAAACCGCTGCTCATGTTCTTCTTCATGGGATTCACCGTCCCCCTGCTGGGGATCGCGTTTGAGTTCCCCTATGTCGTGTATCAAGGGCTGACGATCTACCTTCTGATCGCGATTGGTTGGCATGGCGGCGAAGAACTGGCGCATCTGACACCCGTCCAGTTAGGGCAGGCGGCGATGTTCATGGGGGTCGGATTCGTCACCAACCTGATCATCGGAATGCTCGCGTTCTGGATCCTGAGGACGTTTACCTCGTTGCGGCGGGTCGATGCCGCCACGGTTTCCGCCTACTACGGTTCCGACTCCGCGGGGACGTTCGTCACCTGCCTCGGAGTATTGAAGGCGGCGAGCATTCCGTTTGCTCCCTACATGCCCGTGATGCTGGCGGTGATGGAGATCCCCGGATGCTTGCTGGGAATGTACGTGGTCTCGCAACTCCGTAAGCGGGGGATGGACGCCGAAGGGAACATGCCGGATGAACCGAACTACAATCCCAAAAGCAAACCGGTCCTGCGGATGGATGCTCCGGAGAATCCACAGCATCTGCATAGAGACAAGTCGAAGGAACTGCAGATGCGCTTGGCGCTGCAACACACGGACGGCCTGGAAAATCGCGAACAAAGAGTCCACCGGGAACATGGCGCGTTCAATGCGGAACTGCTCAAGGAAGTGTTTCTGAACCCAGGTCTGTTCCTGTTGTTCGGAGGGATCGTCGTCGGTTACCTCAGTAGCTTTCAGGGACATGGGGCGACCGAACAGGAAGACTTCTTCTTCGGGAAGATTTTCCGGGGCATCCTCTGCATGTTTCTCTTGGAGATGGGAATCACCGCCGCAAAGCGTTTGAAAGATCTGAAGTCGGTCGGAAAGACCTTCATTCTGTTCGGCCTGGTTGCCCCCAATATCTTTGCGACGATTGGAATGTACTCCGCCTTCTTCTACAGCAAAGCGACCGGAATCCCCTTGGAGCAGGGGACGTATGTCCTGTTTGCGGTCCTGTGCGGTTCGGCTTCCTATATTGCCGTTCCGGCGATCCAGCGACTGGCGATTCCGGAGGCCAGTCCGGCTCTGCCCCTTGCCGCCTCCCTGGGGCTGACGTTCCCTTACAACGTCACCATCGGGATTCCGCTGTACATCGCCATTGCAAAATGGATCAGCAGCACCCCCGTCTTGGGGTGAGTAACGAGCTCTGGCGGATCTGGTTGGACTGCGGGCACAAATAGGCTTACATTGATGCTTTGTAAGTTGTTTTTGACTCTGAGGTTGGCGCTTTCCTCAAAGTATTCGTTCGCGAAGATGAATTCTTCGCAATAAACGAAGCCCTCTCCTCGCTGGAGGGTGCCGGAACATTACGATTGAAACATTACGATTCTCAATCTCCCCTCCGTCACCATCTGAGCGGTCCCCTTTCACCAGGAGCGAGGAATGTCTGACTCCAAAGTGCACCCCAAACTCGACACCGGTTTTTCAGGATTTCTGGACAACCTTTGGGCGGATGTCCTGTCCGGGTTTCTGGTGTTCCTGATTGCCCTCCCGTTGTGCCTGGGGATCTCACTGGCGAGCGGTTTTCCCGCGATCGCCGGTGTCTTTACGGCGATCCTGGGGGGGGTGATCACCCCGTTTTTCAGTAACTCGGCTTTGACGATCAAGGGGCCCGCCGCCGGCATGATTGTCGTCGTTCTCGGGGCCATGATGGAGTTCGGCTACACAGGCAAACCGGGAAATGAACTGGCGGACGCGAATGCCTATCACCTGACCCTCGCAGTGGGGATGGCGGCGGGAATTATTCAGATCGTGTTGGGATTTTTCCGGGCCGGCTTCTTAAGTGACTTCTTTCCCACCTCCGTGGTCCACGGGATGCTCGCGGCGATCGGCGTCATTATCGCCTCCAAGCAGATTCACGTGGCGTTGGGGGTCAAGCCGGAATCGAAGGAGATCATCGGGCAAATCATGGAGATTCCCAAAAGCTTCATGAATCTGAATCCTGAAATCGCCCTCATCTCCATCATCAGCCTGACGATCCTGTTTGGTCTCCCGGCGTTGATTCCGGTTCTTTTTAAAAATGATTGGATCAAGAAATACTTTTTTTGGCTCAAAAGAATTCCGACCCAGATGCTGGTCGTCCTGATCGCCATCCCCTTGGGAATCTATTTCGATCTGGAGCACGAGCACACCTACTCGTTTGCCGGGCACCAGTATCCCATCAGTCCGAAGATGCTCGTGGACGTACCGATGAACGTCTTCAGCCAGATTGCGTTTCCGACGGCGTCGGCATTCTGGACCGTGACCGGTATCAAGTGGATTATCGTCTTCACCCTCGTCGGCAGCCTCGAATCGCTGTTGAGTGCTAAGGCCATCGATCTGATCGATCCCCTGCGGCGGAAGACCGACTACAGCAAAGACCTGTTGGCTATCGGGATTGCGAACACCGTGGCAGCCTCCGTCGGCGGTCTCCCGATGATTTCCGAAATCGTCCGCAGCAAGGCCAACATCGACAACGGCGCCAAGTCCCGGTTTGCCAACTTCTTCCACGGAATCTTCCTGTTCATCGCCGTGGCGGCCTTTCCCTTCGTGATCCACAAGATCCCGCTGGCGGCGCTGGCCTCGATGCTGATCTATACCGGGTTCCGCCTTGCTTCACCCCGCGAATTTGTGAACGTCAAGAAGATCGGGACCGAACAGTTTGTGATCTTCACCTCCACGTTAATTGGTGTGCTGGCGACCGACCTGCTGGTCGGAATCCTCATCGGCGTGCTGGTCAAAATGGCCATTCACTACGTCAACGGCGCGACCCTGTACACCATGTTTTTCCCGGACCTGGTCATCGAAGACCAGGGAGAGGGAGACTTCCTGGTGTCGATCCGCCATACCGCCGTCTTCAGCAACTGGATCGCGCTGAAGAAGAAGCTCGAACGAATCGACGAGCCGCGGAGCATCACGGTCGACCTGTCGGAGACTCGCCTGGTGGATCACACGGTGATGGAAAACCTGCATCACATGCAGGAGGACTTCGAGCATGCCGGGATCCCGTTCCAGGTCCAGGGACTGGATGACCACCGGGCGTTTTCCTCGCATCCGCTGGCTACCCGCAAAAAGAGCCGCTGACCTCCCTCTTTCTCAGTGGATTTCAGGACGTCACGAGCAATCTTGTGACGTCTTTTTTTGCGCCCGTGCCCTGGGGACTGACCCCGCGCAACCCCTCCTCAATTGTACGGGGGGAGGTGTTGTGATCTCCCCATTCAAGGCTGATGAGCGACGGGAGTGCGCCATGGGAGCGGGGGATTCGATGACGGGTGAGAGGCAGGAAACAGCGGTCTGGAAGTGGGTGGCAATTCTGGCGGTGATGGCCGCCGCGTGGTTGTCCGGAGTCATGCTGCAGGCGACGGCCCACATTCTTCCCTCGGGTTGCGCCTGCAACGGGGGGTGTGGAATGTCGCGCGAAGGAGTCGTCGAATTGCATCGACGAATTGCCCGTCTCGAAGGAGAGCAGGCAAGTGAGGAGCGAGAAATCACACGGCTCCGGCAGGACTTTGACAAACACTTGAACGGGCGGGGACTCGGTACTCCCGCGACGGCTCCCAAGCCATGAGCGGAACACGACGAGCGGTGGCAGGTTCGCCGCGGGGGCGCTGCAACCTGTGGGATTGGGTGGTCGCAAGCTGGGTCGTCTTTCTCGATTGGCTCTTCGAGCTGGCGCAATGGGCACTCTCCAACATCGTCCCTCAGTTCAAGAACGGCACATTGCAGGGTGCCCTCCTGGCCGGGGTGGTGTTCGGAGTTCTGACGCTGGTTATCCGCCTGATCAGGAACAACGAGCACGAACAGAAGGCGGCCGTTTTCCCTCTCACGCCCCCGGGGATTCGTGATCAGAACGCCGCAATTGCGCCCACATCGGCGGACGCACAAAACCACGGCGGACAGGATTAAATCGGACAGAATTGAATCAGAGGAGCGAGTGACATGGTGTGTTGGATTGTGAGACTGTTGCAGATCGCCGGGCCGATCTGGGGGACGTTGATCTTCATTCGGGATGTCTATCAGCCGGCGCAGGCTTACCAGGCCGGAGAGATGGTGGCCTCGTGGGAGGGATTTTATGGGCCCTTGCTGGTCAATCTCGCAACGAGTTTGCTCAGTTTTTCTCTGACCTTCGTGGCCCCGCAATGGCGACCCATCCTGACCTGGATTCGAGATCGCCTGCCGAAGAAGTCCGATGAAACTTCGGCCACGGGTTTGTCGCAATTGATTGCCGCGGCCTTTCGGGAACAGCAGGAGAACGGGGTGAAATCCTCGCGCAATCTGCTGGCTCAACTGAATGGCCGCGCGGATCGGGAAAACATGGAGAAGACCGCCGGGGAGAAACTGCAGCAGGAACTGCAACGGATTCTTCAGGAGTTGAAAGGAGGGACCCCGAGGAAGATTCCTTCTGGCCTGCGGTGCGATTGCGATGCTTGCGCTCTGTGCCGCGGGCTGTCGCTATGAGTACCGCTCCGATTCCCGGGTACGCGAGAACCAGAACCAGACTTTTCGCAACAGGGATCTCGGGACGTCCCGCCTGGGTGCGCAACTCCGCACTGCGTTCCAGGGAGATCGAGACGCGGCGCGGGCCTATTACGGCACTTACCAGGTTCTGGCGGATTGCGTGGCCGATTCGCGATTCGGTTGGAAGAAACCGGCGGATATCGAACGGGATGTGATCGCCACCCGGGAATTGCTCGACCTGCGGCATCAACAATTTCCGGAAGTGACACGGATCGTGACGGAACGCCTCAATCCCCTCAAGGAGAATCGGGAATTGACGACTGAATCCCGCGATCAGTGGCGGCAAGCGCTGGAGGAATTGGCGCAAGGGTGCCGGGAGGCGGGGCGATGAGCGAAGAACTGATCACCAGCGGACAGTGGGGCTTAGGGTGGCGGCGCGATCAGGAACGGGCTGATTTTCTCGCCCCGCTCGTGCGGGCGTTTGCGTTCATGGCTCCCGGCGATGCTCCTCCCGTCATCGACCATCGAAACTGGCTGCAGACGGAAAATCAGGGAGGGATGGGGAGCTGCGCCGGACATGCCGGGGCGGATTGCGCCCAGGTCTGCAACTGGATTGCGACGCGGGGAGAGGCGGTGCGAATGTCTCGCATGTTCTGCTATCTGACCGGGCAGCAGGAATCGGGACTTTTTGGGCGGGACGCGGGGGCTTCCATCAGCGGCGTGGTCTCCGCAATGCACAAGATCGGTGTCCCCAGGGAAGAAACGTTTCCCTATCCCGGCGTCTATACCACGCGCATCCCCCAGCAGGCGTTTCAGGAAGCGGAAGAACATCGGATTCGAAGCGTCTCGCCGATGCAGCGGTATGCGGATTGTTTCGCGTTCCTCGCCTTGGGGATCGGGGCGATTCAGATCGGGATCGACTGGACCAGTTCGCTCGCCAATGACCGGACCGGAGTCATCGACCGCGTCTGGGGCGGAACGCTGGGCGGACATTCCCTGTCGCTGGTGGGCTACAGCGCCCGTCGCGATGACGAAGGACGGCAATATCTGTGGATGCATAACAGCCACGGGAAAAGCTGGGGGAATCGGGGATGGGCGGAAGTTTCGCCACGAGTCATCGATCATTGGCTGTTGAATTTTAACAGCGGCGAGTTTCTGGGGGTCAGCGACCTCGCAGCTTATGAGCGTCGCTGGATTGATCCGTCACAATTTGCTTAGAGCAGGAGTGGGAAGAATGAAACGCTGGTGGTGGATTGGAATGTTGGTCCTGACAACCATTTTCTCGGGCTGCCGCGGAAAACTCCCCGCGCGATCCGCCGAAGAGCGAGCGCTCGACCGGGCGGTCGTCGCGCTGGCGGTCGGACATCGCCGGAGTGTCCCTGTCTCTCAGAATGTTCCACGTGGAACATTCGAGCCCCCCGCTGAGTTGATACCCGTCGCTGTAAAAACGTTGGTGACGGTTTACCTGCAACCGGACGGGAATTGTCCTCCTTGCCATACTTTTCGGTCGTGGTGGGACGGCCTCTCTGCTGAGGCGAGAGAAAAACTTCCGTGCACGTTTCGGTTGGAGCAGACAGAGATTCCGGAATGGGTGACGTCGTTTCCGGCATTCCACTGGTCGGATGCCGAGGGAAAATCCTGGTATTGCAACGGTTGGGAAGGAATTGACTCGTTCTTGATCAGATTTCAGGGGACTGTACCTGAGGCTCGGACCATGCCTCACGAGAAGGAGCGCAATCTCATGGCTCCGGCTGGAGCGGATCTGGGTCTCAACGGTGGGGATTGGTCCCGCTTGATGGGGGAGATGCTCCGATCGGGTGAGATCCCATTGAACTCTCAATACTCCTTATGGGTGCCCTCGGCCGAGTCGCTGCGCTGGAATCGAACCGCGGCACAGGGGGAACTCCGTTTCGATGCTCCGTTCCCCTTGCTGCGCTTGAAATGGCACGGTCTGCGTTATGACGATACGGTGCGGAAACTGACCGTCTCCCCCGGAAAAGTCTCCGTGACACTGGGAACGTTCGGCGAGATCGCGTTTGCGGCGCGGCCTCCGTGAAATCGTGTGAATAATCCGTGATTTCTGAGGCGTGAGGGGTGCTGCGGCCCCCCGTCGATCCCTTGCTTCCGGGAGTCCAAGGTGGTATTTGTGGTGCATGCCTCCGGAGTGGGCCATGGGGTAGCTTGCAGGCCTTCCGGACAGATTTGGATCTGAGCCGCGCTCGGCCACGATCCGAACCGGAAGCGACCCATTTTCACTCCGTATCACGATCTCAGATCAGGAATTTTCCATGCCCATTGCCACGCCCGCCCAGTATGCCGCCATGCTCGATGCCGCCCAGGAAGGGAGCTACGCCTACCCCGCCATTAACGTGACCTCGCTGGTGACGATCAACGGCGCCCTGAAAGCCTTCGCGGACAAGAAATCGGACGGCATCATTCAGGTCTCCACCGGTGGCGGTGAGTTCGCCTCGGGGTTGAACGTCAAGGATCAGGTCCTGGGAGCGATCGTCCTCGCTGAAATCGCACACCGGCTGGCCGAGCGCTATGACGTGTACGTCGCCCTGCACACCGACCACTGCCAACCAAAGAAGGTGGACGGTTTCCTGCGTCCCCTGATCGCGGAGACCGCCCGCCGCCGCGCTGCCGGCCTGCCGAACCTGTTCCACTCGCACATGCTGGATGCTTCGGAACTGCCGTTGAATGAGAATATGAAGCTCTCCCAGGAACTGCTCGAACTGTGCGCCAAGAACGAGATCATCCTCGAAGTTGAAGCCGGCGTCGTCGGCGGGGAAGAAGATGGAGTGGACCACTCCGACAAGCCCGCCGAGAAGCTGTACACCAGCCCGGAAGACATGCTCGCCGTTTACGAAGCGTTGAAGGGGAAGGGGCGATACATGTTCGCCGCGACCTTCGGGAACGTGCATGGCAGCTACAAGCCCGGAGCCGTCAAGCTGCGTCCGGACATCCTGAAGAACGGCCAGGATGCGGTCATCAAGAAATACGGCAAGGACGCGGAATTCGACCTGGTGTTTCACGGCGGGTCCGGCACTCCGCTGCATGAGATCCGGGAAACCCTGGCGTATGGCGTGGTGAAGATGAACATCGACACCGACACGCAATATGCCTTTACCCGTTCCATCGCGGACCACATGTTCAAGAACTACGACGCGGTCCTCAAAGTGGACGGCGAGATCGGCAACAAGAAGCTGTACGATCCGCGGAGCTACCTGAAGAAGGGTGAAGAAGGGGTCGCGACCCGCCTGGGACAGGCCTGCGACGACCTCTGCTCTACGGGAAAGACACTCTTCCGGAAGTAAGCCCCCGTCGGGGAGTCGAATCAGTTCCGGAAACAGCCCGCCCCAGTTTGCGAATGACGGGGCGCGAGTCGGTCCGTTCGGACGTCAGGCGGAGAGTGTTGTGCTGCGGCCCAATCTCCGTCTGACGGGAAGGGACCCGGACCAGGCGAATGATCATGGCCCGCTGGATGTTGGAGTTCTTTCCCTCTCCCCGGAAGAAGTAGTAGCCGGCAGTCCGCGGGCAATCCTCCTGGGCGGTCACGATGGCGGTATCCCCTTCATTCATATGCAGGCGGAACCGCAGGTCGTGCAGTTTCTCATGAGACTGCGAGTATTGGCCGTCCCAGTTATTGGATTCCCCGACCACGGGGCGAAGCGTTTCCGTCCCGTGCAGGAATTCCGGCGTGAGTTCCAGCCGGACCCACCCTTCCTGTTCCTTGATGGGAATCGCCTGGAAAATTCCGTGAGCGCTTTCCAGCGTTTTCGTTTCACGGGGGTTCGAAGTCGTGGCGTGGAACAGGTTCAATTCGCACTGCGGGAAGATATCCCCCGCCTCGATTTGAAACGGCTGGCCCGAGGCCCGGAAGATCTCGTTCCATTTGGCGTTGTATCCGGATGTCAGCTTCTCGACATCGTTGTCGCTCTGGTTCAACAACTGCTGCAATGTTTCCGTGAATGAACTGAGAACTCCGACCCGGAAACCGTTCTTGATCAGGTTTTTCTGATATTCCGGATCTTCGTTGCTGAGAAACTCATCGACCTCTTTCCAGAGTGCTTTGCCCAGCAGAGGGTCGCCGATGGGACGCTCGATAAACGTGACGCGCAGGATGATCGTGTCGGGGTTGGGCTGCAGCGTGGGCAGCTTGTGGGCGGACCGCTTCAACAGGTGTTGCTGGGTGCTGAAGACTTCGCAACCGGTTTGCACGAGACTGAGGAGCACCAGCAGGCAAAGAGTGAGTGCGCGACCGAAGCCCGCGTCGCTTATCAGGGCAGCGGGACGGTTCCGCCTCTCGAGGGGATCGAGAGGGTGCGGTCGATGATCGGAGTGGGGCGCGCGAATGGGGAGCGTCACTCGGTGTCTGGTGGAGAAAAGAATAAACGTCCATCCTGTCCCATGCATTGAAACAGGACACATCAGAAATGGAAAAGGGGGGCCGGGATTCGGCGGGAACTATATGCCGGACCGGAAGATGTGTCAACGCGGGGGTCAGGGGGCGGGAGCTATGAAAATCCCTTCATACAGAAGCACCAAAGAGGAACCCAAGAGGGTTCCCTATTTCCCCTGTTTTTCGAAGACAAGGATGTGCTGGCGAGGGAGAACGCCGATTGTTTCTTTCCATTTCAGCTCCAGCTCGGGGAGTCCAAGTTCCTTTTTGACTTGGACTTCCGACATTTTATGCACGAGCTTGATGGGGATTTCGGGGTTCTCGCGGCGATATTCGACCAGAACCACCCGGCCTCCCGGTTTCATCGCCTTGGAGATGTCGAGCATCATTTCGTATGGGAACGCGAACTCGTGGTAGACGTCCACCATGATCGCCAGGTCGAGTATTCCGGGCTGAAGGCGGGTCGACTTGGTCGTCGATTTGACCGTCTTGAGCCATGTGAGCTTGAGCTGGTCCCGTTTCCGTTCGATGAACTGGAGCATCTCCGGTTGCAGGTCGACGGCGTAAACCGTTCCTGAGGGGGCAACTTTCTTGGCCATCAAAAATGACAGCCGGCCACTCCCCGCGCCGATGTCCGCCACGACGTCGCCGGGTTTCAATTGCAGGGCTTCGACGAGCTTGGTGGGGGCTTCTTCATCCTCGCGCTCGGGACGTTCCAGCCAGGGAATGCCGGCCGCTCCCATCACATGGGCAATTTCCCGCCCCATGTAGAACTTGCCGATGCCGTTGGGGTCGTGCTCTTTCAATTTCACGTATCGGGAAGGGGCGGGCGGGGTCTTGGTGCTGGTCGGCTTATCCTTATCCTCGGCGAAGCTGAAGCAGGTCGCCAGCAGACAGAAGGAGACCATTCCCCGGAGCAGCCAGACAGGAGGTGAGGGAGGCATAACGACTTCCTTGGGAATCACGGGGCAGCGCAGGACGGAGTGGTGTGGGCCCGCATGACTCGTTGCCATTCCTCCGGTGAAAGGGTGATGGCCTGGGCCGGAATCAGCACGGGAATCATCTGGTTCACCGGATACTGCAGGCGGGTTTCGGGATCCGTGTTTACGAGAGAATCCCCCTCCAGAACCAATTCGGTCCGGGTCTGTGGGCAGCGGAGCAGTTTCAGGAGTGCGGGATTCATGAAAAAAAGCGGGCAGAGGTTTGTTTTAATCTCCTGCAATCTTACCGGGAACATGGAGACTTTTCCGGTGGAGACCCGATTCCGACAGGTCAAAAACTGGTCAAACCGTCCTGACTCCGGGTAAGATAACATCCTATCAATATTTGTGGATGTGTTCTGCTTTCACTCGGTAAACCGGAAGAGCGATGGTTGTCCTCCGTCTGACGCTGCTGTCCGCCTGTCTCTTGTTGATGACAAGAGGAGGTCTGCTTCGCGCGGCGGCACCGGGAGACCGGGAAGAGTTCTTTGAAACGAAAATTCGCCCGGTCCTGACGCAGCACTGCCTGAAATGCCACGGGGCCGAAAAAGTGAGCGGCGAACTGCGGATTGACTCCCGTGACGCCTTGCTCAAGGGGGGGAGTCAGGGAACCTCGCTTGTTCCCGGAAAGCCGGAGGAAAGCCTTTTAATCCTGGCATTGCGGCACAAGGAGGGGGAACTGCAGATGCCCCCCGATAAGCCGCTCCCTCCGGAAGTCGTGAAGGACTTTGTCCGCTGGGTGGAGCAGGGGGCAGTCTGGCCGAAGACCTCTGTGATCGAGGCGGGGGCGGCTGCAAAACACTGGGCGTTCGTACCGGTGAAGGGGCCTGCGATCCCTGAGGATCCGACCGGCTGGGCTGAAACCTCGCTGGACCGGCTGATTGCGGCCCGCTGGAAAGAAGCCGGGGTGACTCCCGTCGAGCAGGCGGACAAGCGGACCCTGGTCCGGCGATTGAGTTTCGACCTGTGCGGCCTGCCTCCCACTCCCGAGCAGATCGACACGTTTCTGAAAGATGAATCTCCCGGAGCATGGAGTCATCTGGTGGAGGAGATGCTGGCTTCGCCCCGGTATGGAGAGCGATGGGGACGTCACTGGATGGACGTGGTCCGGTACGCCGACACGGCCGGGGACAATGCCGACTATCCGATTCCGGAGATTCACCGTTATCGGGACTACATCATCGACAGTTTCAACCGGGACAAGCCGTTCGACCAGTTCGTGATCGAGCAACTGGCGGGAGACATCCTCGCCGTCGAAGGGCCGCCCGAGTTGTACACCGAGCGGGTCGTGGCGACGGGCTTTGTTGCCTTGTCCCGGAGGTATGCGACGGCCCCCTTTGAACTGATGCACCTCACGATGGAAGATTCCATCGATACCGTGGGGCGGGCATTTCTGGGAATCACGATGAAATGTGCCCGCTGTCACGATCACAAGTTCGACCCGGTGACGATGCGGGACTACTACGGGCTGTACGGGATCTTCGCCAGTACCCGCTACCCGTATGCGGGATCGGAAGAGTTCCAGTCGAAGAATCTTCCACGGACTGGGTTCGTGCCATTGGATCGGTCCGCTGAGGCAACGGCGCGCCAAAAGGCCCAAGCAGAAAAGGTCAAAGCCCAGGAAACACTGCTGCAGGAATTGAGATCGACGGGGCCAGCCGCGAAGGAACTGGCGCGACTGGTTGCAGAGTTGGAACAGTTGAATGAGCAGATCGCCCGGCACGGGGAGGACCAGCCGGAGCAGGTTGCGAAATTGAAATCCGTGCTCGCGGAGACTCGCAAAAAACGGCAAGGTCTGGAAAAGAAACAGACGGATGAGATCAAGAAGCAGGAGCGGGTTTTGCGTGACCTTGCCAGCCGGGGGATGCCGGACGAAGTCCCCGTCGCGTATGCCGTCTGGGAGGACAAGCCTCAGGATGTTCCAGTCCAGCAGCGAGGAGAACCGGCGATGCCGGGGCCAGTCGTGCCGCATTCCGTTCCCAAGGCATTCGTCAGCGGCTCGTCTCCCGTTTTCCCGCCGAACACGAGCGGTCGCAAACAGTTAGCCGAGTGGCTGGTGAACCGCGACAATCCACTGACGGCCCGGGTGTTTGTGAACCGGGTCTGGCAATATCACTTCGGACGGGGAATCGCCGGAACGCCATCGAACTTCGGTCTGCGGGGTGAAGCCCCGACTCATCCGGAAGTGATCGACTATCTGGCCGATAAGTTCATGTCCCAGGGATGGTCGGTCAAGCAGTTGCACCGGGAGATTCTGCTGTCGAAAACGTATCGGCTTTCCAGCCGGATGGCCGCGGCGCAACAGGCGAAGGATCCCGCCAACCAATGGTATTGGCGGTTTCCGCGGAAGCGTCTGGAGGCGGAAGCGATTCGGGACAGCCTGCTGTTCGTGAGCGGGCGACTCGACCTGGCGCGGCCGGGTGTGCATCCCTTCCCGCCGATCAAGGAGTGGAACTGGACGCAGCACAAACCGTTCAAGGAGGTTTATCCCAGCCAGCATCGAAGTGTCTACCTGATGACGCAGCGTTTGCAACGGCATCCGTTCCTGGGATTGTTCGATGCGCCCGATACGAATACCACGACGGAGAAACGGACAAGTTCCACGGTTCCTCTCCAGGCCCTCTACCTGATGAACAACGCGGAGATGAAGGGGGACGCGGAAGCGTTTGCCGTCCTGATCCGAAAGAACGGTACGACCACGGCAGAGCGAATGAACTGGGCCTATCAACGGGCATTTGGGCGACCGGCGACTGAAGACGAGATCAAACGTTCCGGCGAATTCCTGGATCGCTAGCTGGCCGCGCAGAAGTCGGAAGCCAAACTTCCGGCAGACCCGGAAGCGGCCGCGTGGACGAGTCTGGCACGGGTGATTCTCTGTTCGAATGAATTTGTGTATGTCGACTGAGGCTGCGATGGTTCACAATGTCCGCACGGACCGACGTCAGTTCCTGAAGCATTCCGCAGGCTGCATGGCCGGGAGCACGGCGCTCTACAACAGCCTGCTGCAGGCGGCGGAACTGGGGGGACTCCATCCGCTCGCTCCAAAGCCGACTCATTTTCCCCCGCGGGCGAAGAACCTGATCGTCATTTTCCTGACGGGCGGATTCTCACACGTCGATACGTTCGACCCCAAGCCCGAACTGGCGAAGCAGCACGGCAAGAACGTTCCCGGCGTCCATCTGCGCGGCACGGATGCGATGCCCTTGATGGGATCGCCGTTCCAGTTCAAGGCATGTGGACAGTCCGGGCTGATGATCAGCGAAATTTTCCCCAGGCTGGGGGAAGTGGCCGATGATCTGTGCGTCATCCGTTCCCTGCATACGGACATTGTGGAACATTTCCAGTCGGTGCTGGCGATGCATACCGGTTCCGCGACCGTGCCGATGCCGAGCCTCGGTTCATGGCTGAGCTACGGACTGGGAACGAAGAATCCGAATCTCCCTTCCTACGTCGTCCTGTGCGAGCATCTGCCGTATGCCGGGGCGCAGGTCTGGGACAATCTGTTTCTGCCGCCGGTCCACCAGGGGTGCGGCTGCTGCCGGGGAACAAGCCGATTGATGACATTGAGCCTCCCGTCGCGTCCGTCACGCTGCAGGAGCTGGAGCAGCGGATGCTGCAGGATCTGAATCAGAAGCACGCGGATGCCCGTCCGGGAGACCTGCAGTTGACCGCGCGGATGAACAGTTTTCGACCGCGGGGGATGATGCAGACCGCGCCGGAGATCTTCAACCTAGCTCAGGAAACCAAGCAGACCCACGAGATGTATGGCCTGAAGGAGGGGGACAACAAATCAATCGCCTGGCAATTGCTCGTCGCCCGGCGGATGATCGAACGAGGGGTCAGGACTGTCGAGTTGATCGACACCGGCGCGAGCAACAACTGGGACGCGCATGGCAACATGCAGGAACACCTTCCCAAGGCACAGCGGGTCGACCAACCGATTGCCGCGCTGCACAGGGATCTCAAGCAGCGCGGACTGCTGAAAGATACTCTGGTTGCCATCTGCACGGAGTTCGGACGGACCCCCTGGACCGACAACGGCCACGGGCGCAACCACTATGCCCAGGCGTTCAGTTGCCTGCTGGCGGGCGGGGGAGTGAAGGGAGGGGTCGCGTACGGCGCGACGGACGAATTCGGCATCAAGATCGTCAAGAATCCCGCCCACGTCCACGACTATCACGCCACCATTCTGCATATGATGGGGCTGGATCACACCAAGCTGACGTATCGCTATGCGGGACGCGATTTCCGTCTCACCGACGTCGCCGGGAACGTCATCAAGGATATTCTCGTTTAAGTTCCGCCATTTGCTCTCTCCCTCAACGGCGGGTTACACTCAACGGAAGGAGTTGAGTCACCATCTATTGGGAGAAAAATAGCGATGCGCGTCGTGACGTTCGGCGAAGTGATGATCCGTCTGGCACCTCCCGAACAGTTGCGGCTGCGGCAGGTCATTCCCGGCTCTCTGGAAGCCACGTTTGGCGGCGGTGAAGTCAACGTCGCCGTCTCCATTGCCTACCAGGGGGGGCAGTCCGCCTTCCTCACGGTGCTGCCGGACAATCCGCTCACGGATGCGTTCCTGCAGGAGATCCGAAAATTCGGCGTCGATGCCGATCTCGTCCAGCGTTCCAAGCGGGGACGGTTCGGAACCTACTACGTCGAAACCGGAGCCAATCAGCGGGCCGGGACCGTCACCTACGACCGGGATCACAGCAGCATTTCTCTCGCCGGCCTGGAGGATTTCGACTGGGAAACGATCTTCCAGGATGCGGACTGGTTCCACATCACCGGCATCACACCCGCATTGACCGCTCGCAGTGCGGAGTGCGCCATTGCGTCCGTCGAGCAGGCTCGCAAACGAGGGCTGACCGTCTCCTGCGATTTGAACTTCCGCAAGAAGCTCTGGAACTGGAAACAGGGAACCAAGCCGGTGGAACTGGCGCGGCAGACGATGCGACACCTGATTCCGTTCGTGGATCTGGTGATCGCCAACGAGGAAGACGCCGACCTGGCGCTGGGGATCAAGGCGCCGGAAAGCAACGTCGAAGCGGGGGAACTGCACCTGGACGGTTACGAGCAGGTGGCGAAACAAATCGTCAAGGAATTTCTCAACGTTTCGAAAGTCGCGATTACGTTGCGTGAGAGCCGTTCTGCCAACGACAACCAGTGGGGCGCGCTGCTGTACGATGCCAAAACGCAAAAGATGCATGTCGCGCCCACGGATGCCGCGGGGAAATATCGGCCCTATGAAATTCGCAACATCGTGGATCGGGTCGGAGCGGGGGATTCGTTCGGCGGCGGATTGATTTACGCCCTCCGGACTCCCGAGTTGTCCGAACCGGGGACCGCCTTGAGATACGCCGTCGCCGCCAGTTGCCTGAAGCACAGCATCAAGGGGGATTTCAACTACGCAACCCGCGAAGAGATCATCAGCTTGATGGAGGGGAGCGGATCGGGACGGGTGCAACGCTGAGAGCGTCTCACAAAATGCGGTTGGTGATCATGTTGGATCTGCTTTGTCAGGAAACGGCACTTCGTCCAGAGCATTTTGTGAAATAGTTTCACTGAAACGGTACGCAGATCATGGCCTTGAAACGCCCGAAGCGCGGAGTGTGGGAAGAACGGCTGGCGAAAGCGGACAGCCCGCTGTTCCTGATCGCCGCCGATCTCACCGTGCTGGCGTTCAATCCCGGTTGCGAGCGGTTGTGCGGCTGGAGCGCGATGGACGTACAGGGGAAACCGTGCCGATTTCTCTCCGAAACGGGGCACGGCATCCCCGCGCTGATGGCGAATCTCTGTCCTCCCCCCGAAGTCTGGCAGGGGACCGAGACCAGCCTGCCGATCTACCTGGAACGGAAAGAGCATTCCCCTCTCGCACAACTGGTCCGCTTTATTCCGCTGCGCGATGCGAAGGGAAAAGTGACGAGCGCCTTGGGGGTGTTATCGGACATCATGCTCCCCCATCCCGAGAGGGAGATCTCCCCCAGTTTGCGTCTGCATGCGGAACTGGCTGCCATTCGCGTTCCGCTCCGCCGTCGATTTGGAGAACAGGCCCTCGTCGCCAAGTCCGCCCCGATGAAACGGGTTTTGAATCAGCTCGAACTGGCGATGCAGGTCTCCGCGGCAGTCTTTCTGCAGGGGGAAGCGGGGACCGGCAAGGAACATCTTGCGCGGTCGATTCATCTCGGCAGTCCCCTCAAGGAGCATTGGTTCGTTCCGCTCGATTGCAAGAAGCTCACGCCGGGAGAACTGGCGGGAATCCTGGAACGCTTGCTGGAAGTGCATCACATTCCTCCTGGCGCGACCTCCGGACCGCAGCCCGGTTCGCTGTATCTGGCGGATGTGGAGTATCTCCCCCGTGACCTGCAGGAGAAACTGGCGCACGAACTCCTGGAACGGGAACCGGCGGAACGGATTCGACTGCGGCTGCTCGCCTCCAGCACCGTGTCTTTAAAGCAACTGCTCGCGGAGGAAAAGTTGCGCGGCGACCTGGGGGCGGCTTTGAGTACCTTGATGATCGAGTTGCCTCCGCTGCGGGAACGGAGGGAGGATCTTCCGCTGCTGGCCCAGCATTTTCTGGAGGAACAGAACAGGCTGCTGGAAAAGCCTCTCTCCGGACTCCTCCCGGAAGTGCATGAATTGTTCGAACGCTATCCGTGGCACGGCAACCTGGACGAACTGCAGCACATCATTCACGAGGCGGCGAAACTCGCTTCCGGGCAGATCGCGGAAAAGGATCTGCCCTTCCGTTTCCGGGTGGTTCGTGAAGCCCAGTTGACTCCTCCACCGCCGGAACATCCCCCGTTGCCGCTGGAGGAAATTCTGACCCGCGTGGAGACAGACCTGATCCGCCTCGCGCTGGAGCGGGCCGGGGACAATAAAAGCAAGGCGGCGGAAATGCTCCGCATCAATCGGGCGCGGTTGTATCGCCGTATGCAGATGCTGGGGATCGAAGACCGCGAAGGGGATCAGCCGGAGAATGAGACGAAAGAGTCCTGAAAATCGCCTGGAGCGATGTCGGTGATTGATTCATCGCCCCGGTGAGGTCACAATAAGAGTCTCGCCTGCGACCGGCCCACCGAATTTGCTATCTCCAGGAGAACCCGCCCATGAAGCACAATTCCAC
This sequence comes from Planctomycetales bacterium, assembly GCA_046349635.1. Lineage (GTDB taxonomy): Bacteria > Planctomycetota > Planctomycetia > Planctomycetales > Planctomycetaceae > JAXMBX01. The sequence goes on from JAXMBX010000001.1 coordinate 210,943, forward strand.
TCCCATTGCTCAACCTGCACTCTGGACCCGTCGCGATATGTTGAAATGGGGAGCGGCCGGCGTGGGGGCGGCTTGTCTTCCCTCCAGACTCCTGCGAGCGGCGGAACCGACCAAAAAACTCCGCGTGGCTGCGATCTTCACCGAGTTCACGTATCGCTCCCACGCTCACGTCCTTCTTGAGAACTTCGTCCAGCCCTATATCTTCCGCGGCAAGCTCGTGGATCCGAATATGGAAGTGGTCTCCATGTACGGCGACCAGTTCCCCGAACAGGAGATCGGACATCAGGTTTCGAAGCAGTTCAATATTCCCATCGTTCCCTCGATTCGCGAAGCCTTGACGCTGGGAGGGAAAAACCTGGCGGTCGATGCGGTCCTCTCCATCGGCGAGCATGGGCATTACCCCAAGAACGATTTCGACCAGGTGATGTATCCTCGCAAGCAGTTCTTCGACGGGATCGTCGGCGTGATGCGGGAGACAGGCCAGGTCGCTCCGATCTTCAACGACAAGCACCTCTCTTATCGCTGGGACTGGGCTTCGGAGATGTACAACACCGCCAAGGAAATGAAGATTCCCTTCATGGCCGGCAGTTCGGTCCCGCTGGCGGAGCGGACTCCCCCCATGGAACTCCCCCCGGAAACGGAGTTCGACGATCTGTTGCTGGTGCACGGCGGCGGCTTCGACGGCTACGACTTCCACGGCCTGGAAGTCCTGCAGTCTCTCACCGAAAGCCGTAAGGGGGGAGAGACCGGCGTGGAGAGCGTGCAGTATCTCACCGGCCCGGCAGTCTGGAAGGCGGCGGAAGAAAAGCTCTGGAACCCGGAACTTGTCGAACCTGCGCTGAAGCCCTCATTCAAGGAGAAAGCCGCCAAGTGGCGCGAGTTCACGCCGAACCCCATTCTGATCATCGTGCGCTACAAGGATGGCCTTCACGCCCCGATGCTCAGCGTCCCGGGGAGCGAATGGTGCTTCGGCTGCCGGTTGAAGGGAGACAGCGCGATTCATGCGACCCGGTTCCATGTGGGACCGTGGCAGAATCGAAACTTGTTCAAGGCTCTGTCGCATGCCATTCAGCACTTCTTCCGGACGGGGGTTTCTCCCTATCCGCTGGAGCGGACGCTGCTGACGACCGGGATGACGGAAGCGGCCTGCCATTCCGCCAAGACCGGCGAAAAGCCCTTCCCGACGCCCTACTTGGACATCCACTACCAACCCCGCGACTACCGGGCGTTCCGCGAAAACGGCGAGAGCTGGAAGATCCTGACCTACGCCGTCCCGGAACCGAAGGGGATGGAAACGCTGGGTGGGATTTCCGTTCCGAAATAACTGGTTCCCCCTCCCGCTCCCCGGTACAGTGTCTCTGTGGTCGATGCATCACTGAGACATGCAACCTGGGAGTAGGGAATGCGCGCGAGACGAGTCTGGACGGCGGTCGCTCTGTTTGTGTTCACGGCGGGAATGCTTTCCGCCGGGGACGAAGTCTATAAACTCGGCCCCGATTCCCAGTTAAAACCGGACGTGCCGCACGGCAAGGTGCAGGCATATCGCTGGACGGAGAGCAAGGTCTATCCGGGAACCATCCGGGACTACTGGGTGTACGTCCCCGCCCAGTACAACGGGTCGGAGCCGGCGGCCGTCATGGTCTTTCAGGACGGCAAAGGCTACCTCGATGAGAAAGGGAACGTGCGGGCGGGGATTGTGTTCGACAATCTGATCGCCGCGAAACAGATTCCCTTGATCATCGGCATCTTTGTCAATCCGGGGCAGATTCTCCCCGCGCAACCCGGCCAGACGCCCCGCAGCAATCGCAGTGTCGAATACGACACGCTCAACGACCAGTACGCCCGATTTCTGATTGAAGAAATTCTCCCCGCCGTGGGGAAGGAGTATCGTCTGACGGACGATCCCGCGAAGCGGGCGATCTGCGGGATCAGTTCCGGGGGGATCTGTGCCTTCACCGTCGCCTGGGAACGTCCGGATGCCTTTCACAAGGTCGTGAGCCACGTCGGCAGCTTCACCAATATCCGTGGGGGGCATGTCTACCCGGCGGTGATCCGCAAGACGGAGCGCAAGCCGCTGCGGATCTCCCTGCAGGACGGATCGGGAGATCTGGACAACGTCCACGGCAACTGGCCTCTCGCCAACCAGGAAATGGCCGCCGCCCTCAAGTTCGCCGGGTATGACTATCAGTTCGTCTTCGGTGAAGGGATGCACAGCAACAAGCATGGAGGGGCGATCTTTCCCGAGACCATGCGCTGGCTTTGGCGACCGGAGATTGTGACCGCGACGCCGGCCGCGACCACTCCCGCCAAGTGACCTGTCGATATTTCATTGAGCAATTTCGGAAACTCCGATCATGATTCGTATCGTCGCGCTGTTCGTTGTTCTCTGCTGCGGCTTGAGCAGGGTATATCCTGTCGCCGCGGCGGATATGTCACTCGCGGAACTGCTCCCTGCGGACTCCAAATGGGAAGTGGTCAGCAGCGGGCACGAGTTCACGGAAGGCCCGGCGTCGGATGCGCAGGGGCGGGTGTATTTCACTGATGTCCCCCGCAGCCAGATCCACCGTATCGATCTCGATGGCAAGGTGAGCGTCTTCGTCGGGAACTCCTCCGGGACGAATGGCCTGATGTTTGGACCCGACGGCAAACTGTACGGCTGCCAGAACGGGAAGAAACGGATCGTGGCGTTCGATGAAAAGGGAAACACGGAAACCATCGCCGAGGGAGTGGAATCGAATGACCTCGTCGTCACCACGCACGGAGCGATCTATTTCACGGAGCCTTCCAAGGGACGGATCTGGTACATCGCCCCGAACCCGGAAAAGAAAGTCGTCGCGGAAGGGCTGCGTCCGAATGGCGTGATCCTGACGAGTGACGAGGGGACGCTCGTCGCCACCGATGGCAGAGCCCCGCACTTGTGGGCCTTCAAGGTGGAAGTGGACGGCACTCTCTCCAGCAAGATTCCCTACTACGCGTTGATCCGCCTCAGTCCGGACTCTGAAACGCCGGGTTCCGATGGCCTGACCCTCGACCGCGATGGGCGGATCTATGTCGCCACTCGCGCGGGGCTGCAGTTCTTCGATGACCAGGGGCGGATGTCCGGCGTGATTCTCAAGCCGCAGGAAAATTCCTGTCCAACGCGACCTTCGGCGGCCCCAAGCGGGATTACCTGTATGTCACCTGCACGGATAAGGTATATCGTCGCAAGATGAACACGACCGGCTGGGTGCCGTTCAAGACCCCGGACGCGGATAAAAAAGCGGACGAGAAAAAACCGTAACCCGCGGTTACGATGAAGAACGTCTCGATCCCCGTGCCCTATTCTTTGTTCCGTATCCGTTTCGCATGCCGCTCAAGCTCTCTAATCTCCGCCTCCCGGTCGAAGCTCCGGAAGAGGATCTGTCGCGGAATTGCGCGCGTCCTCGGGGTAAAACCCGATGAGATCCTCCGCTGCCGGATTCTGCGCAAGAGTCTGGATGCCCGTCGCCGCGACGCCCTGAAGTTCGTCTACTCCGTCGCCGTCGAACTCCCCGAGGAAGGTCGTTTTGCCGCTCATCCGGAGAAATATCCCGAGGTCGAGCAGTTTCATCCGCCGCACTTCGCCGAGCCGCAGATCGGCTCGCAACCGCTGGAACATCCCCCCGTCGTCATCGGCTCAGGGCCGGCCGGACTGCTCGCGGGGTACTATCTCGCGCTGCGCGGTTATCGTCCCCTGATTCTGGAGCGTGGCGCTCCGGTCAAGGAGCGCGTTCCCGGCATCCGGGCCTTCGATCGGGGAGGTCCGTTCGATGTGGAAAACAACTATCTCTTCGGAGAAGGGGGCGGGAACTTTCAGCGACGGTAAACTCACCTGTCGCATGAGCGGCCCGGATGTCGATTGGGTCCTGGATCAATTCATCCTCTGTGGCGGACGGGATTCCATCCGCTATGAATATCGCCCGCATCTGGGGAGCAACCGACTCCCCATGCTCGTCCGCAATTTCCGCCGCAAGATTGAAGAACTCGGTGGTGAATATCGATTCCACTGTTGCGCGGAGGGGTTCGATCTGCAGGACGGGCGCATCAAAGGGGTTCACACGTCGGGGGGATACGTGCCAACGTCGCTCATCGTCCTCGCCATCGGCCACAGCGCCCGCGACACCTACGAAATGCTCTTTCGCCAGGGAATTCCCCTGCAGCAGAAGCCGTTTCAGATGGGACTGCGCATCGAGCATCCGCAGGAACAAATCAATCAGCACAAGTACGGCAAGAAGACTTATGCCCAGATCCTGGGAGCGGCCGATTACTCACTGATCGCGAACGGTCCCGCGATGGATCTGTTCACGTTCTGTATGTGCGCCGGGGGATATATCATCCCCTCCGTCTCCGAGCCGAATATGTTCTGCTCGAACGGCATGAGCAACTCCCGCCACGATACCCCCTTCGCCAACAGCGGCCTCGTCGTGACCTATGATCCTTCGCAGGATGGGCTGACCCATCCATTGGCCGGGGTTGAAGTGCAGCGGAAGTACGAAGCGATCGCCTATGAACTGGGGCGACGCGATTATCTCTCTCCGATTCAGACGGCCCTCGACTTCATCGCTGGTCGCGTTCCCGCCGGGACGGAGCAATATCCCTGCTCCATGCTCCGGGGCACGCAGGCCACCGATCTGAGACAGGTCTTACCCCCTCGTGCGGCCAGGGCCGTTCAGGAAGGGCTCCCGATCATGGATCACAAGTGGAAGGGGGATTATCTCAAGAACGCGATGCTCGTCGGCCCGGAGATGCGAGGCAGTTCCCCCGTCCGGATCGACCGGGACCGCCACACGTTCGAAGCCCCCGGGTTCACGGGGCTGTATCCCATTGGCGAAGGGGCAGGGTATGCCGGGGGAATCGTGAGCGCCGCCGTTGATGGCCTCCGCGCCGCCAAGGCCATCGTCACACGCTACGCCCCGCTGCATCGCTGTTGAGATGACATCGAAGCGAATACCCTTTCCCCTTGGGCGGGGATCAGGTATCGTCCCCTGACGCGGCCTGTTTTGCGCCGCGTCTCCCCCTCCACGAAAGGATTCGTCACGTGCCTTACGTCTGGATGTTGACGGGGGCCGTTGCCTTCTCCGGGATGGCCGCCTTCACCCACTCCCTCAAGGCCGACATCGACTGGCCGGTGATTGCCCTTATCCGCTCGCTGTTCGCGTGCGTCCTCAGCTTCGCGCTCGCGAAACTCGCCGGGGCGAAACTGGTCATCTGGAGTTCCCCCGTCCTCTGGGTCCGCAGCCTCGCGGGGAGTCTCAGCGTGCTGGGGACGTTCTATGCTTTGACGCATCTGCCGATCGCGGACGTGCTGACACTCACCAATCTGTTCCCCATCTGGGTGGCGATTCTCTCCTGGCCGCTGTTACGCGAACGCCCGGGATCGAGGCCTGGTGTGCGCTGGTCAGCGGGATCGCGGGGTGTACTGCATTCAGCAGCCGCATCTCGCGGAAGGGAACATCGCCGTCCTGGTCGCCCTCTCCGTCTCTCTCACGACGGCGGTCGCGATGCTCGGCCTGAATCGACTGCAGAACATTGACTCCCGCCATCGTGATGCATTTCTCCGGTGTCTCGGTGATCGTTTGTTCTCTAGTGTGGTTCGTGTGGGGAACCAAGCTGCACACCCTTCACTGGACGCCGGAAGCCAGCCTGCGGCTCTTGGGAGTCGGCCTGTGTGCCACGTTTGGGCAACTCTGTCTGACGAATGCCTTCAAGTCCGGTCCCGCGACCCAGGTCTCCGTCGTCGGCCTTTCGCAGGTCGGATTCGCGATGCTCCTCGACTACTTCCTGTGGCAGCGTGAGTTCAATACCATGACACTGATCGGCATTGCACTCGTGATGGGACCGACCGCCTGGCTCTTAATCCGGGCGGGGATGCAGAAGTCTGCTCCCCCAATCCCGAAGAACACGCGGACCTCTGAAATCAACTCTCCAGTTGTCGGCGTAACAGTTCGACCGGATGCAACGGCGTCACGCCACACCCTTCCGCCACCTGATGCCGGCAGGAAAACCCGCACGCCAGCACCGGCCCTGCAGCGTGTTTCCGCACAGCGGGGAACAACACCCGCTCGCCGATCTGCTGGCTGACTTCGTAGTGCTCATAACCGAACGATCCCGCCATTCCGCAACAGCCCGAATCGACCTCCTGCACGCTCAGGCCGGGAATCAAACCGAGGGCCGCTTTGGTTCCTTTCGTCCCCAGCAGTGCTTTCTGCTGGCAATGCCCATGCAGCAAGGCGGTTTCTTTCAGCGGCGAGAAATGGAGGTTCGCCACTCCGGTGTTCTGTTGTGTCGCCAGCCAGTCTTCGACCAGAAATGTCTGTGAGCGCAATGCCCGGACTTCCGGTGTCGGAAAAAAGTCCGGATATTCATCCGCCAGCGTCAACAGGCAACTTGGCTCTGTTCCCAGAATCGGCCAGCCTTGGCGCAGATATTCATTCAACACAACCAGATTGCGTTGGATCAAACCCTTGGCCGGTTCAATCAAGCCCTTGGAAATCAACGGCCTGCCGCAGCACCACAAGCCCGCGAGTTGTACCCGATAACCCGCTGCTTCCAGCAGTTCGACCGCCGAGCGGTTGATCCCCGGCTCGCAATACGACGTCAGGCAGTCATCCAGCAGAACGACCGTTCCTCGACTTCCTGCGTGCTTTCCGTCCCGTTTTCGAAACCATTGTGGAAATGACTCGCGGACGAACTGCGGCAATCGTCGCCGTCGATCGATTCCCATCATCCCTTGGATCACGGTTCTTGCGCCGGGAAGTTCCGACAGCCAGTTGCTCACAGGCGCGAGTCGGGAACCGATCCGGTTCAGCCAGGCGACGTGCCCCTGCATCACGGTTCCCAGAGAGGGTCGGTGCTCCTGGTGATAGTGCCCCAGGAATTCCACTTTCAACTTCGCGACGTCCACGTTGGAGGGGCATTCCGCTTTGCATCCTTTGCACTGCAGGCAGAGTTCGAGGACTTCATACATCCGCTCCGACGTCAACGCTCCCGGCTCCAACTGTCCCGACAGCGCCATTCGCAGCGCATTCGCCCGTCCGCGCGGGGAGTGAACTTCGTCCCCGGTCGCCATGAAGGAAGGGCACATCGTCCCGGTATGGGTCTTGCGGCAGACTCCCGACCCGTTGCACATCTCCGCCCCAGCCAGGAATCCGTGGTTCGGATTCCCCATCTGCCGCGCTTCCGGAGTGAAATCCAGAAACGACACGATCGGCAACGGCTTGTACTGTTCACCGTAACGCAAATGTTCCGTCGGTCCGCTCGCATCCACGATCTTGCCGGGGTTCATGACCCCTGCCGGATCGAACAGCCGTTTCACCTCCTGAAACGCGGCGTACAGTTCTTCGCCGAACAGTTCCCGGTTGTGAATGCTTCGCGCCAAGCCGTCTCCATGTTCGCCGGAAAGTGCCCCTTCAAACTCCAGGACCAGTTGCGTCACTTCGTCGGAGATTCGGGCGAGCCGTTCCCGATCCGCGGCGACTTTCGTGTCGATCAGCGGACGGATATGCAGACACCCAACGGAGGCGTGCCCGTAATAGGCCCCTTCAACGTGATGCTTGTCGAGGATCTTGCGAAACCGCTTGGTGAACTCCGGCAGCTTTTCGGGGGTGACTGCGGTGTCTTCCACAAACGGAATCGGCTTTCGCCCGCCGGGAATGCTCAACAGCAACGGCGCCCCCGCCTCACGGCATCGCCAGATCTGCTCGCGCTGCTCGGCGGTTTCCGCTTTCAAAAACTTTTGCAGTCCCGCTGTCCCGACCAGATCCTGTTGCAACCGACGGAACGAATCAGCAATCGGCTGTGGATCGTTTCCAGAAAACTCTACGATCAGCAACGCCGCCGGTGCCCCTTCGACAAAATCCAGAAAATGTCGGTAGTGCAGATTCTCTCGGGATAGCTCCACAATCGCCCGGTCGAGCAATTCCACGGCCGAGGGGTGATATTCCAGGATCTTGGGAACGACACTCACCGCCGTGTCGATGGATTCGAACTGCAGGCAGGCCACGCCGCGCTCTTTGGGGAGCGGCACGACGTGCAGCGTTGCTTCGACGACCGTCCCGAGCGTTCCCTCCGCTCCCACGATCAGCCGCGCCAGATTCCACTCCGCCCGATCCGGGAATTGCCGATCCAGTTTCGTCACGCCGTCGGGGTAGGGGAGCAGTTTTCCAAACTCCGGCACGAACGCATCCAGGTTATAGCCGCTCACCCGGCGAATCAGTTTGGGATAGCGTTTCAGAATCTCCTGGCGATTGTTCTCGATCAGCTGATGAACGCGGCGATAAATCTCCCCTTCGCAATCTTTCCGCTGGCACCTGGCATCCAGTTCCACGGCAGAGCAGGGGGCACAGCGGAGTTCGTTCCCATCGGCGAGGAGCACTCGCAACTCGCGGACGTGATCAATCGTCTTTCCAAACGTCACCGAGCGGGACCCCGCGGAGTTATTGCCGATCATTCCACCCAGCGTCGCCCGGCTGCTCGTGGAAACGTCCGGCCCAAACTGCAGACCATGCGGTCGCAGGGCGGCATTGAGCTGTTCCAGCACGACTCCCGGTTGCACGCGGACCAACTTCCGATCCAGGTCGATCTCCAGAATCCGCTGCATATGCCGCGTGAAGTCGAGGACCAGCCCTTCGGTCACCGTCTGCCCGGAAAGACTCGTCCCCCCACCGCGGGGGAGCACTGCAATTCGCTCGTGGCTCGCGATCCGCAGAACGGCCGCCACATCCTCGGCGTCCCGGGGAGAAATCACTCCCAGCGGATTGATCTGATAGATGCTGGCATCCGTGCTGTAAATCCCCGCCGTGACCGGGTCAAAATCCACCTCACCCCGGACCGCTTCTCCTAACTGCTTGTGCAGAATTCGGATGCGGTCAGCATTCATTTCCGAGCCTCGGAGAAAAGATACCGTTTCGAGGGTGAATTGAGATCTGCATTATAGCGCCAATTGCCCATTTTCGCCGGTAATTTGTGGGATTTGACAGACCTGCACACGACACAAGCAATCCTCGCCTTTCTTGCGGGCATTTTTCAGGATTTTGAGGCTCGCTTTTGGGGCCTAAAACCGTTTTCCGTTTTTTTGAATTTGTTGTTAATGATTGATGTGATTCAGGATAGGGAAGGAGTGGTCGCCTCCGAAAACGCCGCCAAAACGAATTGGTACGCCGGATGCAATTACCCTATTTCGGTGACAGACCTCGCTCGCGACCGCACACTGGCGGATTGGAAGGCGTGCTTCCAGTCCGCCAGTGGTCTTTCTTTGGGAGCAAAAATCGCTGCTGACTTGCCGGGGAACCCCGCGCACGGAACAATCGGAACCCAAGTTCAACCCTTGGATCACTGCCGCCGGTCACCCGGCGGTTTTCGTTCGGATTCTGATCCGGATCTCGGTCACGGAAGCGAGTTCTCCCCATGTCGAATGCTGAGCAGGTCCAGCAGCTCCGCTGGAAAAAGTTCCCCGTCCTGAATGACGGTTTCATCTGTCTGGTCGATGTCATGGGGGACGACAGTTCCGTCGTCCAGGCGGCCCGCGTGAGTTATGGGGAAGGGACGAAGAAGGTCTCCGATGACCGCACGCTGATCCGCTATCTGTTGCGCCATCGCCATACGACCCCCTTTGAAATGGCGGAAGTGAAACTCCTCGTCCGGGTCCCCATGGACTGCTGGCGGCAGTGGATCCGCCACCGGACCGCCAACGTCAACGAATACAGCACCCGCTATTCGCTTGCCATTGACGCCACCCAGACCACCGAACCCGGTGAATGGCGGACGCAATCGACCGACAATCGCCAGGGAAGCGGGGCACCGCTCCCCGTGGACGTCGGCGAAGAACTGACCCGCACCGAGCGGGAGTTTCAGGAAGGGGCTCGCGCTCTCTATGAACAGCGGATCGCCATGGGAGTCGCCCGCGAGCAGGCCCGCAAAGACCTCCCGCTCAGTACGTACACGGAAGCCTACTGGAAGGTGGATCTGCACAACCTGCTCAACTTTCTCTCCCTGCGGATGGACTCCCACGCCCAATACGAAATCCGGGAATACTCCCGCACCATCGGCGAGCAGATCATCAAGCCCTTGTTCCCGGTCGTCTGGGAAGCGTTTCTCGACTATCGGGTCCACGCGTCTTACTTTTCGCGTCTCGAAACGGAACTGCTGCAACGGCTGATGCAGAACGCCGCGGCTCAGAAGCTCGTCCCTCCGTTCTCCCTGGAACAATTCCTCGCCGCACAGGATCCCTCCTGGGCAAGCCTGCAGCGCTCCCGCGAACGGGACGAACTCCGCGAAAAACTTCAGCGACTCGGTATTGTCGCAGCGGAATAAGCGGACGAGGGTGATTACCTTCAGCGCGAAATCAGCACCCGGTCGATCCGCGGGCCGTCCATGTCGACGACTTCGAGCTTCAATCCCAGCCATTCGATCTTGTCTCCCACGGAGGGGATCCGGTCGAGCGTGGTGAGAATCAGGCCGGAAACCGTGCTGAAATTCCGGGGCTGAATCAGCTCGGGATGGCGGAAATCAAGCCGCAGCGCCAGGTCGTCGATATTTACCGTTCCATCGACCAGCCAACTGTCGTCGTCCCGCTTGACGATCTTCATTGCCTCGTCCGCCGCGCGAGTCGCTTCCAGGTCGCCGACCAGTTCGGACATCACATCTTCCAGCGTGACCATCCCCTCTGTTCCGCCGAATTCATCCAGCACGATGGCGAGCTGGTTATGATGCTCCTGGAACAGTTTCAGGAGTTTGTCCAGCGGCAATGATTCCGGCACGAACAAAGCCGGGTGCATCAGCTTTCGCAGATGAATCGGCCAGCCCAGGTACTGTTGACGGACGACGTCCTTCAGGTGGACGTAGCCGATGATGTGGTCCAGGTTCTCCTCATAGACCGGCAGCCGGGAGAAGCCCGCCATCGCGAGCGCTCCCAGCACCTCCTGCGGGGGCGTTTCCACGTCCAGCGCGTCGATTTCCAGCCGGGGGCGCATAATCTGCTTGACCGTCTGTTCTCCCAGTCGCAGCGCTTCGACCGCCAGTTGTTTCTCCACCGGTGCCAAGACACCCTCGGCGGTCCCCGTTTCGATCAGATGCTGGATGTCCTCCAGCGAGACCCGCGGCTGATTAGCATGCTGGTTTCCCAACATCCACAGGATTGTATCCGTGGATCGGCCCATCACCATGACGGCCGGCCGAGCGACGATCGCCATCCATTGCATCGGCAACGCGACAAACGCTGCCAGATAGTTTGCGTTCTGCAAAGCGAGCCGTTTGGGGACGAGTTCTCCAATCACAATCGACAGGAAGCTGATCGTCAGAACGACGATCCCCAGCGAGATATTGCCGCTGTGATGTTGAATCCAGGGGACCGGGATCCGGCTGATGACCTGCGCGAGCGATTCCCCCAGGTGGACCCCGCCGAATGCCGCCGCAAAGGTCCCCACCAGCGTGATTCCCACCTGCACGGTGGGGAGGAAGCGGTTCGGATCGGAGGCCAGTTCCAGTGCGATTTTCGCCCCGGCTTTCCCTTGTTCGGCCTGCTGCTGCAGCGTTCCGCGCCCCGCCGCGATAATCGCGATCTCCGCCCCGGAAAAAAATCCGTTGGCCAGGATCAGCAGAAAGATGATGACCAGCTCAAGGAGGACGACGCCATCCACGGAAAACGATTCCTTACAGCCGACGGAAGACTTAAGCCTGGTTGCTCAAGAGGCTGGAAAGGAAGATCCTCCAAGCCTCTCGAGGACTGACACAGCATAGACCATCCGCCCCCGCGTCACAACTCGCCCCCACGGGAACCCTTGGATGATCGGCAAGTCCTAACCACTTGCCACGGGCCGATTTCACGCCAGCATCTTGGGCATCAGCTCCCCATGCACGTCCGTCAACCGGTACTGGCGTCCCTGGAATTTGAACGTCAGCTTCAGATGGTCGATCCCCAGCAAATGCAACAGCGTCGCGTGCAGGTCGTGCATGTGGACCCGGTCCTTGACCGGGTAATAGCCGATCTCGTCCGTTTCGCCGATGGTCTGGCCGGTCTTGATCCCGCCGCCGCTGAACCACATGGTGAAGTTCTCAATGTGGTGGTCCCGTCCGACGAGATCGCGCGGTTCTCCCTGCGGCGTCCGTCCGAATTCTCCCCCCCACATCACGATCGTGTCCTTGAGCAATCCCCGTTGCTTCAGATCCTTGATCAACGCGGCACAGGGCCGATCGACTTCCTGGCAGCGTTCCTCCAGCGATTTCCCCAGTTCCGTGCCGGGGTTGCCGTGGTGGTCCCAATCGGTGTGATACAACTGCACGAAGCGGACCCCTTTTTCCACCAGCCGCCGCGCCATCAGGCAGTTATTGGCGAAGGAGGGACGACCCGGCTTCGCGCCGTACATTTCCAGCGTCTCCTTCGTCTCCCCGCTCAAGTCCATCAGCGCGGGGGCGCTCGTCTGCATCTGATATGCCATTTCATACGCGGCGATACGGGTCAGGATTTCCGGATCTCCGGTTGCTCCCAGGTGCATCCGATTCAGGTCGTTCACCGCTCCGAGCAGTTCTCCCTGCCGTTCGGAGTTCATCCCCGCCGGGTTTGAGAGATTCAAAATCGGCTCTTTCCCGGAACGGAAGGGAACCCCCTGATAGGTCGTCGGCAGAAATCCGCTCCCCCACAGCGGCGCTCCGCCACGCGGCCCGCGCGGCCCGGACTGCAGCACCACGAACCCGGGCAAGTCCTGGCATTCGCTCCCGAGCCCGTACGTGACCCACGCCCCCATCGCCGGGCGCCCCATGAACTGCGGTGATCCGGTATTCGCAAACAGTTTTGCAGGCCCGTGATTGAACACGTCCGTCGCGATCGTCCGGACAATGCACAGGTCGTCCGCTACGCCGTGCAGATGCGGCAGGAGTTCGCTCATCTCCGCGCCGCTCTGTCCCTGTTTCGAAAACTTCCGGGCGGTCCCCAGCAGCTTGGCGTCCCGTTTCAGGAACGCGAACCGTTTGTTCTTCACATACGATTCGGGGATTACCTGGCCGTGCAGTTCCTTCAGCTTCGGCTTGTTGTCGAACAGTTCCAACTGGCTCGGTCCCCCCGCCATGAACAGGTAAATGACATTTTTCGCCTTGGCGGGATGATGTCCCCCACGGGGGGCGAGGGGGTGTGTTTCGCGGGACAGTTCCGTCGTCGCCCCTTGGGCGATTCCGCCCGCCAGCAAAGACGTCAGCGCGACCCGCCCCAGACCCACGCGGCAATCCTCGAAGAAATGCCGCCGGGTGATTCCCGCCAGTTGCTGCTGTTCGAAGTTGTGCAGTTCCTGATATTTATCCATGTCTCACTCGCTTATTCTCGCGTAATGAACTCATCCAGATTCATCACTCCGCGGCAGATCGTCGACCAGACGGCCGGTTCCAAAGGCAAATAGGTCATGGGGAGTTGATATCCCGCCGCTTCAATCGCACCGTCCGGATCGCGCGAGAAACTGTCCCGCAGTTCTCCCGCCAGTTCCGTTAACCGCTTGATCTCGAGCGAGGCCGGCTCCCGCCCCAATGCCCGGTCATAAATCCAGCGGATCTTCTCTTCATCCGTTTTCAATTTCTGTTGAATCAACAGCGCCCCCATCCCCTGTGACAGTTCCACGAACACCTGGTCGTTCGCCAGCGTGAGCGCCTGCAACGGAGTGTTCGAGCGGTTCCGCCGTGTGCAGGCGACGTTCGCTTCCGGGAAGTCAAACACCGTCAACCCAGGGTATGGACTCGAACGCCACAACCAGGTGTACATCCCCCGTCGATAGCGGTCTTCTCCCTTCGAGGTGGGCCATTCCTTCTTCTTTTGCGTCAGGTCAAAGACCCCCTCGGGCTGGGGAGGAAACACGCTCGGTCCCCCGATCTTGTGAGACAGCAATCCGCTCGTTGCAAGTGCGGCATCCCGGACCCCTTCCGCGGGCAAGCGCATCCGGTTCTGACGTGCCAGCCACAGGTTCCGTGGGTCCTTTTCCTTCAACTCCGGACGAAACTGCGACGACTGCCGATATGTCGCGGACATCACGATCAGCTTGTGCAGCCGTTTCATCCCCCATTCGTGGTCGAATGTTCCCCCTGTGCTCACCGTCGGCTGCATGAATTCCGACGCCAGCCAGTCGAGCAGTTCGGGATGCGTGGGGGGGGCTCCCTGGGTGCCGAAATCATTCTCCGTTTCGACGATCCCCCGGCCGAAGAATTTCTCCCACCAGCGGTTCACCTGCACCCGGGCGGTCAGCGGTTGATCATTGGCAACCAGCCAGCGGGCAAAATCCAGGCGGTTGGGCTTCGCCGGTTGCGGATGCATGGCATTCAGCACGGCCGGCACCGCGGGTTCAACTTTCGCTCCCAGCCGCAGGAAGTCCCCTTTGATCTGAATGTGCGTTTCGCGGAAGTCATTCTTCCGTTCCCGCATCACCAGCGTCGTCCGGAACTTCGGCTCCTGCTTTTGCAGTTCCGCGATCTTTGCCAGTTCCGGAAACTTCTGATGCGCTTCCGGCAGTGTCCGGTAATGGTCCGCGAGAATGTCCTTGTCGGCGGGTGTCCGCTTGTCGAGCGCCAGATTCAAGACCACGACGACCGGCTCGGGAAGCTTCTTCCGCTCCTCCATCTTCAGGTTCTTTTCCCAGCCTGCGATGGCAGCCTCGACCTCTTTTCCCTTCGCGTCATAGGCTTTTTTCTGCTCGGCGATCTGTTTCCGAATCTCCTGGGCCTTCTCCCACTCCTTCGCCTTTATCTGCTCATCTGTGGGCAATTCCAGCTTCGGTTCATCCGCTTGATTCAGGAACGCATAGATCTGGTAAAATTCCCGCTGCGAGATGGGGTCGTATTTGTGGTCGTGGCATTGGGCACAGCCCAGAGTCAGTCCCAGGAAGACGCTCCCCGTCGTCCCAACCCGATCCACAACCGACTCCACGCGAAACTGTTCCTTGTCCGTGCCACCTTCTTCGTTGATCAGGGTGTTGCGGTGGAAGCCTGTCGCGATCTGCTGGGAAACGGTCTGTTGCGGCAGCATGTCACCCGCGACCTGTTCGATCGTGAATTGATTGAACGGCATGTCTCGGTTCAGGGCGTCGATCACCCAGTCCCGGTACTTCCAGATTTCCCGTTCGCTGTCGATCGTGAAGCCGTTCGAATCGGCGTATCGCGCCAGGTCCAGCCACGCCCGACCCCATTGCTCCCCATAATGCGGCGACTGCAGCAGCCGATCCACCACTTTTTCATAAGCCTGCGGCGAGTTGTCCGCCAGAAACGCTTTCATCTCGTCCGGGGTCGGAGGGAGGCCGATCAGATCCAGTGTCACCCGCCGCAACAAGACTCGTTTTTCCGCTTCCGGGGCAGGGGGGATATGCTCGGCTTCCAGTTTCCTCAGGATGAAGGCATCAATCGGATTCTTGTACCACTCCGGCTTGAAGTGTGGAGAAACAGGCGGAACCTCGGGCCGACGAATGGATTCAAACGACCAGTGTTTCTTTTTGGGAGCGACGCTTTTCTCTGCGGCTTTCTCGCCGGCGGTCCCTTTCGCCCCTTCCTGCACCCAGCGCTTGAGCAGATCGATTTCTTCTTTTGTCGGCTTGGGATCCTTGGGGGGCATCTTGTCGAACCCTTCCGCCCCGATGAGTGCCTGAATCAGCGGACTCTCTTCGGGCTTCCCCGCGACCGCTGCCGGTCCCCGGTTCCCTCCCTGCAGGAGCAGCGCGGAACTTTCCAGCCGCAGATCCCCCTTGGGAGAGTTCGCCCCGTGGCAACTCACGCAGTATTTTGTCAGCAGCGGCTGGATGTCCCGCGCGAAATCCACGGGAGCAGGGTCCGCCCCCAGACAGAAGCCCGCCGTGAAAACTCCAATGCAGACCTGAGACAACAATCCGCGCACACCGACACCTGTGAATGAGAGCTTGTGGGATCAACCTTCTTTGATGCTTTTATTCTAAGTGGATTGTCTCCCGATTGCAGCGTTTTTTGGCCGTCCCACCCCTGATTTTTCAGGTCTAGGGGACCTGTCCCGGCTGGGGGATCACGTTGCCAAACGGCAACAAAAAAAGATGGGCTGAAAGGCAACAAAAAACCGGACAGCCAACTCCCTTGTGGCTGTCCGGAATGTGTTCTTAGGGGAGGTTGATGGCTTCCGTCTCAAACTGGCCCACCTTGGCCATCCTCCCGCGGAGAGCTTACCAGCCATAAGGCCGGTAGAATCCTCCTCCATAGCCATAGCCGTACGGAGAGCCGTAGTAGCCGTTGAAGCCTCCCACTCCGATCGAGATGTTGGGGCCGTAGTACGGGCGGTACGCGGCACCATAGTACCCGCCGTAACCACCTCCATACGGATACGCATACCCGCTACGGTAACCGTAGCCCCCACAGTGATGGTGATGACCACCGTAACCCCAGTTCGCCTGGGACGTCGTTGACATGGCGACCAACAGGACAGCCGTCAACCCTGCGAACAGAAAGCCTTTCATCGCAGTCCTCCTTTCAGAGAAGATCGCAATCCGCTGCGACTTCTGTGGCGTTCGCGCACGTTCCTGGTAGTCGGTGAGCGAACACTCTTTCAGTTTTCATTATGCCGCGCTTCTCTGAAACGTCCATGAAATCCCGGAAGTTCAATGAAAAGTAATTCCGCCTCCCCAATCAAACTTACTTGGCTCTACCCTCTCCCCCCCGATGGGATCAACTGAGCATGGCCAGATGGGCATCTGGTCATTGCGAAGGCGATAGCGTTAACTGTTCAGTGAAGGGGCGGTTCAAACGTCTCTGATTCATAAATTGCAATGATCGGGTAGTCTGCAAGACAAAAGCCGGGCAGTGAAACTGGTTCACCACCCGGCCCGGAATGAACGCGATACAACAGCGTGGTACGCCTAATAATCCAGCGAGGCAAAGCACCCGCTCAGGGAGACCGCCGGAGAGTAGCTGTAGTTCGGCACGACCGGACTTGAGCCATAAATCGGCTGCTTCGGAGCAGGCTGTACCGATGCGTTGGAAGCATACTTCTGCAGGAATGACTTCCTGGAGGCCGATTCGACAGTCGCACCCGGGTTGGCCGGTGTCGTACTGGCGGTCATCACCGCCGGTTGACTCGCCTTCTGCAGGAAGGAGAGACGCGGAGCCGCCGGAATCATCCCGGCATAACTCTGCACCGCCGGACCACAGACCCCATTCGGGCAGCCGTAGTTCGAACAGTTGCCGTTGGGACAAACGGGAGTCGTGCTCGCGTAGTATCCGCCGTAGGCCGGGGCCGCGGTTGCATAATATCCGCCAAAGGACGGACTCACACTGCCGTAACACCCGCCATATCCACCGTACCCACCGCCGTAGCCACCATACCCTCCATAGCCGCGATTAAACCCGGCATAGAAGCCCCGATAGCCCCCACCCCAACCGCCGGCATATCCCCAGCGGTATGCACGATGAAAATGGCCCCGGTAACCCGCCATGCGATAGCTGATGCGGGCCGACCGCCGCCATCCCCAGCGGAAGCAGGCTTCTGAGCTGTTGGTCATGCTCATGACCATCACCAGCGTCAGCCCTGCTAACACAAAGTTCTTCATCACGAACCTCCCTTGTAAAAAGCAATCCGCTCCGCGAGCAACCGGCTCTCCGCTTCCTGATCCGCTGTTTGTGAAAGAGCAGTCTGGTCGTCGGAAAATCCCGCTGCTGTGTTCATTATGGGACGCTGCGGCAAAACGTCCATAAGAGTTTGCCGGCTCAACGAAATGTAATTGCCCGCGGCAAGCACACTTTCGCGCATCGGGCATTTCTGCCCTTTGTCTCCAGCTCCTCAAAAGCAGGGAGTGATCGTTGAGGACCCAGGAACGCGGCAAAAAAAATAAAAGATCTCGGCGCGCAAAAAAACGGAGAGGGAATCAACTTCCGCTCTCCGGTTTTCATTCGTTTCAGACGGAGTGATCGCTGATCAATCAAATCTCAGCCGATCAACTCATTCGTGCAACATGCCTCAGGTCAGCCATTGGCGATGCTTTTCCCAATTCCGGGATTTTTTCCTGAGACATTTTGCATTCGAACAGTCGCACAAAATTCAGTCGGTAAACCCGTGCATTTTGTGCCAGAACTTAGTAGCCACGGTACGCGTAGGAACCGTAGGAGGCCGACGGAGCGGCATAGCGCACGACCGGGGCGCTGCTGTAGGACGCGGCACCGTAGCTGGTGTAACCATAAGCAGGGGCGGCATAGACCGGAGCAGCGTAGGTCACGTAGCTGCGGACGGTCACCGGAGCGGCATAGCTATAGCCGTAGCTGGGAGCGTACGCGGCGGTGTAAGCATAGCCGGTGGTGTTGTAGTAGCCGCCGTAGTTCCCGGCGTATCCGCCGTAACCGTATCCGCCGTAGCCTGCGGAGCAGCTGGAGCAGCCGCTGCTGTAAGTCGGCGCGGCATAGCTATAGCCGCAGCCGCTGGAGCAACAGCTACTGCAGCAGCTCATGCGGCAACACTTCCGCCAGCCCCAGCCGAAGCAGGCTTCGGAAGTATTCCCCATGCTCATGAACAGCACCAGCGTCAAACCGGCCAACAGATAATTCTTCATTGCAATGCCTCCCTTTGTTTGGAATTCAATCCGCGTCTTGAAACTTCAGAGTTGTGAACCAGATGCGGGTGTGACCCGCCGCATGACAAACTTAGCTCAACTTCTCCATTATCCCGACGCTGGGGCCGGATGCCAGCTTTTTTTGTGCAAATTCTCCAGCCCGAAAACCCGATGCATCAAAAGGTTACGATGCTTCCTCTGAATCAGGAATCTAAAAGGCGGATTTCATCCCCCACCGAGAGAACCCCCGCGGAACTTCCCATCAACCGGGTGTTCGTCGACAGGCGGTAAAAATGGTTGAACCGTTCCCGGTTTGCCCAGCCGGGAAGCAATTCTTCCCGTCGGTCTGCGAAGGCCCGCGCAAATCCAGGCCAGACGTCACCGGTCAACGAATCGCGTGTCGGCACGGGACACCGCTGGCACGGATTAACCCCCTCGAACAGCACCTCGCCGATCTGGAACCGGACCGTCTCTCCCGGCGGGCCATACAGGCGATCCTCCCAGAACGGTTCGACCCCCCCGATCTCCAGATTCGCCCGGAACCGTCGGCGGATTTCCTCGGGCGACAACTCGGGAAACCAGCCCGCGACCGTTTCCAGCGTCGCGGTACTCACGATCGTCGGACCGGGGGATTCCGTGTCGTCCGGGAATCCGAAACTCGTGTTCTCCATCAAGCGGACCGGTTCGCCGAAGAATTCCGAGAACCAGCTTTCAATCTCTTCCTTCTGCTGATCGATATGAAACGTCGCCTCGGTTTTCTCCGGGGCACTGAGTGTTACCATTCGATGCCGCAGTTCGACCGCGCTGCGAATCTTGTGAATGTCGGCCGTTCGCTTGGCATTGATGAATTCCCCACGCCCGTTGACGAGCGCCCACTGCCGGTCATAGCGCAAGCCTCCTCCCGTCATCAGCGGGCTGGAGTCCAACTCCAGGGGATCGAGTGATTTGATCGGATAGATTCGGATCGCCGCCAATTTCCCCATTTTTCATCTTTCCCCTTAACGCTCTGGCGGCAGCAGACTTCGGTTCAGTTCCAGGAACGCGTCCCGCCAGTGGTAGTGATCCAGAAGTCCGGTTGTATCGTATCCAAGGGCAACATACGCGGCAAAGATCGCCTCAATCGTGGCTAAACCGCCGCTCGGATCGTCAAACACCTTGGAGATACGCGGATAAGCCGTTTGCCATGGACCGAGACTTCGAACAGGGAACGAGGCATACGCCGCTTCCATCGGCTGTGCCAGTCTCCATGTCCCGTCCAGGACCAGCAGACCATGTCGGGCGTCTGCGGGACTGAGCAATTCTCCTCCCAGCCCCAGCCGGAAGTAGCGTCCTGCTTCGGGAAGAACCGGGGCTTGAGCGCGAAAGGTGACAAAATGAAAATCCGCACGTCCACGCAACGGTTCCACGGAACACTTTTTCCGGTTCTCGCGGGGATGCACCACGATCCACGTCGGGCAGGGGAGTGAAGGGCCAGGGAGTGAGGAGGGCATCGCTCAGTCCGCCGATTCCATCTGCTTCTTCATGCGGGCCTCACACGCCGCGATCTCCTGCTCCAGCCGGCGCACCTCCTGCGGGTCGTCCATCTGCTTCTTGGCGCCGCTCAACTGCTGCTGCAACTGCGTCAGCTTCTTCTTTTCCAGGTCGATCTGCTTCTTCTGTTTCTTGTTGAGGTTCATGGCTGCATTCGATTCGTGTAAGTCCGCGAACGGCGTCAGAGGTCGGACTGGACAGGGCCAGCCGAGGCGGGGTTCGCCCCGGTCCTCTCCCGCGACACTCCCCGCCGGTTCCATTACAATGAGGATAAGATAATCGTGAACCCTTTCAAATCCGAACCACGCGCCCGTGCGATTCGTATGGATTCTCTGCTCCTCTGTGCGGAATGTTACACCTGGGTGCTCCCCGTCGGGGGGCATTGCCCGGATTGTCTCGCCGCTTTGAGCGCATCCACCGCCGATCCCACGCTGGAAGAACTCGGCCTGGTGATGGGGGAACTGCTGCATCCCATCGGCGAGGGGCGGGTGCTCCGCAAAGCCTACGATCTCCCCGGCACGCTGTACGTCACGACCGAAGGATTCTTCTTCGTCCCCCACGTCATTCAGGACGGAGTCGAGACCCAGGAGCGGATCACCCACGGATCTCTCTTCTGGAATATCTTGGCTTTGATCTTTCCCCCATTGCGCCTGTTTTTGTTTGCATTTCCGCGCAAGGTCAAGCAGGAGATTCCCATTCAGACCTTCCATCCGCAGCAGCTTCTTCCCGAGGACAGTCACTTGCTGCCGCAACTTCTGATGGATCATCCCGGTGCCTTTTTCCTGCCTCGTTCCAAAATTCAGTCGATCGAGGAACGCCGCGGGATCTGGTGGATCGACCGCCCGCGTGGCCGCACCCTCCTCATTCAACCCGATTCGAAGGACAGACAGTTCCAGGTCCGCATGAACGAGCTCCGCCATACCCGCGACTGGCGGGTGGCCATCTCCTGGTGATTCTCAGCACGAAATTTCCCGCTCATGACTTCCTCTTCGTTGGATTCCGTTCAGCTTCGAGCCTGGTTGGCTGATCTCTTTGAGTCACTGGATTTTTCCCGGTTCTCGCTGACTCAGCCCGCGCCGGAGGCCGCGGCTCAAAAAGTGACCGGTCGCCGAATCCTCCTCAAGGAGAAGCCCGTCATTCAGCTAGCCTCTCGCGTGGGAACCCAGGAGCATCACCGGAATCTGGATGCCGGTTCCGCCGCACTTGAAGTGACGCGACTCTTGGAAACGGATTTCCAAAGGCTCAATCTCTTCACCCGCGAAGCGGACTACAGCGTCAAGCGGCTCTCTCCCGGCAAGTTCCAGTCTCTCCGCTCCAAACCCTCGCAGTCGGTCGCCGTCCCGGAAGAGTCTCACAATCGCGGCAAACAGTATCTCATTCCCGAGGGAACGCCCGTACCGTTCCTGATCGAAATGGGGGTCATGAATGCACAGGGCAAAGTCCTCGCCGCCAAGTCCCACAAGTTTCGGCAGATCAATCGCTTTCTCGAAATGGTGGACGACATTGTCCCCCGGCTTCCGAAAGATCGTCCTTTGCGCGTCGTCGATTTCGGGGCGGGGAAAAGCTATCTCACCTTCGCCGTGCATCATCTGCTGACGGCGTTACGCGGCCTTTCTGTCCACACGACCGCACTCGACCGCAATGCCCAGGTGATCGAGCATTGCCGTCGGACGGCGGAGCGGATCGGCTGCAGCGGTCTCGACTTTCACGCGGGAGAAATCCGGGACTTTCTCCCTCCGGGGAAATCGACCTGGTAATTTCGCTGCATGCTTGCGACACCGCCACCGATGACGTCCTCGCTCAGGCGGTGCAGGGGAGAGTCCCCGTCATTCTTTCCGCCCCCTGTTGTCAGCACGAACTCGCCCCGCAACTGGACAATCCCTCGCTCACAGGTCTCTTGCGTCACGGCCTCCTGCGGGAGCGTTTCGGAGCCATGCTCACCGATGCCCTGCGGGCCGCCGCTTTGGAAGTCTGTGGCTATCAGACCCAACTGCTGGAATTCATCGACCTGGAGCACACCCCCAAGAATCTTTTGATCCGCGCCCTGCATCGCGAACACCCGGAGCAGGGTAGGGAAGAGCGAATCGCCCAGTACCGCGCCCTGCGTGACGCCGCCGGGATCAAAACATTTCACCTCGAACAGATCCTCACCACCGCCGGCCTGTGGCCGGTCTGAGTCGCAGCGTTCCTATTTCTCTTCACTTTTCGCGGGTGTTTTTTTGTCTGTCGTCGTGCCACGCCGTTTCGACAGGCTCTTCGTGTACGACTGGTACACTTCCCGATACTCGGCGGGGATCTGGACATTCCGCGCCCCCTCGTTGTTTCGGGTCACGCGCGTGCTGGCGCTCTTCCGTTTCTCGGAGTTTCCTTCCAGCTTGAGCGCGTCGAGCGTGGCGGTGAATTGACGGCGACGTTGCTCCGCCTTGGGATCCTGCACGTCCTCATACTCCTGCAGTTCCTTCTCCATCCGGGAAACGAACTGTTTCAGATCGTCCTCCGTCCACCCGAGATCCTTCAGCAATTGCTGGTCGATCTTGCCTCGGTCCATATCGTTCTTGAGCTTCTTCAGGACCAGGTTGGTCGCTTCCTTGGCATGTTCCAGCTTGACCGGGTCAGGTGTTCCATCCGGTGTCGTCGCATCCGACCCGGAACCGGCCTGATTCCCCTGTCCCTCACCGCCACCACCTCCATTCTGGGTGTGCTGCGGTCCCTCTTTTGCATCCTTGGTGTTCTTCGAATCCTTCCCTCCCCCCTTGCTTCCCTGCGGGGAGGTGTCTCCCTGGGGCTGGTCCGGATTCTGCGGATCAGGCTTCTCAGCCTCTTCTTTCTCGGGTTTTTGCGACTGGGGTTTCTCCGCCTGCGGTCCTCCCGTCGGATTCGATTTCGGATCGGACTTGGAGTTCCCCGGCGTCTGCTTCTGCTTCGCTTGCCCCTCTCCTGGCGCCGGGCGTCCCTTCTCCGATTCGCCTCCCCCTTCACCCGGCTTATCGGTCCCCGGTCCCTTTGTTTCCGACTTGGCCCCCTTCGGCTCGCCACCCGGTTGCGCAGCGCCCCCTTCTTCGCTCGGACCCATCGGCGAACCCTCGTCCTTCATCGGAGGTTTTGCTTCAGCCCCCTTCGGTTTCTGGGCATCCGCTTTCGGCTTCGCTCCCCCTCCACCCTCCGGCGGACTCTTCCCAGGTTTTTCGCCCTCTTTCGGCTGACCCGGCTTCCCGGGCTCTCCGGATTTGTCGTCCGGCTTGTCACTCTCCTGTTGTTTTTCGTCCTTAGGCGGCTTCTTCTCTGCGGAGGGAGTCCCCTTGTTCTTCTGCCCGGTCCCTGCCTTGGGTGATTGCGTGGGATCTTGCTGAGGACTTTTGCTTTTAAATTCGACGTCGGAAGGCATCGGAGACATCGGCTCCTCCGGTTCCTTTGGCATCGGCGGATTCTTCGGATTCGTCGGGGGCAGTTCCTCTACGGTCTTATTCTTGGGGTCCTTGACCGGAGGATTGTTCGGCTGTTTCTCCGGCATCGATTTCGGTGGAGTTTCCCCTCCCGTCTGCTCTGGCTTCTGATCCCCCGCTTCTTTCTTCACGGACGGATTGTCTGCAGCTTTCTTCTCCGCGGCAGATTTTCCATCCGGAGATTTGTTTTTCTGATCCGGATCTTTCTGCGCCGCTTTATTCTTCGCAGCGTCCTGCTTGGCTGCATCTTTTTGAGCCGGGTCTTTCTGTTTCGCGGCCCCCGGATCCTTCATCGCTTTGGAGTCCGGGTTATCCTTTCCCCCCTGGGATTCTTTCCCGTCCGGCGCTCCCTGTTGTTCGCTCGGTTTTTCCGGAGACTCTCCCGCCTGCTCCGTTGCGTTCTGTTTCGAGCCTTGCTGCGGTTGCGATTTGGAGTTCTTCCCGTCCGGAAACTTGGCCCCTTGCTTCTCCGCTCCCTGCTTCGGGTTTTTCTCGCCCGTTTCTTTCTGATCCGGCTTGGTCCCTTGCTGTGTCTTGTCGGCAGGCGAAGTCTCAGGATCAGACTTCGATTTCTCCGCCTCCTCTTTTTCAACCTGAGACTTGTCTCCCTGGGGATGACCATCTTGCGGCTTGGAATTCGGGGAGTTCGAATTCTTGCCGCCGGAATTTTTCGTGCTCGATTTCCCCTGGCTCGGATCGGACTTTTTCTCCCCCGGGTTTTGTGACGGCTTGTTATCCATCCCCTTTGCGTCCGGCGATTCCGTCTCAGCCTGCTTCTTCTTCGCCGTTTCTTCCGTGCTCTTGTTCGGAGTTTTGCTCGTCTCCGGATTCTGCTTGGATGCGCCGGTATTCTTGGAGGAATCCTTCGCCGTCCCCTGCTGATTCTTCGGAGAGTCTCCCTTCTGGGGATCTCCGGTCATTTTCTCGGGGGACTCCGATTTTGTATCAGGGGGATTCTGCTCTTTCCCCTGCGGGTTTTGATCACTGCGGGTTTTCTCGGTCGTCTTGCCCGGACTTCCCGCCTGCTGGGACTTGTTCTCCTTCATCGTGGAGGAATCGGTCGGCTTCATCCGGTCGTTTGGCTTCTGATCGTCGGAAGCAGAGTTGTCCGGTGAGGAACCCGCCGTCTCCTGGTTTTTCCCTCCCCCTTGTTCCTGGGACTTTCCGCCCCCCTGTTGCGATCCCTTCTTTCCGTCTTCCCCCTTCGAGGAATTCCCCGACTGTTGTGACCGCTGCTGTTGTTCCTGGCGGTCCAGCAATCGCTGCAGCGCCTGCTGATCGTCCGCCTTGGGAGGCTGTTGCGGGGACCTGTTTCCCTGCTGCGGTTTGGACTCCTGGGATTCTCCCCCCGGTTGCGGTTGTTGTTGCTCCGCAGGTTGTTTCTGTTGCTCCGCGTTCTTCTCCGGCGGAGTCTTCTGCTGAGCGTCGGATGTCCGATTCCCCTCCGGCGAGCGTTCCGGATTCTCTTCCCGGTCGGCGGGTTCCCGCCCCTGGGCCGCACGATTTTCGACGTTATTTTCTTCGGCGGCGTTCGGAGTTCCTTCCTCTCGCTTCTGGTCGCCGCTTCCTCCGGTTTGCGGCTCGTCCGGTGTTCCGTTTTCTCCCTCCGGCGTGCCGTTCTCCTCGCCCCCTTCCTTCCGTGCTTCCGCCTGCAGCTTGTCCTGTTGCGCCTCATCCTGTTTTCGCTGCTGAACCGCCTGTCGATCTTCCACCGGAGCGGTGATCTTCACCATCAGGCGGGGCGTGTTCTTCCGGTTTGCCAGGGGTTGATGCGTATCCCCAGCCTCGATCCAGAAGTGCATCTCATCCCCCGGCTGCAGGTGTCCCAGTTTCACCTTCCGCAGCGACCACACATACCGCCCCTCATACCGCGGCTGGTTCCCTTCAAAAATCTGGTCCTGGAAGACCTCCTTGCCGTTCTGCTCCGCCCGTAATGTCAGGTACCGCAGCCCGAAGTCGGGATCGCGCGCCTTGATCAACAGCGGAATCATCGCATTCGCGGGGCGTTCCAGATCGCCGGTGGGATGCACCAGCGTCACTTCCGGCGCCTGGTCGGGACGCAGCTTCACCGTGTATTCCGTCGGTTCCGGATCGCTTTGCCGATCCGCCGTCATGCATTCGATGTGGTAATACCGGAAGTAGTTGCCATCGCTTCGGATCTCCAGCGGAAACTCTCCCGTCAGCACGGTTCCTTTCTCGACGTTCAGCGCGACCGCCTCGATCCGTCCCTGTCCCCCACTCTGGTCCGAACGAACCAGTTGCGCCGACTGCACGGGGATATTCGTCACCGCCCGCAACTTTGCCTTTGCTCCGTCCCAGGTGTTGATGTTCCCTTCCGATTGTTCCTGGGGAGGGAGTTTCATGTAGCGGGGGAACTCCAGCCGGATCGACTCAACCTTCGCCGAGGGGGGCTGCGACACCGTGACCCGGTAATTACGTGTCCGCGCATCGCCGGCAGTGACAAAGTAAGTCAGGCTCTGCAACAACCCGCGTCCCTGGTCTCCCGCCAGTTGGGCGGTATAGCGCTGGAATTCGCTGTCTTCACGCTGCATTTCCACCGGCTGCTCGACATATTTCTTGTCGTCGGTTGTGTAGAACAACCGCACGTTCGCCGGAGGCTTTCCCTTCAGTTCGACTCTCACGTCGACGATGGACCGCGCCGCCACCTGCGCGTCTCCCGGTTGCACCTGGGAAATGCTCGTCTGCGTAGCGACGGGTGTCCCCAGCCCAGGCAACAACAACCGCTCCACCGACACCAGCGGATTCTTCGGCGACAGCAGCAGGTACCCGCAGCAGATCGTGACGATCGCCAGCAGGATGCTCCCTGAACGGACAAGAGGACGATGGTCGATCACCTGCTCGGAGTCCAACTGAGTCAGCTTGAGCGCTGCCCGCTTCTCCATCGAGCGGCGGATCGTCGGGCTGATCGGACGTTCCGCCTGCTGCAGGTCGACGAGCGTCAGCAGATTATTCTTCAACTCCGGGTCTGCCGATTCGATCATCCGCGCCACGAACAACGCGTTGACCGACTTCATGGAGGGGACAAGGATTTTGAGCGTCAGCCAAGTTCCCACCAGCCCGATCAGACCCAGCAACAGAACCCATCGCGCGGCCAGACTGAACCCCTGCGGAAACAGCCATTGATCGCACAGCACAAACACCAGCAGATAGGCCAGCGACATCGCGAGCAGCGCCGTGCTGGAGGTCAGCAGGTCGGTCCCCTTGACCCCCGTTTGCGTCTTGTGCAGACGAAAGTCGATGTATTCGTCAAAGTCAGCGTATTGTTCCGGTAAACCGGAACTCTGATCTTTGGTTGACGATGCCATCCCTTAAAACTCCCGCGAATTGAATTCCAACGGTCTCCGAGGAGCTGTCGCACCCTGATTATATGCCGTTGTCCCGATGGCGGGCGACACTCCAGTCTCTATCGACGCTTTCACGACCCGGAAAGTTCCTTCCCCGTCTCTTTCTGACATTCCGGAAGGCGTTACACCAACCCCTTCCATTTGCGGTAACACCATTCACAACTGAGGATTGCAACAAACGCCAGGATCACCGCCGCGTTGTCCCACAGCGGAATCGTCGTGATCTGCTGCACTTGGGGAGTCAGCCCCCGCTTGGCGAGGGACGCCAGAAAATCGTTCATCTGTTCCGCCCGCAACGCCTGTCCGCCGCTCACCTGGGCAATCTCATCCATCAAGGCGGGATCGGCCACGGGATTGGTCAATTCCAGGTCTTCTTCATAAACCAGGAACCGGGCCTGCACCCCCAGCCCCTGTTTCTGGCCGTTGACCACCCGTTGGACTTTCAGCGTGTAGTCCCCCGGTGCGAGCGTCTCCGCGAACTTGCCGCTGAAGTCCCGTCCTTCCGTTGTGATCGGGACGGAGGCCCCCGCCAGTTGCGGTCCATTGATCTCCGCCGCAAACTTCGCATCCCGGACCGGATTCCCCTGGGGATCGCGCGCGCCGCAGGTGAACGTCAACGCCTGTCCCATCCGGATCCGCCGTTCATCCATCTTCACCCAGACATTGTCGTCTCCCTGGGTCTCTTTGTGTGCCAGCCACAGGACCACCTGCCTCCAGAATTGTTGATGCTCCTGCTCGAAACCTTTGGAGTACCACAACCACGTCGTATCTCCGGCGAACGCCGCCACGCGCCCCCGGTCGTAATCCTGCACGACCAGCAGCGGTTCCCCTTGCGGATTCTCGGCCAGTTTCTGCGCCACCGGCTTCAACGCCCCGAATCTGTTCGCACCCATCAGCTTCGGCAGCGATTGCCAATGCTTCAGATTCTGGTCGCCACTCTCCAGACGCATGATGAAATGCTGCACCCCCAGCCGCGTCGGCTGCATCTGGATTTCCCCTTTGACCTCCCCGTTCTCTCGCGCCTGCGCGGGGAGATCGATCGGCAACACATCCGCCAGCGGAGTCTTTCCATATCCCCCCGCACCAAACGACTGTCTCCCTCCCAGCATCAGCAGCCCCGCACCGTTTTCCACCGCTCGCGCCAGCAGCCGCAAGGCATCCGCCCGGCTCCCTGCCACCTTGAACACTTCTGCCGGCAGGTCGCCGATGATGTACACGTCGTACTGCCCGGGGCGAAACCAGTTCGGGTCCAAAGGGGTGGAGTTCACCTTGCGACCTATCCGAATCGGCTTGAAGTCGATCTGAATGTCCGGCGACTCGTCGATTCTGCGGAGGTATTGCTGTTCCCACCAGCCCGCCTTGTCGAAGAACAGAACGTTCACGCCTCCCTTGAGGACCGTCAGATAGGTCAACTGTCGGTTGTTGGTCGTGATCAATTCCCCATCCAACGGGACGATCTCCAGCCCGACCTTATATTCTCCCGGAACCTGGGGGGTGAAACTGAGCTCAACCGGATGCACATCGTCGGCCGTCTTGGGTTGCCACTGCACGGGCTCTCCCGTCACCTGCAGCGTCGGCCCTTCGAGGCCATTGGCTGCCGTCCCCGGCTGCTGGACTAACAATCGAATCGTGATCCCGCGCCCCGCGGCCCCTTGCGCCCGCACGTTCGCGCGCACGACCGCCTGATTCTTGACGAACACCGTCGGACTGGTCTGCAGGTTCTCCAGCGCCACGTCCACCGATGTCCCCTCGATCTGCGAGGCCCCCAGCGTGACGGTATTTATGGGAAACTGCTGTTCTCCCAGCAAGCGGGCCGCGCGCCTGGGATCTTCATTGATCGGGGGAAGCGCCCGCTGGGCCCCGTCGCTGATCAGGAGTCCCCCCGCAATTTTTTTCCCCTGCCCGCGCAGCCGCAGTTGTTCCAGCGCATGTCCGATCCCGGTCTGTTGAGCAGTGGGGACAGAACTCGGCTGCTCTGCCACCGTCAGCTTCTCCCCGAATTCCAGGAACTCGATCGTCCCCTGTTTCTTCAACTGCTCGAACAGCTTCGCCGCATCATCCAGCAGCTTTGTCTGCGTCTCATACCGGCTTCGCCCGCCGGACGTATCCTTGGTCCCCATGCTCCGACTGACGTCCGTCACGACGTAAAACACCGCCGATTGCTTGTCCTGTCGCGTCCACTGGATTCCCGGCTTCATCATCCCGAAGATCAGCACTCCGGCTGCCATGTATCGCAGGCCGATCAACATCCGCCGTGCGAGCCGCGGCATGTGACGCACCCGGTCCGGATAGGTCGTCGCCACCAGGATCAACAACCCGGCACTGATCCCGAACACCCACTCCCACGACCACATGGGGGTCAGGATCACCCCCACCTCGGGAGGGACTCCCGGCAGGTGGGTCAGGAGCCAGTTCCCCGCGCACCACACCACCCCCAGCCCGCCGATGATCAGGCACGCTGTTCCCGTCAGGTTCCGCCACGCCGGCTGGCGCCGCTTTACAATCCAGCCGATGACCACCAGCGCGCACGCCAATCCCACCCGCACGAGCAATTCCCGTCCGGTCAATGGAATCAACGTCTCCGCCAATAAGCCTGTCATCGAGCCTCACTCATCATGGGCCGGTTCCTTTTTCCTTTCCCTCTTCCGCTCCTTCATCCCGATAGAAGAAATTCCCCAGCACGTGTTCTCCCACGAACATCAGCAACAGGAATGTGAACACGTGGGGCACAATCTCCACCCCGATCCGCCCCGTGTTGACCGTCCGTTGCAGATCCTCCATCGACCGTGTCAAGGTCCACCGCTTGGCTCCCAGCCGTTTATCCAGTTCCGCCGGTAACAGCCGGGTCAGATTGTTTTCTCGCGGCGCGGCATTCACGCTGAAGCCCCGCTCAAACGTGGAGTGTTTCTCCGCCGACAACAGGCGGTAATGCCCCAGTTCTTCCAGGTCCCGCAAAGCCAGCGTCGTCTTCGCCTCTCCGGCGCTCACGGGAATCTGCTGCTGGGAAGGTTTTCGAAGCAGATAATTCCCGCCGCTCCCATCTTCCGGCAGCGGGACAATCGCCGTCTCCCCGGCCACATAGTTCAAGGCCGCGGGTTGCTGCGTCAGCCCCCGTACCATTTCTCCCGCGAAGACTACAAACAGCCCATGCACAGGCAGGTCGTTCCAGTCCCCCTCCCGGTTGGCGGCCGTCGTCACCAGCACGCTCCGCCCTTTTCCGATCCGCCGTTCCACGACTGCCGGCGTCTTTCTCTCGTCGCTGTATTGCGCCAGCACTCGCGCTCCAGAGACTGCGACCGTCTTCCAATACCGCCGCACGTCGATCATATCGAGCGTCGTGATCCCCAGGTCTCCGAACTTCTGGAAGAGGGGATGCTGCAAACCCTGTTGCAGGTCGATGAATTCCGGAGGCAGGAACCGGACGTGTCCCAGCAATTCCACCGGCAAGACCTTTTGCGCCGCCGCGGAGTTGTAGGAACCCGCATCGACCGCGCCTCCCAGGAAGACCGTCAGGCTTCCTCCCACGTCCACATATTTCTCCAGCCGTGCCCATTGATCGTCCCCCAGGCGGGGAACATTGATCAGCGTCACGACCTGCACCTCCTCCAGCTTTTTCCCGGGTAATTGTTGCGGCGTACACCACCGACATTGCACGGAGTTTCGCTTCTGGCGGACCAGATCCCCCGGCGCCAGCGCCGTCATCCAGAACTCCGCCTCCTCTCGCGTCTCGGAGACCACCAGGTTCTCAATCGTCGGCAACACGTCCAGCGTGAACCGCAGCACGTCGTCGAAGGCCAGCGGGTCGCTGGAGTTCAGCCGGATTTCTCCCTGGCGATACCGCCCTGTCAGTCCGGTGAGCGGGAAACTCACCCCCCCGGGAGATGTTGCCGAGGGAGACAACGTCATCTGTCCCTGTTTCACGAGTTTGCGCGACGACTCGTTGCTCTCCAGGTAGATCTCAGCGGTCACTTCTTTCGGGGCAGAGGTATTCGTCAACACCGCCGAGACCGTTGTGCTCCCCTGGTTCGTCACGACTGCCGGCGAAACTTTCAGTTGGTTGAGCGCCAGGTTTGTCGGCTGCTCGATCCCCACGTCGATGATGTACAGCCCCAGTTCCGGAAACTGTTTCAACTGCTCGGCCAGTTGCGCGGAGATCTCATTCTGCCAGGCGCTCGCCGCCAGATCGGTGAGGATGTAAATCTCGCGAACATAGTCATCGAAGCCTCCCTTGGTGTCAGGAGCAGAAGCATCCCCCCGAATTCGCTTCTGATCTTCTCGTTGAGCATCGATCGCCGCCTGCAATCTTGCCTCCAGCGAACGGCTCACGGCCTGCGTTTCCAGCCGATTGATCCGGCTCACCGCTCCGGACAGGTCGGAAGCGAACACCAGCGGTCCGATGGCATGCGTGTCTGTGACCGCCACCCGGCTCTGGCTTGGCAGGGTCTGCACGTGGGCCCGGGCGATGTCCCGCGCCATGTCCAGCCGCGTCTTTCCCCCTTGCTGATAGTCCATGCTCAGGCTTGTGTCGAACACCAGCACCGCCGCCACCGGCAGGTTGTTTCCCGCTTTCTGCCCCGGGCTGTCTCCTTCCGCTCGAATGCGGCTGCTCAATGGCCACACCACCAGCCCCAGAATTCCCAGCAAGCCCGCCACGCTCATCCCCCACGCCACTCTGCGGCGATGATTGGAAAGGGCGGTTTCACTGGCGGTCGGACGAATCCCCCGACGGCTCAGGATCAGATACCCGGCGACGGCGACCACCAGAATGACTCCCGCGGAGATCCATTCCCCGGTCGTGGGAAGAAAATTAGCGGACGATACCCGCGGTCGGGCCACCACCAGCACGATTCCCGCGATCGCACCCACCCGCAGGAGCAGCAATCCCAGATGCTTCAGCCTCAATCGCCGCAGGTTTTTACGCCGCCGCACCTGGATCAGCCGCAGTGCGGGAAACAGCATCCGCTTCGGTCGCGGTCGCATCAACAGATGCAGAATCACCGGAATCAGGCTCAGTCCCAGCAGCCAGCCCAACGCGGGATGAATCAGCGACATGCCGGGGAAACCTTGTCGTGCTGGAGCAGTTCTGAAGGGGGAAGAGTCTCGACGAGTTCCTCAATTCTACACAATCACCCCTTCGTAACCTATTGCCTCTCAGGAGATTGACCCCCACCGGCTCGTACACATAGCGCTTTTTGGAACAGGCGGCGGCAAACCCCCCAGACAGGATAAAAATTGCAATCAATGGTCGGTTCGCTATTCAAACAAGGATAAAAATATCCTATTTTAGATTGACGATCGATCCGTAAAGATATAAAAGATGTATCAGTTACTCTTGTTTAGAGAGTGGCGGTTATGAAGCTTTCCTTGCAGACAGACTATTCCCTCCGGACCCTGATGTTTCTGGCCTCCCACCCCGGACGCCAGACTGTGGAGGCCGTCGCCCGTTATTACAAAGTCTCCGAACCGCACATCGCGAAGGTCGTCAACCAACTGGCGCGCTTCGGATTCATCCGCAGCATTCGCGGGGCGGGCGGGGGAATTGAACTCGGGAAAAAGCCCCACGACATTGTGGTCGGTGACGTTATTCAGGCGGTCGAAGGGACGACACACCTCCTCGACTGCATCGGCAATGACGATGTCTGCCGCATTCAGCTTCAGTGCCGTCTGAGAGGAATTCTCGTTCACGCGGAAGAATTGCAGATGAATTATCTGCGGACGATCAAACTGAGCGACATTGTCCCCATCCCCTCCGAAGAGCAGTTGAATCTCGTCCAGATTCAGGCCTGATTGACTTCCCGAAACGCGTCATTCCTCCTCTGGCTCCGAGGACTGTTTCTTGTTGCCCACAACGGCAGAACAGTCATGCGGTGACTCTGTTCCCCACATCCATGTTTTAAGGAGGCATGATGGTTCAGCGCAGATCCCTCACGCATGTCGTCGGTTTCACTGTGCTCGCATTCGGCGCGGTTGCTCTCGTTCAGTTCGTCCCATCCCATTCCATCGCGGCCCGGGAAAAGAAAACTGAAAAGAAACTAAAAGCCGAAAGTTCCCAACCCGCCAATTCGCCGGCCGCTCCCCCCGCGACGGAAAAGCAACCCGCCGACCCCGCTCTGGAACGGACCCGCGACGTCGTCCGGATGCTCGATGACATCTACAAGTCGGTCGTCGTTTTGATCACCGACAAGTATGTCCACAGCGAAAAGCATTTTCCCGCCGGTTCCGCTGCCGTTGCCTTGTTTGCCGCCGTGAAAAAGAAAGGCTGGCACGAAGTCCGCCTCCTTGATGCGACCGGTGATCCCATCGTCGACACCAATGCCCCGCAGGATGACTTCGAAAAGAAGGCCATCCAGGAACTCAAATCCGGCAAGGACTATTACGAGGAAATCGTCACGATCGACGGCAAGCGGACTCTCCGGGCCGCAACCCCCGTCCCCGTGGTGATGGAGAAGTGCATCATGTGCCATCCCCACTACAAGGAAGTGAAGAAAGGTGCCCCCATCGGCGCTCTCAGCTACACCTTGACCATCAAGTAGTGCCCCCCGTTCATTCTCAGGACACGGCGCTCGGTCCTGAAAAAAGGCCCGGTCTGTCACCTTCGACAGCCGGGCTTTTATTGTTGATCGATTAACATCCAAACAGGGTGAAATCAGTATCTCCGGCTTTCCTTCGCCTCGATCCGCTTCGCTTCCTGCATCATCTTCACTTCCTGCTTCGCCGCCTGTTCGTTGTTCAGCCCCCCATCCACGAACACCCCCCACGTCAGCGTGAACAGCAACCCGTAGCAGACGATATTCGACGGCCAGTTGTTGCCGTACATCTTCATCGCCGTCCCCGCGAACTTGTTGAACCCGATTCGTGCCCCGTGCCACTCGACCGCCCAGATCTCATCCAGGACCAAGTGCGACAGGAACCCCAACATAAGTCCCACGGCCATCAGGAATTTCACCTTGAGGTCGGGATGAATGTATCCCAGAAAGGCTAACTCGCCGGAAATGATCATCGCCGGAAAGCTGTGAAACATTCCCCGATGGACGGCGACCATTCCGAGGAACTTCGCTCCTCCATACCGGATCGCGACGTACAGCAGCACCGCGAGGAGCATCGCTCCATCCGAATCGTGTCCCCACACCAGCAGCCGCCGCATCATCACCATCGGCGCGAGTGCCGCGGTCAGTGAAAACAGTTCCCGTACCGGGCGTCCCGATTGGCTGTCCAGATCCGGGAGCATCCCACCGACGCTGGTGAGCACCCCCGCCAGAATTCCTTGTGCCGGAGTGAAGTCGAAGCCGAACACCGCCCCGGCGCCGACTCCGACTCCCAGCAAACTGCTGACGGTAATATGTGTCTTGTAACCGGCCATCCTCGGCTTCCTTGCCTCGTCCTTCGCTGGAGATTGGCCGGAACTGTATCCGCAACGATCATTTCCGGCAATCGAGGTTCCGAAAGCCCTGGTTTTAAGGCTTTTTCAGCAGTTGCAGCAACCGTCCCTTCAGCGCCGCATTCACTGAGCACCCATTCCCGGCGTTGATGTCCACCTTCCCCGTCCAGTCGATGAACGCCCCCCCCGCCTCCTCGACAATCGGCACGAGCGCCGCGATGTCCCACGGATTCATCAGCGGATCGACCATCACGTCCGCCCGTCCGGTTGCGACGAGCGCGTGCCCATAACAATCTCCCCAGCCTCGGGTCAGTTGCACTTCCTTCCGCAACTTTTCAAACGCATCCATCCGTCCAATCCGTTCCCAGCCGGAAATCGTCGTGATGCAGAACAACGCCTCTTTCATGTCGGACACGTCCGACACCTTCGCTCGTACCGGAGCATGATCTCCCTGCTGCCACCAGCACCCGTGGCCGATCGCGGCATACACCTGTTCGTTGAGCGCAGGAAAACGACACACCCCGATCACGCATCGCCCCTGGTATTCCACACCGATCAGCGTCCCGAACAATGGCACCCCGTGAATGAAGGACTTCGTCCCATCCACCGGATCCAGAATCCAGCGGTACCCGCTCGTCCCTTCCTTCACCCCCAACTCTTCACCCAGGATGGCATCCTCGGGAAATTCTTTCTCGATTCCCGCCCGGATCAGTTCCTCCGCCCCCCGGTCTGCCGCCGTCACGGGGGACGAGTCCTTCTTCCGCTCCACCACCAGTCCCGAGGTCTGGTAATGGCTCATGATGAACTTCGACGCCTCCGCCGCAATCCGCAACGCAAATTCCAACCGTGGCTTCAAATCCGGCAACATGTTTTTACTTTCTTCCTCTCCTGCTCGACTGCTTACCAGTTCTCCTGCTCTCGCCCGCAAGGCGCGGGGGGCGAAACAAACGCCCCTGATCTTCGGACTGACTGTGACCTCAACCCTTCAACCGATACAGCATCTCTCCCGCTTTCGGCACCAGCAGGATTCCTTCCGCTTCCTGGTTCGCGAAATCCTCCGGATTGATCGTTGCCGGGTCTCGATACCCCAGGTTAATCCGCTCGCAGACCTCGCGCGGAATTCCCGAGGCCAGCGTCACCTGCACGCGTGGCCGTTCGATTCCATTCTCAAACGTTCCACCCCCGCGCACGTGCGTCGAGTGCGCGAGAATCCCCCGCGGAATGTGTCCGAATTTCTCCCACTGTTTAACGAAGTAATCCCGCACGTGGTATCCGACTTCTTCGATCAGTTTCCCATGCGTGATCGAAATCTCCTCCATGTGTGGTGCATAGATAATGAGCTCCCCGCCGTCCGCCACCACCGGCTCCAGCTTGTACATGCATTTTCCCGCCACCCACAACTCGTCATACATCGGCGGCGCACAGGAGAGGACCTGCTTGAACGGCTTCTCAACCCATTCGATGTGTACCCGAGACGACAGATCCGCGGCCTCGTTCCAAGCGGACTCCGGCGTTCCATAAAACATCCCATATAACGCCGCGTCCTTGTTCACGACAAATGCCAGGCACTTCCGCTCCTGCCGGATGAGACTCGCCGCGCGGTCCACCACGGCGCGCACCGGCGTCCCTTTCACGCCGATGATCGACGCATTCGTGATCAATGCCCCCAGCCAGTGAAAGAAGTTCAGAATGTCCGGACCGGCGATCCCCGGAAAGAAATATTTGTTCCCTCCCGAGAACCCCACCACTTCGTGCGGAAACACCGGACCCAGGACCAGCAGCGTGTCGTAGTTTTCGATCTCCTTGTTGATCGTCACCGGCACCCGCTCTCGCATCAGGCCGCCGGAAATCTCCGCCGTTTCTTCCTCCGTCAGGTCTCCCAGGTGCAGCAGGCACTCCGGTCGGTCCCATTCATGGTTGAAGAACTCCACCGTCGCGAACAGCTTGTTTCGTTCCGACGGTTTAATCCCCAGCAATTTGCAGATCTGGGCTTCGGACATCGGCGGATGCGTCCCCAGCGCGATCATGACATCCAGGCTCGCAACGTGCGGCCGCAGGTGCAGGAACAGCTCTCCAAAGAGCAGGGGGAGGGGGGCCGTCCGGGTCGCATCCGGGACGATCAACAGCACCCGTTTTTCGCGATATTCCGCCACGGGAACCCGTTCCGCGATGAACGTCCGGACGTCGTTAAAACTGAGCAATGGAACGGATTCAACCATGAGCATGCCCCATCAAATTTGCAGGGAAAGACTTCGCCAAATCGCAGAATAACAGCCCCTGACATCCCCGCAAAGTGTCCTCTTCCCAAAGGAACTTCCTTGCCTCTGTACGAAACCGCGCGAATATTCCTGCATCCTGATCTCAATTACGCAGTTTTTTGTCGTTTTTTGAAACCCACCTCAAAATCGATACGACCCTTTCGCACTGCAGTCGGGGATTCACCTGCAACGACAACATTCCGAACGTCCGCTGACTCCCCAGGTCGTATTCTTTTCGTGTCAAGGCCGCGCATCGTCGCCGCGTCCGCCCCGAGTCTCTTCGCTCCAAAGGAGAGACTTCCTCAAGCTCAGAATGAAAAACCCATGTCTTTCCGGACCCCTCCCCCGTCAGATCCGTCGTACCGCATACCGGTCACTCTCTTTCTCTCCGCGGATCAAGCGGACTCTCAGAGTGATGTCGTCGAGTGCTGGGCGCACGAACTCTCCCCTTCCGGTTTGACCGTGATCCTCAACCGCCAGATCCCCCAACAGCACCTCCTTGTCTTTCTGGAAGTGGCCGACGAGGATTCCATCTTCCGGACTGCGCAGGTCGTCCGTTCGAAACAACTCGGTTCGACCGCTTGGGAATATGGCCTCTGCTTTGAAGGCCGGAATGGTAACGCCTCCGCTCCGCACGCGGCTCACGACCAATCCGCCGTCACCTGAAAGTTCAATCCCTCCTAACCCCTACGACCTCGCGAGACGCTTAGTTTCACGGCGGGTGAATCCCTCAGTCCTCGTGTCGTTGCGCGAAACACGCAATTCTTTCGACCACTCTGGTCGAATTGAGATCGCAGAGGGCCGACATTTTTCGGGTATATTCTTCTCCCTCTCGCCACCGTCTTAACCCTCTGTTTTCGCTGTGCTAAATCGCGAAAATGGAGGCACGTTGCCACCCCTGGCTCTGACATTGTTTCAGCGCATTCATGCGCTCGCAATTCCATGGTGATCGCTCTCGTCGGCTGACCGAGATCGATCTTTCCGCGATCAACCCCCGTTCCATTGTTTAGAGACGTTGCTCACAGGCGTCTCGCGTCTCTCCCTGCGCGCTTCAATTATGATTGCAACAAGAACGTCAAACGATTCCGCTCCGGCAGAACAATTCCACACCGTACAGGTCAATGCCATCCGCCTGGGGGCGACTCTACGGATGCCTATTTCAGATGAACGGGGAGTCCTCCTGCTCTCCGCGGGTCAGAAGATCACGACGGAGTTTTACGACCGCCTCATTGCGAGGCAGATCGAATCTCTCCGAGTCCATGAGCAGGATCTTCCATTTGTCATGGCCGGTTACGCCCAGGGGACTGCCGAAGATGGAATCCAACGCCGCTCCGGAATCGTGAATACCGAGGAGAATCGGGGCACCCGCGCGCTCGATCGCCTGCTGCAGGATCCGAAGACTCTTTCCCTTCCGCCCCAGGGAAAACCCTTCGCCGATCAGGTGGCTCCGCCACCCCGCGAAAACTACTCTGAAGAGACGCGTGAGCAGTTTATCGAGCATCAGGAGCAATCCGTCGAACACGTGCAGGATGTCTTTCACAAGCTCATCACCGGCTCCGGGCTGGATCTGAATGCCCTTTCGTCCATCACCGATCAGGCTTTGCACGATCTGACGCAGGATTGTGATCTGTTTGCATCCCTCGGCCTCAACCCTCTCTCCAGGGATTATCCCGCGCGTCACGCCCTGCATACGACAATGCTGGGAGTTTCCATCGGCATGCACCTCAATCTCGACCACACCACGCTTCGCGAACTCGCGGTCGGTTGCATGATTCATGATGCCGGCATGCTCAAGATCGATCAGCATGTCTGTCAGGCACCCCGGGAACTCAACCGTCTTGAATTTCTGGAGATCACCAAACACCCGGTCCGCATCTTCGATATGGTCCGCGAAATCGAGCAGATCTCCAACCGCTCCGCGTTCATTGCCTATCAAATGCACGAACGGAATGACGGCTCAGGCTATCCCCGCGGACGGCAGGGAATGCAGATTCATTTTCTCTCGAAGGTCGCCGCCGTCGCGGATGTCTACTCCGCTCTCGTAACGTCCCGCTCCCATCGTCCGGCCTTGCAACCGCATTTTGCCATCGAACGGGTCGTCGCCATGGGGAACGATGGAGTCCTCGACCCCTCCGCGATTCGAGCGTTGCTGGAAACAACCTCGATGTATCCCATCGGGTCTTATGTCCTGCTCAGTGATGACCGTGTCGCACGCACGATCCGATCCAACGGCCGCGAATTCGATTCCCCCGTCGTCGAGGCCTGGAAACCTGGAGAGCTGAATCACCCCCCTGAGGTCATAGACCTCCTCACCGTTGATGATGTTTACATTATTTGTGCGATCCCACGGCTCGATTGCGATATTCGCCGTTACAAGTCAGAAGGGGAAAAACCGGCCAATACCGTCCTGCAACTGCTCGATCTGGTGGATCTTGCCGATCGCTGCCTTCCAGATGAAATTAAGAAGCAGCGTGCTACCCCACGCTTCAACTACCGTCAACCCGTGACCCTCTTTTATCCGCAAGAGCCCGATTCCGATCAGATGATCGCTCGGACCTTTCAGGGGCGGGATCTTTCCCGCGGGGGAATCTCCATGATCGGGGTAAAGCTCGAGCTTCCTCGTGAAGTCATCGTGACGCTCCCCAACTCCGAAGCGGAGCCGGTTTATTTACGCGCAGAGATCGTCCGCCAGGATCAGATCCGCGATGACTGGCACGAATATGGTCTTCGCTTCCTCAACCGAGTTCCGCCTCCTAAGACGGTCACTCAAGGCTCGTGAGAACCTGCCGCATACCCACAAGAGGCGAATTCAAATCGGTGTGGGTGGCCGGGGTCGAGCAACCCGAGCCCCGGATTAAAGAACTATGTTTCGGGATCAAATTGTTCGCGTCTGATTTCGTACAACAGATGTGTTCGCAGGG
This sequence comes from Planctomycetales bacterium, assembly GCA_046349635.1. Classification (GTDB taxonomy): domain Bacteria; phylum Planctomycetota; class Planctomycetia; order Planctomycetales; family Planctomycetaceae; genus JAXMBX01. The sequence continues at coordinate 250,377 of JAXMBX010000001.1, forward strand.
GGCTCCCTTCCGAGACAGAGGGATGCTCAAACACCCACGCTGGCTCATGACGCATTCCGATCCGTTGCATCACCCGTTGTGAACGGACATTCGGAATGGACGTGAAGCTGACGATCTTTTCCAGGTGCACGGCTTCAAATCCATACGCCAGCGCCCGTCGTGCCGCTTCGCTGGCGAATCCCTGCCCCCAGGCCTCAAAGGCCAGCCGCCACCCGATTTCCACGCAGGGCGTAAACCACTCTTCGAACCGGGGGACATTCAAGCCCGTAAACCCGATGAATTCGCCGTTGTCCTTCCGTTCCAGTGCCCATAGGCCAAATCCCTGCTCCGCGAATCTCTGGCCGATGCGCTCGATCATCGCATCGCTCTCTTCCCGCGACACCAGGCTGGGAAAATGTTCCATGACGTGCGGATCCGCGTTCATTCGGGCAAACGGTTCCCGATCCTCGTCGCGCCATCCCCGCATCCATAGCCGCGCAGTTTCGAATTCAGGAACACCCAATGACATCTCTTCCTCTCAAAAAATTCGTCCCGTTGCTTCAGTCCGTCAGAGGATAAGTTAACAATTACTCCTCTGAAGTAGGGCGATCAGTAGGACAGAGCCTGTTCGCTCATGGTTCGCCTTGGTTTCTCGGCGATCAATGGCCGGATTGCTTTCCAGGGAATGAGAAGAAAAGCGTTTCAAAACGCGACAGAAGCAATGTCCGATTCGGAGTTCAGAGCGGGCGAAACTGCATAAACTTTAACGCGCACTGTCTTCGACCATCTGTCGCTCATCGATGACAGACAATCAGTGGCTGTGACGCGCCTGTCGGGCGAGTTGGGCCGCGTGTCGCCGTTCCACCCGCGCAATCACCCGGGCGATCTTTCGTTCCCGTTCGTGGGGAATTAAAAACGAATTGGCCCCGTGAAACAGCAGTCCCAGCCCCCACCAGACCGCCACCCACATGAACCACAGGTGATCCGGATTCCGGTTGAAATTCAGTGTTGCCAACGCCGAAATGACGATGACATACACCCCCAGATGAATTCCAAAACCCCGATTGACCCGTCGTTCTGCTTCGGCACGCGTAATCATGGCTGGCTCCCACGGTTTGCAGTTTCGTTCTCGCTCTTCAGGAACAACCATGCAAACCCCGCGCCAAATGCTGCTGGACTCTTAGCCGCCGACGAATCCCGCGTCTTCATTTCCTTGATTCTTCATCTGTTTCTATCTCGTTCCTCGTAGGATCCTTCCGCAACCCCACCGCAATGCTGAACATGAACGACAGAATGATCGTGGCGGGCAAGAGATAGAACGCATGGACAAACGTTCGATAATGGATGATTGCTTCAAATACCAGCCCTGCACAGATCAGAAGCGCCAACCCCAGCCAGCACTGCAATCGGGCATTTGACATGGGGCTCTCTCATGGCAGAAAATCCTCGCGAGAGATTCTAGTCTCCAGTCAAGCGATCAGTCACCACGCCCGCTCTGCGACCCCGTCCACCTGCACTTCGAAAAACCAGCGCACCCGGCTTAATTCCCGCATCGCCTGCCGGCTGAAATCGGTCCGCTGCACTTCCCGAAACTTCATGTATCCCCATAACGGCACTTCGGCATCCCGGTAATCCCGCACCGCAATCGTCCGCCGTTCCAACGCCGCCGTCACCCGGTCCGACAATTCTCCCGCCAGCCCCAGGTCCGTCCGCGAACGGGACCAGCAACTCACCCGCAATCGGCACTTCAAGAAGTTCTGCTCCGAGGGACGACGGCGGGGCAAGCCGTCCACCATGCTCAACTGCATCTCCAGATACGTCTCCGCGGAATCACTCGCGGGAGGAAACGTCCGGACTTCAAGCCCCCATTGATCCCCCACCTCCCCCTGCAGCCACGCCGCGAGCGACCCGACCAGCATCTGGTACGCCAACCCGCTGACCGGCGCAGGGGGAGGTCCCTCGGTACCCCGCAATACAAACGGCGGCAGCAGCCAGCAGCCGGCATCGCGCGCCGAAATCTCTCCATCAATCACGCCAAACAGATTCACACCGCCGCTCCTCGTGTCTGGGTTGTTCCGTCATCCTGCACCGACTGCGTCGTCAACACGCTCGTCCCATCCTCCGCGAAGAGCGTCAATTCTCCCTCCGCTAGCGTCACCTTCGAGAAGAAGAACCGCCACAACTGGTCGAGTCGTCCCAGAACTCCCGTCGCCGGTCCGGTTCCCACGGACGGAACGGCGAACTTCGCATCGGTCAGCGCGCCATTCGCAATTGTCGCGGAGGAAATCCCATTGGCGGGCAACGCCATCGTCGAGCCGACCGCCGCCGGTTCATCCGGAATCAGATCGGTCCGCGCTTTGACGCTTTGCACGCTCGCTTCCAAAGCCAGGCCGGAAACATCCTGCTGTTCCCAACTTCCTGATCCGTGTGCTGCGCTCAACGCGGTGTTGATGTCCGTCGGCGAGTAGGCCACGAAATCGGAGTCTGCCAGCCGCGACGACACGGCCGCATCCAGGAACTCCCCGAAACTCCCCGTCGTGGCATGTCCGCTCCGGTCCTGATCCCACACCGCCGCTGCCACGGTCGCCGCCGAGGGGGCCGATCCACCTCCACTGACGGAAGAGACATCCGCATCCAGATGATCCAGCTTCGCGGCCCGTCCATTCGTCCAGTCGGCTGTCGACAAGGCCGTTGCTGCAGCCGCCCGCGTGGAGACTGCTGCATCCAGGGCATCGATGATCTGTTTTCCGATGCTCCCGGTCGCGGAAATGTCCGACGTCAGGAATTCCCAGATCTGTTGCCGTCCGTTGAACGCAATCGACACTCCCCCCGCATTCGGATTGAGCTGCCGTATCCCGGTTCCGATGACGATCAGCCCGCCGTTTGTGTCCGCCGCCGCGCTCGGCAGGCTGTTGACCGTTCCGGTGGGACTCGCCACGTCGAAGAAATGGGTGTATCCCCCCGCCAACTGTCCCGCCGACGATTCCGTCACGGCCGTGCCGAGAACCTTGCGCAGGTCCGCCTGCGCGACTCCATTGGAAAGGGCCAGTTGATTGGTTCCGCTCCCCACCGTCGGCAAGGCCCCCGCCGTCGGCGCCGTGAGTCCCGCCAGCCCTGTCAGCCCCAGGTTCGCATCCGTCGGGTCATACGTGACCAGTTGGATCTCGATCGGCAGGGGAGCCATGTTCGTGGCCCCTTTGAGCAGCATCACGGCCCAGTAAGCTCCGCTCGCCAGGACCGCATCCGGAATCCCGATCTCGTACCACCCCGGCAGATTCGTGGCGTCGACTTCCTTGAACCCGCCGCTCGTCCAAGTCCCGCGCGTCGCGGTCGCGAGCGTCACCTGCGTCCCGCCGTTGTTCCCCGCGTCTTCGCGCCAGTAATACCACGCGAGCCCGGAGGCGTTGTATGTCAGTCCCGTCAGCCCCGCTCCCGTCGTGGAAGAACTGTCGGCGATGAACACCGCCATCCGCTTCGACGTGCTCCCCTTCTTAAGGATCTGTTTCATCGTTCAATCCAGCCTGTTGAATTCCTTGCCGTTTCTGGTCAGACCATTGAGACACGAAACCGCGAACACACCCCCTGCAGGGGGGGTATAGGTCACCGTGCAACGGATGTGGTCGATCCGCCCCTCTGCATTCGTGTTCTGCCCCACCGATTCCGCCGCCTGGATTCGGATTCCAAATCCGGAGTGATTGATGTCGTTCGCGGTCCAGGTCGTGCCGAGCAGGTTCGCCGCGCCGCCGTAGCTCGCATAGGCGAACGTCGTCCCCCATTCGCTTGCGGACTTCAAATCGCTCCCGACCGCCGTGCCCGCTTTCAGCGCTTTCACGAGTTTGTCGTAGATGTTGTCCGCCGCGGCCGCCTCACGTTTCCGGACCTCAAACAGGATGCCGTTGATCGTGGATCCCGCCGGAATGGAAAACCCGAAACCGGTTATGTCCAGGTATTCCGAGTCGCCGGACGACTCCGCATCGAATCCGGTGTAATTGCTGTCCGAAGTGAACACATTCCCCGGGTTGATCCAGAAGGATGTCCCCGCCGCCGGGCTACTCACGCTGCTCCCCGGATTATTCGGCCCCTGGCTGCTCATCGATGTCCGCTCCTCAGATTTCCCGCAAACGTTGCCCCTCTGTAATCCCCCGTGACGGTTCGCGCTCCCCCGTTTTCCGCACGCCGACGGGGTGGCCAAACAGGCCGATTTTCCGCAACGTTCTGCCCGCGCAACCGTTTAAAACTTCGTAGCACAACGGGTTAAACGCTGTTACGATGAAGGTTCGATAACCTTTCTCGGCGCGCTGTCACGGCGGTGATCCTGCGGATTTTCAGGCATGAACACGGAACTTTTCGGCGAAAAAGAACGGGACGGGATGCGTGCCGCCGGACGGTTCAATGCCCAGTTGATGGACTATCTCCGTCCGCATGTCAAAGCCGGCGTCACCACCGAGACTCTCGACAAGCTGGCGTATGACTACACGCTCCAGCATGGACACAAGCCCGCCTGCCTCGGCTACAAGGGCTATCCCAAAACGATCTGCACCAGCGTCAACGAAGTGGTGTGCCACGGCATCCCCGATGACTACGCCCTGCAGGACGGGGATATCGTCAATGTGGATATCACCACTATTGTCGACGGCTACTACGGCGATCAGTCGGAGACGTTCCTCATCGGCAAGGTCTCCGACCTCGCGCGGCAGTTGACGCAAGTGACGTTTGAGTGTCTGTACATCGGCATCGACGCCATCAACCCTTCGGCAAGGTGATCGACATCGGACGCGCGATTCAGCGGCATGCCCAGGCGCAAGGGTTCTCCGTGGTTCGGGAGTTCCAGGGTCACGGGATCGGGCGGCATTTCCATCTCGACCCGGGGATCCCGCATTACGCCAGCCGGGATGCGGCGCGACACACGATCCTCCCCGGGATGTGTTTCACGATTGAGCCGATGATCAACGTCGGAACGTGGCACACGGAACTCGATACGCGCGACGGCTGGACGGTCCGGACTGCCGACCGCATGCTGACTGCGCAGTTCGAACACACGCTGCTGATGACGGAAAAGGGGCCCGAGATCCTGACTCTCACCAAGGACGGCCCGCAGCGGGGATTCACGTTTTAAGTTTTCTGGATTAAGCGACTCAATCGAGGGGATCATGATGCGGATTGCGGCAGCCGCGGCGATGATGTTCAGGCGTTTGTGTTTCATCGGCTCTTTATTGAACCTGTGCAGCCCACGAAGGGCATGACCACAAGCCGTTGAAATACACCGATGAGGCCGCGTCCAAGCCGACGCCGCGCCCCGACCGGATCATTCTCACCTGGACTGGCGACCCCGCGACGACGCAGGCGGTCACGTGGCGGACCGACATGTCCCCTCCCAAGGCCTGGGCGCAGATTGCCGTAGCGGAGGATGGACCGCTCTTCACCAAGAAAGCAAAGGACGTCGAGGCCACAACTCAGGTGCTGAAAAGCGACCTGAACGAAGCGAAATACCACACGGTCCAGTTCACCGGCCTGACTCCGAAAACGAAGTATGTCTACCGCGTCGGCGACGGCGAGAACTGGAGCGAATGGTTCCACTTCCAGACCACCAGCGACCAGCCCGAGCCATTTTCGTTCGTTTATTTCGGCGATGCCCAGAACGATGTTCGCTCGATGTGGTCCCGCATCGTCCGCGAGGCCCATTCCGATGCTCCCAAGGCCAAGTTTCTGTTGCACGCCGGTGATCTGATCAATCGTGCGAACCGGGATGTCGAATGGGGCGAGTGGTTCTCGGCAGGGGGCTGGCTGAACGGCATGATTCCGAATGTCCCGACCCCGGGAAACCATGAGTACGAACGGGACGCGGTGGAGAAGACGAAGTTCGGGCTGTCCCGCCACTGGCGGCCGCAGTTCGCACTTCCCGAGCATGGTCCGGAAGGACTGCAGGAGACGGTCTACACTTTCGACATTCAGGGGGTCCGGATTGTCTCGTTGAACTCGAACGAGAAGCACGCCGAGCAGGTTCCCTGGCTGGAGAAGGTGCTCGCGAACAACCCCCAGAAGTGGACGATCGTGACCTATCACCACCCGATCTATTCCGCCTCGAAGCGGGAGGACAACGCGATCCTGCAGAAGTATTGGCAGCCGGTGTTCGACAAGTATCATGTCGACCTGGTGCTGCAGGGGCATGACCACAGCTACGCGCGGACGGATATCCGTCGGACAGACAACCTGCCGACGGGGGCCAACGTGCAGGATCCGCAATCGGGGGCGGTGTATGTGGTCTCGGTGAGCGGGCCGAAGATGTATCCGCTGGGTGGCCACAGCTTCGTGAAGCGCGAGGCGGAGGACACGCAGTTGTACCAGATCATTTCGATTGACGGGGACAGCCTGAAGTACGAAGCCCGGACCGCGAAGGGGACTTTATACGACGGCTTCACGTTGAAGAAACGCCCCGGTCAGCAGAACGAACTGATCGAGCAGATCCCGAACGTTCCCGAAAACCGCCGCACGCCGAAGAAGTGATGTGCGTTTTTTAACTGTCTTTCGAGCTTTATACCAGGGGAGAGGACAAGGGGGAATCATGCTGTTCGCGGACCGATCCACAGTTCAGTGTCGACAGGAACCTCATCCAGAGAAGTCGACGTTGGTGTCGAGGATCAAGCCGCCGAATTGGCATAAGGTTTCTCCAGAATCTTAGGAGTTCCTCCTCAGGGACTTCGGGGATGAACCGTTTTTGACATGCGTGACGGTTTTTGTCCTGTCCCGGCGAACCAGATGCACCGGATTCCGCCGAATCCTCCAGCCGCCGGGCCCAAAGATAATGATCTGTCCATTGAGCTCAATCGCTCGATGCGACCTGCAAGAATGACGGGTTCAAAGGCCAGGCTTGTCCGGGAAGAAGTATTTGTGAAGTCGGCGAGCGGACCAGTAGTAGTGGATTCTGATCTGGAGATCGGCCTCCTCCTCTCCTCAGGGGTGCGACAATGGTATGAACCGCCATGGATATAGAGCATCTTCAGGATGCGGAGCAGCGGAGACCTTCTTGAGAGACGAAACCATCGTCATCGAGAAGATGCAGGACCTCAAAGAAGTGAGGATCGATCGCGAGGCTCGAGATTTGGCTGATGTATTCCAAACGTGTGAAATACCACGGTCGTACCCCGTCTTCAGCTTCTTTATTTGCACTTCGATCCAGTCAGGCATGGGGTTTCTTCTGGAAGAAGGGGATGGATCACCAGCTTGGAGGCGGAGGAAGATCCTTGACGGCGGTGCGGTCAATCAGGACTTCGGTCCCGAGGATCTGGTCAGCAGAGGTGATGTTCGTGTCGAAGAGATAACCGTTTTTCACGTTCATTTGCGAGGTTGGATTCTCCACCTCCTGGTCTTGACCGTCGAAGGCTTGTATCCGACCAGGCGAGAAGTGATCCGCGTACCGTCAGGTCGAACCAGGTGGATCGGATTTTCGCGGACCTTAGTGGCGTCGAAGCCAAGGCAACGACCTGGCCGGGGAACTGCGGACGCGGTCGATCTTGCCGGCCGAGATGACGGGTTCGAAGACTGGAAGAGGTTTGTCGGGGAAGAAATGTTCGTGCAGCCGGCGAGCGCACCAGTAAGCGTGGACCCTTCATTCAGGTCGAAATCTCTGCGGCCCGGATGCATCGAATGTGCCAACGAAGCCAAGAAAAGAGATGTCTTCAGGATGAGCATAGGAATGAGGAGCTATCTCTTTCAGCCCTGAGCGAATATCGTCATCAAATTGTCCAGGTATTCGAAGACGCGGGATCCCAGGCGAGATCATAGAGGAACATCAACAGTTCCATCCTGCTGAGGACATTCCGCCGGTCCAATTCGATCAGTCTTGCGATCGCGGATTCGAGAGTATTTTTCAAGGATCGATTTCTGATTTGGGAGATGAAATGTCATCTCCAGTTTTGGGATCAGGACGAGAGGCCGCAATGAGCAGGCCGATGATGAGAGACAATAACGACGAAGATCGCGAAAAGAGTCCATGTGGCAAAGACGAGGAAACCGAGGACCATGGCGCCCTGATTGGGAGGGACGTGCTCCACGAAATTGTCGAGAAAAAATTTTACGGCAAAGAACATCAGCGGGATCGACAGCAGCGATCCGAAGATCAGCCAGAGCGCCCGGCGAATGTCTTTGCGTAGGGTCATGGATTCTGAAAACTCCTTCAATCATCATACCATGACCGGGGGCGATCCGTACGAAGCTGGATCTCGACCTCTCCTGCCGGAAGAGGACTCCCACGGCTGCCGCGCCCGGATTTAAGAATCCGGGCCCCTCAGGCAGGACAGGCAGCGGGGAAGCGCCAGAATGCGCGCTCGCAAAGAATCTCTCCCTGTCATGACTGCTGAAGAGGGTGTCTCATGGTGCGCGTGTGCGTAACGTTGCTGGTCTGTGTCCCCGCGGTTGGTGGCGGTGTTTGGGCATGAGCCGGAGAAACTGAAGGACACGCAGGCGGAGACGATCAAGCTCACTCACCCTGCGGAAGCACCTCGCCCGGATCACCGTGCCGGAAGGCTTCCGGGTCTCGCTGTTCGCCGCCGAACCGGACGTGCGGCAGCCGATCGGCATCGCGACAGATGCTCGCGGGCGCCTGTGGGTGGCGGAGAAATACACCTACGCGGAACTCGGGGCGAACTTCGATCTCACGCAGCGGGACCGGGTCATCATCCTGGAGGACACCGATCACGATGGCCAAGCGGATCGGCGAAACGTCTTCTGGGACAAAGGGCAAGCTGACGAGCGTTGAACCGGGCTTCGGTGGGGGTGTGGGTCCTCTGTCCGCCGCAGTTGCTGTTCATTCCCGACCGAAACGGCGATGACATTCCGGATGGAGAGCCGGAGGTGGTCCTCGATGGTTTCGAAGGGGCCGGGATTCGTCACAACATTCCGAACGGTTTGCGGTGGGGGCCGGACGGCTGGCCGTATGGACGGCACGGAATCCTCGCGACCTCCCACTTGGGCGCCCCCGGAACGAACCCGGCGGAACGGGTCTCGCTCAACTGCGGCTTGTGGCGGTATCACCCGACCCGTAAGGTCGTCGAGGTCGTCTGCCGTGGAACCACGAATCCCTGGGGGGCCGACTGGAATTCAAAGGGGGAGCTGTTCTTTATCAACACGGTGATCAATCACCTGTTCCACGTGGTACCGGGGGCCTATTACCAGCGGATGTTCGGCGAGCACGACAACCCCTATCTGTACGAACTGATGGGACATTCCGCCGACCATTATCACTGGGATACTGCCGAGATCTGGAGCGACATCCGCAAGACCGGCGTCACGCCGACGACCGATCAGGCCGGCGGCGGGCACGCGCATTCGGGGTTCATGTTTTACCTGGGGAATACCTGGCCGGAGAAATACCGCGACACATTTTTCACGGTGAACTTTCACGGCAAACGGCTGAACAACGATGCGATCGAACGAGCCGGGGCGGGGTTCGTCGGAAAGCATCGCCCCGATCATCTGAAGACCGCCGATCCCTGGTTCCGGGGAATCGATCTCATCGCTGCGAATGATGGGGGAGTCTATCTCGCCGACTGGTCAGACATCGGCGAGTGTCACGACAACGATGGCATTCACCGCTCCTCGGGACGGATCTTCAAGATTGATTACGGCCCCGCCGTGAAGCCGGGCGTGGCGGATGTTTCCAGGCTGAGTGACACCGAACTGGTGGGGCTGCTGAGTCACGCCGATGAGTGGTACGCACGGCAGGCTCGAAAGACATTGCAGGAGCGCACCGCCGCCGGGAATCCGATGGGGCAGGTGCAGGCCGCGTTGCAGAACATGTTTGACTCGGACCCGGACGTCGTCCACAAGCTGCGCGCGATGTGGAGTTTAGTGGCGACGAATGGGGCGACGACCGAATGGCTGCTCCAGCAGTCGCTGCATGCGGATGAGAGTGTCCGGGCGTGGTCCGTGCGGCTATTGAGCGATCAGCCGATCGTTGCGGGGCCGGTAGCGATGCGGCTGGCGGAGATGGCGGAGAAAGATCCCTCGGGGTTAGTGCTGACCTACGTCGCTTCCGCCTTGCAGAGACTGTCGTTGGCGGATCGCTGGGATGTCGGCGGACGTCTGGTGCGACGTGCGGACTTCGCGAACGATCCCAAGTTGCCCTTGATGGTGTGGTATGGCATCGAGCCGGGGGTTCCCGAACACACCGTCCGCGCGGTCGAGTTGGCCGAGTTGAGTGACATGCCATTTGTCGTCCGCGCCATCGCCCGGCGGTTGACGGAGAGCATCAAACAGGTGCCGGGTCCGGTGGATCAGCTCGTCAAATTAGCGGGGGACTTCGACAGAGGGCTTCCGGACAAAACAAATTCTGACAGGGATGACCGAGGGCTTGCGTGGCTGGCAGGTCGCCCCGAGCCGAAGAACTGGAAGCAGACACAGTCAGCCCTGAATCACAGCCAAGATGAAGAAATTCGACGCCGCGTGCGCGACTTGTCAGTGGTGTTCGGAGATGGACGCTCGCTGAAGGAGGTCCTGGCAATTGCGTCGGAAGGGAAAGCTGGGATCTGGCCGGACGGCGGGATGCGCTCCGCGTGCTGGTGGAAGCCCGGTCGAAGGACGCGCTCCATTGCTCAAGGGGCTGCTGAATGACCGCGACCTCGGGGCGGATGCGCGCAGGACTGGGTGCCTGTTAAAGAGCGGGACCTGGGGCCGTTCCCACCGGTACTGATTTTCGGTCCCACCCGCCACGCGCGAACCGCTCGTGATCGGGCTCTGCTCGCGACCCGCCTGGGCGAAGCTGCTGCTGGAAAAGATCGCAGCCGGGAAAGTGGACCGCGGATTAGTCCCGGCCTTCCAGGTGCGGCAGATGTCCTCCTACTCCGATCCCGAGATTCAAAAGCAGTCGCGAAGCTCTGGCCGGATCTTAAAGTCGGTCGATACCGCCAAGAAAGAACGGATCACCAAATGGAAAACATTGCTCGCACAGCAGACCCAGGCGCCGGCCAATCTCTCCGCTGGGCGGGGCCTGTTCAATAAATCCTGCGCCTCGTGCCACATCCTGTTCGGGCAGGGGGGCAAGATCGGGCCGGATCTCACCGGCTCGCAGCGTTCCAACATCGACTACCTGCTGGAGAACATCGGCGATCCCTCCGCCCAGGTCGCCGTCGATTACCGCATGGCCACGATCGCGCTCAAGGATGGGCGGGTCTTGAATGGCGTTGTGACCGATCGCCCCGGCCCGACGATCATCGTCCAGACTCCGACCGAACGCTTGTTCCTTAATCGTGATGATATCGAGGAGATGAAGAAAACGGAGTTGTCGCTGATGCCGGAGGGGTTGCTGGATGCGTTCAAGGAGCAGGAGATCCGGGATCTGATGGGCTACCTGATGTACACGTCCGGGTTGCCGCCTGTGTAGCTGTGGCCATCTTCCTCGAGGTAGCCCAGGTTGCCGGTATCTCCGGCTACTGGGTGCCGTCAGGCATCGGAGTCTCTTCAACTCGACACACAATTTCTTCCGGCGAGAACTATACAAAAATGAATGTAGTTGAGATGCCGAGCGTTCAGAATCATTGAGATTTGATTTTATTCTTACTTCATGACGGATGCGAGACATCATGCAGAAACTGCTGTCGCTGGGATTCGTGTTCAGTCTGTGTCACCCTGTCAGCCGTGGCAGAGGAGCGGATTAAACCGACGCATGCAAATGTGAAATACGGCGAAAACAAACGGCATCTGATGGATGTCTACCTCGCGAAGTCCGACAAGCCGACGCCCGTCCTCGTCTGGATCCACGGCGGCGGATTCCGCGTCGGTGACAAAAACGTCAACCAGCATCTCCTGCAGGACTGCCTGGACCACGGCATTTCCCTGGTCTCGATCATCTATCGTTTTTCGGATGAAGCGATTGCCCCGGCCTCGTTCCTGGACGGGGCACGGGCAATCCAGTTCATCCGGCACAACGCCAAGGAATGGAACATCGACCCGACGCGGATCGCCTCCTCGGGGAGTTCCGCCGGAGCAGGGATTTCCTCTGGCTGGCGTTTCGATGACCTGGCCGATCAAAAACGCGGACGTCCTCCCGCGAATCCACCCGCCTGAAGTGCGCCGCCGTGAGCGATGGACAATGCACCTATGACCCGCGGGTGATCAAGCAGATGTTCCCGGGGACGAATACCTACCTCACGAAGCCGGTGCTGCAGTTGTTCGGCGTGGAAAGGATCTCGACAACCTCCCTCCGGAAGCCGAAGATCATGGAGTGTGGCGATCAATCCGTGACGAAGGACGACCCGCGGATGCTGATGATCTACAAGAGCGATTTCGACACCCCGATCACCCGCAGGGAATCGGTCACCATCCCAAGTTCGGAACGGTCCTGAAAGAGAAAATGGCCCCGTTGGGAATCGAATGCACAATCATCACCAAGACCGACGGCGACGGCCGCTGGGAAGCCGACCATCGACTTCGTCCTGAAGCAATTCGGCGTCGAGTGAGATTGGGATGAGGCGGAAGATCAATCACGGAAGTCTTGCTTTTGTGAAGGTCATCCCTCGTAATGTTTTTCTGGGCAAGCTTTTCAGCGAAAGTGCCGGATCAAGGCGCTCTCAATCAGCCACTGTGATGTAAGTCATAATCACAAAGGACATGAGTACAACCCGAGAAGCATCCCAACGGCATTCGGGCTTGCTGCGACAAGTCTTTGGGGATGCATCCATCCATGAGCAAGTTCCCCAATTCCTATCGCGAGATACGCTTGCCCCCAACCTGCAGGATGCGAAAAGATCATTCGGTGTTCCCCTTCCAGATCTCGGCTCCGATGTGACTGAACTCAATTTTCTAGGGGCTGGGTTTTGACTCAGCCTACAAGAATCGAACAGCCTTCATAAGCTCAGTCTTCCCGCGGTGTCAGCCACCGGGTCGGCGAAACGGAGTGCCCCATCTTGTCCGTTTCGTCGCCATGTAGCGGGCGCGGGTTCTTCCGGCGGGGCGATGATCGGAACCTGCTCGACCACTTGAATCGACTCCGGAAAACACCGCCGCGTCGGTCTTCTTGGGGTTGTTCGTCGGCAGGCGAACCTTGCTCAGCCCCAGGTCTTTCAGGATCTGCAGGCCGACCATGTAGTCCCGCATGTCCGCCTTGAAGCCCAGCTTGTGATTGGCTTCGACGGTATCAGCCCTTCGTCCTGCAGTCGATACGCCTTGAGCTTCGCGACGAGGCCGATCCCGCCCCTTCCTGCGGCAGATAAACAACCGCCCCCGCCGGACTTGCTGATCATCGCCAGGGCCATGTGCAACTGGTCGCCGCAGTCACCAGCGCGAAAGTCGAGAACGTCCCCCGTGGAAGCAGGTCATCCGGATCAGTGGGGCTTCCACGTTCCGCCAGATCACCGAAGACGATCGCGAGGGGCTGCTGGTCCTCGTGATTGACCTTGTAGGCAATCATCCGGGCATTGCCAAGTACCCCGTCGGCATGGCGCTTCCCTCGCGGGTCACGAGTTGCTCCCGCAGACCGGCGATAGCGGATCAGGTCTTCGATCGTGATGACGAGGATATCGAACTGCTTGGAGATGACGGCGAGTTCTTCCCGGGTCGCCATCCCGGCTCCCCGTCTGGCTCAGGATTTCAATCAGCACCCCCACGGATGCAATCCCGCCAGGCGGAGGCGAATCGACGATGCGCTTCGGTGTGCCCGCGCGCGCAGAACCCACCTTCTTTGGCGAGCAGAGGTGAATGTGCCCCGGCCGGACGAGAATCCTCGGGTTGCAGGTGATGCGGATTCGTGAGGGCGGATCGTCTTGGAACGGTTTTCGGTGCTGATCCCCCGTGCCTGTCGCGGTGATCGATCGGAATCAGAAACGGGGTCTGGCTGGAGAGGTGTTCCGCTCCACCATCGTGGAAACTGCAGGAGGCGGTCGGCGATTTCTTTCACCAAAGCGGGACTGCAGCGTGAGCCGGAGCCGTGCCGCAGCATGAAGTTGATCGTTTCCGGCGTGGCGAATTCCGCCGCGCGAACCATCCCCTCGTTTTTCGCGGTCACGGGATCGATCACGATGACCATTTTCCCCTGGCGGAGGGCCTGCAAGGCATCATCGACAGCGTGCCGGCTGGCGGAGTTGGGCATAGGGTGATATCGGCCTGACGCGGTCAGTGAAATACAGTCCAATCAGGGAGCCTCCTTATTATAGCGCGGAGGTGACCGGATCGCCCGCGACTCGCTTTGATCCCAACCTCGTTTCCCGGCAACGTACCGGCTCAGCTCTCGACGCACGGTAACGTGCCGGATGTACACCAGGATTTATGGCTTGGGAGAGGCGGAAAATGTGGTTGAAGTAACAGGCCTGCCGTCAAACCCGGCATTGACGAACGCTCCCCCGTGATATGCTGATAAGTTGATAGGTGATGACACGTTCAGACAATCTTCACAATCTCGATCAGGTGTTGAGAATACCCCATCCGGATTCTGTCGGATCGTTCTGAAAGTTGTTCCCGAAGCCTGCCGTTAATGACCTGCCTTTGTTCCTCCGTTTTCGTCCCTCAGTCCGCGTCCCCACTGGAATTGACCCCACGGAATTGAGTTTCAATTCCTCACGCCTGCCGCCGGAGACTCCACTCGCGGAGAGTTCGGCTGAATCCACAGAAGCAAACCCGGTTCGTCCGGATTTCGACACGTTCAGGAGAGCGAAATGATCCAGGCTTCACGCTGCGGTTGGAAGTTGTGTGCGGTGATCCTGCTGGCGAGCCCGTTGAGTTGGGTAGTCGCCGCGGGTGATTCCAAGGGGGGAGCCGCCATTCCCGACAGCAAACCGCTGGGAGAATTGAAAGCGCTCCGCATCGAGCCGAATCCTTCCGACAAGGGAGTGCTCATCGGGGAAAGATGCCCGCCAGCAGTTCTTCGTGACGGGGGAATACGCCTCGGGCCAGCTCCGCGACCTGACCCGTCAGGTGAAATACACGGTCGAGCCGCAGGGGATCGTCGCGATCGATGAGACCGGCATGGCGACACCGCAGACGGACGGCCACGCTACAATCACCGCGAAGACAGCCGACGGCAAGACGAGCGAACTGAAAGTCACCGTCACCGGCGTGCAGAAGGAACTCCCCATCGATTTCAACAACCAGATTGTTCCGATCTTCACCAAGCTCGGCTGTAACGGTGGCGGTTGCCACGGGAAGGCGAGCGGCCAGAACGGTTTCAAACTCTCCCTGCTCGGTTTCTATCCGGAAGACGACTACGAGTTCCTGGTCAAGGAAGGACGCGGACGACGCTTGTTCCACCACTCTCCGGGACAAAGCCTGCTCCTTACGAAGCCCGTGGGCCGCTCTCCGCATGGCGGGGGCAAGCGCATGGACGTTGGCAGCTATGAATACAGACTGATTGCACGCTGGATCGAGCAGGGAATGCCCCGCTCTCCTGCGAATGGTCCCGTGGTCTCTTCCATCAGTGCTGCGAGGCCCGCGTGATGGGGCGCAAATCGGAACAGCAGGTGACTGTGCTCGCGACGTACAGCGACGGCTCGGTGGATGACGTCACCCGCATGGCGGCTCTATGAACCCAACGACACCGAACTCGCCAGTGAACACCAAGGCCCTCGTGAAAACCAACGATCTGGCCGGCGAAGTGGCGATCATGGCCCGTCCCCACCCGGGGCAGGTCTCCGCCTACCGCGAACGATTCCGCTGGGAGTCGAACCGAAGGATGTCCCAAGGCGAAGAACTTCATCGACGAGACCGTCGTCAACAAGCTGACGCTGCTCGGGATTCCGCCGTCGCCCGTGTGTGATGATTCGACATTCCTCCGCCGGGTCTATCTGGACACGTCACCAGGAAAGCTCCCCACAGAAGAGACCCGCCTGTTCCTGGCGGACAAGGATCCTCAAGCGCGACAAGGGTGATCGACCGTCTTGTCGATTCGCCGGAATACGCCGACTTCTTCGCCAACAAGTGGAACTTCATCCTCCGGAACAAGAAGCGGACCGCCCCGGACTGGCCCGGCACGTTCTCGTTCTATCGCTGGATCCGGAACAGCCTGTGCAAACAAACCCTATGACCAGTTCGTGCGGGACGTGCTGAGTGCGTCCGGCGATCTCGAATCGAATCCTCCGGTCGTCTGGTTCCGTGAAGTGACTCAGCCGACGGAGCGGGTGGAAGATACCGCCCAGTTGTTCCTGGGTCTGCGGATCCAATGTGCCCGTTGCCATCACCATCCCTTTGAAAAATGGAGCCAGGACGGTCACTACGGCATGGCGGCGTTCTTCAGCCGGGTGGGGAGCAAGAAGGGTGACGGAGAAAATCCCCGCGACAAAGGTGTTCCACAACGACGGCGTCGCGACTGCTTCGTCCCGCAGCGGGAAGGCCTTGAAGCCGACCGGTCTGGGGGCCGCTCCGCTCGACATCGCCGCTGACCGCGATCCTCGCTCTGCCCTGGTGGACTGGATGGCGGACAAGCGGGCTCCGTTCTTCGCGAAGTCACTCGTGAATCGCTACTGGAAGCCTTCTTCGACCGTGGCATTGTCGAACCGGAAGACGACATGCGGGCGACGAATCCGCCGACCAATCCGGAACTCCTCAATAAGCTGGCGGAACACTTCATCGCCTCCGGGTTCGACCTGAAGGATCTCGTCCGCACGATCTGCAAGTCGAATACGTATCAGTTGAGCGCCCTGCCGAACGAATACAACCTGAAGGACAAGCAGAACTTCTCCCGGTACTATCCGCGTCGTTTGCGGGCCGAGCCGTTGTATGATGCCCTGCATCAGGTCACGGCGACGACCGAAAGCTACAGCGGTCTCCCCGCGGGGACGAAAGCCGTGCAACTGGCGGATTCCAGCATCGGGCCTTACTTCCTGAAGGTGTTCGGCCAGCCCCAGGCGGACACCGCCTGCGAATGCGAACGCTCCCAGGAAGCCAACCTGGCGCAGAGCCTGCACCTGCTGAACAGCAGCGAAGTGCAGAACAAGATCTCCGCCGGTCAGGGACGGGCTTCGATTCTCGCCGGAGATACCAAACGGAGTGATGAGGAGAAGATCAAGGAACTGTATCGCTGGGTCTTCTCACGCGAGCCCAATGCCGACGAAATGAAGGTCGCCACGACCTACCTCGCGAAGAACACCGCGAACAAGAAGCTCGCCTACGAAGACATCATCTGGGCGCTCTTGAACACGAAAGAGTTCCTCTTCAACCACTAACAGATTCAGATCCTTGGATCATCCGGGACCCCCCTCGGATCCAGGCGATGAACTCCCTTCGCGTGTCTCACGCGCGGGGAGTTTTTTTGCGCCTTGAGGTCCGTAAGGCGACTGCGTGGTACAGGCGTTACAGCCGTCAAATTTGAACGGAACCGAAACACTCCCTTCGAGCCGCGATAAGCCTCACAAGCGGACAAAATTGCCCTCCAAATTTGCCCAGACGGACGAGCTTTTGCTTTCCAAAAGGTCTGCCCAGTCGATAAGATGAAATGAATCAAGGATCGTTGATTCAAACCGGATGGCGAAGACCTCTTCCAGGGAGGAGAGTCGTGGGCATCGCCATTAAAAACCTGCCGTCTGGCTTCCTCGGATTCGTTCCGCAGAAGCTCCCGCCTTCATCTTGATCCCCACTGGGGATAACGCGATCAATCCTGAGGAACCCCAAGATGCGGTTGCCGAAATCTTTTTCCGTCTCCGGTCTGTTTGTCTCGCTCATGTGGTGCACTGTTCTGGGACTCTCCTTGTCTCCCAGTCCCGTCGCAGCCCAGCTTCCGCAAGCCCGGTTGTATGCGTTATCTCCGACCGGCGGACAGCAGGGAACAACCGTGGACGTCAGCGTCGCCAACGGCGCGGATATCGAAGAGACCTACGCCCTCCTGTTTTCGCATCCGGGGATCACGGCAAAGAACAAGACCGCGATGGTCAATGGCAAAGCCGAACCGGTCAGCGGCCAGTTCCAGGTGACGATTGACGCCAAGGTGCCCCCCGGAATTTATGACGTCCGGACGCAAGGGCTGTACGGCATCTCCAATCCCCGCTGCTTTGTCGTGAGCGACAAGAAGGAGCAGGCGGAGGTAGAACCGAATAACACCCTCGAACAGGCCAACAAGGTCGCGCTCAATTCGATCGTCAACGGCCTCTCGAACGCCGCCACCGACCTCGATTTCTTCAAGATCCCCGTCAAGAAGGGAGAGCGCGTCGTCGTGGTCTGTTCGGCGCAGGGAATCGACTCCAAGCTCGATCCCACGCTCGAACTCTATTCCCCCGAGGGGCGTCTGCTGCAGTACAACCGCAACCGGATCGGGACCGATCCGATCCTGGATTTCGTCGCTGCCGCCGATGGCGAATACGCGGTCAAAGTCTATGACTTCCTGTACCAGGGGTCCGCGGATTATTTCTATCGCCTCGAAGTCCGGACCGGGCCGTATATCGATTTCATTCTTCCCCCGGCCGGTCTGGCAGGAAGCACCGGGGAATACATGCTGTACGGTCGCAATCTGCCGGGGGGAGCGGCCTCTCCCTTCAAGGTGGACGGGCAGCAGTTGCAGCAATTGAAAGTTTCGATCCCTTGGCCGCAGAACGTCACGAGTGCCCCGACGGCCCTCAATGTCTCCGCGGTGGGGGCGGGGCAGGAAGGTTTTTCGTATGTCTGGAATTCTCCGGCGGGGAATGCCAACCCCGTGATGATTTACACGGCGACTGCCCAGCCGATTGCAGAAGTCGAACCGAACGACAAACCGGAGCAGGCCCAGAAGGTGACGGTCCCCTCCGAAATCTATGGCCAGTTCCAGACGCGCGGCGATATCGACGACTTCTCGTTTGAAGCGAAAGCCAACCAGGTCTTCTGGATCGACGTCCTCGGCCAGCGGATCGGCTCGAATGCGGACCCGTACCTGATCGTGCAGCAGGTCACGAAAGACGCCAAGGGTGTCGAAACGGTCAAGCAATTGACCGCCCTTGATGACAACACCGCCAACCTGAAGCCGTTCGCGTTCGATACGCTGTCGAACGATCCGACCTACCGGCTGGTGGTTCCCGCGGACGGAACCTATCGCGTCTCCGTCCGGGACCGTTACTTCGAAAGTCGGGGTGATCCTCGGCTGGTGTACCGCCTGGCGATTCGTCCCGAGAAACCGGAATACAAATTGTTCACGGTCGTTGCTGCTCCCAAGCCCGCCGATCAACAGACTCTGGCCGAACCGTGGGAACTGCAGTTGCGCAAGGGTGAGACCACAACGCTCGACGTTCTGGCCGAACGCCGCGACGGCTTCAGCCTCCCGATCGATGTCCGCGTCGAAGGTCTGCCGGCGGGTGTGACCGCATCTCCGGCCACGATCCTCCCGGGCCAGAGTGCGACGACCCTCGTGCTGAGTTCGACCGACCAGGCCGCCCCATGGGGTGGCAGCATCAAGATCGTGGGTGTGCATCGGGTCGATGACCCTGCAGCGGTGCAGGCCGAAGCCACAGCCGATGCGAATCTGAAAGCGGCCCAGGCGGCATTGGCCAGTGTGCAGCAGGCGGGAGCGGGATTGGTCGCGCTGGCGAAATCCGCATCTGATACAGCCGCTGCGGTGACTGCAGCGACGCAGAACAAGCAGGATCCCGAACTGCAGAAATTGAAACAGGAAACGGACAAGGCGAATGCCGCCGCACAGGCTGCACTCGCCGCGCAGACCGCCGCCGTGGCGGTTGCGGATAAGAAAGTCAAAGACCTGACCGCTGCCCTCGCGGCTGCGAAGCAGGCTCGTGCCACCGCGGTCAAGGAAATCGCCCAGGCCGCCCAGCCGGGAACCATCGTCTGGGGTCGGGGTGCGGGTCTCGCCTCGGAAACGCGATTGGCGCGGGACTTGACGCTCGCCGTCAACAAGGAAGCCGCCCCGGTGCAGATTCTGGATGCCCCGTTGAACCTGCAGGTCTCACAGGGGAGCCAGCTTTTGATTCCTGCCAAGGTCGCGAAGCGGAACGGCTTTGACGACGCTATCGCGATGGCCTTTACCGGCCAGCCCGCGAATCTCGCCGTGGAAGCCAAGCCGATTCCCAAGGGAAAAGATACCGAACTGCAGAAGCTGGTCATCGCACCGAATGTCGCCCCGGGGACTTATCAGTTGAACCTCCGTGGCCAGGCCACGGTCTCCTATCGTCGCTGCGTCGAAGCTGCGGACAAGGCCCAGAAGGTCAAAGAAGAAGCGGACAAGGCCCTCGCCGCAGGTCAGGCGGAATTGAAGAAAGTGACCGACGCGAAGGCCGCCGTCGACAAGAAGCTGGCCGATGCCCAGGCCGCTGCGAAAGCGATCATGGATCAGCAGGCGAAGTTCGCCCAGAATGCGGCTGCGGAAGTGAAAGCGCTGGCGGACAAACGCAAAACGCAGTTGGAGCAACTCTCCCAGCAGGCGGCGGCCACCGCCAAGCTGGCGGGTGAGCAGGCGGCTGCCGCCAAGGCCGCTCTGGACAAGGATGCCGCGAACAAGTCACTGGCGGATGCGAACGGTGTGGCGCAGAAACTGGCCGTCGACACCGCCGCCGCCGCCAAAGCAGTCGCCGAGGCATTGGAAGCCGCCCAGAAGGGGGGCGACGCGGAAGCTGCCAAAGCCCTCGAAGCCGCTAAGCAGGATCTCGCCAAGAAACTCGCCGACGCCCAGGCAGTCGTGAAAGCGGCGACCGATGAACAAGCCGCCGTGGCGAAAACCGTCGCCGCCGAAACGGAAAAACTGAAGCCCCTCATGGCAGCCAAGACTGACGCCGATGCCAAAGCCGCTGCGGCCGCCAAAGTGGCCACCGCCGCCAACGTCGTCGTCTTCGCGAACGCTCAGCCGATCACGATCACCGTCAAGCCGGGCCCGGCCACGCTCGCCTTGACCGTCCCCAACAACGGCAGCTTGAAGCAGAACACGAAGATGGAGGTCAAAGTCGTCGCGAATCGCCTGAACGGTTTCGCGGGCCCGATCACCGTCTCGCTGCTGCTCCCCCCGGGGGCCAAGGGACTGCAGGCGGAACCGGTGACGATCCCCGCAGGGAAGAATGACGCCACCCTCGTAGTGCAGGCGGCCGCCGATGCTCCTGAAGGAGCATTAGCGAAC
This sequence comes from Planctomycetales bacterium, assembly GCA_046349635.1. Lineage (GTDB taxonomy): Bacteria > Planctomycetota > Planctomycetia > Planctomycetales > Planctomycetaceae > JAXMBX01. The sequence goes on from JAXMBX010000001.1 coordinate 271,357, forward strand.
GTCGTGGTGCATGGGGCCGTCGATTTCAACGGTCCGACCACGATTGATCAGCCCCTCGCCGTCACGATCACGAAATAACTGTAACTCATCACCAGAGATTCGGCACAACACCAACTGAGACGCGGGACGACCGCTTTTACGGAGAAAGATTCATGCGACAACGGACGCTGTGGGCCGCCACCCTCGGAATGGTGCTTCTGTGCGGATTCTCATTAATCGTTTCGGCGGCGGAACCGGACAAGAAGGCCCCCCTCAAGCCCATCGTCCCGGAAGATCCCAAGCTTGGGCGTCCCGTCGACTTCGAGCGCGATCTCTTTCCGATCCTGGAAGCAAACTGCATCGCCTGCCATAACCTGGCGGTGAAAGAAAACAATCTGAACCTCGAGGACATCGAAAATATCCTCAAGGGAGGCAAGAACGGCAAGGCGGTCATCGCCCGCGATCGGATAAAAGCCTCCTGTATCGGGTCGCCGCGCATCTGCAAGGCCCCGCGATGCCCCCTCCCCGGCAACAAGGTGGAAGCGAATGCCTTCACCCCCGGGAGCTTGGAATCCTGCGGCAGTGGATCGTCGAGGGGGCCGGTGGTGGCGCCGCCGGATCCGGACCTGACATCGTAGCGAGGCCCCGTCGTTGGGTTCCCAGGCCATCTACACGTTGTCCGTGACGGGCCGGCGGCCAGTTCACCGCCTGCGGTCGCGCACGAATCCAGATCCAGCGGCTCTATCATCTGCCGACCGACAGCGGCCCCACATCTCGTCGATCCAGACCTCGCCGCCCTGAAGAGAACGGCGAAAAACCTCTGTATACCGCCCCTCCCGCCCATCGCGATCTGGTCCATGCCCCTCGCGTTCAGCCCGGACGGTTCGACGCTCGCATCCGGGGATTATCGCTCCGTAAAATTGTGGAAACGTCCCTCAATGCGATCCGCCATGAATTCGCCCGCCGCCTCCGCCATCAAGGCGGTCGCTGTTTCGAATGACGGCAAGTGGCTCGCCACCGGGGCGTCGATCATCTGATCCGGCTCTGGAATCTCGCCGATGGGAAGCCGGGGCCGGTTCTGGAAGGGCACACCGCCGCCATCACGGCGGTCGCGTTCTCTCCCGATCAATCGAAACTCGTGGCCGCCGCGGACAAGACCCTCCGCCTCTGGCCGGTGGCCGGAGGCGACACTTGCCTTGGGCCCCCTGCGAGCAGATCGTCCAGGGCTGGCCGTGAATCCCAAGGGGATTTGGTGGCCGCAGCCCAGGCAGGGGACAGGTCCAGTTGTGGCAGATTTCAGGAACGGACAAGCCCGCGTTAGTCGCCAGTAAAGTCTTGAAGGGACATGCCCAGACCATCACCTCCGTGGCATTCGTTGCCCCGGCGGGCTGATTGATTGTGACCGGTTCCGAGGATGGCACCGTCTCTGGAAAGCTGCGGATGCCTCGCAGGTCCGCGCCGGTCACGCACGGTACTCCGATTGGCGCGATCGCCGTGAAGCCGGATAGCTCGCAGATCGCCACCGCCGGCGGTAACTATGTCCGCCTCTGGCAAGCCACGGATGGGAAACAACTCGCGGAACTGAAAGGGGACATCCGGTCCGACCGGCTGGTAGCGAAGTTGACCGCCGACGAACGGGATGCCGTCGCGGCGATTGCGACTGCGGGAAGCCAGCCTGAAACGCCCGAGACCGAACTGAAAGCCAAGGAGGAATCCGTCAAGAAAGCGACCGAGGCCGTCCCTCCCGCCGAGAAGGCCGTGAAGGATGCTGAGGACAAAGTCAAACCGGCCATGGACAAAGCGGACGCCGCCAAAAAAGCCTTCGAAGCGAAGAAGGATGACAAAGCCCTCGAAAAGGCCAAAGCGGATGCGGACAAAGCACTGACCGATGCCCAGGCTGCCGTGAAGGGGGCGACCGATGCACTGGCCGCCGCCAAGCGCAGTGCTGGAAGCGGCTAAAGAAAACCGCCGAGATCGGCAAGGCCCTCGTCGAATCGGAAAAGAAAGCGGTCGAAGCCGCCAAGGTGAGTCGGACCAATGTCGCCGCGCGATCCAAAGCCTCACAGGGAAGCCGCCGCTAAGGCACAGCAGCCGATCCGCGCGCGTCGCCTGGTCGCGGGATGGAAAACTGCTCGCGACCGCCGGAGGACGACCAGCTGGTCCCACACCTGGCGCCGGATGGCAGCGGAATCGAAGTCCTCACCGGACACAAGGCCCCCGTCACCGGGCTCGCGTTCGGCAACGGTCTGGACGTTATCTCCGTCTCGACCGATCAGACTGCCCGGGACTGGAACCTGGCCCCCGAGTGGAAACTGGCCGGACAGATCGGCCCCAAGGCGGATGCCCCGCTCGACCTGAAACAATCTCCGTTTGTGGATCGAGTCTCCGCACTCGCTTTCAGCCCGGACGGAAAACTGCTCGCGACGGGCGGGGCGATCCTGGCGGCCAGTTGATGCTCTGGGATGTGGAGAAGCTCGCTCGTCCGGGACTTGAAGATGCCCACAGCGACGTCGTCATGGGTATCGATTTCTCCCGCGACGGGACGAAGATGGCCTCCTGCGGCGCGGACAAGTTCGTGCGGGTCTTCGATCCGGGCACCGGCAAGCAGATCAAGTCGTTCGAAGGACACACCAATCACGTTCTGGACGTCGCCTTTGAGGGGACGGCGTGATCCTCGCCTCCTCCGGCAGGACAACGCGGTCAAGATCACCTGGAGCCTGGAGACCGGCGAGCAGGTCCGCGATCGCCCTCTTCACCAAGCAGGCGACGCCCTGCAGTTCGTGGGACAGGACCAACACGATCATCGAGCTGCACGGCGAGGACACCGACCGTGCGCCCTCATCAACTCCGACAACGCGGCCCAGGTCCGGGCCTTCGGCGGGCCAGGGGACTACATGTACAGCGTCGCCCGCGACCGGGGACCAGCTCGTCATCGGCGGTGGCGAGGAGGAATCCCTGCGGGTCTGGAACCTCGCCGATGCCAGACTCTCGCCACCTTCGCCCCCCAAACCCCCGACACAAATGGTCGGAGCAGAAGTAGATCTTGCGGTGATGGAGATCGAGACCTCTACAATCACCACAGATTTGAGGGTTGAATAAAACCTGACCTCACACTCTCTGTGCCCGGGACCCTTCGACGCGGTCCCCTTGTGAATGCATCCTCGTCTCACGCGGGCCGAATACTGGCTCTGAAACGTCCGTCGATTCCGCAACTCCACTCTGTTGGCTCTGTGCTGAAAACTATAGCGCGCTTCCCCGACGGCTGGGACATCGAGCGGCAATTCAACAAGACCTCGCATGGGTTGGCCGCGCGGAACTGATTCAGACGCTGTTCGAGATGTTTAACAATGGCTGGATCGACGCTCGCCACGCAACGGGCAGGTCATTCCCATGGATACCGCAACGATCACAGCCTCGCTGGCGGAAAGCGGCCTGGAATCGATGAACACGAACCAGGTACTGGTTGACGCAACTCGGAGGCTCGATCTGGAAGCCTTCGCCGCTCCGAATTGGGAGTGGTACCTGCAGGAGGACATTGCGACCGAGATTTCAGCACCAGGCTATCTGACCGGGACGACCGCATGGCTGGTCCTCCATTACCTCGAAAATCTGCACCTGATGGGATACGAAGTCGATCCCGGGACCATCCGCTGGGAAACAGTCGGCGAGTGGGAAGCAACGTACTGGAAAACACTGCCGCGCCGGACACCGCGTTGAGTTTTACTGGGTCAGGGAACTGGATCATTCGTCACCACACAAATCGATCCGTTGGCTTCGTCTGGACAAGTTTGTGCGATTTCCGCGACGGATGGAATATTCACTGGCAGTAGTGATGCAACCGGAATTCCGAGTAATATGCGTAGAATTCCCGCCCGTTCTCTTTCCCAAAATCCACGCCGCTGAGTATCATCGACGAATCGAATTTTGATCTTCGATAACAGGCGGAAAGGAAAGACCATGTCGGCGGAACTTGCGGGGCAGTTGTTCAAGGAATTGCAGAAGATCACGCTGGTGGATCCCCACTCGCACATCAACCCCCACGCCGCCCCTTCCCGCAATCTGGCCGATATTCTGGGGTATCACTACTACACGGAACTCGCCCACTCCGCCGGCCTGCCGCGCGAGCGGATCGAAGAGCCGGGCATTTCCCCCAGGGAAAAAGTCGCCCGCCTGATCCCCAAGCTGAAAGACCTCCAGAACACCGTTCAGTACAGTTGGTTCGTGGAGATGTGCCAGGATCTGCTCGGCTTTCAGGGGGACAAGGTGGACGAGTCCAACTGGGAAGCGGTCTACGACCTGGCGGACAAGAAGATGTCCCAGCCGGATTGGGAAGAGCAGGTGCTGAAGCTGAGCAACCTGCAACAGGTCTTCCTGACGAATGACTTCGACGATCCCCTCTCGGGCTTCGATACGAACCGGTACATCCCCTGCCTGCGGACGGATGACCTCGTGTTTCACCTCGCGAAGCCCCAGACCCGGGAGCGGTTCCACAAGGCGACCGGCACGGAGTTCAAGGACGCCGCGACGCTGCGGAAGGGGATCGCCCACCTCTTCCAGCACTTCACGAAAAACGGGGCCCGGGCCTGTGCGATTTCCCTGCCCCCCGATTTCGCCCCCGCACCGGCCACGGCTGCGAAAGTCGATGGCATCGCCGTTAAACTGCAGAAAGGACAGGAACTGACCGCCGAAGAAGCGGTTGAGCTGAGCCACTTCGTCTTCTGGACGCTGGCGGAGAACTGCGCCGAATACCGCCTGCCGTTCGACCTGATGATCGGCGTCAACCGCCGTGTCTACGAATCCGGCGTCTACCAGGGGCAGGACCTGTTCGACTCCCGCGTCTCGCTGATCCAGTACCGGAAACTGCTCAATGCCTTCCCGCAGGTGGTCTTCCCGATTTCCGTCCTCGCCAGCAGCACGAACCAGGAACTGGTCAGCTATAGCTGGATCTTCCCGAACGTCGTCACAAACGGGCATTGGTGGTATTCGAACATCCCCACTTACATCGAATTCGACTCCCGCGCCCGGCTGCAGGCGGTCCCCCGGACGAAGCAGATCGGCTATTACAGCGATATGTACAAGCTGGAGTTCGCATTGCCGAAGTTCAATATGTACCGCCGCGTCCTCGCCCGGATCCTGGCGACCGACTTCGTCATCGACCGGGGCTGGAGCGAAGAACAGGCGATTTTGCTGGGAAAACAGGTCCTCCGCGACAATGTCGACACCATTTTCCCCGCCCGTACCTGACCGAACGGGGCGATAATGCCCGCCGGAATCCGTCTGTTTTGGGGGGACAAAATCCGGCCCGGATTGCCCGGATCCCATCAATTTGACGTGGAGCGTCTGTCGCGGCGATAATCTCGTGAAAAATATCGATTTTGACGCGACACAAAAGCGTGATACGCTCTAGAATCGACGTTCGGGCCGGCGCTTCTCTCTCCTCTTCCTACTCGCGTCGGTCCGCAGGATCGCATTGCCGCGGGAGTATTTCGAAGATGGCCAGCCTGGTGTTGTTGCAGGATGGGAAGTCACAGAACTTCGCCTTGGACAAGGATGAAGCATTCGTGGGCCGGTTGCCCGAATGTGAAATCCAGCTCGATTCCAACATGGTCTCGCGCAAACATGCGCGGGTCTTTCGCGACGGAGGCCAGTTCTTCATCGAAGACCTGGGGAGCGGCAACGGCACCACCGTCAACGGGGAGCGACTGGCGGGACGCCGGGCGCTGATCCACGCCGATCGGATCAAGATCGGCCCCATGCTCCTCCGCTACGAAGCCAAGGCCACCAGCGGGGGCGGGCAGGGGAGCACTTACAGTGATTCTCCCGATTCCGCGACGTTCGGCATCCAGCTCTCCAACGATGATGCGCATGCCACTCAGATCATGGGGGCACTCACGAATGCCAGTCCCCTCGGCTCGTTGCAGGTCCGCCCCGAGGCGAAACTGAAGGGGGTCGTCGAAATCACCCGCAGCCTGGCCGGGGTCGTCGATCTCGACACGCTGCTCCCGAAGATCCTCGACACGCTGTTCGGCATTTTCCCCCAGGCGGATCGGGGCTGTATTCTCCTACATGATGACGTTGCGAACAAACTACGTCCCAAGGCGATCAAGCGCGCCGCTCCGATGATGATGAATCGGTCAAACTCAGCCGCACGATCCTGAATAAGGTCCTGACCGAAAAAACCGGCATCCTCTCCGCCGATGCCGCCAACGATTCCCGCTTCAGCGCCTCCGAGTCCATCTCGAATTTCACGATCCGCTCCATGATGTGCGTCCCGATGCTCGGCTTGGACGGGAACCCGATGGGGGTCATCAATCTCGACACCCAGAACCCCATGAACCAGTTCCAGAAGGACGATCTGGACCTGCTCCTCGCGGTCGCCTCCCAGGCCGCCATGTCCTATGAAAGTGCCCGCCTGCTGGTCACCTACATGGAGAAGCAGAAGCAGGACAGCGAAATGGGAATCGCCCGCAAGGTGCAACAGGCACTCTTGCCGGAGCAGTTCCCCGAAGTGAACGGGTACCAGTTCTACGCGTCCTACGACGCCGCCCAGGCGGTCGGCGGGGATTACTACGGCTGCACGCTGCTGGAGAAAGGAAACAAAATCTGCCTCGCGTTCGGCGACGTCGCGGGGAAGGGGGTGCCCGCGTCACTCGTGATGTCCCGCCTCTCCAGCGTGGTCGAAAGCACCCTGAACTTCGTCTCCGATGCCGGCCAGGCGGTCGAGCGGATTAACCACCACATGTGTTCCAACGCCGTCGAGGGGCGTTTTGTCACATTCGTCCTGACGATCATCGATTTCAAGAAGCACCGCTGCACCTTTGTCAACGCGGGGCACATGTCGCCGATCATCCGGCGGGCGAACGGAACGCTGGAAGAGCTGCCCGAAGACGCAGTCGGCCTGCCGATCGGAGTCGCGGATGAGTTCCCGTACGAAGTCGTGGAGCGCGACCTGCAACCGGGGGACACCGTCGTGATCTACACCGATGGCGTCAGCGAGGCCATGAACCCGCAGAACGAGCTGTTCACCATCGAACGGCTCCGCGACTTGGTCCGGGAGAATGCGCTCCCTCCCTCCGATCTCGCGAAGAAGATCCTGGAGGAAGTCCGCAAGCACGCGAACGGGCGCGCCCAGAACGATGACATCACGCTCATGGCCTTCGGCCGCTCGCGGTAACCATGCCGGTGCGAAATAAACGGTGTGAAAGAAAAAAGAGGCGGCCGGAAAATTCCGACCGCCTCTCTTTGGTTCTGGCCTCCGTGCCGGACGACGTTGGTTCTCAGGATGTCATGGGCGTGGTTGCGGACGTCTGGGGAGGAACTCCGTTTTTCTCATAGCCGAGGCTCCGCACCACTTCGAGCACTTCGCTCCACGTGGGGAACATCCGGCCGGATTTGCGCTTGTACTCATCCATGGCACGCATGAATTCGATTTCATCCTGCGAGTAATCCCGTTCGCAGGTCGTGGGGTCGATCTTGCCGCGGCGTTCCACCTTGACCCGCCGTTCTCCCATCCGCCGCTCCGGACCCTTGTAGGCCGCGTCGGCTCCTTTTCTCCGGTCGCTTCCTCTGCGACGTTGTTCATCCCGACGATTCGCCGGAATTTCGGACTCTCTCTCTGCCAGCTTCACCATGGTTGTTGTTCCTCACCTCTGGAATCATCTCAGGACGCTCAGGTCCGCTCTCTCGTTCGGCCCGGACGTCCTCTCCTGAACTCACTTGACCCTTCCTGGCCGTTGTTTCCGGATTCTTCCGGGCGCAATCGGGGGTCTTAAAGTTTTCTCTCCGCAGAACTATAACCCCACTCTGCGGGTCGGCTGGAAAACTTCAGCGAATTCGGTCGGGCAAGCCGCGGAAAATATGCCGACCGGACGACTGTGCCGGTTGTAGGGGAAAAACCGGTGATTTCGCGCAAAATCAGCCCTATCGCAGGCCCGCGCCGAGTTTCACGGTCTCCGCATCATGGCTCAGCGTCAGCCAGAACGTCTGGAACGGCTCCAGGACCAGCCAATGGTTGGGCTTGCCGCCACGTTGGGCAATGCGGCGGACATCGTTTTCCTTCCAACGGCCCAGGTCGACCCACAGGAATGCATTGCCGCTCGGGTGGTACTTGGCCAGTGAATCGCGAAAAGCCGGCAACTGGCCGATGGAATCCGCGGGGCTGAGGGAGCGTTCGCGACGGACGAGCTCGGGATCGCTCGCCATCCACAGTGTGTTGGCGGTCAGCCCGACGCACCAGCGGCGGTCTTTCGGGGTTTGCAGCCACCACAGATTTTCGATTCCCTCGGCGGAGGACTCCGCTCCGACCGTAACAGGGGCTTGTACCTTCGAGTCGAGGAGGGCATGCATATGCAGCCCCGCACGGGCCGCGTTGGACAGACTCTGCCGCAACGTCGTCGGTGGCCGTCCGTTCTGTGCGAACTCCCGATCGGTGAACTCCGTCTTCACCAGAAATTGAGACGGGGAACGGACCGCGTTCGTGAGTTCGGAACCGTGGAAATACCCTCCGACCCATTCCGGACCAAGGGCGGGAATCACGTCTCGCAGCAGATCGAGCCCTCGCAGCAAACCTTTGAGAGCGTCTCGAATGTTGGAAGTCTTCGAGTCCGTTTCGGAGAACAAACCGACGAGAATCGGAGACAGCACGGCACCGGGGATCCGTCCCCCCGCGGCGACGACTGCTTGCTGGGGAAGGTCCTCAACCGTCGGGGTGAATGGTTTCCCTTCAGGCAGCAATGCCCACCATTGACGACCTTCCGGAGAGAGATGCAGCGAAACGTCCGCAACCAGTCCCTGATCAAGACGGACACCAACACTGACTGCCCGGCAGTTCTTCCAGGCATTCCGCAGCAAAGTTTTCGTGAAGCCCGCAGGCTCTTTTCCCTGCAACAGGCCGCTGATCGATTTGTCCCAGTGAGGGGGGCGAAAGTACAACGTGAGTGGACAATCCGTCCCGGCTTGCGTCAGGCTCCAGCGGAACTCTTCGGAAGTCAGAATCGATTGGAAATCGTTCTTATCCGACTCTTTGACCCCCGTGTGAATATCGATGGCCCTGCGGATTGCGGCTTCATTTCCGGATGTCGCGATGACGTCATCCAGCACCACGTAGCAAAGCAGGTCGTCCTCGGAACGGGTTTTCGCCCCGTGCGGAGTACAGATCTGGTAACTGATCTGCTTGTAGACGCGGTTTTCCGCAGAATGGGGGTCCGTCCGCTTCCAGGCGGCGACCGCACGGGCGACGGACAGGGCATTTTCTCCACGGGTCAACAATAAACCCCACGGTGCCGTTCCCTTGACCTCCCCGGAAAAAACCGCCAGCACCAATTCACGACCCGAGAGTTCCTTGGAAAACTCCACGCAGGATTTGCCATAAGCGGTTTCCAGGGACTGCTGAAATTTCACAAGGTTTTGGAAGTCCTTGGTCTCCATCAGGCGTCGGCACGTCGGATTCTGCTTCAGTCGTTCCCAGAAGGGGGAAGCCATGACTTTGGGGGCGTGGGTCCGCCAATCATTCAGGCGGACGATCAGCCCTGCTTTTTCCGGGACATACTTCAGCAGTGAGTCCTCGGCTCGCAGGCCGACTGCCATGCCCAGGACCAGCCAGCAGCAGAGCGCCACATAAGAACTCAGGCGACGCGACGAGAGATCCGGGATGAGCGCATGCCTGTTCGTGGCATGTTCATACATTTCTGCGCTCAACGGGATCCCTGTCGGCATTCAGGCCCTCATAATGATCCATCCGCGGGGATGGTTTTCCACAGGAACGCGATCCCCCGGGAAACTTTTTCCCCCAGAGGATGAAATTCGTCCTTCAATTCCTCGATCGGCTTCAGCATTTCGACGGACGTCGCATCCGCCAGTTTCGAATCGTTCATCAGGCTCCGCATCGCGGCGATGAGTTGGGGCTGGTCCACGGCCTCATTCGGCCTCTCGGCCACAGCCGTACCGGTTTCAAACCGCGAATCCGCGAGGGGGGATTGCAGCATCAGCAGAGCGCACGCGGCGAGCCCGACGGCCAGCAAGACCATTCTCTGCCGAGCACCGGAGAGCATTCCCCGCCAAGGCTGGGCGAACTTGCTGGCCACCGTCACGGTCTGTTCCATTCCCTCGCGTTCGCGAGACCAGGCGGTCAGGATGCGGTTCGCCAATCCAGAACTCGGTTGAGGCAACGGCGCGGACTCCATCGCCGTGCGGAGCAGCTTGTCGTCTTCCAACGCGGCCGCGCACGCCGGGCAGTTGGACAGATGTTCCTCCCACGAGGACGCAGCCAGAATCCGATCCCGATCCTCGGGCCGCGGAACTTCCTGAACCAGTTGTTCAAAGCGACTGCAATTCATGGCTATTGTCTTTATGGTTTCGTGTCGGGGAAGATTCCCCGCTTTCGTAGTTGTTCCGCTAATTCTCGACGCGCCCGGAAAAGCCAGGTTTTGACCGTTCCTTCGGGACAACCGAGCAGCTTCCCGATTTCCGCACAACTCAGATCCTGCTCGTGAAACAGGATGAAACACGTCCGATATTCGTCCCGGAGACTGTCCAGTCCCCGTTGCAGTTCTTCCGCCAGATCAGTCCTCCCCGCCGATTCGACCGGTGCCAGCCATTCCTGCGAAAGGTCTGTGGATGTACCCCATTTCCGACGATTCACCAAGGCTGTTTTACAACAATTCACCGCGATGGTGAATAACCAGGGTTTCAGAGGTCGATCCGCATCCCAGCGTCCCAGACTTCGAAAAGCGCGCAGAAATACTTCCTGCGTAATGTCTTCCGCGTCCTGCAGATGCCCCAGCATGCGATAGCAAACGGCGTAGACAGGGCGTTCAAAGTGGGCGACGAATTGCGCCAGGCTCGTCGGGTCACCGCCGCGGCATGCCTCAACAAGTTTCGCTTCGTCGTCGATCACTCAGAAGATCCTGTCTTCTGTATTTCTCGTTACCGCTTCCGGGGGAGGCGGGTTTCATTTACGGGGTGGATGACGAGGGAAAACGAAGAACTTTAAATGAAACGACAACTGGACATATGTTTATATCAGGCGGCAGGGAGGGGCTACAGCCATTCAGCGTTCTGCAGTCGCGTTCATTTCCCCCAAGTTTACTCCAAGGGGAAGCGGAAGGGATAGCCCTTATCGCGGCGGTTGCAGGGAGAGATCCCGGAATAAAACCCGGGCCGCTTTGTACGCATGCCGGATCGTAAACGCCCGGGCCTCAATCTGGTCTTCGTTGTAATACTTTCCAGGTTCGCTCGGAGGAAGTCCCGCGAGTGACAGAGTCAGCGGAAGAAGGGCCAGGAATTCCTTTTGGTTCATACCGGGATCATTCAGTTCTGCCACAATGCTCACCTGTCTGTTGAGAGAATTGGAGAGACACGCCAAAGATCATGCCAGCTTGCAGAGAGAGACGCCGACAACGAAAAGCATCGCCAATCCGGTTTCGGTTGTCCACCGCAAAGGGGGGGAGGAGATGACAGGATCCTCGTCGGAGGCACAAAAAAACTTCCCGATCTTTGACCGGGAAGTTTCCTGGGTTTTTAGTTTTATGTTCCGCCGGGAGTCAGGTGTGAACCATCATCCCTTCACAAAATGCGGCTGATGATCGCGTAAGATCTGCAATGCACTGGAAACTCTCTGTCGTTCCAGAGCATTTTGGTCATCCAGAGCATTTTGTGAGTTTTTAAGACTGTCCCCGCTTCTGCATGTATTGACGGATGATATCCGCCGCGGAGGCCTTCGGCGCGGCTGCCGCTTCCGGGGCCGCCGTGGCAGGCGGAGGAGCGACGCTGCCGTGACCGTTCGCGCCGTTCCCATTCGTCCCTCCCACGACCGGCGGAACAGCCGGAGGAGGAGTGATCCCTGGAGGAGGGGCGACGGGCGGTATCAACTGCGTCTCTTGTGCAGGGGAGACAACCGGTGCGGTGGTGGTGAGAGGTACGGGAGTCAGACCTCCCAGCGGCAGGTCCACGGACGTTCGCGCCGTCCCGTTCGGGGAAAGCAGCGTCGTATCTCCGCCGAAAACACCGGTTTTGTTGTTCGATTCGTCGATTTTGAGCATCCCCGATTCGGAGAGAGAAAAATCGACCGTGTTGGAGCTCCCCGAGTCTCCGGTAATGGGGGGGAGAATCCCGACTGGCACACCGCTGCTGGCGGGTTTCACCGGGACGGCTTGCGCGGCTGGCACACTGGATCGGATGGAAACCTGGAACACCAGCTTTCCGATGCGAACCTTGTCCCCGTCATTCAGCGCCACCTGCCCGGAGATGCGCTCGTTGTTGACGTACGTGCCGTTCGTGCTTCCCAGATCGCGCAGACGCACGCCATATTCATCCACTGCAAACACGCAGTGGTGACGGCTGACGAGATCGCTGTTCGGTCTGAGTTGGCAGTCGCTTTCCCGCCCAACGAGAAATTTCTTCCTGTTGATCGGGATCACTGCCCCTTGATGCTTCCCTTCGACGACCTTTAATTCCGCTCGCATACAGACTCGCTCCCGAAATACGTCCTACCAACAATTATAGTTCCTGATGGGTGTCCAGCTTCGCCGTTCCGGAAGATCTCGAAAAAGGGTACGAGTCAGGTCGGAATTGGGTGAGGAGCGGCGATGTGAAGAAGTAGCCCACGAGGTACTGAGGAAGTCGGTAAAACGCTGGTAACGCGCTGTCAGTTCGGTCATCGACACGAATGAGCCCCTGTGGCGTGGGCAAGCGTCTCTAACGCAAGTGAGGTCGCTTGCCGACAACTTCCGTTTCTCGTCTTGGAAATGAACAAAAAAAGAGATTAGTGCAGACTGAGACGAGAGCGGCTGTGTCAGGCAGTCAGTGGTGACGACTTGGTGACAGGTATCAATTCTATCGACAAAAAACAGCTTCCGGACCCCGAAAAAGGAGAACCTGGATATGAGCTGATTCAGGATCGGAGTGTGGGAGAAGTTCTATGATAGAACTAACTCAGGCTATCAGCCCCATTTTCTTTTGTCAATAAATTTCAAATTCTTTGTGAAAATTAACAAACCCTTGCAACCACTGAGGTAAAGACCTTCCGCATCCTCGGAATAACCCCACCCGGAAGGGTGTTTTTCGGCCACGTTTTGTGATGTCAAAACGCACCGGGATTCGCCCCTTTGGAAGTCGAGGAACACGGTCTCACGGGGGGCTGATTTCCCCCGTACTCCCACCACGATTCCAGTCCAGCCCCTGGGCATATTTTTCTTGGAACAGACGCTCCGCTTCACCCCTGATCTCACTCGGAAACTCTTCCGAAATGTTCCAGCGTTCCGCGAACTGACCCGCGATCGCGGGTGCGAATTCGCGAACGAGTCGTGCATCATCGAGCGACACTCCCGCGAGTTCGAACAGCCCCGGGATTTCAGGAGCGTGTGGAGAGCGTTGCAGGATCAGGCTCCCGTGCTGCAGCACCGCCCCCTTCCGACGGCGCTGGGCGCTCCCCAGGAATTTATGTTCCCCGAAGAGCAGATCATTCGGGTCTCCGCGCTCAAAGCACAGGAACGCATCGGCGGGTTTGGCGGGGGCGTTTGCGCCCCGCAGATGAGACTCGACCCCATGCCGTTTCAAGACCTCGATCACCCCCTCGTGCACGAGACGGTAGAGATCGTGAGGCTGATGCGTGAGGGGATGATCGGTGGGGAGAATGCAGGAATAGGTCCACTCCCGATCGTGCAGAATCGCACCTCCTCCGGACAGGCGCCGGACCACCGGAAGCGTCCCCCACCGGGGATCGATTCCCGCTCCCTGGGTCCCCTGAAAGTATCCCAGTGACAATGTCGCTTCCCGCCAGCGATACCATCGCAGCCAGCAGGTGTGATGGGCCAGGCTGTCGTTCAACAAGGCCTCGTCGAGCGCCATGTTCCAGGCACCCTCCCGAGGCTCCGCTTCAATCATCACCTGGCAAACTGTCGTCACGGGAGGGCCTTCCCAATCGAGTCTGAACCGACGTGCCTTATCCCGAAACCTGTTTCTTTTCCCATTGAAGGATGGGGTTCCGGGCGGCGCGGACGTCGTCCGGACGGCTGACCGGAGTCGTGTGCGGCGCCTGCTTCAGAAACTCGGGGTCTTCCCCGATGATCGTGCGGATCACTTCCGCGAAGGCGTCCAGCGTCTCGCGAGACTCCGTCTCCGTCGGCTCGATCATCATCGCTTCCCCGACCACCAGCGGGAAATAAACCGTCGGAGCGTGGTAGCCGTAGTCGAGCAGCCGTTTGGCGATTTCCATCGCGGAAATCCCTTTTTCGCTCTTCAGAGAAGAGGCAGAGGCCACGAATTCGTGCATGCACGGTCCCCCTGCGGAACCTGCAGGACATCCTTCAGCTTCGCGAGGAGATAGTTGGCGTTGAGAACCGCCTGCTCGGAGACGCCGCGGACTCCTGCCGCTCCCAGAGTGCGGAGATAGCAATAGCCCCGGACCAGGATGCCGATATTGCCGAAGAAACTCCGCACCCGTCCGATGGACTTAGCCGGTGTGGTGAGCTGGTACTGTTTCGTCGCGGAATTGAAGGTCACGATGGGACCGGGAAGATAGTCGGCGAGAAAATCCCGGACTGCAATCGGTCCGGAACCGGGGCCACCCGCACCGTGGGGACCGGTGAAGGTCTTATGGACGTTGTAGTGCATCATGTCGCCGCCGAAGTCCCCCGGCCGCGTGATCCCCAGGATGGCATTCATGTTGGCGCCGTCGATGTAGACCAGCGCTCCGACGTCATGCACACGGCGGGCAATCTCGGCGATCTCACGTTCGAACAGCCCCAGCGTGTTCGGGTTGGTGACCATGAAGACCGCTGTCTTGTCGTCCAGATGCGACTGCAATTCGTCGATGTCGACGAATCCGCCCTTGGTTTTCAATTGCACGCACTCAAAGCCGGCCAGCCGCGAGCATCGGGATTCGTCCCGTGCACTGTTCGGAAACAGGATTTTCGTCCGTTCCTCACCCTTGGCGGAAGTACGCCGCGGCCACGAGCAGCGCGGTGAATTCCCCCTGCGCACCCGCGGCCGGTTGCAGCGAGACAGCGGGGAGCCCCGCAATCTCCGCCAGCATCCGCTGCATCTCGAACAGCAGTTCGAGCATTCCCTGCGATTGCTCTTCCGTTTGATACGGATGGAGATCCACAATCCCGGGCAGAGACGCGAGCCGTTCATGCCGCTTGGGGTTGTACTTCATCGTGCAACTTCCCAGCGGGTAGAAATGCGTGTCCACCGACATGTTGAGGGTCGAAAGATTCACGTAATGCCGGATCACGTCCCCTTCCGCCAGTTCGGGGAGATTGGGCAGATTTGTGCTGCGAAACTGGGGAGGGATGAGGCTGTCGAGAGGCTGTTCCGGAACGTCGCATTTCGGGAAAACAGCGGCCCGGCGTCCTTGATGCGACAGTTCAAACAGCAGTTTTCCGGTTTCGGGATTGCGCATGAGTTTGTGAGCAGTTCCGTAAAAATCAGGAGCGAAGGAGAGCGGTCAGTTCATCGATCTGGCCCCGGGTCCGTTTTTCCGTCACGGCGACGAGCAGGCCATTTTTCCAGCCGGAAGTCTCGGAGAGTCCCGGAGCGGTGAAGGAGCCAGTCAACGGGCCGAGATCGAACCGTTTGGCGGCAGCGCGACGTTGCACACCCGCCGCATCCGTCGAACTTTGTAGTACGAATTCCTTGAAGAACGGGCGGTCGAACAGCAGCGAATTGCCCGAGATCGAGCAGAGTTGTTCGGCGGCGTAGTGGGCCTTGCGGCAGGAGAGTTCCGCCACCTCCCGCAGACCCTGCGGGCCGAGCAACGCCAGGTAAGCGGTCGCTCGCAACGCCATCAAGCCTTGGTTCGTGCAGATATTGCTCGTGGCTTTTTCGCGGCGGATGTGCTGTTCCCGCGCCTGCAGGTTCAGTACGAAACACCGCTTCCCATTGCGGTCCACGGTCTCGCCAATGAGTCGCCCCGGCATCTTCCGCGCAAAGGATTCCTTGCAGGTGAGAATCCCCAGGTAGGGGCCCCCGTATTGCAGCGGAATCCCCAGCGATTGTCCCTCGGCGACGGCAATGTCGGCGTCGTAGTCACCCGGACGTTCCAGCAGCCCCAGGCTGATCGGATCAAACGAAACCACGGCCAGTGCGCCCTCGCCATGTGCCAGTTTCACGAGATCCCGAACCTGTTCCAGGCAGCCGAAGAAATTCGGCTGTTGAATCACGAGGCACGCGGTCCGTTCATCCACAGCAGCCCGGACGGCGTCAAGGTCGGCCGTCCCTTCCGGAGTTGGAATGACTTCCGCGTGACAGCCGATTTGCCGCAGGTAGGTGTCGAGGACCGCGCGATACTCGGGATGAACGGATCCCAGGACGACCACCTTGTTGTGGCGGTCTGTCGTCCGCATCGCCATGAACACCCCTTCGCTGACCGCCGTCCCTCCTTCGTACAGACTCGCATTGGAGACTTCCATCCCCGTCAATCTGCACATCAGCGACTGGAATTCGAAGAACGCCTGCAGGCTCCCCTGGCTCGCTTCTGCCTGGTAGGGGGTGTAGGCGGTGTAGAATTCGCTCCGTCCGGCGATCGCATCGACCGCCGCCGGGATGAAGTGGTCGTAGGCCCCTCCTCCCTGGAAGCAGATCCGCCCCCCTGCGCCACCGTTCCTCGCGGCCAGTGATTGCAGATGCGCTTCGAGCTCCAGTTCCGTCAGGGCAGGGGGGAGATCCAGATCTCGATTCAGGCGGAGGGGAGCGGGAACCTGCTCAAACAATTCCTCCAGCGTGCGGACACCGATCGTCCCCAGCATCTCCCGTTGCTGGTCCGGGGTGTTAAAGAGATAGGCCACTCTGCTCCTTTCGTGGCGTGAGTCGATCCTGACGGGAAACGAAAACGGCGATGTGCGAACAGCACGCGGTCAACGGATTCAGTGTGCTTCCGATGCACAATACTGATCGTAAGCCGTCTTATCCAGCAGGTGGTCGAGAGTCGTCCCGGCGGGAACCTCCAGCTTGATCATCCACCCTTTCCCGAACGGGTCTTCCGAGAGCAAAGCGAGGTTATTGGGAAGTTCCTCGTTGCGACCGGAGACTGTCCCCGAAACGGGGGCATACAGGTCGCTCACCGCCTTGACGCTTTCCACTTCGCCGAAGGTTTCTCCCTGCTGGATCTTGCGCCCAGTCTGGGGGAGGTCGATGAACACCAGATCGGTCAACGCCTGGACAGCGAAATCGGTGATCCCGATCGTCGCCGAACTTCCTTCCAACAAAATCCATTCATGTGTCTTGGCGTATCGGAGCTGGCTGCGATCCACGGTATCCATCCTTGTGAGGTGTGAGAGAATTGAAAGGCGACCTGGGAACAATGGTTCAAGGGGCAGGCTTGGGAGCGTGTTCGAGATGATTCTGCCGTTCGATCTCCGCGATCTTTTCGAGACGGCGGGAGTGTCGTCCCCCTTCGAATTCCGTCGACAACCAGATTTCGACCATGCGGTTGACCAATCGGTCTCCCAGCAGGTCGGCAGACAGACACAGGCAGTTGGCGTCGTTGTGCAACCGGCTCATTTCGGCGGTCAGGTCATCGTGGCAGGGTGCCGCCCGCACGCCGTCGTATTTATTCGCGACGATGCACATCCCCATCCCGCTCCCGCAGATCAGGATCCCCCGTTCCACTTCCTTGTTGGAAATGGCGCGGGCGACCTTCGAGGCATAGTCGGGGTAGTCGACACTCTCGGGGGATTCCGGCCCGAAGTCGATCGCCTCGTGACCGCTCGAATTGATCATCCGGACGATCTTGTCCTTGACGGCGAAACCACGATGGTCGCTGGCCACTGCAATTTTCATAACCACACTTGTCTCGATCTTGATAGCAATAAAACGCTCAGGCCCTCACGCCTGCAAATTCTCGGCAATCATCCGCACGTGCCGTGCGATCTCCTCGGCACAGCTCGCATAATCCTCCAAAGTCCCGCCGATCGGGTCGGTAATGTCCTGTTCCTCCCGCGACAGCAGTTTCACCGTCTGGGAGAGTTCCGGATATTCCCACAGGATATGATCCCGATGGCTACGCGTCATCGTAAAAACATGGTCCGCCTGACTCAACAGACGGGGGGTTAAAGGCTGACTTTCGTGGCTGGTAAGGTCAATACTCTGCTGTTTCAGAATCTCGACCGCTTCCGGGCTGGGAGGGCTGCCGATCCCCGCCGCCAGCCCCGCCGACAGCACGATAAACCCGTTTTCGATCACGTTTTCATCCGCGCAGCCGAGCTTTTCTGCCAGGGAACGACGCATCAGGGCTTCGGCCATCGGGCTGCGGCAGGTGTTCCCCGTACAGATGAACAAAATCACGTCGCTGCTCAGGCGGCGGAGAATGCTTTCGGAAACGACACCTTCCCGGACCAGTTCCCATTCTCCGTTGAGGACCCGGACCACGGTGGACGGGCTCCCGTATCGACACGGACCGTCATCGATCGCCAGCGCAATGCTCTCCGTCAGTAGCGGAAGCAAAGGCTCAATCGTCGTCGCGGAACCACCACCCGGCAGGATCTCATTCGAGAGAACCAGCGGTGCGGGAAGCAGCCGTTGAACCTGCTGCAGACTCTCACTTTGGGGAACACGGAGCGCCAGTTCCCGAGCCGGCGCGACCGCTTGCCGTGTCGCTTCCGGAAGCGCTCCCAGCAATCCCTCAATCGGCTCCGCCGGGACGAGCAGCGTCACCGGACCGGGCCAGCAACGGCGGGTCAGTTTACGCCCCGAAGATCCCTGGTTCGGAAGATAGTCGAGTGCCTCCTGCGGAGATTTCAGCGCCAGGACATGCAGCGGCGGATGAGAGCCCGAACCGAGCGAGGCAAGCTGCTGTACAGCGTCCGGCTGCAGACTGTAAGCCGCCACCACGTATTGCGTTTCCGTTGGAAAGGCAACCAGCCGCCCTTGCACCAGGTACTGCACCGCCTGGTGAATGACGTCGCGGGGATCTTCGGTTTTGCGGAGATCGACTACGGGAGGCATGGGAGACAAATTATGTTATTTCGTAACGGCGGCGCTGGTATCGACCGTGGCCGAGAAGGGGAGCCTGGGTGGAAATGTCTGGCGTGCGGCGAACCATCGACAAGCACAGGAGTTGTGTTTTCTCCTCCAAGACCATTGAGAGGAAAACCAACACCGAGAGGAAAACCGACACCGTATGGAAACCCAACACTTTGTAGAAACACGTTGCACATCGAAGTGGGTTCGTGTCCCGCCCGCGACCCTTATTGTAGGCTCCCGGAAAGATGTTCTCTAGTCTTTTGCGCCGAGTTTGAGACTGCTGTGGGGAGAGACCTCACTGACTCCACCGGTGCGGGTCGGGTAAGTTACGCCGAGTTTTCCCCGTAAACCCTGTTGAATAGACGTGTAGCGTCTGTCGCGGCCAAACACGCCGAGAACGCGCCGGTCGTGACGCGACACACAAACGCAATACGTTCTAGTCGGCGTACCGCACGGGGTTCCAGTCCCGGGCCAGCGTTGCCAACTGGTCTAAAATCTGCCGGTTCGGGCTGCAGGCCACAATTCCGGGCAGCCGCAGCATGTTCGCCCGCTCGTCCATCCACAACCCCTCAAATCGGACCGGTTGGCGGTTGTGGACCCAGATCGCATCCCCACCCAGAATCCGGGCGAGGTGCATGCCGGCGGGGAAATCGTAGATATTCGGCGAGTGGATCAGCGAGCCGGCGAAGTCACCCCGGGCGAGGAGCGAGTACAGGCACCCCGGCATCTCATCCTGGTGATACCCCCGCAGTCCCAGTCCCGTGACCATCTTCGCACATTCCTCGTCCCGCTTCTGGAAGCCGATCAGGTAGATGTTTTTCGACGCAGGGCGATTCTCACGCGTGTAGCCGGGAAGGGAACGCAGCACATCCCGCGCAGGTCTGCTGGGATCATCCGGGCCGCAGACGATGGAATCCCCGCTCGCCTGCACCCACGTTCCGAACTCACCCTCTTCGGGGATGAACACGAGCGAGTAGTGGACGGTTTCAAAGGACTGCAGCGTGAGGATGATGGAATAACCGTTCCCCGTCCGGTCCCGATACTGCTTCGTCCCGTCAATCGGATCGATCGCGAGGGTGTACGGCCCCTCCGTCGCGAAGCGGGTCAGGTCCCCCGTTGTTTCTTCCGCCAGAATTTTGCATTCCCGAAAGATCGGATCGGCGTCCCGCAGATAAGCGACGAGCAGTTCCTGCACGGACAGATCCGCCAGCGTGAGCGCATCGGTCATCGACGAGCCGGAATGCTTGCCGTCGAGCGCGATATTGAATTGTCGCAGACGCTTGGCGATCGCCCCACACCAGCGAACCCCAGCCGGAGCCTTATCAATCAACGCGGCGATCAAGTCGGGAAGATGCATGAGAGATTCCTGTCAGCGGATGGATCCACAAACCGCCGTGAATTATTTCAGCCCCGACAAGGGAGTACAAGCGATCCCGTCCTGACTTGGCTGGGTGCTGTCAGGCACATGCGGCGAGTTCAAATCAACAGGGGTGGCCGGGTTCGAGCGCAGCGAGCCCCCGGAATGAAGCGACTTCTGCCCCGCCTGCCGCCAGCGTCTCTCAATCTCAACCCTGCCGCACCCTCTTCAGCTTCTTCGTCATCGCAGCCTTGATGGATTGCTTCGTCTTCCCCATCTCCCCCCACGGATCCCCCTTCAATCGCGCCAGCCGCGCGGGCAGATTCCGAATCGTGAACTGGTTCGACGTCACCTTCGAAAGCTCCTCCCACGTGATCGGCGTGCTGACCGGCGCACCCGGCCGCGCCCGCGTCGAGTACGGCGCAATCGACGTCGCCCCCCGATCGTTCCGCAGATAGTCGATAAAGATTTTTCCCTTCCGCGCCGCTTTGCTCATCTTCGAGATAAACCGCTCCGGAGCGGATCCCTCCAGAAACGACGCCACCGCGTGCGAGAATTCATGGCCTCATCCCACGAGACACGCCGTTCAATCGGCAGCACCACATGCAGCCCCTTCCCCCCGTCGTCTTCAGGAACGACTCCAACTCAAAGCCCTGCAGCAGCACGCGAATTTCCCGCGCCGCTTTGACAACGTCGCTCCAATCAACGGATGGGTCGGGATCGAGGTCGAAAATCAGCCGGTCCGGCTTCTCAAAGTTGTCCGCCTGCGACCCCCACACATGAATTTCCAGCACTCCCATCTGCGCCGGCGAGATCAGATCTTCCTCGTCGTACAGCCGGTATTCCTCCGTGGCCGTCTTCTCTTTGACTCTGAAACGCCGCAGATGCTCCGGCGTCCCATCCCGGATGCTTCTGATAAAAGCACTTCTGCGCCCGACCTGCCGGACATCGGACGAGTGTCAGCAGCCGGTTCTTGACGTGCGGCAGCATCTGCCGAGACCTGCTCATGAAGCAGTGCGCGAGATCCCGGCCAATGATTCCATCCTCCGGGTACAGCACCTTCTCCGGATGAGTGAGCCGCACACCCGCGATTTCCGCCTCCTCCTCCACTGACTTTTCGCTCTCGCGGGACCGTTGTGACCGCTTGTTTTCTGCTTGGGGGCAGTCGTTCGTGCGTGTGACTTGACCTTTCTGTTTTGTGAGGCCTGGTTTTGACTTGGACTTCCCCGTGCGGTCCCCACACGCGGCTTCGCCTGCTCGCACGATTTATCGTCGTCCGCTCCGTTGCGACACTCAACGGCCGGTCCGTCACGACATCCGATCCCAGTTCGGCGTACTCATCCTTCTCTTTGAACAGAAACCAGGTTCGCTCTTCGGGATCGCTCTTTTGGCCACCCTTGCGCACGAGCATCCGGCGATGGCCGCGAAGCTTCTCGCCGTGCAGGAGTAAATTTGAGGCTCCCCGTTTATAAGCCGCCTCGGGATCTTCATCGGCTGGAATCCACGAACCCGATCCCAGGCAACACCGTTCCTCCCCATATTCCCTTTGGGAATGATCCCCTCGAGCAACCCGTACTCAGTCCGGATGATCTTCGACCTGCATTGCCAGCCGTTTGATGGCAGGATCGAGCGACGGACCTTTCGGCATTGGCTTTTCAGAACGCCATTCAGTTCGAGGCGGAAATCGTAATGCAGATGCGACGCGGCATGCTTCTGGATGACAAAGCTCAGTTGCTTGTGCGATTTGACAGTCCGGCCCCGCGGCTCGGATGTGACCTTGAAATCTCTTTTTTTGCGATATTCAGCGAGTGCCATGATGCAGTCCTCAACTGGAACGGAACCGAGAGCGACATTCCACCAGCCACCGAAGCAAACGCTGCGCCGCGTGTCTCACGCGTCATAGAAGCCGGTATGAGATTTGCCTCAATAACCATTCTAACAGGACTTCACCAAGGGAATGCAGGAGGTCAGTGAAAGGGGACCGCAGTTCGCGTCCCGAAATGTCCGGCTGTCATCCAGGATGACGGCAGACCGACCGGCCTGGAGTTGTACGGGGAAGATAATGATGTTTCATGCCTTCAAGACCCTGTCACCGATGGAAGCCCGCGCCGTCAAAGAAATTCCCGTCGGTGACGAATGGGAATACGAGCCGAAGTGGGATGGCTTTCGGGCGCTGGTCTCTCGTCGCGGGAAAAATGTCGAATTGAAATCCAAGTCCGGGCAACCGTTGGCCCGTTACTTTCCGGAACTGGTGGAGTCTCTGCAAAACCTCCGGCCAGAGCAATTCATCCTGGACGGAGAAATTGTCGTCCCGACCGCGGGTCGGCTGGAATTCGATGAACTGCTGATGCGGATTCATCCCGCCAAAAGCCGCATCGAAAAACTCTCGCACGAACATCCCGCCATGCTGATCGTCTTCGATCTGCTGGAAGACAACGACGGCCGCTCTCTCGTCGAGTTGCCATTGAGCGAACGTCGCGTGCGGCTGGAAAAGTTCGCAAAGAAATTCTTCCGAAACCGAAAAGACCTCCGCCTTTCCCCCGCGACAACAGAGCTCTCGGTGGCCCGTAAATGGTTCCGATCCGCGGGAGGGAACCTGGATGGTCTGATAGCCAAACGGGTTGACCTTCCTTATCAGGCGGGGAATCGCGCAGGAATGCAGAAAATTAAGCCGGTACACACCGTCGATTGCGTCGTGGGAGGGTTCCGGTATGCCGCAGGAAAGAAATTCGTCGGGTCGCTCCTGTTGGGACTCTATGACAAGGAAGGCCAGCTGAACCACGTCGGCTTTACCTCGAGTTTCAATGCGACGGAGCGCACGAAGATCACAAAGCTCGTCGAGCCTCTCATTCAGGGACCGGGATTCACCGGGCACGCACCCGGAGGCAAAAGCCGCTGGAGTACCGATCGTTCGACCCAGTGGGAGCCGTTACTCCCCAGGCTGGTTGTGGAAGTGAAGTACGACCATTTCAGCGGCGGAAGATTTCGACACGGAACAACCTTTGTCCGCTGGCGCCCGGACAAACTCCCCACGGAATGCCGCCAGGATCAGGTCAAAGTCCACTCACGGCAGTCATTGAAATTATTGGAATTGGCAAGTCATTGAGACACAATCATCGAACTCATTGATTATTGAGAGGAACGATCATGAAACCACTTTCAGTCTGGCGGTCGGAAAATGGACGGCATTATGTCCCTCTCAAGAAAAAGGCGCAATACGACGTCGTGGTGATCGGGGGTGGGATCACCGGGGTGACCGCTGCCTACTTGCTCAAGCAGGCGGGGAAAACCGTTTGCCTGCTGGAGCGCGACGTCATCGGCTCGGTCGACACGGGAAATACCACCGCCCACCTTACGTATGTGACAGACAAGCGTTTGTCCTCGCTCGTAAAAGAATTTGGAAAAGATTCCGCGGAGATCGCCTGGCATGCCGGAGCGGAAGCGATCGGCAAGATCGAAGCGATCGCTCAAGCCGAGCAAATCGAATGCGAATTCCAGCGCGTCCCCGGCTATTTGCATGCTGCGCTCCAGGGCAAGAAGAATGAAACCGCTGAATTCAAGAAAGAAGCGGAACTCGCCCGGTCGTTGGGCTTCGACGCGGAGTTCATGGAACAGGTCCCCTTCGTCGACAAGCCCGGAATTCGATTCGCAAACCAGGCAAAGTTCCATCCATTGAAGTACCTCTTCGCGTTGGCGGCGAAGGTTCACGGCGGCGGAAGTGCGATTTATGAAAAATCGGAAGTCTCAAGCATTGAGGGAAAACAGCCCCTCCTCGTGACCGCCAACGGACACCAGATCACAACTGAGCGCGTGATCATTGCCACCCACGTCCCGCTGATGGGAAAAGCCGGGATCATTGGAGCAATGTTCTTCCAGGCGAAACTGGCTCCGTACTCTTCATACGTCGTGGGAGCGAAGATCCCCAAAAATTCGGTCCCGGTCGCGAGCTTCTGGGATACGAGCAATCCCTATTACTACTTGCGGATCGATTCCGGCACCCGGTCGGATTACGCCATCTTCGGCGGGGCGGATCACAAAACGGGGCAGGAGGACGACCCCCGGAGTTGCTATCGCGACCTGGAACGTGAACTCCACCGCCTCATCCCCGCCGCGAAAATTGATCACCACTGGTCGGGACAGGTCATCGAAACCGCAGATGGTTTGCCCTTCATTGGCGAGACTGCCCCAGCAGTTCGCGGCGACCGGATTCGCCGGAAACAGCATGACTTTCAGCACGCTGGCTGGAATGATGGCCGGGATTATGTCCTCGAACAGAAAAATCCCTGGCAGCATCTGTTGCCCCCAGCCGCAAGAAACTGCAGAGCGGCCTGCTTCGTTTCCTCTCCGAAAACATGGACTTTCCGTTCTACTATCTCCGCGATCGCCTGGGACTGACCCGCGCTTGGAATCAGCCGCCGGTGTCCGCAGAGGCCGGGGAAAGTCTTGAAGCTCGGCAACGAATCGGTCGCCTGCTATCGCGATGAAGGGAGACTGACGCAGGTCTCTGCCGTCTGCACTCACATGGGCTGCACCTCGTCCATTGGAACGGGACAAAGCCACAGGACTGCCCCTGCCACGGCTCCCGCTTCCAGGCCACCGGCGAAGTCATGGCCGGCCCCGCGGAAGCCCCTCGAACCCGTCAGCGCCATCAAATCCGACGAAAAACCAACGCAGCGAAAAACCTTGAGCCGCAAGTGATTTCTACGGCCGCGCATCAGGGATGTCACCCACAGTCTTCAGCGGTTTACTTCTTCTGGAACCGCGGTCTTGGGAAGCTCCGCTGTCATGCTGAAATCTTTCGCAATAACCATCAATGACCGACGCGACATTAAACGCGTACCCTCTTCAGCATTACGTTCCCGTAGAGAAAATCTGCAGGGGTATTGGCTAAGAAAAGTGAAATTTTGGACAATTGATCGCACTCTGGTCTGACACCGGCCAGAACCCCTCCCGACCGGATGTTGGGAATATGTTTTGCTTCTCTCCATTCCCAGCGGCGATCTTCCGTCGCACAGTCAGATCGAGAGGATCAATCATACAAAACACATTTCTGATCACGTTTCCCGTCTGGGCGATTTTTGCCTGCCGTCGAGCGAGGAGATGCTCACCCAGGTCGCCCGACGGCCTTCACTGTTGTTGTGGAACATCTGGTGAACGACAAACCGAGTCCGGCGTTTTTCACCGATCAGGATCAGGCCGAGCAGTTTGTCAAACGGGAGATCCACCACCGCCCGTTGACGTTGATGGCCTTTGATCACCCCGCCGACCTGATGGCGTTCATCTATTCACTGCCTGGATTCCGACGAGGCGGTCAGTTTCGACCCTGGTAGTTGGCGTCCATCAGGCTCGCGTCGCCGACTTGGAAAAAGTCCTGCTCGATCACAGCCATCACGGCGACTAATCTGGAACTCGAATAAGCACCCGCAATCTGGGTATAGACCCAACTCCTCTCACTCGCCCGCAGGGCTTCGCCCCCGTCATATCCTGCGGGCGGATCAGCCAGTCAAACTCCTCCGCCGTCAGATGCCCAGCTTCTTCGCGCGCCCCACAGCGTCATCCCTTCCCGATACGCCAACAGCGAAATCTCCGACGCCTTGCTGTACCCCAGATGCAGTTCAACGCCGTCGCCAGCATCAGCGAACTTTCCACATGCTCCTTGATCTTTGGCTCGTTCGGCTCGATCCCGACCGCGCAGTGATCGTTGAATGACTGGCACCCGTCCCCCAGGAGTTGGATCGATTCCAGGACGTTGTGCAAAATCACCGGCTTGTAGGCGTTCAGCTGAAAATTCCCCTGCGAATTGGCGAACGCCACCGCGTAATCGTTCCCATACACCTGCACCGCCACCATCGTCAGCGCTTCGCATTGGCTCGGGTTGATCTTCCCCGGCATGATCGACGACCCCGGCTCGTTCTCCGGCAGCAGCAGTTCATTCAGCCCCGCCCGCGGCCCGGAAGCATACCAGCGGATGTCATTCGCAATCTTCATCAGCACGCTGGCGAGCGTCCGCAACGCCGCGCTCAGATTCAGCAGCGGATCGTGCGCGGCCAATGCGGCGAATTTGTTGCCGGCTGATTGGAACGGCAGGCCGGTTTCCGCCGCCAGCAGCGCGGCCACCCGTGAGCCGAACTCCGGATGCGTCGCGAACCCGGTCCCCACCGCCGTCCCACCCAACGCCAGCTCATTCACCCCGTGGAGTTGCTGGCGGATGTTCTCCTTGGCCTGGTCCAGTTGCGCCACCCAGCCGGAGATCATCTGCCCGAACGTCAACGGCAGCGCATCCTGCAGATGCGTCCGCCCCAGCATGACCAGCGAGGAATACTTGTCCCCCAGTTTCTGAAAAGTCTCCCGCAGGTTCTCGACAGCCAGCAGCAGATGCCGCGCCGTCTGCTCCGCCGTCGCGAGATGCATCACAGTCGGGAAGACATCATTGGAAGACTGTCCCTGGTTGACGTCATCATTCGGATGAATCTTGAGCTCCGTCTTGCCCAGTTCTTCCCGCGCGATCTGCAGCGCGCGGTGGGCGATGACCTCATTCGCGTTCATGTTGGTGTGCGTCGCGGAACCGGTCTGCCACACCACCAGCGGGAACTCCTCATCCCATTGGCCGTCGATCACTTCCTCCGCCGCCCGGATAATGAAATCCGCTTTCTCCGCAGCCAGGCGTTCCAGATCCCGGTTGACCGCCGCCGCACATTTCTTCACCAGCCCCAGGGCACGGATCACCGGCCGTCCCCACCGGAACCGATCCACCCCGATCGGAAAGTTCTCGATCGACCGTTGCGTCTGGGCCCCCCACAGATGACCGACCGGCACCCGCACTTCCCCCAGCGAATCCTTTTCAATGCGAAACGGACGCTCGTCTGGCAATGGATCGGCGGGGTGAGTCATGGTGCAATCCTCGCCCGCAAGATTACGGACAACCCAATAAGTGCCCACAACACGGCTGTTGCGATTGGCTACTTTCACTGTAGCAAATCAATGCAGGAAAACACTGCATTTCTCTCTGCTACCTCAACGGCGACGACTTGGGGCCGTTCCAGTTCGGAGCATCATTGCAGCGGGAAAACTCCCACTCCGTTTGTTCCACGGTATCCGGGTGATCATCCCCCGAACCGATCAATTCTCGCGCACGGCGGAGATCCACCATCGGCACAAACAGCGTAATCTCCTGCGTGAAACTGGGGCTGCTGGCCGCGTACGACTCAATTCCATGCTCGTGCAGTTTCTGGAGAATCGCCGCCGCCTCAATGTTGTCGGCCACTGTCACCAGCCGGATGCTCCGCGTGTCGTGATCGGCATGGAAGCGGGCCATAAGCGGCCTCGTCTGGAAATCAGACCTGGTAAATCAGGTTTGGAAAGATGACGGTGTCTGCCGGGCGATCAGAATGAGCGACTTTCGCACGGTAAAACGCTATTGGTTAAAGGCCGGAGAATCGCTGCATGGGAACGATTCCTTCGAGGCTTCCTCCACGATGTCAGGAATCACATGCGTCAGGTGCATGTAGTTGTCGACGATCGTATGAGCCGTATTCAGATCATCCAGGCCGACAAACACCGAGAAATGTTCCTCGCACGCCTCTTCGGTAATCGCGAAGGGGGAGTGATCGATATAGGCCGGAATGCCGTATTTCGCCAGTTTCTCAACGACGGTATCGGCATCCTGCTGGTTCTCAAGTTCGATCAATTGGACGGAGGCGAGCCACTGGCTGCCGGGATGAGTGGTGCTCATGATCATGCTCCTTCCTGACCTTTTCGTCAGGTTGCTTTGACAGGCGGACCTTCCGGAGAAGGATCCTCTACCAGAACAAAGAGCAACATTAATGCCGAATCGCATTTTTTAAGCTCGTCGGTTCCCCCCGGCTCAAAGTTCAGCCCTGCGGGAGCGCTGTGGGGCGATTGTGTGACCTGCGGAGTCGCAGCCACGCCGCCAACGTCAGCGCACTCGGGACCGCAGCCTGCAGCAGCCCTCCGCTCCAGAGGCGGAACTGCGGTGCATACAACCCCGCGCCCAGAAAGAGTTTCGCCCGCTCCGGACCCACAGCCGGCGTGGCCCACGCTGTAAAACAAGTGGCGAACAGGATCACGACCGTACACGCGGCGAACCCCCACGCAGGACGACCCGCACGGCGGGCGAGACGCAGAAAGAACCACGTGCACAACACAAACGGCACGATCCGCTCAAAGCCCACAAACGAGAACAGGATCAGCGCATCCCAGAACGGAGAGATGATCGTCACGTGCTGATCGGCGGGGACGTCCCCCAGCCATTTGATCAGTTCGTGGCAGCCTGCCAGGACCAGACACGGGAACACGATCGCCAGCACCACGGCGGGAAGCGGGGCGGCGAGAAATGTCAGAATCGGATGACGTCCGGCAAACGTTCTACGCGTGAATTCGCGGTGCGCCGTCGCCGCCAGAAGTTCGGGCGAGCCGAGTCTCTCGGTGGGGGATTGATCCGGGGAATTGCTGGAAGATATCTGAGCGTCCATGCTCGTGCTCTCCTGTGTAAGGTCAGAATAATGATCGGTCAGTTCCAACACGAAACGGTCGATGTAACTCCCCGGTAGGCCACGCGCGTGCAGTTGCCGCCGAAGCTGGTTAAGCCATCGCGGGTCGAGCATCTGTCCCTCCCTGGATCACAGAGTTAATCGCCGCCACGGTTTGATTCCACGTCGCAAGCGCTGCAGCCAGCCGTTTCTGTCCCGCTTTCGTCAGGCGATACACAATCCGGTTTCGCCCCGCCGTCAGTTCCCGTCGGCTGGTCAGGAATTGCTGCTCTTCCAATCGATGCAGGATGGGATAGATACACCCCTCGCCGAAATCCAGCTTTTCCCGCGACTGCTCCCGAATCGCCTGCACCAGGTCATAGCCATGCATCGGGCGGGCATTCAGCAACTGCAGAATCAGCAGTTCCGGCACCCCATTCAGAAAGTCAGGATTGGTCTTCTTCATCATGACCGGGCTTATACCTCAAGGTTTGAGGTAATGTCAAGAGGAGGAACATCGGCAGAAACCTTGCTCTTGGGTGGCACTGCGAAACCGGTATTCCGGGTTAACAGTGGTCCTCTCGACGACGAATCCAGGGTGGCCTACACGCCGGTCCTCCGGCGTGTGGGTGGCGCAGTCACAAGAGGCGAATTCAAATCGATGGGTGCCGTGCCCATATCGTGCGAAGCTCGATATTGACACATCGCGTAAGCAGGGCGGGCATGAATTCACTTAAGTGTAATTGTCTCTGAAAATCCCGCACCCTACTCCGGCAGCCGCGACATCTCCACCTTCGGGAACGGACCCGTGCACGCCTTCATGAAGGCGACGAGATCTTTCTTCTCCTGGTCCGTCAGGTTCAGCTTCTTGATGTCCTTGTCGAGCTGCGGGTTGGGGTGCCCCCCCTTGTTGTACCACTCGACCACTTCTTCCAGCGTTTTCTGGCTCCCGTCATGCATATACGGAGCCGTCTGCTCGACGTTCCGGATCGTGGGGGTCTTGAACGCCCCCTTGTCCTTCAGGTCGTGCGTAATCGCGAACCGCCCCAGGTCCGGTTCCTTCTTCTCCATCCCCACACCCAGGTTGTGGTACTTCTCGTCCGAGAAATTTGCCCCCACGTGGCAGGCGGTGCAGCCACCTTTCTGCGTGTAGAAAATTTCCCGCCCGCGCTTCGCACTCTCCGACATCGGGTGCGCATCGGCCGCAGCCTTGGTCTTGACGTATTGCTCGTACGATTCCGGGTCTTCCTTCTTGAAGTTCTCCGGATCCTTCAGGTCATCCTTGAACGCATTTTCGAGCGCCCGCAGCGGTTCGTAGTAATCCGCCGGAGCAGGGCCGGTCACAACCGTCCGCTCGAAGGACGCCAGCGCTTTCCCCACGTTGCCGATCGTCACCCCATCGGGGAAGACCTTCGTGAACTCCGCGACATACACCGGGTTCTTCTTGAGCATCGCCACGACTGCGTCATGCGTGTTCCCCATTTCGATCGGGTTGGCAATCGGCCCGACCGCCTGCTCTTCCAGAGACGCCGCGCGACCGTCCCAGAATTGGGTATCCGTCAGGATGCGATTGAAGCTGACCGGCGAATTCCGACCACCCTGTTGACCCTTCACCCCCACGCCGAATTGCGTCTCCTTCGCCCACCCGTTGTCCGGATGGTGGCAGTCCGCGCAACTCACCGTGCTATCCACCGACAGCCGCTTGTCGAAATACAACTGCCGCCCCAATTCAATCTTGGCCCGCGTGAGGGGATTCTTGTCCAGCCCCTTGATCGCGGACTGACCCAGGTTCAACCCCAGCGGGAGTTCAATCTGCAGCGGAGCGTGATTTTTCGGATCGGCCAGCCAGGCATTGACCTGTTCCAGAGTCAGTTTCCCCTTGCCGGGAACCCCCAGCGTCAATTCATCCGTCCCCAGCATCACCGGTTTCGCATCCTTGACCGGAGTGGCGACCGTGGCTTTCGTGTCCGTAGTCTTGGGTTCGGCAGGCTTCGGTTCAGCCGGTTTACTCTCCTCGGCCTTGGTCTCCGCAGGCTTCGTCTCCGTCGTTTTCAGCGGCGGAGGCAGCGGAGTGACTTCCGGGGTCGGTTGCGATTCACTGCAGCCGGCAGCGAACAAAGCAAAGGCGACGAGCAAAGAGGCGACGAGGGGCATGGATCGCATCGGATTTCTTTCCTGCAAAACGTCTTGTTGTGAAACGCTGATTCAAGGGGAAACGCCGCGGCTGCTGGCCCGGATCACGAAAATCTGGCAAAAAAGACCAATTTCAGGATCTCATCTGAGTTTATCAGGCAGACCTGAGGGAGGGAATTCAGAGGCACGTCGGAACCCGGTTGGATAGAATGCACAAACACCTTTCTGGTTAAGAAGCGAACTCCGGAATGTTTGCCCCACCTCTTTTTCACCCCTCGCCCCTTGTGGGAGAGGGGTCGGGGGTGAGGGGTAGAACCATGGCGTGAAATACTGAGAGCAGGTGAGTCGATGCACCGCGTGTTGGGATATCTCCCCTGGATATTGATTGCCGTCACCGGGGCCTTTTGCGTCTGGGCGGTCATGACCCCCACCCCGGGCCGCAGTTTCTCGCTCCGCCCAGGAAGAAGAGCAACAAATCCAGACGGAGCAGCAGGCCGAAAAGAAAGCCGAGGAAGATGCCGTCAAAGACCTCCTCGTCAAAGAGCCCGGCCCCACCCCCGAGGGTATGGTCTGGATTCCCGGCGGCACGTTCACCATGGGGAACGGCAAAAGCGACCACGAGGATGAGCAGTTTGAGCATCGCGTCACCCTCGATGGCTTCTGGATGGACAAACACGAAGTCACCAAAGCGGACTTCGAAAAATTCGTCACAGCCACGGGCTACAAAACCGTCGCGGAGCAACCACCCGACGTGAAGCAACTGGTCGGCGTGGACACCACGAAGATCAAGGCCGAGGATCTGGTCCCCGGTTCGCTCTGCTTCGCGGGAGTCGCTCCGGGACAGAAGGTCAACAAGGACCATCCCCTCTGGCCGTACCAGTTGTGGAACTACGTGAAGGGGGCCGACTGGCGGCATCCGGAAGGGCCGAAGTCCTCCATCTC
The DNA here is from genome assembly GCA_046349635.1 of Planctomycetales bacterium. Classification (GTDB taxonomy): domain Bacteria; phylum Planctomycetota; class Planctomycetia; order Planctomycetales; family Planctomycetaceae; genus JAXMBX01. The sequence goes on from JAXMBX010000001.1 coordinate 303,217, forward strand.
GGACCGGATGAATCACCCCGTCACGCACGTCTGCTACGACGACGTCGTCGCCTACGCCAAGTGGGCGGGGAAGCAACTCCCGACCGAAGCCGAATGGGAATACGCCATGCGCGGCGGAGAATCAGGGCACGAATTCCCCTGGGGCGACGAACTGCAGCCGGGGGGCAAGTTCATGAGCAACATCTGGCAGGGAGAGTTCCCCTACGAAAACAAGAATGAGGACAAATACCCCGGGACCGCTCCGGTGGAATCGTTCCCCCCAACAAATTCGGCCTGTACGACATGTCCGGGAACGTCTGGGAATGGTGTGCGGACTGGTACCAGCCGGAGTACTACAAGCAGAGTCCGCTCCGGAATCCTCAAGGCCCCGATTCCAGTTTCGATCCGAACGAACCCGGGATTCCCAAACGCGTGACGCGCGGCGGCTCGTTCCTCTGCAATGCGAACTACTGCACGGGGTACCGCTGTTCCGCCCGGATGAAGGGAGCCCCCGACACCGGCCTCGTCCACACCGGCTTCCGCTGCGTCATCGCCCCCCGCCGCCCCGGTGCAAAAACGGCTGCGAACAATTCAGGAACTCATTAACGATCCGGGTGGCATGCCCACTTCGTTGCGAAGCAACAGGGTGGGCATGTTTAAGCTTATTTTTGAATAACCGTGACAATCCACATCTGAGGAGACTGTTCATGCGCGGGATGCTCCTGGTATTGGCATGTGTGCTGGGGACCGTCGCCTCCGCCGCTGAAACAAAAAAACCGAATATCGTCCTCATCTTCAGCGATGACCACGGCTACCAGGCCATCAGCGCCTACGGCGAAGAACGCAAATTGGTCAACACGCCGAACCTCGACCGCCTCTATCACGAAGGCATGCGGTTCGACCGCTGCCTGGTCCCCAATTCCATCTGCGGACCCAGCCGGGCCACCGTCCTCACGGGAAAATACAGCCACAAGAACGGCTTCTACAACAACACCAACAGCAAGTTCGACTCATCCCAGCCCACGTTCGTCAGATCCCTCAAGGGGGCAGGGTACCAGACCGCCATCATCGGCAAGTGGCACTTGATCACCGACCCCGTCGGCTTTGACGAGTGGAACATCCTCCCGGGGCAGGGGGTCTACTACAACCCCCCCATGATTCGTAACGGCCGGAAGACCGAGAACAAAGGCTACGCCACCGACCTCATCAGCGACTTCTCGGTTGATTGGATCAAAAAGCGTGACAAATCCAAACCGTTCCTCCTCATGAGCCAGCACAAGGCCCCGCACCGCGAATGGGCACCCCCCTTGCGCTACCTGGGGCACGACAAGGACCGGGTCTATCCCGAACCCGCCACGCTGTTCGACGATTACAGCGGCCGCGGCCTCGCCGTCCGCGATCAGGACATGACGCTCGAAAAGACAATCACCGCGCTGGATGTGAACCCACTCCGCCTCCGAATATGACTCCCGAACAACTCCAGGAGTGGAACGCCTACTACGAACCGCGCAATGCGGAATACAAACAGCACCGTCTGACCGGCAAGGACCTGGTCCGCTGGCGCTACAACCGCTACATGCATGATTACCTCGGGACGGTCCTCGCCGTCGATGACGCCGTCGGCAAGCTGCTCGACTGCCTCAAGGCAGAAGGACTCGCGGAGAACACCCTCGTCGTCTATGCCGCGCGGACCAGGGGTTCTATCTGGGGGAACATGGTTGGTTCGACAAACGCTGGATCTTCGAAGAGTCGCTCCGCACCTCCATGCTCGCCCGCTGGCCGGGGGTCATCAAGCCGAACAGTGTCAACAGCGACCTGACGAGCACCGTGGACCTCGCCGCCACGTTCCTTGACGCTGCCGGACTCTCCCCCTTGGAGGGAAACCAGGGCCGCAGTCTGATTCCGCTCTTCATTGGAGAGACCCCCGCCGACTGGCGCAAAAGTTTTTACTACCACTACTACGAATATCCCAAACCGCACCACGTCCGCCCGCATGAGGGTCGTGACCGCTCAATACAAGCTGGTCCATTTCTACAAGCCGGACGTGGACTACTGGGAACTCTACGACCGCGTGAGCGACCCGCTGGAATTGAAGAGCGTCTATGATGACCCCGCCAGACTCGCGGTGAAGGAAGAACTGCACCGGGAACTGGAACGCCTCAAGAAAGACCTCGACGTCCCCGCCGACATCCCCCTCAAAGCCTACGGAGGCATCCCCCCCGCCAGGAAGTAAAACTCAGAGACGTTTGTCGGGTGGCCTACACGCCGGAGTACCGGCGTGTGGGTGGCGATAGCCACAGGAGGCGAATTCAAATCGACGGGTGGCATGCCCGGGCATCGCGCTGGGAAGCAGGCGGGCATGGATTCATTGGATGATCGAAAACAACCGTAACACCAGGGAGTACCCATGCAGAACGTGATCACCGTCTTTCGATTCGTCATGCGCTACGCGGACATGCTCGTCGCCGATCTCAGCGACGCGGAAATGGTCCAGATTCCGCACCCGGGGATGAATCACCCCGCCTGGGTTCTCGGGCATATCACGATGGCGATTGATTCAACGGCACGAATTCTGGATCAGCCGGGGCTGACCGACCGCGAGTGGATTAAAAAATTCGGCCCCGGAAGCACCCCCGTCGAGGACATAGCCGTCTATCCGACTAAGGCGGAACTGCTCGCGAAGCTGAAAGCCGTGGGGGAACACGCCATCAAGTGCATTGAGAACGCCACCCCGGAGCAACTCGCCGGGCCGAACAAAACCCGTTTTTTTCCGGAGGTCTTTCCGACCGTCGCCGACTTCGCGACGCATCTCCTCACCACGCACCCCTCCCTCCACCTGGGCCAACTCTCCGCCTGGCGCCGCGTGCTTGGCAAAGGCTCCGTCCTCGGCGTTTGAGTGAAGACCAGCAAGAAAGGCATTCAAGAAGTTCAGAATCTTGATGCCTTCTTGTGGTGCGACGGCTCAAGTTGCTTTGAAAGCACCTCATGGGAAGATCTCGCGAAACGATTGATGTTACCCGGTAATCACTCTGATGGCGATCAGATTGATTTGCTTGAACCGGGTAGTTTTTGAATGAGTTCGCCTAGGTAAAAAGTTCTTCAAGGTCTTTGAGAGAAATGGTTCGAGTTCCTCCGCCGGCGATCGTCGGAATCTCGATTTTAATCGACTTGAGCGAAGCCGGATTCGTAATGTCAAAATCTCCTTCCACTCCGGTTGAAAGGTCCCACAGGACGACAGTTTTGTCCCCGATGGCGGGGACATGAACCGTATGCACCTGCCGGTGACGAATGATGGCATGAAAAGAGACTTGATTTCCGGAAACTTCGAATTTATCAATGGTCACACTTCCATCATTTCCAACTGCCAACGGTCGCAAGAGTTCCTCAAGTCTCTGCTTGATCTTTAGAAACTTTGCGTCAGTGGGATCTTTAACGGGATCCCGGGGCGGAACAGTGGGAATCTCATGCCGGGGAATCTGGGTCGCCACATCATTAATGAAGACATTGACTTGTCTCAGGACTTCTCGACTCAGGGCCTTCCCGAGTAACTCCTCGTCGAACGGTATAGTGACAAATCCGGTCACCGCCTGATGCCTCCAGACATCTGCCCGCCCCGTAACGGACATCTTTCCGTTACGAATCAGGTAAACGGGTTCTCGGAGAGAAACTTCGACGGCATACACGACGGATTTGTGTGAAGGTCGAGGCTCCGTCTCAGCACTGATGATGAGCGTGCTGAATGACTTCGGGTCCACGGCGACATTGAAATCGTCGAGCAGGGATTTGATCGCTCTTTTGATTTTGTTTTCGGAGAAACCAGGTACCAGTACCGCAGTTGTATCGCACTTGATGCGAACGGAAGTGATTCCTGCCAGGTTCGAAGGGATTCTGGGATCGCGAACTAAAGACGGTGCGGGTGAGGTTGCAATAGTCATAATGTTTAGCCTCATGTTGAGAGGTGTGTGGAAAAGATGATGTCAGTAAGCCGAGGTCTCATTTGCAGGTAACGGCTGACGGGGAGCTCTCCGTGAAGCGAGAGCTAAATTCCTAAAAGCCCTCCAATAGAGGTTGCGAGTCCGAGGAGTCCTCCTAATCCGCCTCCCCCGCTACCCCCGCCGCCACCCATGCCCGGGATAAGTCCTCCGAGGAGATTCGGAAGGCCGCCATCGCTGGAACCGGGGGGCGTTCCCCCCGCAGCCGATGCCGCCGGTCCTGCAGCGGTAGAGCCGGAAGGAGCGGAGGGGCCTGACGATGCTGACGAAGGAGCCGAGGGCCCCGCGGCGGCGGGAGCTGAGGGACCCGCAGCACTGGGAGCGGAAGGACCAGAGGATGTTGACGCAGGAGCGGAAGGACCAGAGGACGTCGACGCAGGAGCTGAAGGACCAGCAGTCGGGCCGGAGGAAGCAGGCCCTGAAGAGGCCGCGGATCCGGGGGCCGAAGAAGCGGCCGGAGCAGAGGGGCCTCCTCCTACCGGATTCGAAGACGGTGTTGCAGGGTTATTGTTGGCAGGAGTGTTATAAGAAATCACAGGTGCAGGCTGCGGACAGCATTCCTTCTTGTTGGCAGCCATCTCCCTAGTCGCTCCGATGGTGTTGGCATATCCCAGGGCCTGCTCCGCTTTGGAGACGGAGAACATCGCAGCTTGTTGAACTACATTTCTTTGACATTCCTCCAGCTGTTTTTCGAGCTGTTCGGCTTTGCTCTTGTCCGATGCGCCCTCGGTTGAAATCCGCAACAGTTCCCGTTCGTCTTGCTCATGTTGAATGCGGCAGGACTCCAGGTCATGGTTCAAATTGCAGATCTGGATCTGGACGTGTTTCAACTCCTCCTCAAGGTCCTTGTTTCGCTGCTGCAGGCAATCTCCGGAGTGCTTACAGCTAACGAGGCGTTCTTCGAGCCGGGCAACCTGTTCACGGGCGTTCGTCGACTCTTCAGTCAAAGTCGCTGCGCGCGCCCGGCAACACTCCAAATCACGCAACAAGGCCACATTGCTGGATTGCAGGGTTTTGTCAGACTCAGTGAGAGCGTGGACTTCGCAATTCAAATGCTCATTTTGATGACAAAGGTTCCGGTTCGATTCAGTCAAGCGGGTATTCTCCAGAGCGGATTCGTGAATGCGGCACTTCAGTCCCTCGATTTCGTTATTCAGTTCACAAAGCCTCTCCTCGAGAGCCTTCTTCTCTTGACCAAATCGCTCCCGTTCCAACTGTTTTTCCTGTTCAAGGCGGACTCCCTCTGACTTGATGGTCTTCATGTGATCCCGCATCCGGATCAGGCGGAAGCTCAGCATCAGGCCGACAACGAGGAGCGCAATCAGACAGACAATCGAAATTGCCAGCCAGGTATGGTAAAGCTGCCGAGCCAGGTCTCTGCTGCGAATCAACTCCAGGATTTCGGAATTCAATCGGGTCACATCCGCCTGCAGCGCGCGTTTTGAATCTTCCAGAGAGGTGTTGTCGAGTTTCAGAGACACGATCAAGCGGTCGAGATCTCCGATGCGACGTTCGCGGTCCTTAAGGTCAGCCATCAACCCTTCATTGGTCGCCGAAAGGCTCTTGTTTTGTGCCAGCAGGTTGTCCCGTTCACTTGTCAACGAGGTGACACTTTTCTGCAGTTCTGCGTTTTTGTCCCGAAGATCGTTTAGGACCCGGGTCAACTCGGCGTTGGAATTGTTCGCGGCGTTCAGGGCAACAGAGCAACACGAAAGACTTTTTCGAAACCAGTTTGCATCGGCGAGACGGTAATTGACGATGGTTTCCATGAGCGAACGCATCTTGGTCAGGCAGGAAGGAATTCCCGTGTAGGAATTCAATGAAGTAAAGTCGCTGCTGGGACCTCCTTGATTTGCAAGATCCCTCAGTTTGTGAGAAATGGAATCGCTGTCACAGATGCCGACGACCTGAAAAATGAGGCCGGGCCCAACTGTGGATTTCAGGCGACGCACTGCTTCTCCATGACTGAAGGGATCGCAATCCACTCCATCAGTAACCAGCAGGACTAGTGGGGCTGCGGATTTTGACTGTTTCAGCAGCCGTTCTGCTTCAAAAAGCAGTTTGTCGAGTTTTCCCTCCCCATGCGGGGTGAGCATCATAATGGAGCGACGCAGCTGGCTGCGTTCATCACCTGCAAACGGCTTTAGCTGGCGGATCTCGGAAGCTTCGTCATACAGGGTAACGTAAGCCGTTGGCACCTGATCCGGGATCAGGTCCGCGACATCCAAAGCGTACCACTGCGCGATCGAGAGGCTTGATTCACTTCCCCACTGAAATGCCATGCTGGAAGTGGAATCAATGAGTACGATGATCTCGCTGATCGTGCGGGCATGAGGACGTTCCGGACAGCAAGTGGGGACAACGAAGCTCGGATCAGGGGCAGGCGTCTTGGCTGGAACTGTCGGAGAGTGATGCAACGGTTGTGCCGCAGAGCGGAACGCAGGACCATATGCGGCCGATCGTATCTGTGCCGCTGATGAGACAGGAAAGCATGCCAAGCCTCACACCAGAAACGCAATGCAAAATTTAAAGTGAGTCATTTCACTACCTTTCTCTAAGGGTTACATGATGTTTCGACGGGCGTGAAAAATAGGAGTCTCATCTTTGTTAAAATGAGTCAACAAAAAAGAACGAATAAGTAATTGTAAATAGAAAAGATAATTGCAGTTTAATAGAATTGTTTGCTTAGGCAATTAACTGTTTTCATATGAATCGGCCGGAAACAGGCGACTTATTCCTTGGTTTCTTTAGTCTTAATGTTTTCGGGCAAGTGGCTTTGTAAATAGGAGGTTTAGAGATTGGCTGGCGGCATATCATGCGGAAATGGATAAGACATACCCGTTCTTTCGAGAACCCATAAGGGGCCTCCTCCAGATTTGAAGGACCAACGGTCTGAATGCCGATTAGAACGGGGCAGGCATCGCTCTAAAAATGGCAGCCCGGGAAACGACCGTCACGTTCAGCCGTTGAAGAGTCGCTGGATTTTCTTGGATTCAGCGAGAAGGTCAGCGGGGGCATTTTCAGAGAAAAGCTCAGAAGAGAGCGCGTCACTCTTCCTCCCCCAACAGTCTCTTCGCCGTCACTTCCAGCGGCGGCAGAGTCGTCGTCTCCCCGGGCCGGATTTCAACCGCCAGTCTCCTCTCAATGAAACCTGGCCCCGCATGCCAGACGGCGAATTCATGTTTCCCGGCGGGCAGATTCTTGATTTCAAAAGAACCGTCCGCCGCCGTGATCGCCGCGTAGGGGTGATCCAGAGGCAGCCAGAAAGACCGGACCACCACGTGGATGTCATCCTTCACCTGGATCGGCATGCGCTCCGCTTTAGGCAGTGCGCCGCCGGGGATGGTTTTCCCCACCGGGATGACCTGGTTGAAGGAAGTGTTCCGGAGCGGGTAGGTATGCACGTTGCACACGTCCAAAGCGTCGTTCGTCAGGCGCATCTCCTGCCCCACGCGGATGAGGAGCGCATAAGGTTCGGCGATGAAAAGATCGGGACGGCGGAACTCGACCGGGGTTTTCGGGACTTCCTTGCAAGAAGGGTGAATCGCGGCGGGAGCCTTCTGAAGATAGACGAAAACATTCTTCAGACCCTTGGTCTCTTCCTGGACGAGGAACATCGGGTCCGGGACGTCGTTCAGTTGAAAGCCGATCTGGCGCGGCGGAATTCCCTGCTGGGCTTCCTTCAAGGTCTGATGTGCGAAGATCGGCTCTCCTCGTTTCAACAGCGGTTTGCGCACGATCATTTCGTCGACGACAATCTCCCCCTTGAGATGCCCCCAACCCTCCGGCTCCGCCCCCGGAAGCGAGGAAGAAATCATCGCCAGAACCAGACAAATCAGTCGTCGCATATTGCGTTTTCCTCAATATCATGGAATGGGTAGCCCGGGTTGCCGGTACCTCCGGCTACCCGGGTGGCGCAGCCATGGGAGACTATTTCCCTCGACCTCCAATAGGCTTGATCTTACCCGGAGCTGATTGCAGGAATTTGGAGCATAGGCGAACGCAAAAAGTTCCAACAAAAAAGCCCATGCCGCTCCACAGCGGCACGGGCTTCAGAGTTTGAAAGAACTGCGAACGAATACGAATCACGCAAACAACGCCGTCGCCGGGGCCGCCTGCACCAGTTCGCGCGGCTGGTTCAAATGGTTGTACATGATCGTGCTGGAACTGATCCCGAACGCATGGTAGATCGACGCCAGCAGTTCGCACGGGTGAACCGGCGATTCGACGGGGCTGGATCCGGTCTGGTCCGACTTCCCGTGCACATAACCCCGCTTCACTCCTGCACCGGCGACCACCGACGTATAGCAGTACGGCCAGTGGTCGCGGCCGTCATCGGTATTGTCGTTCCCGGAGGTGCTGACACCCCGCTGCGGGCTTCGTCCGAATTCCCCGATCGCGACCACCATCGTCTCGTCCAGCAGGCCCCGCTGATCCAGGTCGGCGATCAACGCCGGCAAGCCGGAGTCAAGCAGCGGCGCGGACTGCGTCTTCATCCGGTGGGATAGTCCCGTGTGGACGTCCCACGAGTGGTTGTCGGAATTCGCCACCTTCGGCCACACCACTTCCACCACGCGGGTCCCCGCTTCCACCAGACGGCGGGCGAGCAAGAGTGATCGGCCGAACGTGTGGCGACCGTAACGGTCACGCACCGCATCCGATTCCCGGTCCAGCAGGAACGCATTCCGCGCCCGTCCGGAGGTCACGAGGTCAACCGCCCGTTCGTAGTAGGCGTCCGTGCTGTAGCTCCGGGACCGCCTTGGGAGTTGACTTTCCATGTTGGGGCCGATGCCTGACGCAGCCGGTCGCGGCGTTGCAGCCGGGCGGAAAGACGTCCGGGCGGAGCTTCAGGTTGTCGATATTGGATCCGCTCCATCTCTCTGAGGTCCATATCGTCCCCATCCGGATACAGGTAATACGGATCGTACGCGGCCCCAGGAAACCCGCGGTCCCTGCCTTGCCGACGACGTTGCTCTCCTGCAGCGGGCGGGGAGCATCACGAACGGAATCGTTGGCTCGGTCACCGGTTTCAGGCGGATCAGGTTCGCGCCGAAGTTCGGAAAATCTTTCGGAGTGGGCGGCTCCAACTGCCCGGAAGCGGAAACCTTGTCCGTCGTGTAGCCGGTCATCATCTGATAGATCGCCGCCGTGTGGTTGAACAGCCCGTTCGGCGTGTAGCTCATCGAGCGGATCATCGTGAACTTGTCGTTCACCGCCGCGAGGTTCGGGAGCAGTTCCGTGAAGTTCACCCCGGGAAGCTTCGTCGGGATTTTGAACGCAGCCACGTTGTCCGGCACGTTCGACTTCGATCCCACAGGTCGAGATGGCTCGACCACCCTGCAGGAAGATCATGATGATGCTCTTGGCCTTCCCGTGCCCGGGCTCCTGGTGACCGATCTGGCCGCGCGGGCCGCCTGGTTGCGGAGCATCCCGCCCAGCGTCAGCCCCAGGACCGAAGAACCGCCGACGCGAGAACATCCCGGCGGGACATTCCGATGTGCATGGAGAAGGACCGCGGCCGAAACTCCTGAGTCCGAGGAGGGAATCGCTTGTACGGCAAAGAATGCTCGACAGAGAAACAATCGGAAAATCGGGGATCAGATCGCCAACATTAATGGTTGAACAGGAATTCCGGGTTGCTGATCAACGCCCAGGCGATGTCCTGGGCGGCGATCAACTGGGCGGATTGGCCAGTTGCTTCGTGCTGGTCTCGACATCATTCCGAAGCTGCACGAGCTTGATGTCGACCTGGATCGGCTGTTGGGCACGGGCCAGATGGCTACGCAGTTTCTGCAGCTCGGGATCGACGGGACGCGGTCGCTTCGCGGCGGCGATCCCCCGCAGCAGGTTCGCAGCGTGCTTCTCCTCCGCCCGGTAGTATTCGAAGACCGCATTCCGTTCCGCTTCGTTCCGGTCTTGGCGGGCTTCGCGAGGGCGGCTGCCACCGGCTGCGGCTGCGGGCCGATGAAGATCGGATCGACGCTGTTCGTAACCGACAACCGGAACCGCCCCACCGTGAAGTTCGGATCGGCGAACTGGTGATGCAGTTCGATCGTCAACTGCGTGGGTGCTGCGGCGACCGGGGCCGGAAGTTCGAAGACCGCCGTGTGGTTCTTCCCGAATTCTCCCGCGACCGCCCAGCCGTCATCCGTCGGATTGCGTGTGCCGTTGATCGCGGAGAGGACGTTGTAACCACCCTGGCTATAGTCCGCCTTGGCATTGTCGAACTTCAACTGCGTCACCTTCTCCAGCATGTCTGCGGGAGCAACGTCGACTTCAAATTCCGACAGCACGAAGTTTCCATCCGCGGCGCGACCCGGACCCTTGTTCGGCAGCCGCGGATCGGGTGAACACTTCCAGCCGCACCGCCGTGATGCTCGTGATCGGCGACTTGGCGACGATCTTGTAGGTTCCCTTCCCATTTCGCCGAGGGCGATGATGGATTGGTCCTCTTCCTTCTTCAGCTTGCCGTGGCTTGTGGCGATGATTTCCGAAGGATTCAGAATCGTCCACAGGGTCTCCTTGTTGGGACGGGCCTCCCCCACGCAGCGATCTTCTCCTGCAGTTTCGCGTCGTAGGCCTTCAGTTCGGCTTCAAGGGCCGCGATCTTTGCTTGCCGTTGTTGTCCAGCTCCGCCTCACGCGGGGCAACTGCTTTTCATAGGCCGTGACCGCCGCCTGCGCCTGCCGAATCGCCGCCTGGCGTTCCGCTTCGCGCTGCGCCGCGATCGGTGCCCACTTCGCTTCCGCCGCCTGCAGGTCCATCACCAGTTTCGCATGGTCCTGCGGAATTTCCTCGATGTCATGCAGACAGGATTTCAGTTCCGCATCCGTCGGATAGCGGTTCAGAATCCTGAGGTAAAGTTCCGAGATTACCGTGCGGCTGTCGTCATTCTTGGCGACAAGATCCGCAATCGCGTTCTTGGGATCGCTCACCGCATTACCCACGGTCTCACCGCTGACCAGCGCCATCACCGGGCCGAACTGCACCCCACCCGCCCGTTCGCATTCGCAGGCGCTTTCGCGCGGCGGACGTCCGAACTGCGACAAAAACCCGCCCGAGGGATTCACCGCCGAATCCAGGAATTGCGCGGCCCGCGTCCCAGGGACAATCCCCGGAAGATTCGGCACCGAACCGGTCACCCGATGCAACGCATCGAACATCACTTCAGCCGGTAACCGCTTTGCCGTGGCATGCGAGTAGTTGATCTTGTCGTCATCGTTCCACTTGTTGGAGGCGATTTCGAGCTGATACGTCCGCGACTTGCAAATCAGCTTGACCAGGTTCTGCACGTCGAAATTCGATTGGATGAACTCCTGCGTCATCCGGTCCAGAAGTTCCGGATTCGTGGAGGATTGCTCGCCCGGATGTCATCAATCGGCTCGGATCAGCCCGACACCCATCAGGTAGGCCCACAGCCGATTCACGAAGTTGCGGGCGAAATACTGGTTGTCCGCGGAAGTCGCCCAGTAAGCCAGCGCCGCGCCGCGTCTGCGATTCGCATTGACTTTCGCCGTGGGTATCGGGAACTTCGGCGGCGTCACTTTCCCGGTCCGCTCGTGCTTCACTTCACTGGTCTCGGTGTCGAGCACTTCCTCATACAACGGCGTCGCCGCTTTCGACCGCTGACCCTTCAATGTTCCGGTCTCCGGACAGCGGATCTTTCTTCAGACCGAATCTGCGGCGAAGCATGCCGCCGTCCCCGTAGCACGGTCCTGCGTCCACCGTTCGAACGGATGGTCGTGGCACTTGTTGCAGTTGAACCGCAGCCCCAGGAAGAGAAGCGTGGTCGTTTCCATCGTCTCTTCCGGCGTGCGGTGAATCTTGAAGTACGCCGCTTCCGGATGCTCGCGGTTGGTTCCGCTCGCCATCAGCAATTTCCGGGCGAACAGGTTGTACGGCGCATTCGCACCGACGTGCTGCCGGATCCAGTCCCGGAACGCCGTCGCCCCTTCCACACCCAGGTATTTGCGGTTGACCTGCAGCAGGTCCGCCCACTTGTTCGTCCAGTGTTCGATGTATTCCGTGTTGCCGACCAGCCGGTCGATCAGTTCGTTCCGCTTCACACGCGATTCACGCTTGTCGTTCAGAAATTCTCGCACTTGCTCGGGAGTCGGAGGCAGGCCGATGAGGTCGAGATACACGCGGCGGACGAACACCGTGTCGCTCGAAAGTTCGGAAGGCTGCGTCTTCGTATGCTTCCACTTGGCCTGCACCAGTTCATCGATGAAGTTGTGATTCGGAACGTCCTTCCACACGAATCCGTTCCGGTCCCCCATCACGAACAGCGTGCTGACCGCATAGTTCCCTTCGAAGCGGGCCAGAATCGGCGCTTCGCCCCGACGCAGAGTGGTCACCAGCCCCCGGACGTCGGACTTGGCGACCTCCGTGTTGCTGCTGTCGATCCACGCCTCTGCGGTCACATCCCGCGTCGCCCCGTCCGCATACTTGGCCATCACTCGGAACTGCTGCTTCGAGCCGGGCAGGTTCACCACCGGATTCTTCGGCAGAACTTCAATCCCGGTCACGCGTGGCGTCGCCGTGTTGATCTTCGCCCCTTCGCTGATCCACGCCCGCACCACTTCGTAATACGCCTCTCCGGGGATAAACACCCGGCCCCCTTCGTGCGGAATGTTCGCCGACGCCTTCTGCATGATCAGACTCTGGTCCGCGGCCGCCAGGTTCACCCGACGGCACGCCAGTTCATCCGTCAGTGCGCGGACATCAAACACCGGGTCATTCCCACGTAGCGAGAGCTTGAACCCCGCTTTTCCCTTGTTCGCCCCGTGGCACGTCCCCTGGTTGCAACCCAGCTTCGAAACCACCGGCGAAACATCCCGGATATAGTCCGGATGGAACCCCCCCGCCAGACCGGCCACTTCCAGGCTCGCCTTGGCGGATTTATCGTTGAGCGTAAACGTCACCTCCGCTTTGCCGTCCGCTTTGGGGGAAGCCAGACCTGCAGGAGACAGGCTGACAACCGGAGCGGAAACTTGCTGCGTCACCAGACGCGTGACATCCCGCATCTCACCGGACGCTAGTTGCGCGGTGACGATAAACTGCACGGAATCATACGGCCGGTCCAGCTTCACTTGAGCGGGCTGCACCGTCAAAGCCACCACGCTGTCGCCGGGAGCCAGCATCTCCTTCTCCAGCACGACGGCTGACCGGGGATGCGGCTGATACGGCGCGCTCTTCGCATCCTTTTGCGCAGTCGTCGCCAGCGGAACCGGAATGAATTCCTTCACTGTCTTTCCGGTTGCGGTCTCGATCATCCGGATCGTCCCGTCAGAACCGGCCACCGCCACCTGCTTCCCGTCAGTCGTGAACGCGACGGAATACAGATTCGTCTTGAACGTTGCCTCGGCGACAGGCTTCACCCCCCGCCCGTGGTAGTCTTCCAGTTGCTTCCGCTCCTCAGCCGACCGCTGGTTGATCCGCTTCGATTCAATCGCCTTGATCCCCGGAGGCAGTTCCTTGTCGAACTCGAATGCATACAGCCGCAGGAACCCCTGGCCGTCCAGCGAACTGACTGCGGCGGCGAACTGACCATCCCGGCTGATCGCCACGTCATTCACACGCCCTTCCAAAGCCGGGAACTTCCGGACCAGGTTCGCATCGTCGCCGATGACTCGCTTGGTGCGGCGATAAATGATGTACAGTTTCGGCTCTCCATCCGCCCCGCCCACCAGGATCACGTCCGTCGAGGGATGCCGCGCCACCGCGTTAATTCCCCCTTGAGTGCCCCGGAGTGATGGAGGTGATGTTGTCGATAAACCGCTGCGTCGCCTTCTCGGTCAGCAGCGGTCCGGTCTCCGCTCACGGAGATCACGTGGCTGTCATCGGACGAAAATACCGTTTGCAGCACCCGGTCTTCGTGGGTGTTCTGAAACAAAACCTGCTTGCCGGTCGCCGCTTCAATCACCCGGCACAGAGCGGTCCGCCCGCCGAACGAAATCAGCGTCCCGTCGTTAGACCAGTTGCAGCCATACACCGTGTCGAAAGTAACCGGGTGAGACAGCAGCAGCTTCTTCGCCTCCACGTCCCACACCTGAACTTCACCCTGCTGGCCGGGTGTCCCCCCCGTCACGGCGAGTTTCTTCCCATCCGGAGAGAACGCCACCGCGATTCAATCCGCGGAGATTGGCCCACCAGCCGTCCCACGATCCCCGATCCGTCCGCTTTCGGGCAGCAACACTTCGGAGTAACCCGCCACCGCCAGCACCAGCTTGCCGTCCGGAGAAAAATCCGGCGACGTCACGATGGCGGTAGGGGCCGAGTACACGGGCGGATGCTCGGCGTCGAATCGGACGCTCGCATTCGCCGGCGTGTCATCCTTCGCCCCTGGGTGATCCATGTTTTAATCAGTGTCAATTCGGCGGCCGACAGAGGTCCTTTCCCTTCGGGCATCGAAGCCTTCCCATCCTTGGGGTGATCATCGTCAGCAACTGGTTTCCTGCCGGCTTGCCGGAATGATCGTCTTCCTCGCCTGAGTCTCCCCCCGCGAGCAGCTTGGCGAACTCGGTCATCGAGTACCCGCCGTTCGCCTTCGCCGGTTGATGGCACCCCTGGCACTGCGCCATGAAGATCGGCCGGATCTCTTTGTAGTAGCTGACCGGACGCTCCGCCGCAGCCGCAGGCTTGGCCGGTTCCGCCGCCACAGCCGACAAGCTGCACAACACAGACAGGGACGCCGCGATCAACGCCGAAAACAATTTGGTGAACGTGGGCACAGCGATCTTCTCCGCAAAAACGGAAGGAGGGATAGTCGGGGTGGGGGTGTTTCCAATCCTGCGGAAACAACGAGGCCGGGATCAGCCGGGGGGAGGGTCTCCCAGGCAGGCTGAATCAATGCACGTTTTGATCTTATCAGTCTAGTTCGATGGGTGGGGGATCGCTAGGATATTTTTCGTCGATCATTCCTGATTTTTCGTCACCCGGCTGTTGCGAAACAGATTGTAACGCCAAGTCTGTTTCTACCCTCTCCCCCCCGAGGGAGAGGGTAGGGTGAGGGGGCGGTCCAAACGTCTCTGAGCTTGGCTCTATCGCCTTTTCACCTGCTCTCGCCCGCACGGCGCGGGGTAGGGAACAAACGTCTCTTGGCCTGAACGTGGGTGGCCCGGCCGCCTTGTGGCCGGGTGGCGCAGCCACACTTCCTTGCGCCATGTGGAAACACCGACCATAAATCTATGAACGCTTCATGCGTGTGAGACAACGTGAAACGATCCCGAACCAAACGCGTCGCCGTCCTCACCGAAACCTCCCGCGCCTTCGGCCGCGAACTCATCGCCGGCATCGCCCGCTACAGCCGCGAGCAGGGGGACTGGGAACTCTTCTTCGAACCACGTGGCCTCGAAGGCCCACCCCCCTGGCTCGAAGACTGGGAAGGGGATGGCATCATCGCCCGCTTTCCCGACCGCAAAGTCGCGGAAACCGTCCTCTCCTTCGGCAAGCCTGTCGTCGATCTCTATGGCACCCTCGGCGACGGTTTCCCCATGGTCGGTCCGGACAATGCCGGCGTCGCCGCCCTCGCATTCGAACATCTCTGGGAGCGCGGCATCCGACACTTTGGCTACTGGGGTCTCAGGCATGGAGATTGGCCCTTCATCGACGAACGGGGCGAACTCTTCCGCCAACGCGCCGCGGAAGCCGGCTGCGACTGCACCCTCTCCGCCGCCACAGGAGACCGCTGGGTCGTCTCCGACTGGGGCGTCGAAGAACAACAACTGACGGAATGGATCGAAACCCTCCCCAAGCCGGTTGGCATCCTCGCCTGCTACGATGAACGCGGCCTGCAGGTCTTGAACGCCTGCCGTCACGCCGGTTGGAAAGTCCCCGATGAGGTCGCCGTCATCGGCTCCGGAAACGATCCCGTCGTCTGCGAAATGTGCTCCCCCCCGTTGAGCAGCATCGACCTCGATGGCGCCCGCATCGGCTACAAGGCCGCCGCCTGCCTCGACAAGTTGATGCGCAAGAAAAAAGCCACCCCGGTCCGGCCCGCCCAGGAACGACCCACAATGGAACGACTGCGCATCGAACCCCGCGGCATCATCGTCCGCCGTTCCACAGACGTCCTCGTCACCGAGGATGCTGATCTCGCCGCCGCGTTGCGGTTCATCCGCCGCGAAGCCTGCCGTGGCATCCGCGTCCGCGACATCCTCCGCGAAGTCCCCGTCTCGCAGAGCGTCCTGGAGCGGAAATTTCACGCCTTCCTCGGCCGCACGCCGAAATCTGAAATCCTCCGCGTCCAGATGGACCGCGCCCGAGAATTCCTGGCCATGACCGACTTGCCATTTCGTGAGGTCGCCGCCCGCTGCGGCTTCGCCAACGAAAAATACTTCAGCGACGTCTTCTTCCGCGAAACCGGCTCCCGTCCCATCACCTACCGCCGCGAACAACGCGGCTCGTGACGCGCAGAGAGGGTAATTATTGGATTACGAGTACACCGCCCTTAGCTGAAACTCTGATTTCGTGTTGCTGAATCTGGCTGAGAAGCTTTGCCCGATCAATCTCCTTCTCTCCAATCAACTTATCAAGTCTCTGTTTTTGAGAGGAAGTCAGCAGAGATTTGATTTTTCGTAAGCAATCCAATTCGAGGATAGCTTGAGTCGCGAAAAACTTCTTCGCTTGCTCCTCATAAGCCGTCACGGGCTGTTTTTCGAGAAGATTGTTGAACGTATCCATATCTTTTTCGTTTTGCTGAATGTGTTGTTTCAGAAGTGCATCAACATTTTGTTTTTGAGAATCTGTGAGTTGCAGATACTCGGCACAGTCTCTGTCCTGAAACAAACTTGTTCTTAAGTTGCCAGCCTTCAGTTGGGTGTAAAGCTGACCAAGTCGATGGACTTGTTCTTGGGTCAAGATAGTTTTCAATCGGGGAGAAGCAGTTTTGCGATTGTCGCCTTCAAGCCTTTTGTCGAGGTCGTGACTCTTTTGATTCGCTTCTGAATCCTGATCATAATCTTTCACAATCTGTTGGTAGTGTTGTTCACACTCACGACGAAGTTCGGCGATCTGAACGCGTTGTTGAGGCGTTAGTTTGAGTTCCGTCTGGCAGAAGTCTGTACTTAATGCGACAAGGACTGATGCAGGGGCATCCTCAATGTAATTCAAATTGAGGGGTGGCTGCAGGGGCGTTTCTTGGCTCTTGGGCGTAGCCTTTTTCAGGGCGGGACCTTGCGTCATTGCCTCCTGTGGAAGGCAGACAATTGTGACTAACAACAACGAGAACGAGAGGTGCCGCATGCTCTATCCTCAGGATTATCAGGATCAATCCGAACCGCCAAGGATTAAACCAGAGACGCGACAAGAGGACAAGACGGCTCTGGGCAGAGTGAGCTGATCACGCGGCGGGGCTTGGATTTCGTTTCGTCACCAGCGACACCAGAATCAGCACGGCAAACCCCAGCGGAATCGTCACAATCCCAGGCTGGCTGAACGGCACCAGCGCCTTCTCCGGCGGCAGGCCATACACGTCCTTGAACGTGTCCGCGCTCGTCAGAATCCACGCCAGCGACGAAAACATCCCCACCGTGATCGCCGCCGTAATCCCCTGCGCCGTCGTCCGCTTCCAGAACAGCAGCATCACCAGCGAAGGGAGATTCGCCGACGCCGCAACACTGAACGCCCACCCCACCAGATAATTGACGTTCATCTTCTCGAAGACGATCCCCAGGATGATCGCCACAATCCCCACCAGCACGGAGGCGAACTTCGCCACTCGCACCTTGGAGTGATCGTTCATCTCGATCTTCAGGAAATTCGACATCAGATCATGCACCACTGCCCCCGCCGCAGCGAGGATCAGCCCGCTCACCGTCCCCAGCACCGTCGTGAACGCAATCGCCGAGATGATCGCGAACAGCCACTGGTTGAAACTCTTCGCCAGCAGCGGCGCCGCCATGTTGGTGTTCGTCACGTCCAGCGCCCCGGAGGTCATCGCCCCCAGCCCGATGAACAGCGTCAAGATGTAGAAGAACCCGATGCTCCCGATCCCCACAATCGTGCTTTTCCGCGCCGCCGCCTGGTCCTTCACCGTGTAATACCGGATCAACACGTGTGGCAGCGACGCCGTCCCGCAGAACAACGCGAGCATCAGCGAAATGAAATTGAACTTCTCCGTCAGCTTGTCGCTCCGAATTCCCTTGAACGCGGGCAGATTCCCCGGCCGCATGATCTCCCGCCCCGGCACCCGCTTGGGAAAATACACCGTCGTCTTGCTCCCGTCCGCTTCCGTGATGACTTCATTGCTCCACAGTTCCACCGTGCTGTTCTGGATCGTCGCCAGGAACTGCATCGGACCGAGCGCCCCCGTGTTTGTCTGCCCGTTCGGCAGCGAAGCAACAAACCCCACCGGCTTCAGGTCCGTCTGACTCGCCCCACGACCCTGCGGCAGACCATTCACCAGTTTTCCCTTGGAAGTCAGCGAGACTGTCTGCGCCGGCACCAGTTCAAACCGCTTCGAATCCGCAGCCTGCGGCAGCACCAGCCACGTGGTAACGGCCTTCGTTTCCTTGTCCCGCAACCGATAGTAAGGCTTCCCCTTCCAGCCCCCATCCTCCGGAAGTTTCTCATACTGCGCATGACTCCCCCCGGCAGCCAGTTCCTTGTCCGCCATCGCTCGGCTGCTCGCCCCGTCGCTCCCTTCCCACACCAGCGGCGCGGGCAGGGCGGTCCCCTCCGCTTTCACAGGCGCGGTGGTCAACCCCCGCTCCAGGATCATCATCGTCAGGATCAGGCTGAACACGACCAGCAGCGATCCCTTCAGAAACTGCACGTACGTCGTCGAGACCATCCCCGCCGTCACGACGATGATCATCACCACCGCCCCGACCAGAATCACACCGACCGCATGCGGGAACCCGAGCAAAGGCTTGATCAGCGCCCCCGCACCCACCATCTGCGGAATGAGATAAAACAAACTGACCGCCAGCGTGCTCACCGCCGCCGCGAGTTTGATCCCCCGCGAGTTGAACTGGCTGTCGAGCGCATCCGCAAACGTAAACTTCCCCATCCGTTTGAGCGGTTCCGCGATCACGAACAGCGCGACGATCCACCCCGCGAGATAACCGATGGAGTACAGAAACCCATCATAGCCGTAGAAGGCGATCATCCCGCAGATCCCGAGGAACGACGCTGCCGACAGGTAATCCCCGGCGAACGCCACACCGTTCACGAACCAGTGAATCCCGCCACCCGCGGCAAAGTAACCGCTGGCGGATTTCGCTTTCGCCCCCAGGTAAAAACTCAGCGCCAGCGTCAAGCCGACAATCGCCGCGAAGATCAAGACTGCAATCAGGGAAGGGGTGTAAATCATGGCGTCCCCCCCTTGTTTCCGTTCGAAGACGAACGGCACAGCCATCCGTACAGAATCGCCAGCACAAACGCGGACAGGATCAGCGCGAAGCCGTACAGCACCGCCACGTTCACGCCCCCCAGTGCGGGACGTTCGCACAGATCGGGGCGGAACGTATTCAGGATCACAAAGCCGGTATACAAGGCGAGATAAATCATGAACAGGCCGAGACCACGCTTGCGGTTCCGCGCGCTGATCGCCGCGGTTTCGGTCTCCTGCTCGGAGGAATTCTGATGGACCCAGTCTCCCACGGTATGTCCTTGCGGTGAGGGGTTCGGGAAGGGGATGAAAGAGTCCCCATCTCACGAGAGGAAGTGCGCATTGTCAAGGGTTGGGAAAAGGGATTGAGTGGAACGGGAGACAGAGGCCGGAAATGTTACACTGCCACGGCGGGAGCTGGCGAAAATTCTCATCCACGGCGGTTTCAATCGGGGGGAGCGTGCAATGCGGAGTTGGGCATGGTTGGCGGTCTGTCTGGGGTGGCTGAATGTCGCCGCGGCGGGTGAGTTGGCGGAACTGACCAAAACGACCGAGACTCTCTTGAAAGGTTGCCGTGTGACGGCGCGGGACGGAACCGTCTTGTACACCCCCGACGGCAAGGGAAACTACAAGGCACTCTGGACCCGGGATTTCGCCTACATGGTGGAGAACGCCGGAGACCTGATGCCGGCGGAGGATATTGAACGGGCGATCCGGTATCTGTTGAAGGGAGTCCGCGAGGACGGGGCGGCACCGGACCGCGTGAATCCGGAAGGCAAGGCCATCTATGTCGCCGGAGGAGAACAGAATCCCCTCGGCGAGCCCAACCTGGACAATGGCCCGTTTCTGGTGATCGCCGTGGATGAATACCTGAAGCGGTTATCCCCCGAGCAGTCCCGGAAACTCTTTCGGGAATGGTCCCCGACTTTGGCAAAAGGGATGGATTACCTTCCACGCAGCCCGCGGGGATTGATCGAGAACGATCCGGCCAAGCCTCATTCACCTTACGGTTTCACGGACACGGTCGGGAAAACAGGTGAACTGTTGTTCGAATCGCTGCTCTATTGGACCGCATCTCGGCGGCTGAGGGATCGGCATCTCGCGCTGGAAGAACGGGAACGCGCCGCAAAGTATCAGAAGCGCAGCACGTTGATTGAAGAGCATCTGGATCTGTTGTGGGACGAGAAACGCGGGGCATTCTACGCGGCGACGAAAGACTGCCATCAGATCGATGTCTGGGGAAATGCATACGCTCTCGCGATCGGTTTTCCCGTGCGTCACAAGCAGGAACGCATCGTGAAATTCCTCGCGGACAACTACGAGCGGTACGCCTACCGGGGTCAGGTGCGCCATCTGCTCGTCGGCGAATACTGGGAACGGCTTCTCACTAAAGTCCCGCATGATCGGTATCAGAACGGAGCGTACTGGGGGACCGCGAGCGGATGGGTGATGACCGCCTTGGCGGAGAAGCACCGGCCTCTCGTCGAGCGGATGTGGCGCGAGGTGAACGAGGATTACCGCGACCGTGGCGTCTGTGAGTGCATCACCGCCGATTACCGGCAGTTACCCAGTTACGTGGTCAGCGCAACAAATGTCCTCGCCGCGGGGCGAAAGCTCGGCTTGGGAAAATGATCCGCAATTCCGAACACCCGGTCCCGTAAGTCGGTTCAAGCCCCGGCCCGTTTCGCCCGATCCTTCAGCTTCAAAAACGGCGTCTCAATCAACCGGTACGACAGCCACGCGACAACCATCGTCAGGCAGATGTTCTCCGGGAACGCCGTCCACCACGACTTCGAGTACGGGTTCAGGAACAACTGCTGCCACAGGTACAGGCTGTACGAACCCAGCCCGATGCTCCCCAGGATGTTCGTGTTCAACCAGTTCGGATTTTTCTGCACCGCCGTCCACAGCAACAGTCCCAGGCAGGCGGCATTAAGGGTGTAACCGCAACCGACCGCCAGCTTCGTGGAGATATGCCCGAAGAACAGCGACGCCGTCAGCAGCCCCAGCGCGACAGGCCAGTATCGCGACAGCCGATCCAGGAAATTCCGCCACCCCGTTTCCTGGGCCAGCACGGCCAACAGACACCCCGTGGCGATCGAATCCAGCCGGGTAAACGTCCACAGTTCCGCCATCGACGTCCACTCCGGATGAAACAGCAGCACGTACCAGCGGAGCAAAAAGCAGTTGGCCAGGCACAGGAGCAACGCGGGCACGCGACGCTTCGCGGGGACCAGCACCACAACCATCGGCCACAGCAGATAGAAGTGTTCTTCAATCGACAGCGACCACGCGTGTCCGATTTCCCACGCGGGACGTTCCAGGAAGTTGATCGTATAAGTCAGCGCCGCCAGCCAGTCGATGGCCCGCAAACTGGTCAGGTCACACAGTTGCAACACGGCCACGACAATTAGTAAAGCCACATAGGCGGGCAGAATCCGGTACGCGCGACGGCGATAAAACGCACCCAGGTCGAGCTTGTCCGTCCGGTCGATCTCCCGCATCATCAACACGGTGATCAGAAAACCGCTCAGGACAAAGAACACTTCCACGCCGAACGAAGCGAACGTAATCAGGAATTCCTTGACCCACGGCTCCGCTTCACTGGTCACCGGGAACCGGCGGGTCTGACAGGCATGCGTCAGCAGCACCATCAGAATCGCGATCGCTCGCATTCCATCCAGCGACGGAATGCGCCCCACG
This sequence comes from Planctomycetales bacterium, assembly GCA_046349635.1. GTDB lineage: Bacteria > Planctomycetota > Planctomycetia > Planctomycetales > Planctomycetaceae > JAXMBX01. Next base: position 325,225 of record JAXMBX010000001.1, read on the forward strand.
TCCAGCCAGACCGGTCGACGGCTGGGGACCGGACGCGAAGCCACGGCCTCACTGATCGGCGGCTCAGGTTGGAGAACGGGTGTCAAAGTGTCCATACGGAATTCAGACGAACGAGGGGTGTGCGAAATCGCACGCAGTTTCAGTTGTGTTCAACCTAGGTCAGAAAATGAGGGGAGTCCGGCAAAAGTCCGCTCTCAGCCCAGGGAATCAGTGACTTACAAATGGAATGCCATCAAGTAACGAAATAGGAGACTTTTGGAGGGTTTCTCCTAAACACCTGAAATGCAGCCGAAAACAGAGGGTGTCGAGTCCCGAAATTGAGGGGACTTGCGGCGGGAATAAATCGCAATGTTGTTTTTTGGCAACATGCGGACAGGGAGTGGGGAGGACCAATCGCACGAGCGAAAAATCGCTACAACCCAACCTCGCCCGATTCACGCGGCATTGGTGACAGATTTGCCCGGCGTCCGCACGTTCGCCAGCAGCATCGCGGCGAGCAAACACATCGCGCCACCCCACCCGAACGCTGCCAGCGAACCGTATCGCTGATACAGCGCCCCGAAAATGATGCTCGATGGGAGCGCCGCGACGCCGATCGCAAAGTTGAACCACCCGAACGCCAGCCCCTTCTGCTCCGCCCCCACCAGCAGCGTCACGAAAGTTTTCTCCGCCGGTTCTGTCAGCGCATAAAACAGGGCATAACAGAAGAACAATGCCCACACATGCCACGCCGCCGTCGCGAACGCGAACGCCAAATACACCCCGGCATACAGAAACCACCCCGCGAACAGCGGAATCCGTGGCCCGATCCGATCCACCAGCCCCCCCATCCAGAAGTTGCCGGCGCTCTTCACCACGTGAAACGCGAACCACAGCATCGGCAGCAGATACGTCGGCACTCCCAGTTCCCCCGCACGGACCAGCAGAAACGCATCGCTGGAATTCCCCAGCGTGAACACCACCGCACGCGAGCAGATACAACTTAAAATTCTTATCGAACGGTTTGAGCGTCAGCTGCAGCTTCGCAGCGTTTGACCCAGCACGCGGCACTTCCTTCAGAAACAGCACCAATAGCAACACCACTGCCAGCCCGGGAATCAGCGTCAGCACAAACAGCGTCCGCAACTGCCCCGGGCAGAACCACAGGAAGAGGGTCGCGAGCACCGGACCGATCGCCGCCCCCAGGTGATCCATCGCCCGGTGAAACCCGAACGCCCGCCCCCGCATCTCCGGCGGAGTCGAATCCGCGATCATCGCATCCCGCGGCGCCGTCCGAATCCCCTTGCCGAACCGATCCACCGTCCGGATCGCGAACAAATGCCACGGCAGCATCGCCAGTCCGATCAGCGGCCGCGTGATCGCCGCGACGGTATAGCCGAACAGCAGAAACCCCTTCCGATGTGTCACCCGGTCCGACCACGCCCCGGAGAAAAGCTTCAGCAGGCTCGCCGTCGAATCCGCCACCCCTTCAATCACGCCGAGATCAAACCGGTTCCCGCCAATGACCGTCATCAGAAACTGCGGCAACAGCGGAAAAATAATCTCGCTGGCGATGTCATTCAACAGACTCGCCAACCCCAGCAGCTTGACATTCGCAGGCAGTTTCCGCGGCGACGTTTCAGACATCCACCGTCAACCCCCCGGCGCCGCTTGCGGCGTCGCCGGCTTCCCGAACCGCGCATTCTTCATCGCCGTGAATTTTCGTTCCAGCCGGGGTTCGCAGATAAAGCACTGCGACTTGGGACGCTGATGCTCATTGCACCAGTCCCCCTTCCCCTTGGCCGCTTCCGCCAGCTTGGGATCGCACTGTGCGCAGATCGACTTGGGTACCCCGTGCGTCTCGCACCACCACGTCGCCGGAGTTTCCGCAGCACGGGCCGCGATAACCGCTTTCGCCGCTTCAATCTTTTTCGTCCGTGGATCCGTACAGCCCAGGGGCAGGGCACCTGGCGAACAAAAAGACCAGCAATAAGTTTCGACGGGACATGGGATGTCTCCGGGGACTCAACCGATGCGACTCATTCTCATGATACGAAAGTGATCCCGATTCCGCCTCCCGATTCCCTTCCACATGAAATCAATTTCATGAGCGAAGGACGGATGCCGATGTGAATGCCTCACAAAATGCGGTTCGTGATCACGTTGACGGGGTGGCCCATACGCCGGTAATCCGGCGTGTGGGTGGCGTTAGGGGTTTTGATCACGCTTGGCCTGCAATTTTCAGGAATCGCACTTCGTCCAGAGCATTTTGTGAGATGACTTCAATGTTTCCCTGCCAACCGCAACGCATCACGCCCCGAGTACCGCCAGAAAATCCCCGGATGTACGATGTACTCGCAGATCGTCGAGGTAATCAGCCCCCCCAGGATCACCGTGGCCACCGGATACAGAATTTCCTTCCCCGGCTGCGCCCCGCCCCACACCAGCGGCACCAGCCCGATCCCCGTTGTGAGAGCTGTCATCAGCACCGGCGCCAAGCGTTCCAGGCTCCCCCTGATAATCATCTGCGTGGAGAACGTCTCCCCTTCTTCCCGGATCAAATGCAGATAGTGGGACACGAGCAGAATCCCGTTCCGCGCCGCGATCCCGCCGAGCGAAATAAACCCGACCAGCCCCGCGACCGTGAGCGACTGGCCGGTCATCCACAGCGCCAGCACACCCCCCACGAACGCAATCGGCAACGCCAGCATGATCTGCAACACGATCCGCGCGGACGGATACAGCGTGTACAGCACCAGGAACACACCAGCCAGCGAGACCACACTCAGGACCGCGATCAATCGCGTTGCTTCCTGCTGCGCCTCAAATTGCCCTCCATATTGAATGAAGTATCCTTCCGGCAGTTCCACCTTCGACTGGATCGCCGTCCGGATATCCGCCACCACACTCCCCAGATCCCGGTCGGTCGGATTGCACCGGATCGTGATTCGCCGTCGGACGTTCTCCCGATTGATCGTATTCGGTCCCCCCGCTTCATAAATCTTCGCCACGGCCGCGAGCGGAATCTTCTCTCCATTGGGCAGATCCAGCGACAGCCGATGCAGATTCGAAAAATCCGTCCGGTGCTTGTCGTCCAGCCGGACCACCAGATCGAACGACCGCTGCCCCTCCAGAATGTTCGACACTTCCTTGCCGTTGAGCGCCGTCTGAATGAACTCATTAACGAAGCCCGGCGTGATCCCATATTGCGCCAGCCGTTCCCGGTCCAACTGAATCCGCAACTGCGGAATCAACTGCTGCGGCTCGACCACCGGAGGCGCAAGACCCTTCACCCCTTCAATCGCCGCTTTGATCTCCTGGGCCTTCTGTCGCAGCGTGTCGAGATCGTCGCCGTACAACTTGATCGCGATCTGCGCCGAAACCCCCGAGAGCATGTGGCTCATCATGTGCGCCAGCGGCTGCTCCGCCTCGTATTCAATCCCCGGGATCTCCGCCAGTTCGTCCCGAAGTGTCGTCAGCGCCGCCCGCCGTGAGACACCTGAGTGCGGATTGAGGGTCAGGATATATTCCGTGACGTTCACCCCCTCCGCGTGTTCGTCGAGTTCCGCCCGCCCGGTCTTCCGCACAAAACTCTTGATCAGCCCCTTCGGTTCCTTTTCCGTCACGCGATGCCGGTTAAACGCCTCATCCACCATCCGCGCCACACGGTTCGACTGCTCCAGCGAACTCCCCGGCGGCAGCACGACATTCACCTGCGCCGCACCTTCGTCGAATGGCGGCAAAAAATCGCTCCCTAGTTGCGTCAGCAGCACCCCGCTCCCCACCACCGCGGCCGCAATCGCGATCAGAATCAGCGAATTCGCGACCGGATGACAACTGAGATGAATCACCGGCGTCGCGAATTTCTTCAGTGTCCGCAGCAGCAACCCATCCTGATCCCGATGCACAATTTTGGTGTTGGTCAGCAACAGGCTCCCCAGCACGGGCGTCACGGTCAGTGAAACCAGGAGCGATGCCAGAATCGAAACGATATACGCCACCCCCAGCGGAGCAAATAAACGCCCTTCAATCCCGTGCAACGCAAACAACGGCACGAACACCAGAATCACCAGCATCGTGCTGAACACGATCGAACTTCGAACCTCCACGCTCGCTTCATAAATCACGGTCAGCGACGAACGCGGGGCAGGGGCGTGCGCATTTTCCTTCAGACGGCGGAACACGTTTTCAATATCCACGATCGCGTCATCCACCAGTTCCCCCATCGCGACAGCCAGCCCCCCCAGCGTCATCACGTTGACCGACATCCCCGTCACATAAAAGAACAACCCCGTCAGCACGAGCGACAGCGGAATCGCGGTCAGCGTGATCAGCGTCGTCCGTAGGTTCAGCAGGAACAGAAACAGGATAATGACAACCAGGATCGCCCCGTCCCGCAGCGCCTCGATGACGTTATGAATTCCCAGGTCGATGAAGGTCCGCTGCTGGTACAGATGTGCATCCAGAATCAGGTCCGGATTGGTTTTCGAGAACGAGTTTTGAATATCCTGGACCGCTCGCTCGATATCCGCCGTCAGGCGCCGCGTATCCGCCTCCGGCTGCTTGGCAATCGTCAGCACCACTCCCGGACGCCCGTTGATGCTGGAATCCCCCCGCTTGATCTGCGCCCCCTCAATCACTCGGGCGACGTCCCGAATCAGCACGGGCCGTGGCCCCGCTTTCACGACCGTCATTTCAATCTGCGCCGGATTGGACGCCCGCCCGATCCCCCGTACCAGAAATTCCATCGACGCTCGTTCCAGGTAGCCTCCCGTCGCGTTCTGGTTGCTCTCCTGCAGCGCCCGCTCGACCTCTTCCAGCGTCACGTTGTACGCAATCAGCGAATCCGGATTCACCTGCACCTGGTACTGCTTCCGCCCCCCTCCCATCACGATCACCTGCGACACGCCCGGGATCGTCAGCAACCTTTGACGCACCACCCAGTCGGCCAGCGTCCGGACTTCGATCGGCGATGTCTTGCCGGTTTCGCTCCACATCCCCACCAGCATGATCTGCCCCATGATCGAACTGACCGGCGTCAACTGCGGCTCGACACCCGGGGGCAACTGCGACCGCACAATCGCCAACCGCTCGTTGACGATCTGCCGCGCTGTGTACACGTTCATGTTCCAGCCGAACTCGACGTAAATCACCGACAGCCCGATCCCGGAAGCACTCCGCACCGCCTCCACTCCGGTCGCTCCATTAAAGACCGTCTCCAGTGGGAACGTCACCAGCGTCTCGACTTCCTCGGGAGACAGCCCCGGCAGCTTCCGTCATCACCGTCACCCGCGGGCGGGTCAGGCTCGGGAAGATGTCGATGGGCAGCGTCGTGCACAGATATCCGCCCCCCATCAGCAGGATCAGAGACAGCGCCACGACGAGCAGGCGGTGTTGCAGCGCGAATTGTATCAGCGAATTCATGAGCGTCAGTTGTATTTCTTAAGAGAACAGCCTCTGGGTGGCATGCCCACATCTTGCTTAGCACGATATTTAAGCCGTGCGAAGCAGGGTGGGCATGTGCGCGTTTGACTTCGATTGGTCTGTCTTGCCTGATTGACTTTTCATCAGTGCGCGTGATCGTGCCCCGCGTGCGGATCCACTCCCGACCCCTGCAGCTTCCGCAACGCCAGGTTAAGCTGATACGCCTCGTTGAGAGCGACCGTGTCTCCGGGGAACAAAGCACCATTCGCGGCGATCACCCCGTTCCGCGGATCTTCGTATTTGACGGTCACCGCCACCCGTTCCATCAGGTTCCCGTTGGCCCGGAACACATACGCCTCCGCCCCTTCCTTCACCACCGCCTCCGTCGGCAGCACAATCTGCTTCAGGTACAACTCCACAGGCACCAGCAGCCGCACCCGCTGCCCAGGCTTGAACTTCCACACCCGGAACTTCACCCCGTCCGGCCCTTCCAGATCCCGCACGATCTCATTCGTGATCGGAATGTAAAACCGGAAGAGCCGCGACTGCGGATCCACCACGTTGTCGACGTACTGCAGATGCAGATTCTCCCGCATCACCGTCTGCGTATCGCTCGTCTCGAAGATCGCCTTCACCGGACGGTCCTCTTCCATCACCCGGCTGATCAGTTCCGATTCATTCTGAAACGCCATCCCCACGATCTGCAGATTGGTATGCACCGCCAGGTCGCACAGTTCATCCCCCGCCTGCGTCAGCTTCCCGGGGAAGACATTGATCCGCTCCACCGAATACACCATCTCCTCCGGAGTCGTGACCTTCTCTTTCGCGGCAGGTTCTTTCGATTCCGGGGCAAAATTGACCGGCAGGATCGACTTGCGGGGAACCGCATCCGCCTTCGGCGCAACGGTACTCTGCTTCCCGGGGACGTGGATCGTGAATTCCCGGATCAGGATCTTTGTCTGCACGATCTTTTCAATCTGTTCCACCGACAGTCCCCGCACCAGCAACTCCTGCGTCTGCACCTGCCGGGCCGATTCCAGCCGTTGCCGCTCATACTGTTTCTCCAGCAGACGCACACCCGGGACCGCCCCCTGTTCGGCAATCGGCTTCAGCCGTTTCAACTCCGCTTCCACCAGATCCAGTTCCTGTAGCGTTTTCAGCAACGCCGACTGCGCATTGGCGAGAACTTCACCCGTCGTCTGGATATCAAACAGCGGATCTCCCGGCTTCACCGTCTGGCCCGGAAGCACATACACCCGCCGGATCAATCCGTTGACGGTCGAAGTAATCCGGCTTTCGCTGTGCCCCGGCCGCTCCGTCACTTCACCGGGAACGACAATCGTCCGCCAGAAGTCAGCCAGCTCGACCTCTCCCAGTTTCAGCTTCAGGTTCTGACGCGCCTGCTCACTGAGTGGTAGCTGCAATTCCTCCCCCTTGTGGGCCGACCCGTGATCATGACCATGGTCATGTCCGTGATCATCTTTTCCACCGTGAGCATGACCATGCTCGGCCTTCTCTGGCTTGGAAGCCGTAATGGGAGGTGTCGAAACAGGTTGTTTGCGCCCGAGGGCATATCCCCCCGCGACTGCCCCTACCAGAAGCAGCAACACGAGCAGGACAACAGGTAAT
>JAXMBX010000002.1:0-243665 GCA_046349635.1 Planctomycetales bacterium
CGGGGTTACTGCCATAGAGATTTCCACCGAGACAGAACGCGAGATCCATTTCCCCTTTGTCGGCGGCATCCATGCAGGCCATGGTGTCGAGACCGGGGGACTTGGGAACCTGAATTCCCAGGCGATCCTCGAAGCGTTCGATCATCGCTTTCTTAAGGAGCGGGGTCACGCCGACGGATCCCATCCCCTGCACGTTGCTGTGCCCGCGAATCGGCATGAGGCCGGCGTGCGGACGCCCGACCATTCCCCGCAGGAGCGCCAGATTGGCGATCATCTTGACGTTGTCGGTGCCGTGGAGGTGATGTGTGATCCCCATCGTCCAGCCGAAGACCACGTTTCGGGCCTGGGCATAGTCATCGGCAATCTGGGAGATTTCGCTGCGTGTGACACCCGAAGCCCGTTCGATTTCCTCCCACGAGACCTGCTGAACCTGCGCCTTGAATTCTTCAAATCCTGCCGTCGAACGAGCCACGAAATTGTGATCCAGCGCGGTCCGCTCGATCAGTTCTCTGGCAATGCCAGTCATCAGCGCGATGTCACCACCGATATGCGGCTGAATGTAGCGGCTGGCGATCTTGGTCCCGAACAGCAGGCTGAAAACGTCGCTGGGAACCCGGAAGTTCACCAGCCCCAGTTCCTTGACCGGGTTGATGACGATGATCTTCCCCCCCCGACGGCGAATCTCCATCAGGCTGCGCATCAGGCGGGGGTGATTGGACGCAGGATTGCCCCCAATCAGAATATACAGATCGCAGTGATTGAGATCCTCCAGACGGATCGTTCCGGTCCCCGCGCCAACGGCGGCGGCCAGTCCGACGCCGCTCGCCTGGTGGCAATAGTAGGAGCAGTTGTTGACGTAGTTCGTGCCAAACAGTCGGGCATACAGTTGCAGCAGGAAACCGGCCTCATTGGAGGAACGCCCGCTGGCATATAGAAAGCTGCGCGTGGGGCCGGCTTGCTTGAAGGCAGCCGCGATCTTGTCGAGCGCTTCGTCCCATTCGATGGGGCTATAGTGGTTCTCGCCGATGCCGGCGTAAAGAGGCTGTACGATGCGCCCGCTCGTCTCCAGTTGGCGCGGCGTGAGGGCACGGAGTTCCTGGAAACCGTAGCGGGCGAAAAATTCAGGAGTGATTCCCGCCTGCATGTCGGAAACCATCGCCTGGAAAGACTTTTTGCAGACTTCCGGGAAGTGACCCCCTTCGTTGACCATCCCTCCCATCTGTCCACCCATGCCGAGCGCACAAGTCTTACAGGTGTTTTTGGAGCGCATCGCGTTCCAGAGGTTCAGCCAACCGACGCGGTTCGCCATGCGGAAGGTATAGCCGATCGCCTTCCACCCGCCACCGCTCTTCAACCGTCGCATGCCCGCCTCTTTCAACCACCGCAATCAAAAGCGGCGTTGCTCGTGACTCAGAAATTTCAGCCCCGATCTTATTATCGGTCTTTCAGGGATGGAGTCCATTCTGACAGGGAAATCAGCGAGTGGCGACGAAAAAGAGTCTTGGAAACGGGAAAAGGGTGGTCCCGTTGCGGGGAGGAAACTCAATTTTGAACCGCTCCGCGAGGTCTTTCAGAAATGCGGCATGCAGCTCTTCAGGCAAGGCGTGAAGCAGGGGACGCAATGCGGTCCCGCGGACCCACTCCAGTACCGGATCCGCTCCCGTCAGGATGTGACCATAGGTCGTCTCCCAGGCATTCACCCTCAAATCGAGATCCTGCAGACAGGCCACGTATTCTTTCATCGGAAGCACGGATTCACCATGCAGTCCGACACCCTCCAGGAACTGCTTCCAGCGCGGGTCGCTCGCCGACTGATCGATGACCTTTTGGCTGGTGGAACGAAAGCGGTTGGGCATCTGGACCGCCAAGACTCCGTGATCGGTGAGCATCGCGGAAAGGCGGGAGAGCAGACGCGGATGGTCGGGAACCCAATGCAGCGCAGCGTTGCTGACGATGAGGTCAAGTTTCTCGTCTGTGTGCCACGTCTCAATCTCCCCCTGTTGGAATTGCAGACGACCAGGAAGAGATTGAGGCTGCGCATCGGCCAGCATCTCGGGGGAGGAATCGATCCCCAGAACCTGCGCCTCGGGCCACCGGTCGCAGAGCGTGCGGGTGAGATGCCCCGGCCCACAACCGAGATCGACGATGCTCCGGGGATTTTCGAGCGTGATCTGGGAGAGCAGATCAAAGAACGGACGAGAACGCTCCCCGGAATAGCGGGCATAGACTTGGGGATCCCACATTTTCGACCTCCTGACCGGCGAATTGCAATCTGCAGGAAACACCTGCCGGCCGATTCAAATCATTCGCGATAACACCATGATAAATCAGCGTTTGATTTCGTTTCCAGACCCGACAGGAAACAACCGGTCCGGGTTCGTGTCGTGACGCCTATTCCGATTGACGAGGGGACGCAAAGTTTTTCGAACAGCGAGAGTGTGTCCATCCGATAAATTCTGTGGACACCGTTGTGTCCAGCCGGTTGCCTCGCGCGGAGCCGGTCCGTTTCAGTCCACTGCAGTCGATCCTGCAACCATCAGACCTCTCCGCCATGAGCGACCCACAAATCACACTCCCCGCCCCGACAGGTGCCGCCGCCGGCCTGAGGGTCGCAATGCTGGCACTTGCCACGCTGGGATTCATGGCGTTGTGGACTGAGATGGAGGGGAATGCAGGAGTGGCCGAAGAGGTAAAGACGGAACGGAAAGAGTCGCATTCCCATTCGGAGGGGATTTCTCCCGACAAACTCCCGGGAGTCATTCAGCTCTTCCCCCGTCCGGAACAGGAAATCGCGCAGCGAATCGTGGAATGCAAGCAGACCCTGTGGGGCATGAAACAGGACTGCGAAATCCACTGTCGTTCCATCGCCCTGCTGCTCGGGGAATCTCCCATGATCCGGGGGCTGACACTCCACAAGCCTCAAGACCACGAGCAGATGCGGATGAAGTCGATCCTGGAACACATCGACTCTCATCAGCTGCTGGAACTGAATGTGGTCCGCGGCATGCGATTCATCGCGTGGAAGGATTTGATGGACGCCGGTTGTGAGCAGTTGCGAACCGCCATCGCGAAGCGAATGCAGATCGAAGCGGAAGAGTGGATGCGGGTGGCTGCAATCCGCTGGCAACTGGGGATTCACAAGCTCCCCCGCATCACCAGTGGCGGAACCGGAGAGACGCGGACCCGCTAAGCGAGAAACCGCATCAGGCGGCGGCTTCCGGGGATTGCGGAGCCGCTTCGGGACGGGGTTGAGACGGCCCCTGATGCAACCGGTCGTACATCGGGAGATCTTCAATCGTCCGCAGCCCGAAGATCTCCAGAAAACGGCGCGTGGTCTCATAGAGATGCGGACGGCCGAGGGTCTCATCCGCACCGCCGATTTTCACCAGCCCCCGCTCCATCAGTTGCTTGAGCATTTCGATGCAAGCGACCCCTCGAATGGCTTCAATGTCCGCCCGGATCACAGGCTGGCGATAAGCGACGATGGAGAGGGTCTCCATCTGGCCGGCCGTCAGTTTGAGTTCCGCTTGACGCTCGTGCAGCTTGTCGAGCCAGTGGGAAAACTCGGAACGGGTGAGCAACTGATACCCGGCTGCCACTTGTTCGATCCGAAACGGACTCTCCATGCGGTCGTAGAGATCGTTCAGTTTCTTGATGAGGGTCCGCGCTTCCGTCGGATCGGCCAGAGTTGCGAACTGGGCCAGCCTGCGGGTGGACAGTGCGCCCCCGGCGACAAACAGGACCGCTTCCAGCCGGGCCATTTTCGGAGTGCGGCGACCGTGACTGAGGATCTCGGGAGAATCTTCCTCGGAAACGGTCTCTCCGGACCGATAGGTCCGCCAACTCCAGCTCGAGCCGACTGCCGACTCGGAGGAGAGTCGGCCTGCGAAGGACTGCAGAGACCGGGGAGTTAGAAAATTCATCACGGGCGCTGCCGCTTGGTTCGATCGTGACGAGCGACGTTTTCCTGGCGGTCCGCCGACCAGTCTTCGATCTGACGGATGACGTCGTAGACCGCGAGCATCGGTTCGTAGCCGCTCGCTTCAAACTTCTGATGCAGGTTGGGAGTGTCGATCGGACTGATTTCGCAGTGGAAGATGTACATCTCCCGGTCGTTGTCCATCGTGAAGTAGGGCTTCACGTTCGTCCCCAGTTCCTGCAGCCGGGCGTTGGCTTTACGCCAGGTGAATTCTTCACGCACGGTGCCGGCAGTGGCTTTGGATTTCGAATCGGGGCGGGTCTCCGCCTCGGTTTCCGTTTCTTCGGAGTTCAACTCCTCGGGGTCCCGGCTGCGACTCCTGGAATCGGTTTTCTTCTTGCGAGATGGAGAGTGGGGATCGGGGAGTGTCACTTCGTCCGTGTTGAAAGCGGGATCAATCTCCGCCGGATCAATTTCCGCAGTGGATTTGCTCGATTTCTTCTTGGGAGTCGCACGGTCGTAGTCGCGGGAATCTTCCTCCTTGGAAAGGGGATGCGATTCCGAACGGTCGTATTCCGAGGCGAGGTTTTCCTCATCAAGTCTCGGTTTCTTTCCCCGCGACTTAGGCCCCGACCGGGGCGGACTTAGCTCGTCGGAAGCATCCGCGAATTGGTCTTCCGCAGGGGCCATCTTCCACCCCTTCAGCGCCTCTTCGGGAAGCTCCTCCTCCGGGGTTTCTTCATCGAAGCTCGGCCGGGATTTCCGGTTCCGTCCCGAGTTGCGGGCCATCCCGTTCGGATCGGGAGAGTCGAGCGACGCTTCGAATTCATCTCGTTCCGCGCGGAACAGATCATCGGCGGAACGACGGGCATTTTTCTTGCGAGGGGCGGGACGGTCCTCCAGCTCCTCGGAGTCTTCATCGTGTGCAGCGGTCGTGACCGTTCCCGGCGCAAACTGCGGTATGCCAAAGATGGCAAACGCTGGAACGGCAATAAGCGGGGCTGCGAGTAAGAGCATCCCCAGCGGGTTACTTCCCGAGGCGCGCATGGCGGGACACCTCCCTGTGTCAAGAAACGCCCGGAAATCCTCCTGCGGCGGCTTTCCCTTGTGGGTCTGGGTCGGAAAAGACGCCGTTCCGGAACGTGGTCTGCCGCGACAGTCTTTCGACATTTCCGCAGCGTGGGGGATGTTACCGGATGTCCCTGTGCACCACAACCGCAAGTTGAGGGGTTTTCCCTGCAACAGAGCCTGAAAAAACGGATGATCCGCCGATTGACAGAGGGGCCTCTACGGAGATCATGGAACAATGAGAGAGGGACCATCCCTAACCTCTCCATAGTCCCGATACTCCTTGTTGCTCCGATGATTCTAACCAGCCGTTTTGCACTGCTCTGTTTTCTTTTCGCGTCCCAACTCTGGGTCGGGGAAACGTCGTCCTTGCGCGCCGCAGGTGGAAAATTCAACGCGGTTCTGAAACCGGGTGCCGAAGCTCCGGAGTTCCGGAATCTGACAGGGACTGACGGAAAATCTCACAGCCTGGCAGAGTTCAGCGAAGCAAAGGTCGTGGTGCTGATTTTCACCCGAAATCACTGCCCCTTTTCGCAGAAGTATGAGCCTCGGATCCGTAAGATCGTCCATGACTTTGGAGGGCGGGGAGTGGCCTTCGCCGCGATGAACTCCAGCCACAAACCAGGAGAGGATCTGGCCGCGATGCGCAAGAACGCGGAACAAAATGTCTGGAAGTTTCCGTATCTGAAGGATGAAACCCAGCAGGTCGCACGGGCTTATGGAGCAACCGTGACTCCCCAGTTTTTCATCCTGGGACCAGCCAGCTCCGGGGGGATCCGGAAAGTCGTTTATTACGGTGCGCTCGACGATCACCCCCAGGAGGAAAAGGTGCAGGAGCCTTACCTGCGCCGGGCACTGGAGGCGGTTCTGGCGGAGAAAACGCCGGAGGTCGAGGAATCGCTGGGAGTCGGGTGCGAACTCTCCCTCAAGGATTGAATTCCTCTCTCCCAAGGGCTGTCAAACTGGCAGGAAACGGGCTCACCGAGAACGCCCCGCGATTCTCCTATCTCAATGTGAAATAAAGAGATAAGGATTCGACACCCCCTTGGCATGGCGGTTGCATTACATGGCCGCGTCTGAATCTCTGCCACCAGTTTGGCAGGTTTTCGGGGCAGAACGGCATTCCTAAATACGATCATTCGAGGTTCGGGCGTTTCGCGTGTGTGGAGCGACTGGACCCTTTGTGCGGCAAGAGCTTGTGAGGAGACACTGTGGCAAAGTTGATGACTTTCAACGATGAGGCCCGTAAGAGTTTGTTGGAGGGGGTCTCGAAACTGTCTCGTGCCGTAAAGAGCACGCTGGGACCGCGGGGACGCAACGCGGTTCTCGACAAGGGTTGGGGTTCTCCCAAGGTGACCAAGGACGGCGTGACCGTTGCCGAGGACATCGACCTGGAAGACCCATTTGAAAACATGGGCTGCCAACTGGTGAAGGAAGTCGCTTCCAAGACCAGCACCGTCGCCGGTGACGGCACCACCACCGCCACCCTCCTCGCGGAATCGATTTTCCGTGAAGGTCTGAAGTTCATCGCTTCCGGCGCCGACCCGATGGCCCTGAGCCGCGGTGCCCAGAAGGCGGTCACGGCGATTACGGAAGAGTTGAAGAAGCTCTCCAAGCCGGTCGACGCGAAGGACAAGAAGGGGATCCAGACGGTCGCCACGATCGCTGGCAACAATGATCCCGAGATCGGCGAAATTCTCGCCAATGCTCTCACCAAGGTGGGTGCGGACGGCGTCATCACCATCGAAGAAGGCCGCCAGGTCAGCACCAGCATCGACCTCGTCGAAGGGATGCAGTTCGACCGTGGTTACCTCTCCCCGCACTTCGTGACGGACCAGGATTCCCAGGAATGCGAGTTGGATAACTGCCGCATCCTGATCTACGAAGAGAAGATCAGCAGCGCGAAATCGCTGGTGCCGCTGCTCGAAAAGATTTCCCAGGCCAACGTTCCGCTGCTCATCATCGCGGAAGACATCGAAGGGGAAGCCCTCGCGACGCTCGTGGTGAACAAGCTGCGTGGCATCCTGAATGTCGCCGCCGTGAAAGCTCCCGGTTACGGTGATCGCCGCAAGGCCATGCTGGGTGACATCGCCGTCCTCACCAAGGGTAAGGCGATTTTCAAAGACCTCGGAATCAAGCTCGAAAACATCGAGATGTCCGACCTGGGTGTGGCGAAGAAGATCAAGATCGACGCCGAAAACACCACCGTGGTGCAAGGTGCCGGTTCGAAGGCGGACATTGCCGGCCGTGCCGAACAGATTCGCCGCGAGATCACCGAAACCGACAGCGATTACGATCGTGAAAAGTTGCAGGAACGGCTCGCCAAGCTGGCGGGTGGCGTCGCCCAGATCAATGTCGGCGCCGCGACCGAAACCGCGATGAAGGAACGCAAGGACCTGATCGAAGACGCGTTGGCTGCCACTCGGGCCGCCATTGAAGAAGGTGTCGTCCCCGGCGGAGGAACGGCGTTGATCCGCTGTGCCGCTGCCCTGGAAGACCTGAAACTTTCCGGCGACGAAAAACTGGGTGCCCACCTGATCCGGAACGTTCTGGAGATTCCGCTGCGGACCATCGCCGAAAACGCCGGCATGGAAGGAGCAGTAGTTGCCAATAACGTGCGGAAGGCCAAGGAAAAGACTTACGGCTACGATGCCCTGAACGATCGCTACGGCGACATGTTCTCCTTCGGGATCGTGGACCCGACCAAGGTCACCCGCAGTGCACTGCAGAACGCGACCAGCGTTGCCTCTCTGCTCCTGACGACGGAATCGATCGTCGTCGAAGAGCCCAAGAAGGCCGAAGACACTCACCACGATGACCACCACGACATGGGTGGCATGGGCGGAATGGGTGGCATGGGGATGCCCGGAATGGGCGGCATGCCCGGCATGATGTAATCCGAACTCCGGATTACCTGTGACTTTCTAAATCAACTTTTTCTGAAACCAATCAGTCTGAAATACAATCGTTGCGAGGAGTGGGAAGATGCAATTGAAGCCTTTGGATGATCGCGTTGTTGTTGTTCCGCTGAGCGCCGAGACCACCACCGCTGGTGGGATCGTCCTGCCGGATGCAGCCCAGGAAAAGCCCCAGCGCGGCAAGGTCAAGTCGGTCGGCCCCGGCCGTCTCCTCGACTCCGGCGAACGGAGCCCGCTGAGCGTCGCCGTCGGGGACGAAGTCCTGTTCAGCAAGTACGGCGGAACCGACATCGAAGTCAACGGAGAAGACATCAAGATCCTGCGCGAAAGCGACATCCTCGCGAAGGTTGTCGCCGGCTAACGCCAGTCCTCATCATCAATTCCCGGTTTCGCCTCAGGCCGACCCTTGAGGAGACCGTTCTCTCGAACGCTCGGATGGTCGGGTCACTGGTGAAAACCGTCTCAAAGGAGATTTTTCGTGGCTAAGCAACTGTTATTCGATGATCGGGCGCGGCTGAAGCTGCAGAAGGGTGTGAACGTTCTGGCCGATGCGGTCGCGGTCACCATGGGACCGACCGGCCGAAACGTCATCATCGACAAGAATTTTGGCAACCCGGTCGTGACCAAGGACGGCGTCACCGTCAGCAAGGAAGTGGAACTGCCGGACCCGTTCGAGCACATGGGTGCCAAGCTGGTCAACGAAGTCGCTTCCAAGACCAGCGACACCGCCGGCGACGGAACCACCAGCGCCACCGTGCTGGCCCGTTCGATCTACGAAGAAGGGCTGCGGAGCATCACCCTGGGTGCCAACCCGATGATCGTTCGTCGCGGGATCGACCTCGCTGCGGAAGCCGCCATCGAGTTCTTCAAGTCCTCCTCCAAGGCGGTCTCCAGCAAGGAAGAAATCGCCCAGGTCGGAGCCATCTCTGCCAACAACGATCGTGAAATCGGCGACATGATTGCCGACGCGATGGAAAAAGTCGGCCGCGATGGAGTCATCACCGTCGAAGAGGGGAAAGGAAATTCCACGACCCTCAAGCTGGCGGAAGGGATGCAGTTCGACAAGGGTTTCTCCTCGCCGTACTTTGTCACCGATCCGACGGAAATGAAGGTCCTGCTCGAAGACTGCTACATCCTGCTGTACGAAAAGAAGATCTCCAGCCTCCGCGAACTGGTCCCAGTCCTCGAAAAAGTGGCCCGTTCCAGCAAGCCGTTGCTGATCATCGCCGAAGACGTCGACGGCGAAGCCCTCACGACTCTCGTCGTGAACAAGCTCCGTGGCGTGCTGCGGATCTGCACCGTGAAAGCCCCCGGCTTCGGCGATCGCCGCAAGGCGATGCTCGGTGATATGGCCGTTCTCACCGGCGGCACGTTCATCTCCGAAGACCTCGGCGTCAAGCTGGAGAGCGTCGAACTGTCCCACCTCGGCCGTGCCAAGAAGGTCGAAGTCACCAAGGACAACTGCACCCTCATCGAAGGTGCCGGCGATACCAAGGCGATTCAGACCCGCGTCCAGCAGATCCGCACCCAGATCGAGAACACCGACAGCGAATACGACCGCGAGAAGTTCCAGGAACGGCTCGCCAAGCTGACCGGTGGTGTCGCCATCATCTCCGTCGGTGCGACCACCGAGGCGGAAATGAAGCAGACTAAGGCCCGCATGGAAGACGCGCTGCATGCGACTCGTGCCGCGGTGGAAGAAGGCATTCTTCCCGGCGGTGGCGTGGCGTATCTGCGGGCAATTGAAGCGGTCCGCGGCGCGAAGGCCAAGGGAGACGAAAAGATCGGCATCGAAATCGTTGCCCGAGCTTTGGAATCCCCCATTCGCCAGATCACTTCGAACTGCGGTCTGGACGGTGCGGTGATTGCGGACGAAGTCCGCCAGAAGCCGACCAACACCGGCTACGATGCTCGCAACAATGAATACGTCGACATGTACAAGGCGGGAATCATCGACCCGACGAAAGTCGTGCGGAATGCCCTGCAGAATGCCGCCTCGATCGCCGGCCTGATGCTCACCACGCAGGTCCTTGTGACCCGCACGGATGAAGAAGAAGGCAAAAAGTCGGTCGAGGGCAGCATTCGCTAAGTGAATGCTCTCGACTGAGAATACCGCGATCCTGAAATGACCATGGGCCACCTGTTTCAGGTGGCCCATTTTCACAAGGGGTCATGAAACAGTTCGTTCAGACAGGTTATGCGAAACACATCCATGCCGACCAAACGCGATTTCTACGAGGTGCTGGGAGTTTCGCGCGAGGCCTCGGCGGACGAAATCAAGAAGGCGTATCGCAAGATGGCGATGCAGTTCCACCCGGATCGCAACCGGGGGGACGCGGACGCCGCTGAGCGCTTCAAGGAATGCGCCGAAGCCTACGAAATCCTGAGCGACGATGAAAAGAAGTCCCGCTATGACCGCTACGGCCATGCGGGACTCGGCGGAGCTGCGGGAGGCGGAGCCGGTTTCCGGGACGTCTCGGATATCTTCGAGGCCTTCAGCGACATCTTCGGGGGTGCCTTCGGCGGCGGAGGCCGCACGCGGGGTCGCGGCGGACGACGGGGCGAAAGCCTCAGGACACAGATCTCCATCGATCTGCTGGAAGCTGCCAAGGGGACCAAACGGGTCCTGGAAATCGAACGTCCGGAAGTCTGCAAGACCTGCAGCGGCAGCGGTGCCAAGCCGGGGAGTTCTCCCGAGACCTGCGGTTACTGCGGCGGACGGGGTCAAGTGGTGCAATCGCAGGGTTTCTTCCGCGTCCAGACGACCTGCCCCGGCTGTCACGGCGAAGGGCACGTCGTGCGCGATAAATGCACAACCTGCCACGGCTCTGGAAGGCAGGAGAAATCCGTGACGCTGGAAGTGACCATTCCCCCCGGCGTGGATAATGGCATGCAGCTGTGCCTGCGGGGAGAAGGAGAACCGGGATACAACGGCGGACCGGCCGGTGACCTGTACTGCGACCTGCACGTCAAGGAACACCCCTTCTTCCAGCGGGAAGGAAATCATCTGATCTGCAATTTGCCCATTACGTACACACAAGCGGCTTTGGGAACGGAAGTCGAAATTCCGCTGCTCGAAGGTCGCGAGAAACTGACAATCCCGCCCGGAACCCAGCCTCAGGAAACGTTCCGTCTCCGCAAGCAAGGAATGCCCGACGCTCATGGACGTGGACGGGGAGATCTGCTGGTGCATATCCAGGTGGAGGTCCCCAAGAAACTGAACGCACGGCAGCGCGAACTGCTCGAAGAACTTTCCGAACTGGAACACGTCAACGTCAGTCCGCACCGCAAGACGTTTTTCGAAAAGCTGAAGGATTATTTCTCCGCGGATGACAATGGAGCCGACTAGAAAGTAGTCGAAAGCATATGAGCGACGATCAAACCACACCCCAATGGAGCGCCCAATCCAGTGCCGCAGGAGGCCCGGACGTCGAGGCGTTGCGCGATCAACTGCAACAACTCCAAGCCGAGCGAGACAAGAACCTGGAGCATTGGCAGCGGAGCCAGGCGGAGATGGAAAATCTTCGCAAGCGGGCCGCGCGCGAACTGGACCAGGAACGGCAATACCGCTCCCTCGCTTTGGCCCGCGATCTGATCCCGGTGCTGGATAACCTCCGCCGTGCAACCCAGGCTTCACAGGGAGCCTCCGAAGCGGGACAACTGCTGCAGGGTGTCGAGATGGTCCTGAAGCAGATGGAGGAAGCGCTGGCGCGACATTCGATCATGCCGATTCTGACCGTCGGCCAGCCGTTCGATCCCAACCTGCACGAAGCGGTATTGCAGCAGCCCTCCGCCGACCATCCTCCGATGACCGTCATCCAGGAAGTGGAACGAGGCTACACGCTGCACGACCGGGTCATTCGTCCCAGCAAAGTGATTGTTTCCAGCGCGCCCGCGGGTTAGAAGTCTAGAAGTCCGACAAAATGCGGTTGGAGATCCCGTTGGATCTCCGCCGGTCAGGAAACCGCACTTCGTCCAGAGCATTTTGTCAGAATACGGAGCCAGCCAATGCCGACTTACGATTACGTGTGCAAAGCCTGCGGCCACAAGTGGGAAGAGTTTCAACCCATCACGTCCAAGCCGACGAAGAAGTGTCCGGAGTGCAAGAAGCTGAAGGCCGAACGCCAGATAGGTGCAGGGGCGGGTCTGTTGTTCAAAGGCTCGGGCTTTTACATCACCGACTACCGCAGCAGTTCCTACAAAAAGGCCGCCGACGCCGACAGCAAATCCAGCTCCAGCGGCAGCAGTGAGTCGAAGGGGAGCAGCGGCGACTCGGGCAAATCCTCCGGCGGAGGAGAGTCGAAATCGTCGGGCGGGAAGGACTGAACGTAACTCCCTCAATGCCACAGGTGCCAGCTGGCGACATGGACACTAAAGGCCAGCGCATTTCCACCGGCGTGCATCGCGATGGGGACCAGAATGGACCGGCTGCGCAGAAAGACCCATTCGAGCAGAAATCCAGCGACCATATTGTCGAGTCCCGGGTTTCCTCCATTAATGTGAACCCCGGCGAACAGGAGGCCACTCGCGAGAATTGTCCCGCCAGTCCCGAGCGTCGGCCGACATGCCAATGTCAGCAGTAATCGATAAGTGACTTCCTCTGTCACCGGGGCATAGACGCACATGAAAATCAGTCCATTCAGACTGAAAGGGTAGCGCATCGGAAAAATCGGCTGCCCCAGAACCAGTGCCACAGGAATGAGAATCACACCGATTCCCAACAGGCAGCAAGCGAACAGGCAGGCCAACCGGAACCAACGCCACCACTCCGAGACGGACACGTTCCGCAACCCAATCTCCTGCGGTGCTTGGACGAGTGAAGCACACACAACCAGACCCGCCAAGGCCAGCATCGTCTGATCCAATCCGAAGGCCTCGTTTCTGTCAACGGCCGCCAGCATCACGCAAAGTCCGGCGACGATCCGTGCTGTGAATGAATTCCTGTTCTCCACTTGACTGGTCATGATGAGTCGATTTACTCCAGGATCATCCGAACCTTATTTCGCTTGTGGCTTCGACTCCGTCACTTTCTTCCCCCTCAGAATACACGTCAGACCACCGTCTGTGTGGACTTCAAAATCCGGTTGAACTTTTTTCAGTTCCGGGATGATCTCTGAATCGGGACCATAGCCGACAGAAGTCCATAGCTGGCATTCACCCTCTTTCAGACGCCGGTATTGAAATGTCTGTCCGTGGCCAACAGTCGGGTCATCCGGAAGAGCATCCAGAATCCCGGGGACCAGTTCCGTCAGTTTCTCGGGATAGTGTCCCGTTTCACGGTGATGGACCTGCAGGGCGGCAACGAGGATCAGGCTGCAGAGCCGGACCTGATCCTGGTCCCTGAAGTCGACGCCCCAGGGAAACCACGTGCTGTTGAGAGGGAGCAATTGAGACTTCACCTGGGCATGCAGCGACGCAGGACTCAGGAGTTTTGACTCGCTGGCTGAGACTGTGAATAGAGGTTGGATCGCAGGAGTTCCCTCGGGAGTCAGTTTCGTCCGTTCCTGTAACGGGAGATCACACGCGGAAAGCCGGTTCTTGCAGATCTGCCGGGCCAGGCGTTCCACTCGCTTCGGTTCGCCGATCGTCTGGAGTCCGAAGAACACGCACTTTCTCCACGGGCCCTGCAACGGTTTCGGAAACTGGGATGTGCCGATGTTCATGATGCTGGGATGATCCAGCTTTTCGAACTCAGATCCCAATTTCATCAAGATATTTTCCGTCAGGACATAATTGCATTTGACCTGAAAGGATGGCGGAGGGGTGTTTGCGACGGTCCATTGCAGATCTTTGATCGCCTGCCTCAGGAGAGGAGTGGACCTCCGATCGTCAAGCAACCACTCCCAGATCGGCAGTCCCAGATCTTTCATGTCCATGAATGCAATGCGGAACTCGATTTCACATCCCCGGGTCAGGTGTCGCGTCATGCGCATTGCTGCGCGCAGACACTCCCACCCACCAGCCTCGTCCTTCAGCTCTTCCCGCCGGAATGCTTCCCCTTTTGCCAGGACGACCAGGCCTCTTGAATTCTGGGCGAAAGGAAGCAACGAGTCTATCGACATCTTTTCGATTGAATGCTGGTACCCTCGTTCCATCTGCGCCCCCTGCAGGAAAACATCGAATACCGGTTTCAGATCCTGAACCGCTTTCTGTTCTTCGGGTGATAGATCTTTCCAACTCCGCGCCTCCTTGAGAGTCTGCGAGGAGACCACCGTGTTCCACGCATTCTCGGCCTTCCGATATTCTTCGCCGTTGAGCCGCTGCGTCACCTGATCGTAATAGCGGTATGCATTTTCATCGGGCGGAATTTCATTCTCGGCGAGGAACGCAGCCACATCGAACGGAACACCCACATCAGGGATCGCTGCAATGCGGTAGTACCGGAATCAAGGAGCAACAGGAACAGGATGAGGATCGGGAGCCACAGCCAACGGGAGTACCGCAAAAATGCCCCAATGCCTGATGTCTGCGGGCAGGCGTGGTATCCGGTGACGGAGGCGCGGGAGGTGAGACACTCATGGGAAGAAATTGCAGGAAGGTGACATACAACGCTCTTGCAAGAACATACTACTTTTGTCGATACCAGACAATGTGGGCAGCGGCTCTGCACCGCAAATCCTTTCGGCGCAAGACAATTTCTGCTCGAATAGGGAGGAGAACAGAGGAGAAACCATGCGTCTAGTGATAAGCGGATTGATCGCCGGGTTGTTGTTGGTCAGCGCTACAGGGTCCGTCGAAGCGGCGGGCTGGAAAGCCGGGCTCGCCAAGGCAGACATCACTCCCAAACAGCCGATGTGGCTCGCGGGCTACGGCGGGCGGGACCATCCTTCCGAGGGGATCCTGCATCCGATCTGGATCAAGGCCCTCGCCCTGGAGGATGCACAAGGCTACAAGGTCGTCCTGCTGACGACCGACCTCTGCGGCCTCCCCAAGTGGATGTACGACAACCTCTGCGAGTCCCTCAAAAAACGGCAGGGACTCGGGCGCGAACAGATCCGGATCACCAATTCCCACAATCACTGCGCCCCGGCTGTGCGGGGAGATCTCGAAGATTATTACCCGCTCGACGAGGAACAACGCAAACGCGTCTACGACTACTCCGACTGGCTCGCGCAGCAGATGCTCCAGACCATGGAAGAGGCCCTCACGAGGCTGCATCCCGTCACCCTCTCCGCGGGAGAAGGTCTCTGCACGTTTGCCGTGAACCGCCGTAACAATAAGGAGGCTGAAATCCCCGCCCTCCTCGCCCGGGGCGAAACTCCGAAAGGGCCGGTCGATCACTCCGTTCCCGTCCTGCAGGTGAAGACACCGGAAGGACAGACAGAGGCGATCGTCTTTGGGTATGCCTGCCACAACACGGTCCTGAGCTTTTACCAATGGTGCGGTGACTACGCCGGCTTCGCCCAGATCGCCCTCGAAAAGAAATATCCCGGCTCACAGGCGATGTTTGTAGATGGGTGCGGGGGTGATCAGAACCCCCTCCCCCGTCGGACCGTGGAATTGGCGGAGAAATACGGCAGCCAGCTCGCCGAATCGGTCATTCAGTCCTTGCAGAAACCGCTGCGCCCGTTGATGCCGAAGATTCGGGCCGCGTTTGAGTTCGTCGATCTCCCCTTCGAGCGAAATCCGACCCGCGCGGAACTCGAAGCCCACGCGCAGAACGGTTCCCCGGTGCGGAAACGCTGGGCCGTGCGGATGCTCAAGAAACTCGACGCGGGAGAAACGTTTGCCAAATCCGCCCCGTTCGCGATCCAGGCATGGAGTCTGGGAGATCAGCTGTGGATCGCGCTTGGCGGGGAATCTCTCGTCGGCTACTCTCTCCGTTTCAAACAGGAATATGGCCCAAACACGTGGGTGACGTCCTACTTTGCCGACCTCACCGCGTACATCCCCACCCGCAAGAACTGGGACGAGGGGGGTTATGAGGTCGCCTTTCTGCATGAATACATGCTCCCTGCGGACAAATGGGCGCCGGATGTCGAGGAACGGATCGCGGCGGGAGTCGCCCGGCTGGTGAAAGCGGTGAAACCAGAATGACCACTCAGAAATCCGGATCCTGGATCGTCTCGACCAAGACGAAAGGACCCAAAAAAGCCAGCCCTGTCTTCGCCCTCATCTGGACGCTCGCCATCGTCTTCGCTGATGTTGCAATCGGCTTCCGCACCGTTGCCAACCTTTGGACGCACACCTATGCGGAAACGAAGGGGACCATCACCAGTGCGGATCTCGAAGAAAAGAAAGGCTCCAAGGGATCCATCTCCTACTTGCCGCGGATTGAGTACGACTACACCGTGAAGGAGAAGGCTTATCACGGCAAACTCCGCCGACAGATGGAGAGCGCGGTTGGCGGCGTCGGGGTGAAGGGCAAAATGGAGAAGATCATCGCTCAATATCCCGTCGGAAAGCAGATCCCCGTCTACTACAACCCCAAACATCCCGAAACAGCCGTCCTCGAAACCGGCCTCGACGGTGGTGACCTCTTTCTCCTCCTCGCCCTCACTCCTTTCAATGTCGTCGTGCTCATTCTCTGGGGCGTAGGCCTGCCGAAAAGTAACATTCCCCTCTCAGGATCCTACCTCGACACGGTTCAGGAGACCGACACCGGCTGGATTCTCTTCGTCGCTCCCACGCTCACCTGCTCCACCTTCATATTCTGGTTCGGAGGCCTGAGCTTCGCCGCCTTGTTCTTGGTGACCATCGCACAATCCGCGATGCCCAGCCAGACGGTCATGCTGCTTGTCTGGGGTGCCATCTTGATCGCCTCCAAATATCTCGGGCGAATCGGAAGCAGTTCTCCGCAACGGCTCGAAATTCAAGACATGAACCGGACCGTGCAACTGATTGACCTGCCCGGTTCGTTCCCGATTGAATCGAAGGAGATTCAGCGCATTCGCGTCCTCCCGGTCCATTCCTCTCCCGATTCCAAGACCGGCTCTCAGATCACCTGGCAGTTGGGGATTGAATTCACGGATGATGAAGAGGAGGGATCTGCCAAAGATTGCGAAATCCGATTCCTGAACGGCGCCACGCGGGAGCAGTCTGTGGAAGTCGCCCGCTGGATCGCCGAGAAGCTGGGACTGCCGGAATCCAAAGTGGTCATTGAAGGTCCGGCGGCTTCGTAACCTTGCCTACGGTCGGCGCGGCAGACCGGCGGACCAGGTTTGATATTCCCGCAGACAATCCTCCGGACTGACGAATTTCTTCCACACGAGCCGGCCCCGAAAGCCATATTCTTTTCCCGCCTCCAGTTTCTTGCGGACGTACTGAAAGTCCCACGCGGGCCGGGGGTGCTTCTGCAGCTTGAACTTGAACAGGCTGAACCGGATCTCCTCTTCTGACGTCGCCGTCTTGTCGAACATCAAGATCAACGTCATGCCGTGGGCGGCCTTGCCGAAATAAAACGGCTGCGTGTAACGGGGAAAGTCATAGCTCCATGTATTGAGCCGGAAATTCTGATCGGTCGCCATCCTCAATTCCGTGCCTTCCCTGTGCCGGTAGGTCCCCCCCTGGTTCCAGTCTTTGGGGCCGGCAGGCGCATCGGCGTAAATCCACTCCTCGTTTCCGACGGGGGAGTTGATCCCGCGAAAGTTCAGCCCCACCCGCTCGACGTCGTGCATGTAATTCGCAAAGAAGAACACTGCGTACTTCTCCGGGTCGAATAGGGCAGGATCATCGACCGTGCAGCGGAAGTCGAAATCGATGAAATGGGGTGCTACAAGCCTGTACGTGAACCGGCTGGAAACCTTCCACGGTTCATCCTCCCATTTTCGGACCAGCGTGGCGGACATGCTCCCCGGCTCGTGATGCAAAGCATATGCCCCGCTCCGTGGCGAGAACGCATTGTGTTCGTGCTTATGCCCGCTGATGATGTGTTCGAAATTCATCCCTGCCGAGGCCCCCCTGGTATCGGGATCGAACGCATCGAACTGCGGGGCGGAGCGGAGATTAAACAACGCATCTATCCCGCTCAGCGCCCGTTTCGGTGACTCGGAATTGTCACGCAGCAACAGGCGGAGATCACCCGCCTGTATTGTGACCTCCCGCACGGCTGGGGGGAGAGCGCTGAGTTTGTCGTCCGCAAGAACGGGTGTCATGCAGCAGAGTAAATTCACTGCGATAATGCACAGCCCTGAAAAGCGCATTGTGGACTCCCCGGAGATGTGTCTATGAACTCGACAGTGACTGCAGCCTTGCGATTTCGTCAACAAGTTTACGAAGTCGACAGCTCCGAAGTCACGTTGAAAATCTGCCGCGGAATCCGATCTCCAACCGGGACAACGCGCAGCGGCAAATCGAACCAGGCTTACCGGAATGTCATCGGCTTTCTTCCCACCAGGTTCGATGTTTCTCCATAGAGTTGAATGAAGGGCACGATGCCGGAACTAACGTGCTTCCGCGGGTGCCACTCACAGTTTCCAATCAAGGAACAAATCATGAGAAACCTGATGCTTGTCTGTGGAATGGGTCTGGTCATGGCGTGGGCGAATGTGGGAAACGCAGGCATGGCAACGTATGCACGCCCCATCAATCGCACCGGTGTCGTCGCGGTTCGCCCCGTCGCGACCCGCACGGTGATGCATAAACTCCATCGACCTCATTGGCACAATCACCACACCGTCCTGCGTTAACACTGTGCAAACGCTCATGAGAGCGTCTGTCAGTGATCTCCCGTTTCCCGTGCGCTTGCCCGGATTTTGGCTGCGACCCATTCCTCAACGATGGGTCGTTTCTTTTTTGTGACACACACATCTTTTGTTGCGAAACCGCAACCTCCCGCCTTGCGCCAATGTAATCCCGATTCTGCGCTATGATTTCAGTATCACAGGTGTTTATTCCACGGAGGCAGCGTTGCACGGGCAGGTTGCCCGCCGTCTGTTTCGGGAGGCCTGGAATCAAAAGGACACGATCATGAAGAACTTTCTTGTCGCAGGTGGGCTGGGGCTGGCGTTGATGTTTTCAGGGGTGTGCAATGCGGCAGTGACAACGGGGCATCGGATTCATCCCATGAATCATTCCGCCGCAAACCGCTCCGGATTGAAGCTGGCGGCCGCCCATCGCACGAATATGCGTCGCGTAACGCGCGGGGCGAAGACGACGCCGTTCCATCACACTCATACCGGACAGCATGTGACGCATCACAACACCACGCCGACGACGGCCACGAATATCAAGACCACTCCTCCGTCCAAGCCGACAGCCACCCCCTCGACACCCGCGAACAAGTAATCGGTCCGACCCCAGTTCTGCTTTTTTCACGATCCATCGATTTTCGGTGGATCGTTTTGTTTTTCATGAGGCCTCCTGTCGCGAAACAAATCGGAATGGTATGACAGAGAACGATTGACGTACTGCTGTCCCTATAAAAACTGAGGCATTCCATGCTCTTCATTCGTCAACTTCTGTTTCTGGCCGCGTTGCTCGCTGTGGATATTCCTGCTTCGGGGGCAGACAAGGAGATCGCCATCGACGATTCGCATCTGCTTCTCTCTCCGTATGTCTGGAAACAAACGGGGAGCGGACAGAACAGGAGGATGGAAGCGGTGATGCCGGGCGCTTACCTGAAAGCCCGGTTTCAAAGCAGTGGACGACTTGGACTCAGGATCGATGGGACGGGGAACAAGGATTGTCCGCCGGAATCGATGCCGGTGATCGAGTTCTCGGTGAATCATGGTCCCTTCCAGATCGTCCCACTCACAAAAACGGCAGAAGTCTACACACTCCCGCTGGCCGATAAACTCGATCCGGCGAAAACTCACGAGCTGGAACTGGTCTTTCGAGCCTCGGATCTGACTCTCGAGCGGTGGACATCTCCCAAGACCCACCTGCGGCTGGCGGGACTCGTCTTGGACCACAACGGAACACTCCTTCCTCTGACTCGTCGCCCCCGAAATGCCATCGCGTTCGGAGACTCAATCACGGAGGGAGTCGGAGCGGAAGGGCTGTTCACGTCCTGGCAGAAACTTCAGCCCAACAGTGCCCGAGTCACCTGGTTTCCGCTGGTCTGCGCCGCGCTCGACTGTGAATACGGCCAACTGGGATCGGGAGGCCAGGGAATCTCTCGGCAGATCCATCTTCCGCCGTTGACGAAGACCTGGGACAGGCACGAGGAAAGCACCTCGAGACTTGTCGATGGGAAACTGATGCCGGAACCGGATTTCATTTTCTGCGAAATGGGAACGAATGACTATGACAAGGTGATCACGACGGATTACATCACCTGGCTGACGGAGATGCGGAAGGCCTGCCCCCACTCCCGGTTCTTCTGCATTGTCCCCACATTGGGGGTGCATCGGGAGGAGATTGTCGCCGCGATAGCCGAACGGCACAAAGCCGGAGATCGCCGAGTCTACCTGGTCGAAACCAAGGGTTTGAAGGAAACTTTTCGCGTGTCGCAGGAAACGGAGACGGCTTATGATGGGGTTCACCCTTCGGTCTACGGTCATGCACGGCTGGGAAGTCTGATCGCCGTCGAGGTGCAGAAGACCCTGTCCGCGGAAAAACAACCTTGAAAGAGGCCGCCGATTTCTGACTTGACCGCAAGGACCGCGACATGCTCTGCTGATCCTGTCGTCCACTTCTCCGTTTCGGGAGCGCGTTCCATGCCCAATCCCCCGCTCGACCGTGAAGAATACATCGAGCAAGCCTACTTCTTCCGCGTCTACCGGGAGCGGCTGGACCAGAATATGCCCGCCCAGGAAATTCTGGAGTCCGCACTCGAGGAAATTCTTTCCACCACCAAGCTCCCGTATGCTCTGGAATTCCTCAAAGGGGAAATGCTGCTGCATGGGCACATCGCTGAAGGGATGGCGCGGCTGAGCCATTACTTTACCCCCTTTCAGGCGTTCGTGATGAGCCGTGCGGAAGAGGACCGTTCGCAGTTCGATCATCGGATGGCGCTGCTGGTCCTGGAACGCGAGGCGGAGTACCGCGCCCAACCCGCTCCGCCGCAGGGCTTGTTCATTTATCAGTTCGAGTGCATCAGCCGGAACAAGCTGGGTTTCGACCGGGGCTTCAGCGCGATGGCGGAAGATCCCGCGTACACTCCCGAATGGGCGGAGTGGATCCTGCGCAGCCGGTTATTGCTCGGCACGATCGAATTCGCGGACCTGATTTATCTGCGGTCCGATCAGGCGGTTATCGATGAACAGCGGAAACGACACGATCCCGATTTCCAGCCGGAGCAGAAACCTCTCTTCGGAGCGAAAGAGGGGCGGATCGCGAAAGCGAATCGGGGAAAGGATCCGCTGTACATGTTTGCGGCGTTGCAGCGGCAACTCGGCTATCCCGCCGTTCCGCGCCCCGTGCGGGCCGCGGACGATTACCTCTCCCCCGCCGCGTTGGAAGCCCGGATGAAACTTCTGGAAAAACGCCTGCAGATCATCGACACCGAAATGAAGGGAGAACTGGACCTCCGCCAGTTCTACGCCAAGGGGGATTCCACCGGCTCTCCCGTCGCCGAGGACGAACTCGATTTTCCATCCCGGGAGTGAATTGGGATTCATTCTCGATACGAACCTGCATCCGGAAAATCGACGGCAGGAATTGATCTCAATCGGCTTGAAATCCGCGAAAATCTCACGATCTCGCTGGACGCTCAATATCGATTAGCGCTAGAATTTCCCCGTCAAACAAGCATTCCACTGAAATCAGAGGGATGGCCCGGAATTCAGAGCCAGCCCTTTTAATGAGGAGAGAAAGACAATGAAAGGTAATCCGCAGATTATCGATGCGTTGAACAAGGGTCTGACCATCGAGTTGACCGCGATCAACCAGTACTTCGTCCAGTCAAAAATGAACAAGAACTGGGGCTTCAACAAACTCGCGGCGAAGCATTGGCACGAGTCGATCGGGGAAATGAAGCACGCCGACATGCTCATCGACCGAATCCTGTTCCTGGAAGGGGTTCCCGAAATCGCCCGTTACGACGTCATCCGGGCCGGGACCGACGTCAAGGAGCAGTTCGAATACGACCTGGAACTGGAATCGCGCGGCGTCAAAACCTACAACGAGGCCATCGACCTGTGCATCAAGTTGAATGACACGGGCAGCCGGGAATTGCTCGCCAAGATCCTTGTCGAATCCGAAGAACACGTCGATTGGCTCGAAACCCAACTCGATCTGATTTCCAAGGTCGGAATCCAGAACTACCTGCAGGAACAGATTGGCGAGTCCCCCGAGGGACACTGATTTCTGTCACAAAATGCTCTGGACGAAGGTCTGTTTCAGAAAACTGCAGATCCAATGTGATCCCCAACCGCATTTTGTGAGCAGATTCGGCCTGCGGAATCGAGTTTGCCGGAAACGACAAGACCCCGATCAATTCGGGGTCTTTTTTATTTCATCCGGGAAACGGGCTGAGGCTACTGTTTGAGCATCTGCCGCAACCGGAAATGGCAGGAATTACAACCTTGTCCCGCCCCCGTGCAACGCCCCAGATCCTTGACGGTCACCGCAGCTAACGTGTCGATCGCGTCCTGGATTTCGTAGTCCGTCACTCTCAGGCAGCGACAAACCACCTCACCCTGACAGACAGGCTGGACCGCAGAAGATTCGAGAATCGAAGCGGACTGTGGAGGGGACATCCAAAACCACCCGGCGACCGAAGGAGTGACTTACTTATTGAGATTGAGTCTCAGTGTGTCCTTCTATTTTATCGGTCGCAAACCGGCTGTCAATTCATTTTTACGGCATAATCCGCCCCGCAGAACCAGAATTGGCCCCCGCCAAACAAGATATCCCACTGCGACAAGCTGATGAATATTAACAGCTTACGTCGTCTTCAGGCGGGGACGGGCCGGTCCCGGTCATGATCCACAATGCAGAAGAACCCGAACGGCTCGGAAGAGGCGTTCTGCAACTGGTGAACCTGCAACGGAGGGATGTACGCGACATCCATTGGACGGATGGGAAATTGTTTTTCGCCGCAAAGCAGCGTTCCCGTTCCCCGGACTCCGATAATCGTGTGGGTGTGGACGTGTTTTTCCAGGCTGCTGAACCCTTCAGGAGCGATTTCGAAATACCGCAGATCGAAGGCGGCCTTTTCCCCCCGCTGACCAATCAATTCGTGGCGGGTGACGTCCTGGAACGGGATCTCCGCCGACTTCTTATACTGGGCCGGCTCACGCCCCTCCCATTGGTAACTCGACTGAAATGGCAGGTACTGCACCTGATTCCCGACGACAGGCAGCCTTGCCGTCTTCGGAAGTTCACACGATGAGGCCGCCGGCGTCGCCGGGGGAACGATCCGCGAGGCAAAGTACTCCTCGATCCGGTCCAGATAAATCCGGGTGCTTTGAACCAGATCCCCGGAGTGGGAGAGGAGCGCGGAACCGATGAGATAAATCGCATCCGAGCCGAACTGGTCCGCCATTTCGGGAATGTTGTCCAGCCGCATTCCTCCGGCAGGAGTGGGAAAGGCGGGTTTAATCGCGCCCAGCGGCTCGCGGCTCCGAAGAGTGATCTCCATGCACTCTTCCGCACTGAATGAGAATCGTCCGCCGGCATTCGGGAAGATGGACGCATCCACGCCGATCAGCCGGAACAGCGTTCCGAGAATCAGTCCCGGATCGATTCCATGCGTCCCGTCGTGGAACAGCGCACCACTGAATGTCGGATGCCCCATCAAAAACAGGGGATATTTCTTCGCCAGGGCACGGACCGTATCCAGCCCGATGACGAACGGCGAAACCAGCGCCCCTTGAATGCCGTGATTGAGGAGATATTCAATCGCCGGTTCCAGTTGCTCGGTGGGGAGAATCAGATTCGGGAGATAGAGGCACGGCCGCCCTGTTTTTTCCGAGGCTTTTTGCACCGCCTGGGAACATTGCAAAACCCGCTGCTCGAACTGGGCAAGATCGTCGTCGATCAGGTTGTGATCGTCTTTGACGAGGTCTCCCCCACCCAGCGCAAACTCATGCGCGAGCGATGCCAGTTCCGCATTTGACGATCCGCGCGGCTTGAGGGCCGTCGCCAGGAGCGGCCGCTCTTGCACTCCCAGCAGGTTTCGCAAACCCTCGATCCCGAACCGGGGACCTGGGAAAGCATTCAGGAAATCCTCGGGCAGCCGCAGATCGACCAGCCGGGTCCGCGCCTTCATCGAGACGTTGCCGTAAATCAGATTCAAGAGCTGCGGAATCTGCTTCCCGGCGAGATGCGGCTGATAGCGGATGGTCACCAGAAAAGAGGAGCGGTTCGGATGCGGCTCGACATTTTCCACGCGCCCCACCACTTCCTCGAGAATCGTCTGCGAGGCTACCAGATGCGGGGACACTTCGACCGTCTGCTCGAAGGCGATTTCCTTGCCGAGCCCTTCCACTTCGTCCGCGGAGCAGGTGAGTTGATAGGTGGCGTAAATCGCCGTGACATCGGACAGGTCCTGCACGGATCGATCCGACAGAGGCCGTTCCGTCAGAGAGCGGGAAAACGTCGCAGTACGAGGATTCACAGAGACAACCCGTTCCGTGAGGACAAGGGATGAGATCATGCGAGACGCGGTGCAAACAACCAGCGAACAGGGTGCCATTCGCGGGCTTTTTGCTCCCTCCGGGGACTTCCAAGTCCAGGAAGGCCGGAAAGTGTCGCACAAGTTCTCCAGGATCACTCCCCACGGAGAGTCGATCCGGTCTTTTGCGGCTTCCAAGCCCGTCCTGAGTTCAAAGTTACCGGTTCAATTCCTTATTGTATAGGGAGCAAGGGGGCATCGAGCGAGAGGGAGTCCTGATTTTTGCAGTTTTGACGCAGAGATTGTGCAATTTATGCCACCGAGGCACCGGACCCGGTTTTATCACTCCTGAACAGGCCTGTCACCAATCACTTGAGATGCAGTTTCAACCGACCGAAATCCCTGATGTCCTGATCGTGATCCCGGAGCTCTTTGGAGACCATCGGGGGTTCTTCATGGAGACCTATCACCGCGAAAAATTCCGCGCGGGAGGGATCGCTCCGGAGTTCGTGCAGGACAACCACTCCCGTTCCGGAAAAAATATCCTGCGAGGACTGCACTACCAGATCGGAAAGCCCCAGGGAAAACTGGTCCGCGTCCTTCAAGGAGAGATCTGGGACGTCGCGGTCGACCTGCGAAAAAGTTCCCCCACTTTCAAGAGGTGGGTGGGCGTAACGTTGAACGCGGAAAATCGCCGGCAGGTTTACGTTCCTCCCGGTTTTGCGCACGGGTTCTGCGTCCTGAGCGAATCCGCAGACGTCGTCTATAAATGCACGGAGCTCTATGCTCCGGAATACGAACGGACCCTCCTCTGGAATGACCCGGCGATTGGCATCCCCTGGCCGGTTCAGACCCCCGTTCTCTCCGCCAAAGACCAGGCTGGGAAACAGCTCAACAATCTGGAGCTGTTCCCCTGAGCAAAGCCGCGGTCATGCCTTGAATCAGTCCCCCTTGGAATCAGTCGCTCAACGCGTTCTTTTCCTGCGGCGGGCCGAGCTCCACATACCCCTTCACCGGAGGAGGATTGGAGGCCTTGGTGAGGTTGTTGGTTCGGTACCGGCTGACGCGGGCGGCACCCACCTGGCCCGGGGATTTCCCCGTCGGGGAATTCAGGCTCGGCCCGGACGGAAGCGCGGGGGGAGTGACCGGTGTCGGCGTGGCAGATGGCGTCAACGGAGAAGGCGCCGGATTCATCAGCGGGGGCTGCATGAGGGGCATCCCATTCCCCAGCGGAGGATTCGTAAACAACGGGCGATTGGTCCGGTTGTAGGACATCGTCCCACAGCCGAGGCAGGTGAGCAGCGCACACAGGCTGCACAAAGTCCAGGTTCGCATGATCGTTTCTCCTGATCAGCGTGCGTCGCAGAGGACACGCTTGAGGACGTAGGACTGTTCCGCTCGGGGAATTGTCCGCCGCTCAAGGCCGTGTCACGGGATGGTCAAACAGAGGGCTACCTGTTTGAGGCGACTTCCTGATTCCAACGTCGTCTCGCGCAATCGCCCGAACATCGGGTCAAAAACTCAGTCGTCCAGACCGAGCCGGTATTTCAGTTGGTCAAAGTGGCGGCTGTGCTCATCGCTCGAAGAGTGGACGTGTTCCGCTTCTGTGATGAACTTCAGATCGTCGTTACAGGGGAGCCCCGCTTCCTGCAGGATTTCCTCGAACTCGCTGAGATCCTGGCCGTACATGATCAACAGCTTGTGTTCGTCGAGTTGGACTTCGAGGGGGATGCCGGGGTTCAGTACCGCAATGCCCGTGCAGCCGTCATTCAGCAGCATGTCTTCGAAGTCGTACAGCGTGCTCTTCAGCACGGGAAGGTCGATGTGTTCGCGATACAGGTCTTCGTGGCCGTGGCGTTGTTTTTCGTGGCTGGTTTCCAGGACCACGTCCACTTCAGTCCCGAGCGGAGCGAGCAGTTCGAAAAAGATTTCGAGCAGCTGGTCCTTCGAGGCCGACGCCATCAGGACGGGAACGTTCACGCCGGTTTCCTTGTCACGATAAACGTCGTGACGATAACCGGCGGCGGGAATCACCTGCAGGTCGAAGGAAGGACGAACCGCGTCCGTGAGGGTGAAGTCGCCATACTGAACGACTTTCATGTGCGCTTCCAATTGCGCTTCGGTGAGATGTTCGAAGCTGCTGCGACCCGTGTGAGTCTGGCCGTCGCGGAAGACATTCTTCAGGAAACGCTTCAGGAAACCCATGTCTGTTGTCCTCACATTGCGGCCCTGTGGGGGGGACCGTCCGGCGACCGCCGGAATGTTCTCTCTCTGTGGATCTTCCCAAGGCTCTCTCAGGACATTGGGAAGGACGGTTCTGTGTGTGAAGCCCGCAGGAAAGTTCCGATTGGGGAGCTTGGTCCGTACGGAGGACAATGTTGTCCGATGGCATCACAGGAAAAATCTAGCACGGGTTTTCCGGACGCTTCCGAAATGGAGCGCCGTACGGCCAGATTTTCTCCCTGCGGGAATCCACTGTGCGGGTCGGATGGGCTGTAACGCCCACACTCTCTCCGCAGCAACTCACTGGCGAGTTTTTGCACCCTGGGTTTGTAAGTCTTACAAGCTCGCGGTGCTGATGACGGATGTCGAATCGGTAGCGAGTCTGTGGAAAAATCCTCGCCGCCAATTCTCTCCGCGGCCTTGTCCAAGGCCTGTTTTTCACCAAGCTGTCGAGGCCGGTGCGCCTGTGAGAATCAGGATCCCAGTTCGGGATCCGACGTCCTTTTCGTCTGAGGCGTGAAAATGCAAACTCCGTACCGATTCTGAGAGAGAACCGGGAAAGAGAAGGAGGTGTGGATTGACTTCGCGGGAGGGTCGTTTGAGAATGTGAATCTGTCAACGTGATGTTGTCGCTGTGAAGTTGTCACGGTGATTGAAATTGTAGCGATCGGGCGATTAGCTCAGCTGGTTAGAGCGCCATGTTTACACCGTGGATGTCGGGGGTTCGAATCCCTCATCGCCCACCTGACTGGTGACGAGATTGTCTTCACCGGTCGCAAGATCTCGCAACCCCTCGTTTTCTGCGGAAAATTGAGGGGTTGTTTTTTTTGACGCGCGTTCGGTATGCGCTCCGTGCGACCCATTTCGGGCCTCTGCGGGCGTTTGCTGCACCGGATTTTACTGCGCGCTGCACGTCACCAGGGCCGCCCGCTCGAAGTGTTCGTCCGTCACATGCAGGTAATGCTTCGTAGCGATGGCCTGGGAATTCCCCAGCCAGGCACACACGACGTGGGACGGGAAGCGTTCGGTCAATTCGGTTTGTCGTGTTGCCATAAGCCCAGGTTTGGCCGATGTGAAGAGATTGATGCCATATTTTCCGGTCTTCAATTCGTGCTGTCAAAAAACTTCTGAGAGCAGTTAAAACGAAAGACTTACTGCGGTTCTTCTGCACGTAGTTGTCCAAAGGGGATCAAAATGGAAATCAATTCACAGTTTACGGAGTGGAAGTTATGAAGAACTGATCGTGAAAAGATAAGGAAGTTGTGCTGTGCACAAGTGTTTTCGGCGGAAAAGGATATTGCTGACACCAGCTCCTGCTGGGTCTTTTCAGACTTTGTCGCCGCCGTCAAAGCCGCCGACCTCGTGGAGACTCTGAAGGGGAAAGGCCTTTCACCGTTCTGCTCCGACTGATGATGCATTCAAAAGCTGCCAGCCGGAACCGTGGAAAGCCCCCGAAGCCGGAAAACAAGGACAAACTTGTGGCGATTCTAAAGTATCACGTTATCCCATCGAAGGCGATGGCAGCAGATGTGATCAAGCTGAATGGCAAGAAGGTCAAAACTGTCGAGGGATCGGAGGTCACCATCACGGTAAAGGATGGCACCGTTTTGGTGAACAACGCCAAGGTCGTCAAGACTGATATCATCACGTCAAATGGTGTGATTCACGTGATTGACACGGTGATTCTGCCACCTGAGAAACAAGTAGGGCATATTCGGGTCGCCCAGCAGAATGACTCCCATCTCGCCTTTAGGAGATGGGGGTCAAGTTTTGTTTTTTGATGCTAATCACGGAAAGTCGTCATGAAGTCACAATTCGTTCGAATCCTGATGACGCTCCTGTTGTCCACTGTGACTCCAATTCTTGGAGCCGACTCGAACAACCCGTCTTCGGGATCAGTGGAGAGGGCCAACGCGTGACGGTCAGTTCGTCGGTCCACGTTGGCCTGATAATCTCTGGAAACCTCTCTGGTTAAACAATGGCGTGTGGATTTACCCCAGAGTTATTCAGGTCCAATTGTCGCCGGCATCCTCTGTCTTTGTGACTGGAACCGAGGGCAAGAACGAAGTTGTTCTTTCATTAGACCGAGAAACTGGCAAACAGCGATGGCGAGTGGAATGGCCAGGAGCAATGACAGTTCCTTGCTGCATCCAATGGAAGCTGGATTCGATCCACACCCGCATTTGATGGCAAGAGCCCGTTTGTGGCCGGAATGCGTGATGTGCTCGTCTCACTCAATGGGGAAACGGGGGCCGAACAGTGGAGAATGGATTTTGTTAAGGAGTTTGGCACTCCATTGCCAAGTTTCGGCTTCGTATGCTCTCCGCTCGTCGATGGAAATGCAATTTACGTTCAAGCTGCGGCCTCATTCGTCAAGCCCGACAAGATGACCGGAAAAGTCATCTGGGCGAACTCTAAAAGATGACGGCGGGATGATGGGGAGGCATTCCTGTCGCCAATCATCGCCACGCTGGCGGGAATCCGACAGATTATCGTTCAGACCCGTGAAAAGCTGGCGGGATCAATCCCGAAAATGGCGAGATCCTATGGGAGCAGAAAGTGCCTTCGTTTCGGGGTATGAACATTCTGACCCCGGTCGTATTCGACAACGCCATTTTCACTCAGTTCTTACCAGAACAAATCCTGGTTATTTGGCGTGACGAGCACTGAGGGACACTTCAGTGTGAAGGAGCGATGGCAAGAGAAAGCCCAAGGCTACATGTCCACGCCGGTCGTTATCGACAGCCATGCTTATATTCACCTACAAAACCAGAGATTTGCCTGCATCAACTTATTGACGGGTGAGCGGACATGGACCTCAACACCGTATGGGAAATACTCCAGCTTGGTTGCTCAGGGAGATCGTATTCTTGCCTTGGACCAATCCGGCAGATTGCTGTTATTGAAGGCGAACCCGAAGAAATTCGAGTTGATTGACGAACGCAACGTGAGTGATCAAGAAACGTGGGCACATTTGGCCGTTTGTGGCGATGGAACTTTTCGTGCGGGAACCCCAAGGGCCTGATCGCCTTTCGGTGGCACCGCTCCAGACCATGACTGAGGAGCTAAGTGGACTGCGATGTCTGCGAGAAAACTCGCTGCACCGTTTAAGCCTGCTTTTCTGACTTTCCTCTGGTACGGCACAAAAGCATTTGTCTTGGGATCTTTGATCCACTTCATTTCCTCCAAATCTCCATTTTGCACGTACCGCCCCGCTTCGATTCTCTCGACGAGGACTTTCACAGAGATTCGAAGAGCCTGTGCTGAATATGCAAAACTAAAGAATTTTGTGCTTGCCCCCATTGGGTGCCCTTGTGCTTCGAGTACGGCGGATAGATACCGTTACCAGAATTGCAAAGCCAAGGACGATCAGTGAGGTGATATCCATGTACGCCCTACGGCTTCGGTGGAGAACTTGAGATATAGAGGTATTTCTAATACCTATAGTGTCTTTCTCCCCCAATACCGGACGCAGGAAACCGGCATTTCGAGAAACTTTTTCCCAAGTTCATGCCTCTAAAGCAGGGGCGGATTCCCGTTATTTGAGACGCCCCAGTGGTTCGTAACCAGCGAAATGCCTTCATCTGCATGGTAAACACAAGAGCCGGTTTCAAATCCTGCAGATTAGTGAACGGATTGGCTTGGGAGTTGGCATGGTGAAAGAGGTGAAAGGAGGCCCTCATCATGGTGCTGACGCTGACCTGGTGGCCAAGACGGTGCCGCCGTAAACCAGGTCCACACGGACCGCACGATCGCCCACAACTCACCGACTCCCAATGGCTTTGATCGCCGACCTGTTCCCCGAACGGAAAATGACTCGCAAGGGGGACGCCCCAACGTCCCTTCGGCGTCCCGCCCAGGACTTGCATCCTCCCGCAAGGAGTCAAGGAAAGATCACCAGCGCCACCTCCTTCATCCGGCACCGCTGGAGACGCTTCCGGACGATCCAAAGGCGGTCGGCTACGCCTGGGTTTTGACCGTGCTCACGACATCCGGGGGCCAAACGACGGCGGTGCCTACGACGGGTCGTTTTCCAAGCAGCGGCAATGGAGCCGAGTTAACGGCCGTGGTGGCGGTAACGACCGAAGGCGATCAAGATGGTCAACCAACGCCGGGGTGACCTTTGCCGGTGGACGGCAACGAACTCACCCACGGTCATCCGTCAATTGATCGGGCGGTGATCTCGTGGGGCTGCGGGCCTGGAGGGTGGACCACTTAACACTTGGTACACCGGGAGCGGGTCACCGTCTGCACTTCATCATCGTGGTTTCCCTGACGATTTCACGACCGCCCTGCGGCCGGCAACGAAGAGGAGGTCGGCGGGTTCTTTTCGACGAAACCGTCGCCAAGATCCTTTAAGGAGGCCAGTTCATCAAGAGTCCCCTGGTGACCATGTACCGAGAGCTGAACGGGGCTGCCAATGGAAGATTCCGAGATCACCAACGATCGAGGGCGATGAGCGGTGAACTTCACGTTGGCCGAGGCTGGCCCTGGGGCCCAGCAATGACGGTTGACTTGCTGGCCGGTGCGCCTTCAAAAGCCGGCGGTGACCAGCATTGGTCCCAATTTGATCTCATTGATGAATGACGCTGGAACAGAACTCTGCCAATAAGGAGGAGCTAGGTGCACATTGCTCGGTGGAATAACCAGGTTCGGCAATTGACGGCTGATAACCAGGTGATCCTGGTGACGATGATTAGTTGCTGCGTGGAGTGGCTGAAGGATGACGGGAGTGTCCGGCTGCAGAGGGCGATTTTTCAGCACCATCCAGCCATAGGATTGCGGATCCCGAAAATTGCTCTGGTTCAAAGAGCACGTATCGGAGTTTAGCGCCCACCTGCTTGCGATCCTTTCGAGCAATCTGTCCTTCCAGGACTCTTGTGCCAACAGCGGTTTGTTGATCATAAGCGTATTGATCCGCCCAACCTCGTTCCGGAGAAATCACCTCTCTCGCGAGTTTTCCGATTCTTGCGCGGTATTCAGTGGCGCTTTCCGCGTCTTTTGGCGGTTCGGCCTGCGCACTTACAAAAAGTGAGGATGAGATCACAACAATCCACAAGAATCGAATCGGACTTTGCATGATAATTCTCACGAGCGGTGTGAAACCTGTTTCAGGAGCGTGATCGTTTAGAAATTGCACAACAACGTTTTTCATACTCATCCTCATGACGTTGTGCATTGAGAATGCGTTTCGCGGATAAGAGTGGGTGCGAGACTGCACTATAGGATTAGTTGAGGAGGCTATGCAAGATGCGCCTGCTCGCGATCGAACTGGAAGGATGCGCTTAAGGAATGTGTTACCGAGGGTTTGGTCAATTCGCTTCGATTGCGGGTTCCTCACACCTCCTCATACTCGGTTACGGCGATCAGGGTGATCAATTTATGCGATTTTGAATGAAAAGAAAGAGTTTCGAAGGGAGGTTATTGATTCTCAATCAGCCCCCCCGCAAAATACGAGAAACGTCTCACTTTACACTGTACGCCGGTTTGTCACCTGGTCGTTCAGGTCATCAACATGAGTTCATCCGGGGCATCGATCGATCAGAAGCCGGTCACGCGGTTCGCGCGCCTCTGGGAGATTACGGGTGATCCTCCGGATGTGTTCCTCTTTCTCATTGAGACGCCGTCGCTGCCTACCGACGAATTGGCTCAAATCTGTGAGATTGACCTGACCCGACGATGGGAACGGGGAATACCTCTACCCATCGAACGATATCTGGAACTCCGCATTGACCTTCCGGCCCATCATCCATTTCGGGAAAGGCTTGTACTCGCCGAATGGAAGCAAATGGCTCAGAACGGGATTGAACCGGATCTGGCCGAATGGATTGGGCGATTTCCGCAACTGCAGGATGTTTTGCAAAATGAGCACGAGGCCCTCAAGAATTTGGCTCGCAACCATGAGATGACCGGCCCTAAGAACGTGGGGCCGACGGTCATCGTTCCCGGTGAGGCGATCGCGGGACCGCCTGCGGGCGAAGCACGGAATTCAGAGGGGCAGGAAGCCGCACAGAGTCCAGAGACCATTGGGCGTTACCGAGTTCTACGGGTTCTCGGAGACGGTGGATTCGGGCGAGTTTATCTCAGTCACGACGATGTCCTGGACCGCCAGGTTGCGATCAAGATTCCCCATCGATCACGAGTCAAGAGCCCTAGCGATATTGACGCTTATCTGATCGAAGCCAGGATTCTAGCAAAGCTGGATCATCGCAATATCGTCCCGGTCCATGATTGCGGCCAAACAGAGGATGGACTCTGTTTCGTCGTTTCAAAATACATTGAAGGCTGCGATCTATCCACAAAACTGAAGCGGACTCCATTATCGTTTGCGGCCATCGCTGAATTGACGTCCCAGATTGCGGATGCCTTGCACTATGCACATCTGCGTCGAATTATTCATCGCGATGTGAAACCGGCAAATATCCTGATCGACCTGGAAGACCAGCCGCATCTCGTCGATTTTGGCATCGCGTTGAAGGAGGAGGATTTCGGGAAGCTGCAACCGACAATGGGCACAGTTCCCTATATGAGTCCGGAACAGCTCCGCGGCGAAGGACATCTGGTCGACGGACGCAGTGACATTTTCAGCCTGGGAGTAATGCTTTACGAGATGCTCACGGGACGGCGTCCGTTTCGTCCAAATCGCCTGTCACAGGATCTTGCGATCGAGGCCCGCCCCCCGCGGCAGATTGACGATTCTATTCCGAAGGAGTTGGAGCGGATCTGCTTGAAAGCACTTGCGCCCCGTGTCGTCGATCGGTATAACACCGCCCTCGACATGGCCACGGATCTCCGAGAATTTCTGCGAATTAAAGAAACGGCAGAGTCCAAGCCGGTCATCGTTTCCGACTCCAGCGGTTCGGAAGTCAAGGTAACGAGTGGCCATCTGGCTTCCGCTCACTGGACTCCCATCATCCCCAAAGGATTACGATCCTTCGACCGGGACGATGCGAATTTCTTTCTGGAGTTACTTCCTGGTCCGCGAAATCGCGAGGGAATTCCAGACAGCGTCCAGTTCTGGGTGAATCGGATCTCGCAACTCGACCCGGAACAGACATTTCGCGTGGGATTGATCTATGGACCGAGCGGTTGCGGAAAATCCTCATTTATGAAGGCCGGCGTGCTTCCACGATTGCCCCAAACAATTTCGCCTCTCTATGTGGAATGCACACCATACGATACTGAAGCGCGGTTGCTCAAATCGCTGCGTCGGTCCTTGCCTGATTTGTCACATGATCTTGATCTCGTCGGCTCATTAGCGGCCATTCGGAAAGGGCAGGTCCTGGCCAACGGTCGCAAATTGCTGATCGTGCTGGACCAGTTTGAGCAGTGGTTGCACGAACGAGCCTCGGATCAGGCCGGGGAATTGGTCCGGGCATTACGACAATGCGATGGCGAACGGCTCCAGTGCATTCTCGGCGTGCGCGACGATTTCTGGATGGCCGTGACCCATTTCATGGACGAACTGGAGGTTCCCTTCGTTCGCGGCGAAAATGTCGCTGCCATTGATTTATTCAGCTCGCGTCATGCCCGGAAAGTGCTGATCGCAATCGGGCAGGCCTATGAAACGTTGCCGCGACATTACGGAGATCTTCAGGCCGATCAAAAGGATTTCATCGCCCAGTCGGTTGCGGAGTTAGCCCAGAATGATCGCATCGTTCCCGTGCAACTGGCATTGTTCGCAGAAATGGTCAAGGACCAGCCCTGGAACCTTGCAACGCTGAAAAATTTCGGGGGCATCGCGGGAGTGGGGGTGACGTTCCTGGAAGAAACCTTCAACGGCCGAACGGCCAGTCCCAATCACCGATTACATCAGCGAGCGGCACGGAACGTTCTCAAGGCGCTTCTGTCGGACCAAAGCCGCGAGATCAAGGGGGCAATGCGTTCGCACCAGGAACTACTCGCCGTTTCCGGTTATGAAGAGCATCCGCGCGACTTCGAAACTCTCCTCCGGATTCTGGATTCTGACCTGCGGTTGATTACGCCCACGGATCCGGAAGGGTTGGAAACTGGCGAAGTTCGAAGTGGATCCGGCTCTGCCAATCGAGAGAGATATTACCACCTGACGCACGATTACCTCGTTCCCTCACTGCGAGACTGGCTGACCCGTAAACAGAAGGAAACACTTCGGGGCCGAGCGGAACTCTCATTGGCAGACCACGCCGGAAACTGGGCAGCGCGACCCACCGCACGCAGCCTCCCGTCATTTCTGGAATGGATCAATATTCTCGCTTTTGTCCCCAGTCGCGTTGTAAACGGAAATCCCACAGAGCGAATCCTCCTGACGAAGGCAACGAGATACTACTCGCGACGCATCTTGTTGACCGTTGCGATGCTGGGATTGATTGTCTGGGGAGTCTGGGAGCAGAGTTACCGTTCCGAGGCCGCTGCACTCGTTAACTCCCTGAGAACGGGCAGCACTCAGGACGTGCCTCGGATCATCAAACAGCTCGAACCCTATCGGAACCGCGCCCGCCCGGCACTTTTGAAGCTTCTGAATTCTACGGAATCGACCGAAGCCCTACATGCAGCCATGTCCCTCCCTGTCGATAAGAATACGGAAGACATTCTTGTCTCCGGTTTGCTGGCAGCAGATCCCCGCAGCTTTTCCGCCATTCGAGATGCTTTGCTCAAAGGCGGAAATCCTCAGGGTCTCGACGACCGCCTGTGGAAAGAACTGCAGAATGAGGAGAGTTCTCCCGCGCACCGTTTTTCCGCCGGGCTTGCATTGGTCAGAGTCGCTCCGCCACCTGAGACTTCGCCGCCGCAACGCTGGCAGCAGCAGTTCAAATTCCTGGCGGATCAATTGGTTCTGCAAGTAAAGAGTAATCCGGGTTCCTTTGATTTCTGGGTGGAGGCCCTCCTCCCCATTCGAAAGCATTTGTTCGATCCCCTGCGCGAGACGTTTCTGAGCAATAACCAGATCGATCGATCGGAAGCCGCCAACATCCTCGGCGTTCTCGCCAGATCAACCGCAGATCCTGGCGGGCTTGTACTGTCCGCTGATCTACAGTCAGTACGGGAAAACGGCCCCGCGACTGGCAACAGGGCGGCTCCGCCCAGGACAGTCTGACTGCGTTTTTAGAACTCCATTGCCGGTTGTTGGACCAATGGAAACCCGGATTCAAACCCGGAAACGCAAGGGGTATGCTGCGGTGTCGCTTCTCGATTTTGACCAGTTGGATCCGCTGATTTCCGTTCTTTCCTCTTCGGATGATCGCGATTTGACCAGTCACGCCGAAGATCGCCTGAGCCGCTTAGGTGCACATCCCGAGAAACTGTCGACCCTTCTCGGCCGGACTGAAGTCGGAATCAGAGCCGGGATCCTCAGAAGTTTGAGTGGAATAAAATTGGACAATATTCCCGAAAAAGTGCGCGGCAGATTATTGACGGAAGTGACTCGCTTCTTTCAGGAAGATCCGGATGGCGGAATCCATTCGGCGGCGGAATTGACCTTGAACGCCTGGGGTCAGGGTGATCGAGTTCGCGCGTGGAAGAACACCTCTGCACCGAGGCGGGCAACCGCCGGGTGCGGCTGGTACGTCACAGGCTCAGGCGAAACGATGATCGTTTTTCGAGGTCCAATCGTCACTGTAACAGGCTCACCCGCCGATGAGCATGCCCACGAAACGGATGAGGCTCAACGCAAGAGAGTCATCAATCGGGATTTTGCGATCGCGAGTACGGAAGTCACTCATGCCGACTTCTTGGCGCTCACCCCGGGGTTTCGTCATAAGGAACATGACGTGATTCCGAACCCGCAATGCGCTGCGGCAGCCATGTCATGGCACCGCGCCGCACAGTATTGCAATGCATTCAGCAGAAACGAGCATATCCCGGAGAACGAGTTGTGTTACGAGATCGATCCTCAGGGATTCGCCAAGCCTTTCCCGGATCACCTCAATCGAAACGGATATCGGCTGCCGACGGAGGTGGAATGGGAGTTTGCCTGCCGGGCGGGAACTCCCACAGCTTTTTACTGGGGCAACGATCCTCAACTGGCGGAGCGCTATGCCTGG
Source organism: Planctomycetales bacterium (assembly GCA_046349635.1). Lineage (GTDB taxonomy): Bacteria > Planctomycetota > Planctomycetia > Planctomycetales > Planctomycetaceae > JAXMBX01. The sequence goes on from JAXMBX010000002.1 coordinate 36,589, forward strand.
ACGATTGCTAACTCACAATCACAAAACCATCCTGTCGGACAACTGATCCCCAACAACTTTGGTCTTCATGACATGCTCGGAAATGTGATGGAATGGACCGACAATATTTTTGATGAGCTGGCACCGAGATTCCCGGAGATCGACGGCGAAGATCCGGGGCCCTTTGAACGCGACAATCAAAGGATTACCCGGGGAGGAAGTGCCATTATCCCTGGGGATCGTATCCGCATCGCCAATCGCACTCCCGGTAAAGCATATACAGGCGTGGTGCTGCATCTTGGGTTTCGACTTGCCAGGACGATAAACCCTCCGCTCGGCGCACCTTAAAAGCACGCCCACCGAAATAAACATAATCGCAACATCAGCTTCGCCTCACCGCGCTATTTTGCTGCACAACCAGACTTTGTTCTTGCGTAAACGGTAAGTCACAGGATATTTTCTGGTCTTATAACCCCGCGCCACATTGCACGTCTGGCGAGCTGAGGCCTCTATTCGGAACAGGCTGCGTCGAACACAAAATCGACCCGTATACAGTTTGACATAAAAGATGACCTCACATCACCACACTTCAACGTGGCCAACGATCGTTCAACATAAGGAGAACAGAAAATGGCAGGGCCTGTATGGACGATGTATGGACCTTTGGCGGGTGGGATACCACTCACTGCTGATGTAGCCAATCAGGCGATCACATTGCTGCGCACAACAGCAATGGTCTATTTGCGAGATTTTCCGACGGCACAGCACAAAAAGTGGGTTGCTGCGCTGCTTCGAAAAACCAATGCAGCTGCACCCAAAGACATGTTTATGAAGATGGCGTGTCGTTATCGCAACCCGGCGGATGTTAAGACGATGGATATCGTCGTGTTGTTCCAGAGAATGAGAAAACAGTTCCGCCCTCTCCGGGCTACTACGGAATCTGGGTTCGAAGCCTGGGAATAGACAAGTACCGCAGAATAGCCCTGTCGAAGACTTTGATCCGGACGACTTGCCGCCATACCTGCCAGGATATCGGAGTTTCGTCGGTCAACGGGGGGTCCCCGGCGAATTGGATCCTGCATTCAATTGGCATTGGAGTGATCAAAATCTTCCGCCCGAGGAAAAGAATATCCTCCATACTGTTGCTGATCTAAAAACCCCCGTTGGATTACCCGGTCGGATAAAATCCAAAATTCAACTGTTTGAGGCCGTGGCAGGAGAACCAACCAGCCGATGGCTGTTAACCGCGTCAGAACCCATTAAAGGTTATGGAAACTCAGGACCCCCTGAGGACCACTACTGGGGTGGAAGCTCCCTCCAGGATTTGCTGATCCACACGATCACTATCAGGCCTTAGCGACCCGAACAAAGGTTTGCATTAAACGAGCGCAATGGCCCAAGTCGCTATACACGTTGATTTTGTCAGTATGCAGATGGCTCGTAATAACTCCACCATGACGTTTTCAAAGAGACCAAATAATGACACATGCACCGGATCCAACACCTGGCGTCTTCGACGACAGCAAAGATAACAATGCGGCCGCTGCAGGCAAGAAATCTGCAGGCAAGAAATCTCCGGCCAAGAAGACAGCGAAAAAGAAATCTCCGGCTAAGAAAGCTCCGGCCAAAAAGACACCGAAACGTAAAAAGTAGTCGTTCTCAGGACTGATGAAACGGGAGGGCGACTGATCTGATGTTTCATTTTGTGGCCCATGATGACTCGGCAACGTGAGGTAACCAGGTCGTTCTCATCCGAGATCTCCGTCATCCTGACCGCTTATAACGAAGGACTGGAGTTGGGCCGGACGATAAACTCGATCCGGCGCAACACCCAGTCCGATTTCGAAGTGATCGTTGTGGATGACGGATCGACAGATAGATCGCTGACTGGAAAAGCTTTTCGTGATGTCACCGTCATCCGGCATGCAACCCGCATGGGCGTGGCGTATTCCCGGAATGAAGCCACGCGCCTCGCGAAAGGTCGCACCCTTGCCTATCTCGATGGTCATCAGCGACTGACGGAAGGCTGCCTGGATGCCTGTGCGGATCTCGCCGTCAGGCGCCAGGCTATTGTCTGCCCGGATCTGTGTGGCTTTGAGAAAAACGCCGCCCTTATTCACGGTGCGCGTTTCCAAAGCCCGCGCGACAAACCCCCTTTCGGGGCAGAGTGGAAAATCTTGAAACCCGTTCGTCGGGTCACGGCGATGTCGTCCTTGCGAGCACCGGCTTATGTCATCCCCGCCGAGATCTATCCCCAAGTCCAATGGAGTCGATTGCTGCGCGGCTGGGGAGGATCAGAGGGCGCCATCTCTCTCAAAGCGTTCTTTTCGGGTGTTGATATTTTCCACCTCTGCGGCCATATCGCTTATCATAAATTCAAGCGTAAGTTTCACTACAAAGTAGGATGGGACGAAGTCTGGAGAAATCACGCCATCATGGCGCGGATTTGTTTCTCGGAAGAGACGTGGTTGAAATATTGGCTCCCCGAGATCTTTGCACCGCACCTTGATGATAAGACACAAAAAGAATTGAAGTCCGCCGCGATTCGAAAGGAACACGAGAACTTCCACACTCTGAAGGTCCGATCTGACTATGAGTTCTGGACGCGGTTGATTCGACGTCGAATTCCCAAGCCTTTACGACCCCTGCGCCTTCTCTCCAGGTGCTGACACAGCCACACGAACTTCTGTTGAAAATGTCCATGGGCACAGGACGAACCACGACTGCTGAACTACCTCAGGGAATCATCATGATTCCCGCACGATTAGCCTCGACCCGGCTTCCGGGAAAACTGCTCCTGGATTCTACCGGTCGCCCTCTCCTCAGTTATGCCATCGATCGAGCAATCGCCGCGCTCAGACAATCCCCGTCCTTCTTTCGCGACGTGTACGTTGTCGCTGACGATGAAAGCCTCTGCCGAATTGCGGAGCAATACGGTGTCAAAAGTATCGCATCACGTTCAGCTCATGTTAATGGAACTTCCCGGATCGCGGCGGCGGTCCGTGAGCTGAAAGGGTCTGCAGAATTCGACTTTGTCGTGAATCTGCAGGGAGACCATCCACAAGTTGCTCCGGACGCCATTTTGCGCGTCGCCAACGCCTTGGTCGAGCATTCTTCAGCGGACATGTCCACCGCCGCGGTTCCAATTGACGCGAATGATCGAGAAACTCTGGAATGCCGGAACGTGGTCAAAGTCTGGATGAATCAGGCCACGCAGGCGACCGCTTTCTCCCGGAGCACTCGCCAGTTAAATCTCGACCAAGAGTCGGCTGAATTGCAGAGCGCGCACCGGCATGTCGGAATCTACGCCTATCGCGTCGATTTTCTAGAGACTTATGCAAGACTCCCGCCGAGTCCCGGAGAACTGCGCGAGGATCTTGAGCAATTGAGAGCATTGGAACATCGGGCGGACATTCGCGTAGTGACAATTCCCGGCGCCATGGCGGGGCCCGGGATCGACACCGCGGAAGAGTATGCGAGTTTCGTGCGCAGCGTTATGTCGCCACCTGGGGCCAGGAGTTCCGTAGAAAGTGACTCATGAAACTCCTCCGCAACCTCATCTATGCGATCGTACTCCTGTTGTTTCTCATTGCGGGAATAGTCCCTCGCTATCGTCGCCTCGATGTGTTGAAAGGCTTCTGGGAAAGACTGACTGGAGCAGGCCCGGCCATTCCTCAAACGGCGCGGGTGGCATGGTTTCATGCCGCCGGCATCGGGGAACTGATGCTCTGTCAGCTCGTCATCGAACGGTTACGAATGCAACATTCAGATCTCGTATTTGCGATCACCGTTTTCGATGGCGAGGCGCTGCAAGTCGCGAGGGAAAAGTTCCCCAGGGATTACGTCTCACTTATTCCTTACGATTTCACCTGGGCAGTACGCCGTGCACGCCAGAGAATCCATCCGTCACTGTTTATCATCGCGGAAAACGATATTTGGCCCAATCTGATTTCAGTAATCGGAGAATCCGGAACTCCGATCCTGATTTTCAACACGCGGATGACGCCTCGGGAGCAAACCGAGCATCGCTGGAATGGTTGGTTGATCCGTCCTGCACTCCGGCATGTTTCCTGGTGGGGGGTGGTACAGAACGAGGATGCACAATGGATCGAAACACTTTTCCAATTGCGACATCTCCAGGAAATCATGGGTTCCCTGAAAATCGATGGTGTTTCCAGAGAAAAAGACTCCCTGAATGTGCAAAGACTGCGGCAGATGTGGGGATTTTCTGATTCCGAGACGATCCTCGTTGCAGGGAGCACTCACGCTCCTGAAGAAGAAATGATGCTCACGGTCTACGAGCAACTACAGCCACTCTATCCGCAACTCCGGGCTTGATCCGTCCCACGACATTCCACAAGATTCGACGAAGTCGCTCAACGAATCGCCCGCCGCGGGATGTCGTTCAAGAGAGTCCGCGAAATGAATCAACCCGTTCACCAATCCTCTCCCGTGACATTGGCCGACTCCCTCGGTCAACTCCGCGACATCTGGGGGCTGGCCGACCTCGCATTTGTCGGAGGGACATTCACCAATTACCAGCGACGCTATGCAACCTGCAGAACCGGCGAGTTACCGCGTCCCCATCTGCTTCGGTCCGCATGTCGACAACATCCGAGTCATCGCCGACGAACTTCTTAGCCATCAGGCAGCTGTTCGGCTTTTCGACGCTGAGGAGTGTCGCATGACGCTACTGAACTGGCTGGACCATCCGAAAGAAGCCGCAGCCCTCGCAAACGAGCCGCAGGAACTCGCACAAAACGCCGGTCCTTTGGACTTCGTTTTACACGCGATCGACAATCTGTTGTCGACGGATCGCCCGGTGGCAACAGGCTTGCTGGAAATCCAACGCGAGACGGGCGGGAGATCTTAATCTTGGGCCAGACACTCTCGCGAAAGACATTGCTCAGCTACGGCCTTGGCAGCTTTACGCCCACCGTAGCCAACGAATTTTGCGGCGCCTTTCTCCTGCTGTTCTACACGGAACTGGCCGGACTGGATCCAATCTGGGTCGGTTATGCACTCTTCGTTCGGATGTGGGTGGACGCCCTTGTGGACCCCGCCATTGGATTTCTCTCGGATCGAACACGCCTTCGATCCGGACGCCGGAGGCCTTTCTTTCTCATCGGCGGTCTTCCGGGGCTGGTCTGTTTTCTGCTCACGTTTTGTTCTCCGACTGAAAACGTCGCATTCAAGCTGACGTACCTCACGGTGCTGTCCGCGTTGACGGCCGTATTTCTGTCGTTGAACGCAATTCCCCACATGGCGCTTGCTTTTGAAATGTCGGACGATGCACGAGAGCGAACGCGGTTGGTCGGATACCGCAGTTGCGTGGAGTCCGCGGCGAGCCTGTTGGCATTGCTGAGCGGTCCGATCGTTCTGGAAGCACAGGGACAGACCCTGCTGGGGCATGTCATGTCTCGAGCCGACTGCTATCGAGCGGCCGCCGCTGTCTTGGTGTTGATAGGGGTAGTGTCTTCCGTGATCGCGTATCTGGGCACTCACGAACGTCTCTGTCCGCACCAGGAAACCCGCTACGGATTCGTACAAGGGGTGAAGGACGCCTTGCGCAACAGGGTGTTTCGTTCGTTGCTGTTGATCTATGTCGCTCTCGTCATCGCCAATCGTGTCGCGCTCGCGCAACTATTTCTCTTGCTGGAGCACTTCCACGGTCTGAAAGAGGAGCAGACGATTCCGTTGTTGTTGTCCTTTTACATTGGGGCTCTCATCAGCGTACCTGCCTGGATCGTGATCGGCGTGCGTTGGGGGCGAGAGCAAACAGTATTAGGGGCGATGCTCTGCTGGCCGATGACCTATGTCTTTCTCACCTCGGCGCGTTGGAGCATGTTGTTGCTGTGTGGCGATTCCTTTCTGATGGGCGCTTCATTTGCAGGTGTGATGACCATGCTGGGGGCCATTGCGCCGGAAGCACTGGATTATGACCGAAAAGTATCGGGGCTGCGTCGGGAAGGGTTGTATGCGAGCGTGATTAATCTGGTTTTTGCAACTTGGGCTGGGGCAGTTGGTCTGGCGGCGGGAGTCGTCTTGCAGCTCATTGATTTCGCGGCGGAGTTGTCCCTCAGAGGGGACCCTCGCAGGTTTGCGATGGTCAGTGGCCGGATTTCCGGTTCTGTTCGGATTTCTTGGCACTCCTCGCTTTTGCTGAATTTAAGCGATCAAAGAGTAGCGAACCTCAGTCGCCTAAAGCAACGAAAGCATCGGATGAATGAAACATGAGAAAAACGCGACGGGAACATGAACGCCCGGTCGCCCGATCATGGAAGTGATGAGCAACAGATAACCAAGTTGCAAGTCGTCGAATGACCTAGCATGCGGTGAGCATGAATGATCCCGTTGGTTCCCGGAAGAGGAGTACACCATGGCGTCGACCTGGAGCGATTGCGTATACCGACAAAACTTCTCAGAAATTCCCGAGCGTGCGTGGACTGCTCAGTGAGTAATGCCACAGGTAACGGGGGAACTCTCGGGACCACCAATGCGGAAAAAGACGCGTCGACGGATGAAATCAGTAAGCACATGTCTCCATCGGGTGGAGTACACATGGAGATATTGTGTGACAAAAATCATGACGTGGGCCTTGGTCCTGGGCGCGTAGCGGTTTTCTTTCACAAAATGGCGTGGATGTCTCAATATGGTCTCAGAGACTACGGAGCAAGGGACCATTTTGAGAGTGTGTGGGTGATGTCCGTGGCATTTGATGAAGCTGTCCTTCCTCCCAAAACGGGACCTGAAGCCCACCACCATCAACTCATTGACAACTTGACCGCGGATGACGGACCGTTGCGCCAATTCCTGGATGACAATCCCATTAGTTTTTCAAAACCCCTGACCAGCCTGTACGTGGTGGGACCCAAGAATGCGCCCCACAACACGAATATAAAAAAATTGGGGCGTTTTGAGTTAGTGGCTCGCGACATCGCGACACTCCCCCAAACGAAATGGAGAATTGCGGGCAAAACATTTGTCGACCAGACGTATGTTGGCAAGGACCCCACCACTTCCAATCCGGTTCCCATTCCTCCAAAGCTCGTAACGAAGCTGTGGGGAAAGCATCTGGGTAACAAGTTCGATCTGACGGAGATCGAATTTCTGTAAGGGGAAGAGGTCACCAGGAATTGTGATCGGCTTGGATCGACGACTGGACTCACCCGGATTTGGTCGGCGCGGGGTCATGGGTATACGACCTGCTCGAACTCTTCCAGGGAGACGTATCCCAGGGCTGAGTACCGTCGGGTTCAGAGGGAGAACCTTTCGACGCACTCAAACGGGCTCTGACGCGCTTCCTGACGGGTGGCATACCCTGCGTGATGCACGCGGACCGCTCCGCAAGCGTTCTGAACCTTGACCGCGTGGATCTCCCGAATGCGCTCGGCCAGTTCCGTACGGTGTCGCCCCCGTCCGCTGATCGTGCGGTTCTGGCACGGTAAAACCCGCCGCGCGAGACTTGCAGAACGTCGCATTCGGGCAACAATGAGCGAACTGACACCCTTGAGCACGGACGCACCATGACAATGATCTACACTCCCGGCCCGACACCAGACACAATCCGGGCGCCCGATGGAAAACTCATCTCGATCCCGGAAGGCTGGACGCTCCTTCCTCCCGGCGATGCCGCCCTGACCCGGCGAGTGAAAGCCGCCGGTGATCACTTTGTTGTCGCGGAAAAGAAAGGCCGCAAGGTTTTCTCAAAAGGTGTCTGGTCATCCGCCTCGACCGTCGAGCGGATTCGGACCGAACTCGACGCCGAACGCTCCACGGACGCCTGGTCAAAACGTAAGGCGGCCGACAGCAAGCGACGGGAAAAAGCTCAATCAGAATACGTCGAGGACTTCACTGGAGCCGTGTTGGACTTTCTCGCGTTTCATCCCCACCATGCCGATCTCGCCCGAAAGCTGTCCGCGGCCGTCGCGAACCATGCCACGCCCGTGGGAAGCGGCACGGTCGCCCGCACCAAACGCATCCCTCTGGAGAAACGGGCCGAAGCCGCCGTCATCGCCTGGATGAGGCACCAGACGACCGCCTATGACTCCATGGCGATTCCCAGGGTGAAAGGGAAGCGCCGCGAAGTCAGACGGATGTTGGCGCAGCGGTCCAAAGAATTACTGGCCCGTTATCGCCACGGCGAAGCAAGTGAACTCCGTGAAGTACGAGAGAAGAACTGCCCGCTGCAACGAGCCCTCGCAAATCTCTCCTGAGCCTATTCCTTGGGCAAATCTTTCGAACCGACGATCGTCAGGTTCATCCCAATTTGTACACTCACGGACTTCTCCCCGACTTTGATGTTCGCTTTGCCGTTCAAATACCAACCCAGAGAGCCGGTTGAAAACTCTTTCACTTCCGCCGTCATTGGGATCCCGTTGATCACAACTTCCACGGGCTTTGCATCGGCGACAAACTCCGCACGGGTCACGGGGCAGGTTGATTTGGCCATGAGATTTTCTTTCGAGGTTGAAGACTGACGTGGAACAAAATGCCTGAGATTGCGGCTTTTTTGCTTCGCGGGCATCACAATAGCAAGATCAGCGGCTTTTTTCTGCACACGAGCCGCCAGGTATCTTCAACAGCCTTCTCGAGGCCCCTCGCAAAATCCGGGGGGAGTTGTCAATTCCGGAATTGTTTGCGACATTATCCACGTTAAATGGAAACACTTTTTTGAAAGGATTCATGCATGCACACCCGTCTCCCCCTCCTGCTTCTCTCCGCCCTGCTCTGCACCTCTCTCAGCGTGGCCGCGGACCCCGATCCCGAAACAAAACAGTTCCAGGGAAAATGGGAAGTCGTCGAACTCGTCGAAGATGGCAAGGTCATCCCCAAGGAAGCCATCAAGGAATGGCTCCCCTCCGGTGGTCTCCTGGAGATCGATGATAACGCCATCATCTTCACCTCGAATGAGGACGGCAAGAAACACGTCAAGCTCTACTCCGTCGACCCCACGCAATACCCCAAAGGCATCGACCTCAGCACCCGCCAGAAGAAAGAAAGCGCAGGGATCTATCGCTTCGACAACGGCCGCCTGATCGTCTGCTTCGCCGATCCCGAAGCGTCCACTCGTCCCAAGGAGTTTTCGGCCAAAGAAGGCTCCAAGCAGTTGTTGATGGTCCTGCAGCGCCTCCCTCAAACTCCCAAAGAACCCGCCCCTGCCCCCAAACAAGCTCCGTCCGGGACGACGGCCAAAGTCCTCACCGATGCCCAGGTCAAAGAGCTGCTCAAGGGGACGTGGCGGTACACCGATAGCGCCGGAGCCCTCTTTGTGACGTTCAATGCCGACGGCTCATTCAGCACCGTCCGGGAAGTCAAGGAGATCCGCCTCTTCCAGAAAGTCTTCGTGCAGACTCCCATCTCCACCGGAACCTGGAGCATTCGCAACGGCAAGCTCGCATTGATCATCGAAAGCTCCGTCAAGATCGAACGCCTCAACAAGGAGTTCGACTTCGCCATTCGGTCGATCACGACACGGGACCTGATCTTCGTCGATTTCCTGGGCCGCGTCGGCCAGGCCGTCAAAGTGCAATAGCCCCGGCGATTGATCTTTTGACTCCATCGATGTCGAATTGATGCCGGGAATTTGCATCCCCCATCGCGCATTCTGAAGACCATCTGAAAGCAGAAGACTCGTTGACGACCTCCGTCAGCGAGTCTTTTCTTTTGTCGGTAAAGAGACCAGTTCCCGGCCGCGCCTCAGAGCTTACTTCTCCTTGGTGTCACCTGTCCGATCCGGTCCGGATTTAGGACGCTCCTCCGTCGCCCGATAGACCCGCATCGCATCCCGGATCAACGCGCAGCGTTCCTCCGCCGTCATCTCGGGATACAACCGTCCCGTCTGCCAGGGGGTGTCTGGGTTCCGGCGATTCCGGCTTGTCGTTAGTGCTGCTCAATGAATTCTCAATTCAGAAATGATCCAGAGTGAATCGTCGCTCACGCCACTCCCTGATACAGATACCGTTGAAACCTCCCGCGAACGCTGCTCCAATCTCCTCCGGCTTCCCCAGATCCGCCACTGCATCCGCCAGAGAATTGTTGTATCTTCAACCGCAACAACGGCGTCAGCTTCTCCGGTCCAGTTCCTGCACCCCTCCTTCCGCTACACGCCAACACAACCGGAAACGCTCCTGCCTCGTACAACTCCCGCATGAACGCCACTCTCCGCCCGCACCGCCCGCTCTTCACGGGTCAACGTCGGCAACGCATACGCACGTGCCAGCACGTCAAAATGGATTCGCCTTTCTCCGCATCGATGATCTTCTCGCATCTCCGCCAGTTGATCCGCCAAACTCTTCCGCCAACCCTTCAACAGCTTCCGCCGTGTCTCCGGTGCACTCCACAGCCCGGCGCAGTTCCTGCTCATCCTTTAGCAACCCGGCAACTTTCCGAATAGCATCTCCACGCACTGCGCCGCCGACATCGGCGTCCTGTCCGACGTTGTAGAAGCCGCACATCATGCGCCGAATCGTTCTCGCCTTCCCGTCCGCCAGCTTCACCTTCACCCGTTTCCGCTTGCACCGGTAAAGGCCGCTCGCCGCACACCTGGCACGGCTCCTTCTCACATCGACACGGAACCTGCCCACACTCCCCACACGGCCCGGCGGCACGGGAACGTACCAGGAACCTCCTGCATTTCTTTGCACGCTTCCGAGTGCTCGGGCTCAAGCGGTTCTCCATCCCACTCCGGATCGCTGAAATGTTGATGTGCCTTCACGAAATCAGCGGATCGTGAAGTGGACTCTTTCCCTGCATACCTTGTCCCGCGCCCGATGATCTGCTTGAACTCAATGATCGTATTGATCGGCTGCATCAGCATCGGCGTTCCACGTTCCGCATCCACCCCTGTATGCTTCTGCGATGTCGTCAATATCGTCGGAATCGATTTCCTCGCCATTCCGAAGTCCTGCGCAAAGGTGATGCTGCCTCCTTGCCGCACCGTCATTCGCCGTCACCCGCTGGCAGTAATTCGATCCCAGCCCGTCTTAATTTGTTGATCGCGATTCCGACCGCCAGCCATGCGTTCCGTCGCGCAGAACATCAGCGTCTTCGCTCTGGTTGATCTGGCCCCATGAAGATCTCCACCTCGCTTCTTTTCCCGCTTCCTGACTGATGATGCGGTTGAAATCCGCCTCGGTGTACCGCTTTCCCTTCGACCTCTCCTTCAATCAACGTGTCGTCCTCAAAAGCGTACACATACTCATCCAGCGTCGTCAGGTTCCTGTCACCTGGGCAAATAAAAACCGTCGTTGATCCCGTCCTTCAACGAATATGACAGGCTCTTCAGCGACGCACACGATCGTCCTGCTTTCGGCGTCGCCGTCAGTCCCAGCGTACCGCCGGAGAAAAATACCCAGATCTCCCGCCAGTTACTCTCGTCGTTCGCCCCACCTGCGGCACTAACGATCACACGAAATCAAAAAATCCGGCGGATACTTCCCGAAATATGGGGAAGGCTTCCCGTTCTGCGCGGACCGCCTACGAATGTCTGAAAGATCGTGAAAAACAGCCCCCCGTTCTTGGGCACGCTCCTTCTTCCGGATATCCTTCTGCCCGATCCGCACCATGGCATCCTCGGGAAACGCTGAATGCCAGCGCCTGGCCCGCCAGGATATTTGATCCGCCAGGAACAGGATCCAGGGTCGCGCTGCGCGCTCCCGGGCTCAGGTTCCACCGTGCCTGAAACAGCTTCACGCAATCTGAAACGCAATGAACGTTCTTCCTTGTTCCGTCGCCAGCGTCAGTGCGGATTCGCCGCTTTTCCGCCACGGCACTTAGTACCCACCCGCTCGATCGCGATCTCCTGGTAATATCGCGCCGCGCGGAGCCCCTTTATCTTCATAGGACGCTCGAACTGGTCCCGGGTCATGATCCCGGTGGGCGAACGTTCGCTGGCCAGCAATTCCTTCAAGGTAACGATCGATCTCCTCTTCCGCGCCGGCTCGTATGTCGATCTCGTGGATCCCCCGCCTGCTGGTCGCGTAGGCAAACCGCACCGCCAGCTTCTCCGCGTAATCCTTCCCCTGCCTGACCCTTCCGTCAGCGCCACGTCCCAGCCTTGGCTTCCACCACCCCCAACTTCGTGTTGCGGTACCTGGTGATGTAATCCGCGATCAGCGGCTTTCCCCGGCGTCCTACCTTCCAGGCGTCCGGGGTGATGTGGTATTCCCGCCGCACCCGGCTGGCCTCTTGCACCCCCCAGCCCGCCAGTTTCAAAGCAGGGTCGATATGCTCCGCCCGCTTCCGCTTCGTTCATCACACGCCTCTACAATTGGCCGCTGAAGGCCTGGTGGAGCAGGGATTTTTTCAATTCGTCGAGCCGCCATTAGCTTGCGTTGGTAAAGGATTCGAGCGCTGTTTTTTTCTTTAAGCATCTCCAGATGACGTGGCCAACTTCCAACTGCTCTTTCAGCTTCAAGCGCACTGATTGGCAGACGTAAAATCCACGATATTACCCCGACGTAGGCCGCTCCTTCTTCACACCTCCGAGCCATTTCTGGCTCGCACCAGAACCAATGAAGTAGCTGAGAATGCAGGGATGACTCGTTTCGGATCCACCGGAACGACGGCCACTTCTCGTGATACGTTCCAACTCCGCCATCTCTGGGCGCGGCTACCGTACGCCACTGAGCGTTCCAAGCAATATTCACTAACACTTCTCCTCCTTTAAGAATCGTTCGTGAGAATTCGAGGACAGCGGGGATCGATTCGCTTCATGCCTTCGGTATCGATCTGAAGCCGGGAACGAACGTTGCTGGTTCGAAGGCATGGCACGCCATTGGACTTTTCATCGCCCAGCTTGATGACACCGTATGTAATGACGCGCGCAGGATCGCAAACCTCAACGAGAGTTTCACTCCACCCCTCACCCTGCTGTGTAAAGACCGCATGGAGATGGCTTTCAAACAACGCCCGGGCATTTTTCAGGTTCTTTCGGCGTCTTCTTTGGCTGTCGCAATCGCCGCAAACGCTTTGTCCAGAATGCCGACAATCCGCCGTTGTTCGGGAAGTGGGGGAATAGGTGCGGTGACTTCCTTGAGCGCCTCCGGACAATTCTTTAAAAGTCGCCCCAGTTCCCAAGGAATTGAGAAATTCAACAATACTGCCTAAATATAATACAAAAATTTGTAATACAATCCCCGTCCGGGGACCAATCCCTTGCAGCCTTCATTGGTCGCCATGGGTTTCGTGTTAATGATTAAATGTCCGATTGGAGCGCGTGACGAATAATAACTGCCTTCGGCGGCAGCATTCGAGCAGAACTGTCACGAAGCCCACGATCGGTGATTTTGTTCTGTATCCTCTACATACGGGCTGGGTCTATTGCCCATTTCTGCTGGAGTAATCCAGAGGTGCTCGCTATCCCAATACCTGTCGCCGACCTTTGGCGTGCCACCATTCACCACATCACAAACTTCGCCTAGAGGTTTTGTTTGCCATCCATTTGTCATAGCAACTCCCGAATCGTTGCCAGCACTTCCGCGCTCTCGGCGTCCAGCGCTGCGATCTCTTCCAGAATCTCCGCCGGACTCCGGTGCGTCACCTCCTCACCCCCATTGGGGTTCTTGACCGACAGGTCGAACGTGGCCGGATCGATCGTCTTCACGTCCACGCTCCAGCTCTGGGGAATCGGCGAACTTTTGCAGCAAGGTGACGAATCCCGGCCAGATCCGCATCATTTAGCGGATTCGTCTTGCTCAGGTTCCGACCCGGATCGAGCTGGTAATACCACACTTTCCGCGTCGGAGCCCCCTTCTCGAAAAACAGCACCACCGTCTTCACCCCGCCCCTGAACGTCCCCCGGACAATCCAGCACCGTGCAGGTTGCACCTCCAGCAGCAGTTTCCGCAGGCTCACTGAAGCATTGTCGGTATTGGAGAGAAACGTGTTCTTGATCACCACTCCCCTGGCTTCCGCTCGGTGCGCATCTTGATGAAATGCTATAAAGAACAGAAACGCTGTCTCTCCTGTCTTGATCGGAAAGTTCTGCTGCACTTCCTTCCGTTCCTTCCCCGAACGGCGGATTCGCCAGCACCACGTCGTCCTGATCCTCTTCTCCTGATGTCCGCCAGGTTTTCCGTCAGCGTATTTGTGTGAATGATGTTCAGCGCTTCGATCCCGTGCAGGATCATGTTCATGATCGCCATCGATAGCTGCCAGCGACTTTCTTCTCGAAAATGTCTTCTCCCTGCAGCGTCTTCAACTCTTCGTGGTCAGCTTCCTGACCCACGGTAATCGAACGCCTCGCACAGGAAGCCTCCGCCGACCCGCACACGCCGTCGTAAATCTTTTTCCTCATCTGCGCGCCACCGGGTCCCTGACCATGGCCCGAATCAACGGGCGAGGCGTGTAATACTTCTCCCCCGTTCCGCCCCGCGTTCCCCATCCGCTTGACCTTCTCCTCATACAGCGAGGAGAGTTCGTGCTTTTCGACCTGCGAACCAAACCGCATCTCATCGACATGATCGATACCCCGCAGGTTATACCCGCTCTGGATCTTGTTCTTGATCTCCCCGGTCTCTCCGATCTTGTATTCGATCGTGTTCGCCCCACTCGCCCGGTCCTTGAACTTGTGCAGATACGGGAACAACTTCCCGTTCACGAAGTCCTGCAGGTCATCACCCGTCATCGCCCGGTTGTGATCGATCGCCCCGTCCTTCCCCTTCGGCGCCGCCCAGCTCTCCCAGCGATAAGCCTTGCCGAGAATGGGGTGTACTTCTTCCCATTCATCGCCGCCTCGTCCCGCTCCTGCTCCAAGCGCTGCCTCCAGGTATTTCAGGAACAGCAGCCAGGATGTCTGCTCCGTGTAATCGAGTTCCGTCGTGCATCCCGCTCCCGCAGGACGTCATCGATATTCTTGAAAGCCTGTTCGAACATGGATCCGTCGTGGGTGAGAGGAAAATTGCAGCCTAAACAGGTTCGCTCTCGCAGAGAACGTGCGATTTTACAATGGAAAGCGAGAGGTGCGACAGTTTATCTCCTCCTAACCCTGCGACAGGAGCGTCATCGCAGGGAAACAATTCTCGGTCGCCCGTTAATCAACCCGACAGCGATCTCCAGTCCAATGCCTGCCACAATCTTGAAACTGTTTTTCTGGCAATGACAGGTCCGTAGATAGTACCTTTGGGGTGATATCCCTAATCTCCGAGGGCCGATCGCCATGCACCTCTCCACCCTCCTTCGTTCCAGACTTTCTCATTTCCTGACGACCCTGCTGTTAGCCGCGTGGAGTGGCACAATTCTCGCCGCCGAACACGCCGTGCCCGTCGGCCTCCACAAACAACTCCTCGTCGATGACCACGTCGTCGCCGAAACGGTGAATCTCACCCGCAGGATCGGAACCGTCACCAAAGCGAATAATGGCAACCCCCTGCACTTCTTCCGAACAGTAAAAGGGTCTGAAAAAGCCACCGTCGATGCCTGGCCCTTATTCACCTCCGTCTATTACGATCCCGCCCGCCAGAAATTCCGCATGTGGCATCGTGTCTCCCTGAATGACTCCTCCCGCCGCAAAACCAAGGCGAACGCGACCGTCGAGGAACTCGGCATCGGCACCAGTTATTACCGCGGCTACAGCGAATCGACCGATGGCTTGAATTTCGAACTCGTGAGTCTCTTGCAGGGACTCACCACCAGCGGCGACACGAACCTTGTCGTCACCATCGATGAACACGAATCCGATCCCGCCCACCGCTATAAAATTGGCTACGACTGCGACGGCCCCGTCCACGCCGCGGCCCTCGCCCATTCAGCCGACGGCATTTCGTGGACCCCCTATAACCGCGGCAAGCCCGTCACGTATCGCGCCTCCGACTTCCCCAACCAGATTGAGTGGGATCCCGCCCTCAAAACCTACCGCCTCCTCACGCGCACCGACTTCGGCGACGGCGGCGGCCCCCTGGCGGGAAAAGTCGACGTCAAAATCGGCAACAAATTCCTCGAAGTCCGTGGCGTCCGCTCCATGACGAACCCCGATATCAAAACTCATCCGGAAGCCTGGACCCTCGAACATCACTTTGTGCTCGATGGCGAAGAATCGATCTCCCCCAACCGTCCCCCGATCGAACAGCGCCTCAAAGATCCCCAATACCTGGAGCGGGTGCGCCGGGAAGCCTTGCGGCGGCAAATCTATGCGATGACAGACTGGCTCTACGAAGGTGTTCACTTTGGTCTGATCGCGGTCCTCGAGTATCCGACTGATGTCAGCGAAGGGCTGCAGACCGACCATGTCACGCGACACGAGCGAAGTATCGAGAATTTTTACATCGCCACCTGCCGCGATGGCGTCAGTTGGAACTTCCATTGGATCTACGCCGGGCAACAAATTGTTCCACGTGGAACATTCCGCGCGTGGGACAAGGACATGATCTTCCCCACGTCGCGGATCGTCACCCATCAGGACAAACACTGGATCTATTACGGCGCGAACAACGAACGTCATGGTTCCGCCGAAAAGAATGTCCACCGATGCACGGGGCAGGTCGGCCTGTTTTTTCCGGATGTGGTCTGTCGCCAGCAGGCGAAAAAACCGGCCAACTCACCACCCGCCCGTTCCGCCTGGAAGGTAGGCATCTGGATCTAAATGTCGATGCGCACAAGGGAAACGTTCGCGTGGAGGTGCTCAACGCCGCGGAGGAACCGATCCCGGGGTTTCATCTCGACCAGGCGACGACGCATCAGAACGTCGATGCGCTGCGGTTCCGGCCAACCTGGAAAGACCACGCAGATCTCTCCACTCTCGTCGGGCAAACGATCCGGTTGCGCATTCACCTGCAACACGCCCGGCTGTATGCGTTTCAGATCCAGCCGTGACGTGGAGTGTTACCCCATAACACTTTACTTCGGCAGGTCGTTCTCCGAATCCTTGTCTTTGGGCTTAGGAGGCTCTTTCTTCGTCTCGGTCTTCTTGTCCGGCGCGGGGTCTTTTTTCTTTTCCGGTTTCACTTTGGATTCGGGCTTCGGGCCTTCGACCAGTTCCTTTTTCTTTTGCGAATCGGAATAGTCCTGGAACCATTTCGGGTTGCGGTAGTAGATCGTCATCGTGCTGAGGATGATTCCCTTTTGTTTCTGGTTCTCATCGAAGCCCGCCACCCCGCCGGATTCCTTCTTCCCCTTACCGGTGCCGATATTGCTCGGCGGGAATCGGGAAACTCCCTTGCTCTGGGGGATATTGTCCATCCCGTAAGTGTAGAACACGGCGGTGATCATCCCGAGGTTATCAGTGAAGCCAGAGCCGCCGGGTTGACCTTTTTCCTTCGCCACGGCGTCGGTGGAATTGACGATGACGAATTTTTCAAAGGTGGCTTCGCGCGTTTTGGGATCGACCTTCTGCCAGCCGGCAACCTTGCGGGTATCCTTGTCGGGCTTGAGGTACCAGGTGCGGTTGGTGGGAGTGGTTTCGGGCTTTTCCAACTGCGCGCCGATGGTGTTGGCACCGTCGATGTAGAGCGCCATGAAGACGTCCTTTTCGCCACGGTTCCAGACGCGAACGAGATATTCCTCACCGAGGTCAAGGGGAACGACGAGCTGCCCGTCGATCACTTTGGCTTCCCGTTTCTGCCCTTTAACTTCCAGGTAGATGCCATACGGGTAATCGGTCCGGAGGAGAGGGTGTTGCTGGGGGGTCAGGTTGGCATACTGTTCCTTCTCCATTCCCTGGCCCACGCCGAACAGGTTTCCGCCCCGGAGACCGGTGGCGTTCAACTGATTCCCCTTCCATTCCCGGACGACAAAGCTTTCTCCGGCGTAGGCGGCGTCGCTGAGGGACTTGTTATAGATCTCCGCGATCCGCTTGGAAGGTGTGTTGTTATTGAGATCGACCCCATTCAGGACCCGCTTGATTTCCGCAGCACCGGTTTTCCCTTCCTTGGGTCCGGGGTCGGTGACGTCGATGGAGGCGAGATAATCCGCGCCGGTCTTTTCACGGATGACGCGCCACATCTCATCGCTGCCGACATCATCCAGCGATTTGTCCTGGACGGCGTGCATCACCTGCTGGTCGGAGACGACGGCAAACTTTCCGCCGGAGGCCTGTGCCGCCTCGATAAGGGCATCGTACAGCTCATCCGGCCAGGCCATGCTCAAGGCCCCCAGTGTGTTCTTGCCGGTGACATCGTTCTTGTCCCCGGTCACGCGGGAAACGATCCGCGGGAGGATGGCGACCTTTTTATACCCCTTTTCGAGAATCATCTTGATGAGTTTCTCGGCAAGGGAGGGTTCCGGAGTGGGCGTATTTTCCGCGAGGATGCCCGACGTGAGCACCAGGGAAAAAGCGGTGAGGAAGAGGGCCGTCAAAGGGAGATATCTCTTGTTCATCATGTCCTCGACTGTGCAGGAGGAGATGCGGGCAGCAAGGCTGAGACGCAGCGTGCGTCGGCGAGAAGGGACCGCATTACTGCAGAATAGCTGTGGTGAATCCCGCTGACAACCCCCTTGCCCTCCGGAAGTGCTGATCGTATTTCGACCAGCAGAGGGAGAAAGAGCGCCGACGCGAGACGCGAAGTGGAATGTACTTGAATTCACTTTTTAATAAGCAGTACACTCAAATTTGGATTTCTGCCAGAATTGGATTTCTGCGGTGCGGGCCTTCGCGATTGCTTGCGCGCCGTCCTTTCCCATCGGCCTCCATAACGTTTCCGGATGAGGTCTGCTCCCATGTACACATCTACATTCCGCCTCCCTCTCGTTCTGGGGATCGGCGTTCTGCTTGCAACGATTGACTGCTCCCACCGGGGATTTGTTCGAGGAGACGACAAAACTTCGAAAACCGAATCTTTGCTGCAGGGGATCCAATCCCTGCGGCAGAAGAACAACTCCCAGAATAATCAGCAGCAAAACAACCAGGAAAACAACAACGAACACAAGAACCGTAAGCCACCGCAGAACAATCAGCAGCAACAGAACAATAACAACGGGAATAAGAACCAGAACACGGGGAATGGCTCCAAGAATCAAAACAACAACAAGACGAACAACAACGGCAAGATGAACAATCCCCACCCGAATGGCGGGGTGATTCTGCAGGGGAAGAACCTGCCGAATTTTCCAGGGGGAATAAAAATCAATCCCCAGGGGGGACCGTTTAATAACACGGGGATTCATCCCCGTCCCATCGGCGAGGATTTCCGGTATCAGAACCTGTGGTTGAGAGGGCGTCTGAGCAATCAGAACTACGAACGGTTCCTGGATGCGGCGATCTCCCGGATCGGGCATAACGACCAGGACATCGGGAACTACAATCCCGGCTGGGAACAGCGGCGGAACCAGTACCAGCAGATACAGAATCAGGGGAACCTGAACATCGATCAGAAGCGGCTGGGAATGGATTATGTGAAATACGGGGACCGGCCTCTGCAGGCGGACGAGGGACAGGTTCCGAAAACCAACCCCGTGCTGGAGGCGCCTCAGGCCTACGATAAGGTTTCCTTGGCCCGGCTGTCCCAGTCGATCAACGACGGCATCAAGGATGATCTCGCCCGTCTGGAGAAAGCACTTCCTCCCGGATGCCGCGTGCAGGATGCCCAGAACCTGGTGGAGACTGCCAAGCACAAGAAGAAGGACATGGCGCTGCTGGAGAACCTGCAGTTGGCGATTGTGGATCGGGACGTGCGAAAATTCGAGCGGAGCGCGGAGGCATTGCAGGTCAAGAAAGATCACATCCAACGCCTGATGATCGGCCTGACGCTCGACAACCTGAAGGACAAGATTGAAGACGGGGCATCCAGCGACGAGATCCGGAGGATTACCGATCCGATGGTGCGCAAGGTGGGAGAGGCGGGACTGTCGAAAGATCTCAGCCTGGCATTCTCCAACTGGCTGAAGACGGTTCCGGAACTGGTCAAGCTCAGCCGGGATTTGTCGAACGGCACGCCTCCCGCCGGCAATCTGGCCTGGCCCGAAGGGGACGTCTCCCTGGTCTTCGACCCGCAACTGGGATCGGGAGAAGCAAAACTCTTGCCGGGGGGCATGATCGCAGCTTCAGGGATGACCGATGCCCGTGTGTTGCTGGGACGCGGAAACAAATTCACGGCTCACGGAATTCCGTACCTGAAAGGGGCACCGGAAAACCTGTCTCCCGCAGGAGGGGGAAATTCCGCAGGGCAGGGATCCTCCGGAATCACGCTGCACTATCCGGCGGATGCGAACGCGGCCCCGCTCAAATACACCGTGATCTGCTTTCAGGAGACTCCGAACGAAGAGGGGGAAGTGCAACCTGTCGAGGCCTGGAGACAGGACTATGAGATTCAGCCGGGGCTGAAGCAGCAGCTGGAACTCGCGGCCAACGGAACCCTGTGGTACCAGGTGATCTGCCCGTCGAAGGATGGAACGGGATTGCCGAAGACCTATACGTTGAAGGAACCGGCAGGAGCTGCTCCGGTGTATGCCTTCCGGACCCAGGAAACCGCAGTCTCTCTGGTCTCCACGCTGGGGAGCATCACGCTGGATAACACTCTTTCCTCACGACCGTTCCAGTTCATGCAGGGGAACACGTATCAGACGATCCGGCCCGGCGCGAAGATCACGCTGAATTCGGGGAGTGCGTTGCGATACGCGCGGAATGCGAAAACGCATACGCCGAAGGCCTTCCCCGGAATGTCGAACGAAGAGCAGCAAACGCCCGAAAGCAGCGACATTTCTTCAATCACATTGTTGCCCGGGGAGACCGGCGTGATCGGGATCAACACCAACGGAGATTGGGAAATTCGCAAGAACGGTGACGTTCAGGTGGCGGAACGGACCCGGTTGGAATTGCCGATCGCTTATGTGCAGCGGACGGCACCCGCTTCGAAAGGTGCTGCTCCCGCACCAGCGAGCGATACCACGCCGCGCGGGAACCTGTATGTGCTAGCCGTCGGAGTCGCGCAGTATAAGAACGCCAGCGATTTCCCGAGTCTGACCTATGCGGACAAGGATGCTTTGGCGCTGTCGGACGTGCTGCAGCGTCAGAACTCCCTGTTCAAGGAGATCAACGCGACAGTCATCAAGAATGACGAGGCCACGGCCATCCGGATCCGGACGGAACTGGTCGGGCTGGAACGGAAAGTCACCAAGAATGACACCGTGGCGTTGATCCTGTCCGGACACGGCATCGTGGATGATGAAACGTACTATTTCTGTCCCCACGACGTGGAAATGCAAAAGCTGTCCCGGTTGGGGATCTCGAGCGATGAATTGCAAAAAGTAACCAACAACCTGAGCGCCCGGAATGTGTTCGTATTCCTGGACAGTTGCTACAGCGGCGGGGCGACGGGCAAGCTGCAGCAGGCGTTCCAGAAACAGGTTGGCCAGGTGGGGAACAGCGGCGTGATCATCTTCGCCTCGTCGAAACAGAATGAATCGAGCCAGGAAGACAAATCCTGGGGACACGGCGCGCTCACGAAGGCGTTCCTGAATACCCTCTCCAACCTGGACCTGGATACGAACAAGGATTCCATCGTGCAGGTTGCGGAACTGGACCTGGGTCTGACCGAAGGGGTGAAGAACCTGACGGGTGGGGGGCAGCACGTGCAATCCGCGGAATTGGGGGATGCCATCCGGAACCTGTCCCTCGCCCGCTACCAGTCAAAATAGCTCGATTTGCGACTCGTTCCGCGTTCGTCCGAACAACCCGGTCATTGCTGTGGAGTTCCTGAAAGATTCATGGAAACACGCCAGATTTACGAGATCACCACGCGGCGGTTCTTGTCGCCGATCAAAACATTGCTCGACGATCCGACGATCTCGGAAATCATGGTGAACGGCCCGGAGTCGATCTACTACGAACGGAAAGGGAAGATCTACCGTTCGGAGTGCAAGTTTCAGGATGAACTGTCCCTTTTGGCGGCGGCGCGAAATATCGCGGAGTTCGTCAATCGGCGCGTGGATGACGATCATCACAGCCTGGATGGCCGTTTGCCGGACGGTTCCCGCGTGCACATCATCATTCCCCCCTCATCGCGGGTGGGGGTGTGCCTGACGATTCGGCGGTTCCAGAAATCGACGTTTCAACTCTCTTCGCTCGTGGAGCGGGGGAGCATGTCTCCGGAAGCGATGGAGTTCCTGCAACTGGCGGTGATGCTGCACAAGAGCATCCTGATCTCCGGGGGGACGGGGAGCGGAAAGACATCGCTGCTGAATGCCCTTTCGACCGCCATTCCGGATACGGAACGAATCATCGTCATTGAAGACACTTCGGAACTGCAGTTGAACCAGCCTCACACGGTGTATCTGGAGGCGCAGCCCGCGCGACCGGACGGAGGGGGAGGAGTCACGATCCGGGATCTGTTTGTCGATTCGCTTCGGATGCGTCCCGACCGGATCGTGGTGGGTGAAGTGCGGCGCGGGGAGGCGCTGGATCTGATCCAGTCGATGATCTCCGGCCATACGGGGGCGCTCGCCACGGTGCACGCGAATTCAGCGCGCGAAGCGGCAGTCCGGCTGGAAACATTGTGCCTGATGAGTGATGTGGCACTTCCAATCCATGTGGCGCGACTGCAGACCGCTTCGGCGTTGCAACTGGTCATCCAAATTGCCCGGATGAGTGACGGCAGCCGGCGGTTGCAGGCGATCAGCGAGTGCCTGGGTCTGGATCCCCAGAACAATTACATCTTCCGGGATTTGTACCGCTTCCTGGCAAAGGGGCGTAACAGCGAGGGAATGATTGAGGGGTCGCTGGAGCCGACCGGGGAGCACCCCTCGTTCTGGGAGGAACCGGCTCAATTCGGGCTGACAGACCAGATCAAACTGACAAAAGACCTGTTTTCCGCCCCGGCCTGACGCGTCATGACCGACACAGGCCGCGACATCAAATTGACGTCACGATTCATCAAAACGAGTTCAGGGCCTGATTCGCAAAGATTCTCTTAAGTCATTGAATACTAAGGAATTACCGTTTAGGATCAGTTTTGGCACGACAATTGGTAATCAAGAATGTCATGAAACCGAGTTTTGTGACTCCTGAAGACAATAAAAAGTGAGTCACACTCGAACTCCCAAAGATCCGCGAGTCGAAGGCTTTTCCAGAGAGAGGGACGAATCATGAAGACTTTGAAATCGAAACTGAATGACCAGATGAACAACCTCCGCAAGTTCAACAGCGATGAGGACGGGATCGAAAGTATCCAGGTCGTGATGATCCTGGCATTCGGTGCCGTGGTGATGGTGGCCGCGTGGGCGTTCTGGGATCAGATCAAGGGTTGGGCGACCGGCCTGATCTCCCAGATCCTCGGGAAAGGCTGATCCGCAGGGGTCCTGACGCTGCTCAATTTTCTGCGGACAATTTTCTGTGGTCCGTTTTTCCTGCGAGTGACCGGATCTTCCGACGGAAACGAGGGATTCCGATGAATGCCATCTGCCCGACGACAAATGTTCCGGACGAAGCGCGGGAAATTGACCTGGAAGTCGTGACTGATCGCCTCTCTGCGGCCATGACTGAAGTAACGCGGAACTCCAAGCCACCCCGGACACCATGGGTGATGGGCTTGCCCATCACCCTGGGACTGGGAGTGATCAGCTTCCTGCTCTCCGGTTGCGGGATGCATCACAAGTTGCTCTCCTGGCCGGGAATGGTGCTGGTGGCGTTTGCCTTCGGAACGGGAATATCCGACACGTATCGCCATCGCCTGCCGAACTGGATGACCTATTCCGCGGCGCTGACCGGCCTTCTGGCTGGAACAGCCGTCACCCTGTGGGGTGCGGCCCCCTGGACTGGCACCCTGGATTTGAGCCAGTCGCTGGGTGGATTTCTGGCCTGCTTCGTTGCGATGCTGCTTCCCTACCGGGCGACGGGAGGAGGAGCGGGAGATGTGAAGCTGGCAGCCGCTTATGGAGCGCTCCTGGGCTGGCAGGGTGGTTTGAGCGTGATGGTGTGGGGTTATGTGGTGTGCGGCACGATTCTGATCGTGCGGCACATCTTCTCGGACCAACCCTGGCTATTGCCCGCGTCTCTGTTGCGGCTGGTGGGATCGTTCATCCTGCCCCAGGTTGTGCAAAAGCCAAACGAGGAACAACGAAAGTTGCTGCGGCGGGATACTCCTCTGGGTGCGGCGTTTGCAATGGGCCTGCTGTGCGTGCTGGTGAATGGCAACCTGTTCGGGGGATAAAGGAAGGGACACGCCATGAAGTGCTCAAGGAATTCCAAATCGCGATGGCGAAAAGGTATTGCGGCCATCGAGGTGGTCATGGCAACAGCGGTCGGAATTCCGATGGCAGCGGCGATCTTTTTCCTGGGACGGGCCGGAAGCAAGGCGTTTCTGGAAATGGCTTCCGTGGTGGTCGGTTGGCCGCATCTGTAGCGCCGGCGGCTTGTGGCCGCTCCGGACGAACAACTTTGCAAGGGATTTCATCATGCCCCTCTACCCTGAGATCTTTCGATCGGTCGAAGTGATCTGGCTGGTGTGGGGCCTCTCTCTGGCCGTCTGCATCGGGATCGGTTGCAGTCTGCGTCGAGGACGACCTCTCCGCTGGAAAGAGCTGGCAAACGATGAGGATGGGGCCAGCTATTCCGTGCCGTACGTGATGACGTTTCCCCTGTATGCCCTGTTCGTGGGGCTGGTGGTGGAATGTTCGCTGCTCCTGGTCACAAAGGTCGGAACGATGTATTCGGCTTACGCCGCAGCGCGGTCGGCAGCAGTGTGGGAATCGGCCAAGACGGGATCGGGAACGGTTTCGGCGCAGAAGATGAACGACATGGCCCAGAAAGCGGCAGTGCTGGCGATGGTCCCGTTTGCGAGCGGGAGTTCACAACATTCCGCGGGGAGTAATGCAGGTTCGGAGCTGGTCGCCCCGGTGTTGACGGGAGCGGAACTGTTTCGGGACGGTCGATTCGTGAACCCGAACTACCTGGTCCGGAAAGTCCGTTACGCCGCGAGTCACACCCAGGTCACAATTTCGCGCGAGTCGAATGGTCCCCAGGGGGACATGAAAGCGGATGTCCGATTTGAGGCGCCGTTTCATATCCCGGGGATCGGACGGATCCTCGGGAAGGCGGGAGGATCGGGATACTTCGTGATCGATGTCCGGTCGGAGGCGACGATCCCCTCGGAGTCGCCTCAAAACGACACGCGCGACATCGGCATTCAATATCTGTCGGAGTAAGGAATCGAACTCAGGGATTTTAGAATCATGTCCGCCTCACTCCTCCAAAAACTCGGCCAAGCGTGTCGCCGCTTCCTCCATGCGGAGCAGCGGTTCCACGACTCCGAAGAGGGGACGATGGCGCAGGTGACGGTGATCGTCGTCATGGGTTTCGCGATGCTGGTGGGGATGGTGGGGAACGTGGGGCGGATCGTGCAGAAAAAAGTCGCGGTGCAGAACGCGGCGGACGCCGTCGCATATTCCACCGCCTTGTGGCAGGCGAGGTCCTACAACGCGGTGACGGCGATCAACCACATGCTGGGTGAAGTGACGGCGATCTGCGTCCTGCACGAAGCGATCGGGGGTCCAGAACTGGATGACGGGCAACCCCAGAATTCGGATGAATTCCGGGATCTGAACCGGCAAATCAAGGATCTGCGACCGCTAGAACTGGTGGCCATCCACATTCCGGGGCTGTTCAACGCCGACCGGCAGATTGTCGACCTGGTCCGGCGGGCGATTACCTTCAACGAGGGGGACGACGGACGGACGTTGTCCGGAGCGACGCTCTACGATGCGCGGGTGACGTTAAAAAAGCTGGTCATGTTCTTTCAGGACGTGAAGGTAGCGGGGAATATTCTCATCGACCTGGGGAAGATTCCGATCCTGGCGTTCCTAGTGCCGATTGGAGTGGCGATGCATGCCGTCGCGACGCCTATTCTGATCAAGTGCGGTGTCGAAGCGGGAATGCTCCTCGTGCTGGAGGCGGGGGCGGAGATTTTCGTGATCCCGAAGCGGTTGCTGGAGAATCAGTTGATTCCACTCCTTGCGAAGTATCCGGCGGATGTCGTCAAGAAGGGGGGATCGCTCTCAACATCGATCACTAGCACGGTTCAAGACCTGGAATCGCGGCATTCCGTACAGGCGAGCATTTTCCCGGCGGCGAAGCAGATCTCGCTGGCATTGGTGGAAGAACCGGGGCCAAAGACGGGGGCGGGGGGAGAGATTCGCTCGCAGTCGGTGTCGAGCGGCTGGCCGGGAGATATCGACAAGATCCTGAGCATGATCAAGAAAGTGACCTCCGTCGTGAACGTCTTCAACAAGGCGGTGGAGTTCATCCCCGGGGCGAAGGAGATTACAGGTTGGGCTGAGCCCCAGATTCCGGGTTTCGATGATGACGGTTCCCAGAAGAACTTCAGCCGGGAGACGGTGAAAAAGGTCAATGCGGACTGGAACTCTGAAGAGATCACGCAGTGGACGCGGGCGACGTATCCCTGGGTCGATTCCCTGCGGGCACCGATTATCGGGGGGATGAAGAGTCCCGCCGTGCTGCAACTCTCGAAGGCGGGGGTCTACTACGGTCACTGGACGAACAGGTTCACGATTGCGAAGTCGCACGCGTACCGTTCGGGGACGCCGCTGTCGAAAACGGGGGGACCGCGCGAGAAGCAGAAGATGTTCATCATGAAAGACATGAAACCGGACCGGAAGGGGAAGGAAAGCTGGACGACGGATTCGCCGGAAGCGGAGAAGCTGTTCACGGTGCAGGGATTTACGACGCATCGGGCGGATGCGCTGTTCAGCCCGGCGATCTTCGGCGGGTCGAGCCACGACCAGGTGGTATATGCCCAGGCGATGGTCTACAACGCGAATCCTCAGCAGCCGAGCGGATTGTCGCAGCGTCAGCAGCGGGTAGGGTGGGACACGTTGAACTGGACGCCGCCGGTGAACGTGCCGGAATACGGGACGGTTCCGACGGAACGTTCGGAACTGTGGCCCCCGTGGTCGGTGTTCGAGAAAAAGCCGCAGAACAACACACCCGGGATCAAGCTGAACTGGCAGGCGAAGCTGGTGCCGGTGACGCGGAGCCGGCTGGGACAGGCCGCCAATGGGAGCGATTACAAAGGGAACATCAAGGACGCGATTCAAAAGAGCCTGAACAACACCCGTCAACTGGACACACACTAAGTTCTGATCATGCGCCGTCACTCATCACAACCCGATCGCATACGCAACGAGCTACGCCGCGGTTCGGCACCGGTGGAGTTCGTGATGGCGTTGCCGCTGTTGCTGTTGATGTTCGTGCTGATCATGTCGGTCGCGGTGTTTTCGCTGGGATACCTGAAGGCGACGATTGTCGCGCGGGCGAATGCGTGGGACGAGCGTCCGAATCGCCGCAGCCAATTACCGATGTCTTTCAGCCAGATCACCAGCAAGGGGGACATCTACTCGCGGCAGGATACGGAGAACCCGGTGTATCCCTCCGCGAAGATCAACTTCGGATCGGTGTCCGCCAGTCACGCCGTGCTGGGTGGTTCGTGGGACTACCATGAATTGCTGAAAGGAAACGGACCGCACTGGGAAGACATGGGGAAAGCGGGAGTGGGGGGCGCGACGAACCAGATCTCCTCGATCCTCGACCAGTTCGCGAACGGGTTCGACATCGGCTCGATCCCGGGATTGGAATCCTTCGGAGGAATCCAGCAATTGCTCGATCAAGGGAAGCAGTTTCTCGGGCAGCTCGATGGTGAGAACGAGAAGCAGAAGAAGGACCAGCAGCAGAATATCAAGAAGATGCAGGACCACATCAAGGAACTGCAGGCGGAGAAGAAAGGGTTGCAGGACGACATCAACAACAACCTGATTCCCAAGCGGAACGAGTTGAACCAGAGAATCGCGGATCGGCAGAAGAAGATCGACGCTGAGAAGGATCCCGACAAGAAGAAGGCCTTGCAGAAGGAGCAGGACCAGGACAAGGCCGATCTGAAGCAGACCAACCAGCAGATCACGCAGAAGCAGAACCGGATTAAGGAAATCGACAACGAGATCAACGCCCAGCAGAGCGTCATCGACCAGTTGCAGGGCTTTTGAGACGACATTACACACATTTTCACGCTTCAAATTCTCTTCTTCCTCGCGACATGACCGCTCCTCCCCCATCCACGAAGCCCTCGATTGTTCGCCTGGGGGCGAGATGGGGCGTCCGAGGCGGGATTGCGGGGCTGGTGATCTGGCTGGCGTGGTGGTCGATGCAGGGGATTTCGGCGCTTGTCGCGACGCCCGTGGTCGAGAATCGACCAGCGTCCGCACCCATTACTCCGCTTGAGGTCCTGCGAGAGCCTGACCTGTCGGGAGGGATGTGGCAGTTCCTGGACGAGGGAGGAGAGATGGATGCACAGATCCTTCCCCGAAAAAACGCATCTTCGGAAATTCTTGCTTCGCCTCCCCAGCTCGCCGCGCTCGCGGAGACTGCGAAAGGATCGCCGAATCCGCGGGGGGACGAGCTGCTCCGGCTGTTGAAACGGAACGGAAAAATGAGGGGTGCAGGGGTATTTCAACGCTATCACCTGAAGCAGTGGGGGCACGAAATCGTGGCTTACACGCTGCCCAAACCGGAAGAACGGCTCGTGCTGGTGCGCCTGCTGGTGCCATACGGAACCGAACGGGCCTGGCTGATCGACTATGCCCTGCAAGGTAAGCCCGCCGGTTCGTTGTCAGCGGCGAGTTCGCCGCTTCCGGAAAAAATTCCGCAGCGGCTGATCTGCCAGAGAATGGACGGTTCCGGAAAGGTCTTCAGCCAGTTGTTCGTCATTGAGGGGAAGTTGCCAGACCTGCTGGAGGGACTGCGGCAAAACTCCTGGGAATTCGACAAATCACCGAAGCCCGACACCTCTGAATTTGTTACGATCCATCTGGCTCGGCGCTCGGAATCGTATTGGGTGATCGTGACTCCCCTGCCGGGGGGGTCTCGCCTGCGGATTCTGCTCGTTCGAGATGATGGTTCTTCCTGAGCAATTTGACACCGTGACCGAATCTGATTGAAGGAATTGCCATGAAGCTGTTTTTGAATCTGTTGATTCCCTTGGCGCTGGCCTTCGTGGCAGGGGTGCTGAACTACGCGGCGCTGTCGCGCAAAACCGCCCTGCAGTCCTATGTGGGGGTGAGCAGCGCGATGAAGGTGGGGGACCCGTACAAACTGCCGCTGCTGCAGGAAGTGAAAGTGCCGGCGGCGGTCCCGGGGGCGATTCCGTGGAAGGAAAAAGAGGTACTGCTGACGCTCCGTGCGCCGCGGAAATTCGAGCCGGGGGACTGGGTGATGCGGAGCGACATCCTCCCCGCGGACAATGCAGGGCTGCAACTGGAGAAGGATGAGGTCGCGCTGAACGTCTCGCTGGAAGGGATTGTGATCGAGCCCAAACTGCTGCGGATCGGCCAGCCTCTGGGGTTCGTGGTGCGGAAAGGGCCCTCTCCGAAGAACCAGGGAGGGGCGTTGATCGGTAAAGACAAGACCGACGACAAGCCGGATTACCAGATCGTGGGGCCGTTCCGTCTGGTGACGCTGGGGGAACTGGCGACCCACGAGGCCGAGACGGAAAACCCGGAGGGGGTGCGGCCGCCCAAGACGATCAGCGTGGCCGTACGGAGCGGGGACGGCAAAGCGCTGAATGAAGATTCGCAGTTGCTCGCCAAGGCGATCGAGCAGACGAGCATCACCGCAATCATCCTGTATCCGACGGCGGCTCCGAAAGTACCGAAAGAGAAAGCGGCTCCTGAGAAAGAGGACTCGAAAGCGAAAGACGACGATAAGGCGAAGTAGTTCACAAACTCCGACTGACCTCCGTGACTTATGCAGATCTGGTACAACCACATTCTGGATGCAAGCGCGCGACAATCCCGGACCTTTCAGGGAAGAGTCGTGCGGATCGGACGCAGCCCGGAGAATGACATCGTCCTCGATTCTCCGTTCGTGGCGTCGAGCGCGGTGATCCTGGAGAAAACCCCCCGGGGCTGGGAATGCGAATCCTTCTGCTTCGAAGGGGTACAGGTCGCCGACCAGGAACTGGCGGAGGGAGAACGGATTCCGGTACAGGGGCGGTGCACGCTCAAGATCTACCCATACACTCTTTCGCTGGAGATTCCCGACCAGTACGAAGAGCGGGACTCGGAGACCCGTCAGCGGCTGGACGGGGAACTGTCGCGCACCGTCCGCAGGATCCATCTGATTCTGCTGCAGCGGATGGATCTGACCGTCGCGTCGAACACGCGCGAGGTGAGCGCGGAACAACTGCTCAAGATTGAACACCTGCTGGAAGAGATCGTTAAAGAGGTGGGACTGCTGGGGCCGAAGATTTCGGAACTGGATCGTTACGTCGCGGGATGCAGCCTGCACAGTTCGATCCTTTCCAGCCTCTTTGAAGAGTCTTCGCAGGGTGACGAGAGCGTCTGGAACCAGAAGCTTTCCTGGTCCCGGATGGTCTCCGCGATCCCGGACCGCGAGGAGGAACTGGGGCAACTGGTCACGCACGTCAACCGCGAGTTCAACGTCGAACCGGACAGCGAACTGACCGCCCGGATTGAAGCGGTGGAACGAAACTTCTGGCGGATCTGGAAGAACTGGTCGAAACAGATTCACCAGGATTTGACCTCGTATCTGGTGCTGCGATTCCTCAAGAAACAGATCAAGGACATTGTGTTCGGGTACGGTCCGCTGGAGGACCTGCTCCGGAGCCCTGTGATTTCGGAAATCATGGTGGTGGACAGCGATCGGATCTTCGTGGAACGGGCGGGTGTGCTGGAAAACTCCGGACGGCGGTTTGTCTCGGATGAAGTGACCCAGGCGATTATCGAGCGAATTGTCGCGCGGGTCGGGCGGCGGATCGACAAATCGAAACCGCTGGTGGATGCGCGGCTGGTGGATGGCAGCCGCGTGAATGCGGTCATCGCTCCGCTTTCCGTGAGCGGCCCGACGTTGACGATCCGTAAATTTCCGCCTCGGAAGATGGGAGTCGCGGATCTTGTCAAGAAGGGGAGCCTGACGCAGATGGTGTCAGAGTTCCTGAAGGCGTGCGTCCTCTGTCGCTGCAACATCATCATCTCGGGCGGAACCGGGACCGGAAAGACGACGCTGCTCAACTGCCTGAGCGACTTCATTCCAGACAGGGAGCGGATCGTCACGATTGAAGACACGGCTGAACTGCAGTTGAAGAAAGAACACCTGGTCCGGATGGAAACAAAGCAGGAGAATATTGAGGGGACGGGAGCGTATACGATCCGGGATCTGGTGAAAAACTCACTTCGCATGCGGCCCGATCGAATCGTCGTCGGCGAATGCCGCGGCGCGGAATCGCTGGATATGCTGCAGGCGATGAACACGGGCCACGACGGATCGCTGACGACCCTGCACGCCAATACCGCGGGGGACGTCATCCTGCGGCTGGAAGTGATGGTGCAGATGGCTGCAGACCTGCCGATCGATTCGATCCATCGCCAGATCGGCTCCGCGGTCGATCTGATCGTGCAGCTTTCCCGGCATCGGGACGGTCGCCGCGTGATCACCCAGGTGACGGAAGTCGTCGGTGTCGATCCGCGTGAGGGAGGGGTGGTCCTGAGGGACATTTTCATGTTCGACCCGGAAACCGGCACGCTGGTGCCGACCGGACAGTTGCCCACCTTCATGGACCGGATTCTGGCGACGGGGAAAGTCGATCTGGATGCGTTCTTCCTGGACGGCAGAACCGAGAAGGAGGAGCAGGCGTGAATCAGCAGCAGATGCTCCTCGCTTGCCTGGCGACCGCATTGACGGTGCTGTTCGGCTATAAGCCGGTGCTGCAGGTCTGGGATCGCGTTTCCTCCGCCAAGATTCGTGACTTGTCGGACCGGATTCGCGCACTGCACATGGATGACAAGCAGGTCGCCTTCCTGATGCGTTTGTGGGGTGGCGCGATGGCGGGGACGTTCATCCTCGTCTGGTTCATCATGGGCATGCCGACGGTTGCGGTCGTGCTGGTGTTTTTGATCTACAAATCGCCACGCCTGCTGCTGACGAGCGCGATCCGGCGGCGAAGTTACCTGCTGCGGGATCAACTCGTGGGGGCGGGAATCGGACTGGCGAATGCCTGTCGTTCCGGGCTATCGCTTGCACAGGCATTTGAGGCGGTGACGAAGGACATTCCCGATCCGCTGAAGTCGGAGCTTTCGCGGATTGTGGGAGAATATCACGCGGGTCGACCGTTGCGGGAGGCCCTGCTCGCGACGAAAGAGCGATTGAATCTCGACAGCTTCTCGCTGTTGGTCTCGGCGGTGCTGGTCTGCATGGAGCGCGGGGGGAACCTGACGGAGGCATTGGACCGGATCAGCCGGAGCCTGCAGGAGAATCAGCGGCTGGAGCGAAAGCTGGAAGCTGACACGCAGAGCGGCCGGATGGTGGTGATCGTGCTGTGTGTGTTTCCGTTCCTGTTTCTGGGGGGGTTTTATGTCATCGATCCGGAAGGGACGAGCCTGATGTTCACCACGGTGCTGGGGCAGATCGTCCTGGCGGGAGTGATTCTGTGTGTGTTTGCCGCGGGTCGGATGGCGCAGAAGATCTTGAGCATTGAACTGTAGTCATGATTGCAATGAATTCCGTGAATCTGATGATCGCAAACGGGATGCTTCTGGCGGAAGCAGCACCGGCCGCCAAGCTTGCGCTCCCCTTGCTGATGGGGTTCGCCGTCGGTTGGGTGGCATGGTCGGTCTGCCGCATCCTGTTCGCCCCTCGGACAACGGCCAACCTGGGGATTTACGAAACCGAACGGCGCGAGCGTTTGCGCGACGAAAATCCGGTCTATCGCTGGTTCGAGCCGCTGATCGACGAACTCTCGGTTTCGCAGCCCGCAGCGAATCAGACGCAGCAGAAGATCGCGCTGGCGCTGAGGATGCTGCCGGATTGGCCTCCCTGGACGCCGCAGGATTTCGCCGCCACCAAAAAGGTCGAAGCGGGACTGACGGGTCTGGTTGTGGGACTGCTCTTGTGGCCGATCATGGGGCCGATTGTGGCAGCGGTCGGCGCGGTCATCGTCGCCTCGAGTTACATCATGTTCTGGGGGGTGCGAGTCCAGGAACTGGCGCAAAAACGGCGAATGGTTTTCCTGAAGCGTTTACCGTATGCGGTGGACCTGCTGGCGTTGATGATGGAAGCCGGCGCGAGCTTCGACGAAGCGGTCGCGACTCTCGTGGACGAAAGTCCCGGTCATCCGATCGGGCAGGAATTCGGTTACCTGCTGCGGGAGATTCGGCTGGGGCGGAGCCGGCGGGACGCGTTGATTCAACTGCGGGACCGGATGGAAGACGACAACGTCCGGGAGTTCGTGACGGCGATTCTGAACGGCGAGGAGTTCGGCACCCCGCTCAGCCGGATCCTGCGGACGCAGGCGGACCAGATGCGGCTGAAACGCTCGCAATGGGCGGAAAAGGCGGCGGGCGAAGCGCAGGTGAAAATCGTATTTCCCGGAATCATGATCATGATCGCCTGCCTGTTGATTATCGTGACGCCATTCATTGTGAAATTCCTGGACGTCTTCATATAACTTCTGAATCCACTCGCCATCGGCAGGGTGCGCATCATGGCCCAGACAGCAATGAAAATCGTGATCTTGCGTGGACCGCAGCAGGGAGAAGAGTTCTTCCTGACGAAGAGGATCACGCGCCTGGGCTCGGACGGAGCGTGCGAGATCCGGCTGGAGGGGGAGGGAATTCCCGGCCACGCCGCGTCGATTGAATTCGGTGCGGATGAGATCGTGGTCTACAACCGGACCGAGACCGCGCTGGTGGTGGCAGGCTCGAATGTCCCCGCTCAAGGTTCCGGAGTCTGGAAGCAGGGAAAAGACCTGCTGATCGGCTCCGCCCAGTTGCGTTTGGAGGCGTTTACCCCGAAGCCTGTCGTCGCGCCCAAGCGTTACGAGTTCGAAGAAGAGGAAAAGGTTGAGCCACCGGATCAGAAGCCGGGTGAAGCGGCGAAGAAAACTCCCGCGAAGAAGGCTGCCAAATCCGGCAAGAACAACACGGGACCGATTATATTCATCGCCGCCTGCCTGGTGATGGTGGTGCTGATGATCATCAAGAAGGCGGGGGGAGACGGGGTGGCTGCGGCCGTCCCCGGCGCGCAGACCATGACCTGGGAAACGGTCTGGACGCAACTGGATGACCCCAAGCGGGTGGACTCTCCCGACAATGACACGATCCGCAGCGGGTTGCAGCATTTGTACCGGCTGGGGAACAGCAAAGGTTCGACCGATCTCCCCATCTGGAAATCGCGAGTGCTGCAGACGCTGATCGCCGCGGAAACCAAAGCGGGAGAGGACAAGGAATTCCACGCGAAACTGCGGGCGTTCGTAAATCAACTTTGACAGGCCTGACCACTTTTTGTTGCGGATCTAAAATTCATGTCCAGCCTCTCCCGATATGAAGTTCTCGCGCCGATCGGCGAAAACCACTATGCCCGATACTTTCGGGGATATGACACCGTCGGCGAGCGGGACGTCTGCATCATTGAGTTCCTGGAAAAGTTTCGAAAGAATCCCGAACGGTGGTCGCAGATCTGGCAGCAGATCCTGTCGGCGGGGCGGATCAAGCACGACTACATGGTCAGCGTGTATGACTACGACCGGGAACGGGGCTGGGTCATCACGGAATTGATGGCGGGGAGCCTGCGGGAACTTCCCCCCGAAGTGCTCCGGGACACGGAGCTGGTGCGAACGGTCCTCTATCGGACGTTGCAGACGCTCGACTACCTGCACGCGAATAAGCACCCCCACGGGGACGTCCGTCCCGCCAACCTGCTGTACGACGTCGAAGGACAGACGAAGCTGAGTTATTCGCCGGGGATTGCGCTGGGTGGGCAGATTCCCCGCCGTGAACGAGACCACGCTTTTCTCGCACCGGAAATGTTCGATCCGAGCTTCGGCGACGTAGGGGTGGGGGTGGACTTGTACGGCTGCGGGATGACCGCCTTGAACATGTTGCTGGGGGATGAATTCTCCAAGAAGCTGCTGGGAGTGGCGGTCTCGGACGACGTTGCCTGGCAGCGGTTTCACCGGGATTTGAATTCACACCCCTCCGTGCGGGAACTGGTCCCGAACCTTCCCCCGGACATGGAAGCGGTGATCCAGAAGCTGATCTCGAAGAAAGTGGACCAACGGTTCACGAGCATCGCCGAAGCCAAGGCATTGCTGCTTCGTCCGCAGGTGGAAGTGGCGATTCCGGTCAGCGAGATCAAACCGACCGTTGAGAAGAAGCGTCCGGCGGCGTCCGCTCCCCCTCTGACGATGGAGCCGTTCGTTGCGCCGCCGAAACCGAAGACACCCGGAAAACCAGCGGGCAAGCCGCGTCCCGTGCGGGACTGGCTGAACAAGAAGCTGAAAAATCCGCTCGTGATGGGGCTGGTCTCCGCAGTCATCGTGGCGATGATGGTGTTCGCGATGGCCTTGATCTCCGCGATCAAGGAACGGGACAAGCAGTTCGTCAAGATCCCCCTGAAATCGGAACCCAAAGGAGCAACGGTTTACGTCGGCGACAAAAAGCAGACCGCCGTCACCGATACGGAATTGAAACTCTCCCCTGGTTCGTATGATTTGAAACTGGAATTGGCGGGGTACCAGCCATATTCACAGAAGATCGACATTCCCAAAGGGAAGCCTGTGCCTGAGCTTCCGCTGATCACCTTGAAGCCCGTGCCGCCACCTCCTCCGAAAGTCGTCCCGCCGAGTTGGAAATTGCCAGAGGGATTGGAAGCGCTTGGCATGGACGTCGATGCGGAGACCAAATTGCCCAAGCGGGCGGTTGCTTCCAAGGTGCAAGCCAGTTTGAAGAAAGAGGACGCGCCGTTGTCGTTCGTGTTGATCCCGGCGGGGAAATTCACGCTGGGCGCCACCGATCCGCTGGAAACGGGAGAAATCAAATCCAGCTCCGTGGAGATCAAGGCTCCCTATTACATCGCGGAGAACGAGGTGTCGCGGGGACAGTTCCGGTTGTTCGAGGAGAAAGGCGGGACGGGACAAGCTTCGCCGGCCCTGAAGGACCAGGAACGGAATGCGCCGGTGGTAGGGGTGCCTTATGCGCAGGGGACGGGATTCTGTGCCTGGTTGGGGAAAGAGTTCGATCTCCCCACGGAATCAGAGTGGGAACGAGCCGCGCGGGGAACCGACGGGCGCCTGTATCCTTGGGGAAAAGAATCCCCGTCGGCGGAATACGTGATCATGCGTGCGACAAGTGGGAAAGGGAAGATACCCGCGCTGAGTCCCGTGCAGGACGGGCTGAAAGGGAATACTCCCGAGGGGATCCATCATCTGCTCGGCAACGCTGCCGAATGGTGCAAGGATCTGTACACGCCGGGTTTCAACGAAACGGCTGAGACGACAGGAGCGGGCAAGTTGCACGTGATTCGCGGAGGGAGCTACCGATCTCCGGCGTCGGGGCCGGTCCGCATCACCTGGCGGGCGAATGCTCCGGACAAAGGAGCGGATGACGTGGGGCTGCGGGTGGTCTGTCATCCGCTGCATGTGACACCCGAAGGAAAGTGACTTTGGTGGTAAGGGATTTTCGATGACTTCATTCCAACGGCCGACGATGAATTCCCCCCGAGCGTGGCTGGGGGTCTGGCTGCTCGTGTGTTTCGCAATCAGTCCTGCCTGGGGTGCGGAGAAAGTGCCCCTTACGGGGGCCAGGTTGCTGGCGCGGATCGATCGCCAGTCGTCGGAAATCCGCCCGCCGGTTTTCACACCGGAGAAAATTCCCGCACGCTGTCAAATCGCGATCTTGATGGATGGCACGACGAGCATGGATCGGGAACTGGCGGACCTGGCGGCGTACCTGCCTGAGATTGCCGACCTGCTGGGAAACCAGATTTCGGACAGTGTGCAAGTGGCGGTGGTGGTCTACCGGGATCAGCATGCCCCGTCGGGAATCGTGAGTGTCGTCAGCGACTTCACTTCGGATCTGAAAGGACTCGCGGAGAAGGTTCGGCCTCTCAAGGCCGAGACCGGAGAACCCTACTTCCCGGAAGCGATGGACCAGGGGCTTCAAACAGCGTTGGAAAAACTGTCGTGGAAATCGGAGGACGCGGACACGCTCCGGCGGCTGGTCATTATCGGAGACGCTCCTCCCTACACCCAGGAACATCCGAACCGGAAGTACAAGGATGCGGATTTGAATGCGCTGATCGACAAGCGCAAGGTCCGCGTGGATGCGCTGCTGGTTACTTCGGGCCTGTCGGAGAAAGAATCGGGAGCGGTGGGGACCTCGCGCGAATCGGCGTCGCAAGCGGCCCCTTACGCACGGGAATTCCTGACCGCGCTCACGAATCGCACCAAAGGGACGTTTGTCGATTTCTGGGACGCGGGACAGATTGGCTCGCTGCAGGAACCGATCGTCACGGTGACGGAAGTCGGACCTCTCCCCGCGGCTGACTCCAAAGCGGGAACAAAACCGGTCGATGCCTGGAAAGCATTTCTGGGGAAACAATTCAATTCGGTGCGTGCGGAACGTCCCGCTGTGAAAGGGATGTTGGCGCTGGTGCAGGCCGATTTGAAGCCGTCGAAGGGAAAAGGATTATTCCCCGCGACTTATTCGCGGGAGCAGTTGCAGGCTGCCGTTGATGGGCTGAACGAGGCATTGCTGGAAGAACCGGAGAATGCCACGCTGCACCTGCTGCTGGCGAATGTTCATGCCTTGGGTGCCGTTCTGGATGGGTACGAAGATCACACTCAGGAGATGGTGCGGCACGTTGCGTTGGCGAAACAATTTGCGAGCGATTCTGTTTCCGAACAGGTGCGGCAGGAAATCGATGCGCTGCATGCGTTGTATCTTCGGGGGGACGCTGCGGGGGCGACTCAACTGCTGGAGAAACTGAACGTGGCCGATATCGATTCGAAGAGTCCGGGATGCGGCTTGCGGACGACCTGGGGCCTGTTGGCGTTGAAGCTGGGATTCTGGCCCGCGACGGCGAAACTCCCTGAACGCGAGGCGGACGAGGCAGCCAGCCGAAAGCTGATCCTGCAGATCCTGAAACAATGGCCGGAATCCGTCGAAGCGATGGCGTTGCGAAACCTGACTCATGACGGACGGGACACCACGATTGAAATTCCACGCAGTCTGTTCGTCTCCCCGCGTGCGAACTGACCTTTCCGAGTACGTGAACGTATGAAATCTCTCCAAACAATCCGCTGCTCGCTCCCCGTGGGACTGCTCATCGTTGTGGTCGCAGTCATGGCAAGCCATGCGGAAGAACCAAAACCGTCGTCGAAACTTCCTCCCCTGACGGAGCAGCAGGTGCTGGAGATGGTCACGTCGGGGATGAACTCGGTCGACATCCTCGTGGAAGCGCGACACCGGGGATTGAATTTCGTCGTCTCCGAAGATGTCATTCAGCAATTGCAGAAAAAGGGGGGAGACGCCCTGCTGTTGAACTGGCTGGGGTTGTATTCGGTCGAATTGCAGGAACCGTACAAGCGATGTCTGCGCCAACGGGATGAGAAGCAGCCGGGGCGGGTTGTGGAGACGGCGACCGATCTGTTGAAACGCTCGCCGCGACTGTTGAACCTGTATCTGATCCGGGGAGCGGCGCTGCGGGCGCAAGGGAAGCTTAAGGAAGCGGAGCAGGACTTCCGGCAGGCGTTGAAGTATCACCCCAACGGCAGCCGGGCGCGAGTTCTGCTGGGGGAAACGCTGATCGCGGAGGGAGAGACGAAAATGGCCATTGCGGAACTGCAAAAAGTGGTCGAGCATCGAAGTCCCTCCGGCATCCAGGACTGGCCGGTGGCGCACTGGCTGCTGGGGCGGGCCTATCTGCAGCGGAAGGATTATCGACAGGCTTCGCGGGAGTTGCACACCGCCTTGTGGCAGATGCCGTATCACAATACTTCCGTGGAGGGGCTGTTTCCGGATCTGGAAGATCATTTCTCGATGCTGGTCCGTTTATTGGCGCTGTGTCCCGATCCGACCGTCGCGTCACCCGCAGATGCGATCGAGTTGGCGACGCTGATGAAAATCATGGCGGCCAATGAAGCGGAGCAACAAACGGCGCTGTTGCGTCTGGCGGAAGCACAAGCCGCGGCGGGACAGTTCGATGACGCCATCGCGTCGCAGAAAGCCGCCGAGTTGATCAGCGCAAAATCGATCCCTGAAGGACTGCGGGATCGGGTGGCGCTGTACCAGAAGAAGACCGTCCCCTATCTGCCGACGGCGGACGGGGGACAGGTCGCCCAGCCGGCGCCGCAGAAGGCCACCTCCTCGGTTGTGGAGACACTACTCGCGCGGATGAAGGTAGTCGGCGACAAAGCGGAAGGAAGCAAGGGAACCAAACCCTTCTGGATCGGGAAGTATGAACTGACGCGGGGCGAATGGGCGGCGATTATGGACCTGCCTGTTCCGTGGTTCCCGGACATGCCGGTCGAACGGGTGAGCTGGGATGATTGCCAGGCACTGTTGAAGAAATTGAATGAGAAAGCGGGGCCGACGCGGCCTCAGTTCCGGCTTCCGACCGTCGCGGAATGGAAACTGGCCTCACTGGCCGGTGGAGCAGGTGGTTATTTCTTCGGGGAGGAACCTGCAGCCCTCGCGAGTTACGGATGGTACCGGGACAACGCCGAGAGGAGGCTGCATCGGGGAGGAATGCTCCGCGAGAACGCCTGGGGGTTGTTCGACGTCTGCGGGAATCTGGCGGAATGGTGCCAGGATGAGGCAACTCCCGACGGCCGGGTTAAAACGGACGGCAAGGGAGCTTCGTTCCGGAGCGTGAGCGGAGGGAGTTATCTGGGGAGCGCGGAACTGTGCAGCGCCGCCAACATCGGTTTCGCGCGTCAGGATGAAGCCCGTCGTGGACTCGGAGTGAGACTCGTGGCCGACGTCGTTCCGGAAGGAACGACTCCCAAGACGGCTCCGCCACCTCCTGTCGCGGAGACAAAACCTCCTGCTTCGCCTCCGAAAGTGAAAGCGGGTCTGACGCTGGCAATCGATTATGCCCGGAACACGCTGGAGACGGAGGTCTTTCAGCGAAGCTGGCTGCAGGACCGGCTGTTTGCACTGCTGTATCTGCAGGCGTGTGTCCGCAGCCGGTCGAATGATCTGGAAAGTGCGGCTGCTAACCTGCGGGCGTTGATTCGAGAGATGCCGGATGACAACGCCCCCTTGATGACTCTGGCCCGTTGCCACCTGGCCTGGATCCAGGCCAACCGGGAGGGGGCCAGTTCGGAGCAGATTGAAGATGCGAAAAAGATTGTCGAAGCGGCGTTATCGCGCAATGAATTCAAGTCCTGGATCAGTTACCTGACGCAATCGGCGGTCCTTGTCGCGGAAAAGAATTACGACGATGCCTCTCGGCGGGCAATGCAGGCACGGGATCTGGCTCCCGCGCGATTTAAGGATTTGTGCATCGCCCAACTGAAGTCGATCGATGAGAAGAAAGCCTCGGCGACGCGAGACTTTCCTCTCAGTCCCGCGGTCCCACCCTCGAAAGTCGGGGAATAAGCCATGTTTTCCAGATTTCAGTCAACCGCAGCATTCGCGGCAGTGTTTCTCTCAGTCCTTGTGAGCGAGGCGTGCGCAATCGATTACGGCACTCCCGTGAAAACGGGAGACTTTCCGAGCGTGGGACATCTCCAGGTGAAAACGGGAGGGAACCATGCGGTGTACGGGACGGGAACGCTTCTGGCACCCAACGTCGTGCTGACGGCAGCGCACGTAGTCCAAGAGGCGCCGACGCCGGGAAGCATCACCGTCAAGATCGACCTGGGAACGGATCGGGTGTTTCTCTCGAAGGTGGTGGTGTATCGCACGAATCCGCACTACTTGAATCTGAAGGGGGACAGCGTGATCGCCGAGGAGGAACGGAACTACATGGATGCCGACATGCTGTTCTGCTCCGCATCCGATCTGGCGATCCTGCTGTTGGAGAAGTCGGTGCCGGAGTCCTTTGGAATCGACTATTACCCACTGGCGGAAACAGATCCGAAGAAGGGACAGGAGGCGACCGCCGTCGGGTTTGGAATCGACGAAGGACGCAAAAACACTCGGAAGTTGTCGGGGACGCTGGAGTTCCTGCGGACGCATGACCGGGCGCTCTTATTCCGGACTCCGAAAGGATCGGCCCAGCGAACCGATCACGGGGACAGCGGGGGGCCGTTGCTGATCAAGCAGGGAAATTCGTACAAGATGGCTGCAATCACGCATGGTTTCTACACCGCGATCCGAATCGATGGACTCGCGCCGGACGAATACGGAATCTATGTCTCCATCGCGCAGCACCGGGAGTGGATTGAGAAAGTGAAAGGGCAACTGGAGAAATACAAGGCTCCCTCCGGCGATCTGTATTACCTGGCGCGGACGAACCAGAAGAGTCCGTTTCCGGCGATGACGGGGCACCAGGTTTTTTCCCTCGCGAAGATCGACACACCGCTGGAACGGCTGGTGAACCGGATCTTTACGCGGGGGATCAACGAGCCGATTCCGGAAGATATCGCGAAGGCGTGGCAGAACCGGTACAAACTTCCTCCGGGGATGCTGGTGCCGGTGAAAGCGGAATAGCGATAGCTGCGGCAAACGAGTCTCAAAGAGGTTCGTTAATGAGCGGCAGGCCGCTTGTGAAACTGCCCAGCCTTCATCACGGCGAGCAGATTGTCGCGATTCAGCAACAGGGTGGGGTCGGCCAGCGGGTCGCCATGCACAAGAAGTAAATCGGCCAGAAAGCCTTCGCGAAGCTGGCCCAGATCGTTGGGGAGATCCATCGCGGCTCCCCCATGCATGGTCATGCTCTGGAGCGCTTCCATGGGAGTGAATCCGCAGTAGCGGATGAGATGTTCCAGATCACGGGCGCCTTCGCGGCCGAGGGAAAATCCATAATCGCCGCCTCCGTGAATGCGAACACCCCGTTTCTGAGTTCCTGAGTCTGGCGGCGGCTCCCTCTAACTCATCGCAAAAACCGAGTTCCCGGATCTGTTCCTCCGTGCGCGCCCATCCTCCTGGGAGGCGATGGCCGTGAAGCCGATGTTGGACTGAATAAAGATCCAGTCTTTCGCCCCTTCGAGCATGTCGAGGGCTCTTCATCGGCGAAGTTCGCGTGGTAGATGAGTTTGATCCTGTATTTGACGGCGAGTTTCACCGCCGGCGTTGCGTGGTGGCATGTGCACTCATTCGTTTGCCGTGGGTACGCATGACTTCCGCGACGGCAGCCACTTCCGCTTCGTTCATCACGGTACGGGAAGGGAATAGGAACGAACGTGTCGCCGGAGATGACGAGTTTGACGGATATCGACCTCTCGCGGATCATCTCGCGAGTGACACGGCGGAAGTTCTCGGGCCATCCACCACAATCGCCAAGCGGAGGATATCCGGTACGTGCAGCGTCCGCATATCTCCCAGTCCCGCAGTGACCGTGAGCCAGGGTGAGCGCGACAGGCGGGGCCCGGGAATTCTTCCGGCGTTGATTTCGCTGCGGATGACGATGTCCGTACGGGCTTCGGCGCAGCGGCGGCACCGATAGCCGCAGCTTCAGAATCCGGCAATTTTGAGATACAGACGCGCGTTGTGCATTGCGATGAGCGTCGTTCCCTTCGGGGGAATCGTCCCGATTTCAGTCAGCGTGGCGGCGTTGTTGATGCTGAGGTGGGCATGGGATCTGATCAGCCCGGGCATCAGTGTCGCGGTCCCTCCGCCGTCGATGCACTCCGCACCGTCGGCGCGGGAGCCGCCCCGGCAGCTCGGGACACGGAGAGAATGCGGTCATTATCGACCAACAGTTCTCCGGGAAAAGGAGCGGCGCCGGAGCAGTCCAGAATGCGAACGCGGGTGAAGAGAGTTCTCGACATGGCTTGCCCGCCTGAGGGGTGAGAGACTATTGCTGCAGATCCGCCAGAAGTCGCTCGCTGCCCCCGAGGAGCAACGTATCGACCCCGGCGACAATCAGGGTATAGCCCCGTTCCATCATGGGCTTGACGCTCGACGCACTAATACGCCGAAATAACCCAGGGGCATTTTCGCGGCCTGGCAAGTTCTGGTGATGTGATCGATCGCCTGCACGACAGCGGGGTGGTCGAGCTTGCCGGTGTGTCCCAGGCTGGCGGAGAGGTCATACGGCCCGAGGAGAATGGCGTCCACGCCAGGGACTTTCACGATGATCTGATATTCTCGGCGGCTGCCGCGTGTTCCGCCTTGACGATGACGGCGACCCGTTCATTGGCGGTGGTATCCATGTATTCCTGGAACCGGAATCCGTAACCGTGAGCGCGGGCCAGGCCGACGCCCCGCGCACCGAGGGGTGCATAACGGGAGAAACGGACGACATCCGCCGTCTGGGCGGCGGTGTTCACCTGTGGAACTATCACTCCTTCCGCGCCAAGATCGAGGACTTTCTTGATGGCCACTTCTTCGCCAGCGGGGACACGGACGATGCAGGGAGTCCGCTTGTCGGCAGCCTGCAGAATTGCGATCAGATCGCCGGGATCGAGCGGGCCGTGTTCCGCATCGACGAACAGCCAGTCGAAGCCGACGTCGGCGAGAATTTCGGCGGTCGTCGGACAACCGAGCGTTACCATAGTCCCGAGAAGTTTTTCTCCCTGTTTCAAACGAGCGCGAAAATTGGCAGTCATGTTGATGGATCTCTGCTGAGTTGCGGCAAGGTTATTTCAAATTGGATGTTCGAGGAGTAGCTGTTGAATCGTAACACATCTGTTGCGGAGGTTGAAGAATCCCGAGCGTGCCCCTCGGAACCTATGGAGTTGCTGAAGACCGCCTTGCGGATTTACCGGTGTCCTTCAGATCCGACGGATCTGACGAATTCGCTGCAGGGGCTATGGGATGTCGAATTACTCACTGAATGCGGGGAGCGATGGAATCCCTGCGTGGGCACTCTCTGCGGCTGCCAACTTGTGGCCCGGCAGTCCGGATCTGCCCGTCCGCTGGCCAGAGCGCGTTGCGCTTTCACGTCGCGTCCAAACCGAGGAGTTTTCCGAGTTTTTCACCGCGACAGACGCTTCAGATAAACGCAATAGGATCGAGGAAACGGAGTCGGTTGGCGGAACTACGGCCTTGGACCGCGAAGTATCTCCGCTGGCGCTTCGAACACGAATTTGGCGGGAGACAAATTCATCACCAGTGCTCCCGGGATCTGGCCGGGTGTCTCCTCGAACAAAACCTCGGCAGATCTCGTGACCGATGGCGAAGCCGGTGACGAGCCGAACTCACACTCCGCGGCGTGTTCCAGTATGCATCCCGTCAGAGTCAGTGGAGAAGAGTCCCCGCGAGCTGGTGATACTTAGATCAGGACCGATTCTTCCAAGGCCTTGATCAAACGCTGGATTTCGAAGTCCAGGTCGGCCAGTTGGCGGGCAAAAGCGTCCGTTTGTTTCTGACGCCCCGAGGCTTCCAGGGCCTTGGCCGCGCTGCAACAGGGGATCGCTTCAAAAGTGGCGGAGAGTCCGCTGATGCTGTGGGCCGTGCGGGTCACTTCTTCCAGGTCGCCGGCATCAATTGCGCGCTTGAGTTCCTGAAACAGTGCGGGAACGTCTTCGAGGTACATGACTGCCATGTCCTTGAGAAGGTTCTGGCTGCCATTGAGACGTTTCAAGG
Organism: Planctomycetales bacterium; assembly: GCA_046349635.1. Lineage (GTDB taxonomy): Bacteria > Planctomycetota > Planctomycetia > Planctomycetales > Planctomycetaceae > JAXMBX01. The sequence goes on from JAXMBX010000002.1 coordinate 80,995, forward strand.
CACAAGGGATATTGAGAATCTCCTGGGGGGGAGTGACGGAGCGGGTTTGGTCGGCGGGCAATTCTTGCCGGGCTGGCGATTCCATGAACGAACTCTCCTCTTGCGAGAGCAAAGAAAGAAAAAGCGGGGAGATCTCCGGAGAGAACGAATTCAGACAAATTATCAGGAGTAAGGATAAGGGAAAATCACATTCCCAACGATCGCGCGTTATACATCAAAGAACGCCGAGACCTCTCCTGCGGAAACCGAAGGAGAGGCAACCATTGTTTTCGTCCGTGCGGCCCGGCGTGGGACGAATGGATTCTCTGCGTCCATGTCAAAAAGAGTTTTCAATAAAGCTGTGGTCAATGTGGTTGGGAAGTTTTCTGGCGTAGCTCGGAGGTCTGTTCCTTGAGAGAGTCCGCGGCACGGTCGAGGGTTTCTGCCCCCTTACGGGCGGCATGATTGACATCCTCCTGGATCCTGTCCGTTTCCAGGGTCACGGTCGCATTACGAGGTGTCTTCTGGAACGTGATCCAACCGGCGACAAACAGCAGGAGTGCAAGCAACAGAATGATCAGTAATGCACGCATGGGAAACTCCACAAGTTCGTCTAAAAGACTCAAAGAGGCCCGCTCCGGGCGGGCCTCCGTGAGAACCCATCAGCTCAGGTACTAAGCTGATGGAACATGCCGACCCGTCAAAGCCGCCACGATAAACAGCACCAGGAAGACGACGAAGCAGATCTTGGCCGCCACGGCGGCAGTCCCTGCCAAGCCTCCGAATCCCAAAACGGCAGCCACCAATGCGATCAGCAAAAAGGTAATTCCCCAGGACAGCATGATAGTTCTCACTTTCTTTCTTAAGGTGTGCCACAACTTTTCTCAATAAGGTTGTGAGGCAATCCGGTTCACAGGAGATCGTCAATCCGAAAAGGCATATTTCGGATTGGATTCGTCAAAGTCCGAGTCATTCAAGTGAACTTGCGTGTTCACTTTACGATAGATGTATTTTTCAACGAGAGGCGATTCCGCCTCTTTATCCCAGCAGTAGTTTTCCAGTCCCACCAGAAGGCCAGTCTTCTTTTCAAAGTAGTAACGGCTGTGGCAATAGTCGGGGCTGACGTCCGGATTGGCGAACCGAACTTCGTACACGCGCACAATCGTTCCAGTCAGATCCGTCTCGGAAACGCGGCATTTGATTCCGTCTTTCGCGTCTACATGCGAGTGATAAAACTCCTTCACCCGTTCGAGAAGATTCTCAATTCCGAGGGTCGTGATCGGATACCGGCAATTTCTCGTCGCCTGCTTCGACTCAGGATCCAGTCGCCATGTCTTCTTGCTCATCGCCGCAAATCCCTTTGTGGGCTTGGCAAGCAAGCGGTTATCGTTTTCCCCTTCGACGTACAAAACTTCCTGGCCGTCATCGTGCCATCGCATGTAGACACTGAACGGCTTGTGGCGAATCTTGACGTCAATCTGGTCGGCGTCATTCAGTTCACCGTTGACTTCTTCCTGCTTTTCGAGAATGGCCGTGTAACCACTGATTTTCGTCACGGCGGCTTCCGCCTCATTCAACCTCTTTTGAAATTCCAGGAATGTTTCCTGATCTGACGGAACCTTCTGTTCTGCGTGATTGGGAGCAGAGGGCTTGGAATCGCGTGTGACGGAGGCGACGGTTCGTTCGACGGCTGAAGTCTTGATTTGATAGGCGACAGAACCGACGCAGGCTCCGGTGATCGCGATGATCGCGGCGAGTTTCTCTTGTTTCAGGAACATCGTTGCACCTCACAGATCGAGTGTTTGGCCCGACGATCAGTTGAAAAGCAACGAGCGCGCCAAAAATCAGAAAGAAATGAAGAGGTTTTGCATCTCTAATCCAGAACAGCAGTTACGACGCCAAGGTTTTTGCACTTTGTGTGACCTTTCCACGACTGATCGATCGGCGACCAGTTTTTGTGTGTGGTGTGCGTTCATCTCGCTAAGCCTCTCGCCAGAAATCTCCCTGGTTTGGAACCCAAGGTACATACATGCGTCACTCATGGGTTTAGGGAGATCGTCTTATCCAGCAGGATTTTGAATGCGGCAATCCGGTCGCGCACTTTGCCCCGGGTAATTCCCAGGATCTCCGCTGCCTTGGACTGATTGCCACCCGTTTCCTGAAGTACCCGGACGAACAGATACCGCTCCATCATCTCGAGTGCCTCCGCATAGAGATTGGTGGACTGGCAATTCAGTCGGGACCCGATAAAAGCCGCCAAGTCGTGGGCATCGGATTCTCCATTGGGAGAATGGGAGGCGCCGTTTTGACTGACTACTTCCTGATCCTGTTCCTCCTCTATTGCGGCAGGGCTCTCGACGGCATGCGGCGACGGAGCATACTGCGGGACTGTTCCCTTGCCGGATCTCACGGCGGGGGGGAGAAAATCCGGAACAATCACCGGGCCGGAGGATTTGATGACAAATTGACGCACAACGCTCTGCAATTCCCGGATATTTCCCGGCCATGGATAGTTGAGGAGAATCTTCAGGGCTTCTGGAGAAATCCCCTCCAATTCCGGCTTTTTCAACTCTTTCCGAATCTGCGTCAGGAAATATTCCAGCAGCAAGGGGATATCCCCTTCGCGCTGGCGGAGCGGCGGCAGAGAGATCGTCACGACGTTCAATCGGTAATACAGATCGGGCCGGAACTCTCCCCGTTCGACCATCTGATCGAGCGGGCGGTTCGTGGCGGCAATCATCCGGACGTCCGTCGTGATCGTCTCATTTCCGCCGACTCGTTCAAATCTCTGCTCCTGCAGCAGGCGTAACACTTTTCCCTGAACCAGCGGGGACATATCCCCCACTTCATCCAGGAAGAGCGTCCCGCCGCTGCACTGCTCGAATTTCCCGATGCGTCTGCGGTCCGCGCCGGTAAACGATCCTTTTTCGTGGCCGAACAGTTCCGATTCCAGCAATGTGTCGGGCAGGGCGGCACAGTTCACCGCCATGAAAGGACGGTTGGCCCGATCGCTGAATTGATACAGGGCCCGCGCGACCAGTTCTTTGCCGGTTCCGCTTTCTCCGCGGATCAGGACGGTGATGTTCTGCTTGGCAACCTGGCCAATCGCCTTGAACACTTCGAGCATCGGGGGACTGCGACCGATGAACAAATCCCCCAGGTTCCGGTTTTCCTCGTCCTTGTTCACCGACACGGCCACCGGCGTCTGCATCAACCTGCGCGTTTCGAGCGCCTTCGTAATGAGTCCGGTCAACTGCGGAAGATCGATCGGCTTGGCGAGATAGTCGTAGGCACCGAGTTGCATCGCCTCGATGGCCGTCTCGCTTCCGGCTCCGGCGGTGATAAAAATCACCGGCAGCCGACGATCCATCTCGTGAATTCGCTGGAACACTTCCATTCCCGACATTCTGGGCAACATGATGTCCAGCAGGACCACGTCGATTTTCTCGGAGACAAGGGATAATCCCTCGGCCGCGGACGTCGCCGTCACAACCTCGATCCCCATCGGTTCCAGGCCATGGCGGATTAAATGCAGAATCGCACGATCATCATCAATCACAAGGATGCGCGACATGGGATTCTCCTTTCATCTATGTTAGAACTCCTCGCCGAGTGCTCAGGCGGGGGAGCAATATTTCCTCAGAACAGCCAACAATTCGTCTCTGTTCACCGGTTTCGAAAGATAGTCCGTACAACCGCAGGCGATACATTTTTCGCGATCGCCTGCCATTGCCCCGGCCGTCAACGCAACGACCGGAACCTGAATTCCCTCATCCCTGAGCTTGAGAGTTGCCTGGAATCCATTCATCACAGGCATCTGCATGTCCATCAGAACGATGTCGAAGGGATCACCGGATTTGATGGCCTGTTTGAGAGCTTCTACTGCTGCCTCGCCGTTATCGGCCAGTGCGACTCCCCGCACAACGTCCTGCAGCATGCGCGTCATCATGAACTGGATCCCGCGCGTGTCCTCTGCGATCAGGACGCGACAGGGGATGAACTGGTCCATCACTCCCTGCGAATCACGGCGAGCGGCAAAATCCTGAATCTCCTCGGCGCTCTGCAATTGGCTGCTGTCGATCTCGCCCAGGGGAAGACGGACCGTGAAACGACTCCCCTTTCCTTCCTCACTGACTACACTGATCGTTCCTCCCAGCATGTTGGTCAGCTTCTGGCAGATCGTCAGGCCCAGTCCGGTGCCGGGGACGGTTTTTGTCCTGGCGCTCTTGTCTTGCGTGAATGCATCGAAAATGGACGTCAGGCGACTCGGTGAAATCCCGATCCCCGTGTCCGAAACGATAAGGACAAGGTTCAAGCCCTGGGAATCCCTGTCGCAGGAGATCCCGATTTCCACCCACCCCAGCTCGGTAAACTTGACCGCGTTGCTGACGAGGTTCAACAGAATCTGCCGCAACCGCAACGGGTCGGTGTGGATCTCGGAAGGAATTTTCGTCGCATAGCGGATTTTCAGGTTGATTCCTCTTTCAACCGCCTGGGGATGCATCAGCGAATGGACGTCCGAAATCACGCGGATCAATTCGCATGATTCCTTGCGAATCTCCAGTTTTCCGGCTTCAATCTTCGAGAGATCCAGGATGTCATTCAGAATCCCGAGCAGCAGTTGCCCCTGGTCCCGGATCATTCGAACAGCGTCCTTGGGATCGGGATCTTCCAGTTGGCGGTAGAGTGACTCCGCACACCCCAGAATGGCGGTGAGGGGCGTCCGAATCTCATGGCTCATGTTCGCGAGGAATTCGCTTTTCGCGCGGTTCGCGGATTGCGCGGCGATTTGGGCTTCTTCGAGCCTGCGTTCGTAGCGGATGCGGGGCGTGATATCCGTCTGGACGCCCACGAAGTGAGTGACACTTCCCCGCTCATCCTGCACGGGGGAAACGTGGAGATCATTCCAGAACGGGCGCCCGTCTTTTGTGTAATTGAGAATGGTGACGTGACATTCCTCGCGGCGTTCGATCGCCTGATGCAGCAGTGAAACGTGGCGCGGATCCGTCTTCTTTCCCTGCAGGAAGCGGCAGTTCTTCCCCTCGACTTCCTGCAGCGAATAACCGGTCAATCCCTCAAACGCGGGATTGGTATAGACAATGGGATTATCCTCTGCGATGGCATCGGTAATGAGAATGCCGTTGGTGGCAAATTCAATGGCGCGCGTTCTGACGCGCAATTCGTTTTGAATGGTCATCTGTTCGGTGATGTCGGTATTCGTTCCGAACCAGCGAACGACCTTGCCGTTCTCGTCTCGAATCGGATTCGCCCGGGAAAGGAACCAGCGGTATTCGCCTGTTTTACTCCGCAAGGGGAATGTGTCTTCCCAGTATTCTCCCGTTTCAAAACAACGGGAGAGCTTGGCGACGACACGCTCGACATGATCCGGATGGTGCACGGCGCGCCAGCCCCACCCCTGCATCTGTTCCAGCGTGGTCCCGGTGTAATCGAACCACCGCTGGTTGTACCAGACGACATTTCCGTACTCGTCGGTCATCCAGGCAAACGGCGAAATGTTATCCGCAAGCGTCCGAAAGCGGTCTTCACTCAGGCGCAGGGCTTCTTCGGCATCCTTGCTGAGAGTCACGTCGCGGTTCATCACCGCCACGGCACCGACTTCCCCATCCCCTTCGAAGACTGGAACCAAAATGTAGTCGAAGATCCTGCGGCCGTGTCTTCCGACGAACGGGACTTCGCCGCGGATGGAATGTTTTGTGGAAATGACGTGGCTGATCTCCCGGTCATGGTGTTCGGCATACACCGCTTCATAGCCCAGATCGAAAGGGGTCTTTCCCTGGACCTCAGGCCAACTGGTATTCCACGCCTCCAACTGGGCTTCATTGGCGTAGGTGAGGCGGTGGTTAAGATCGAACACGCACACGAGGTCCGGAGTGCTGGAAAGTATCGCCTGGTGCAATCTGTGGAACTGTTCTGATTCCGCAGTGACCTGGGCCAGAGCCTCACCGGTTCGCATCCGCTCGATGGCCAGAGTCGCGGTTCGGGCCAGGTCACTAACTAGCTGTTTGACTTGCGAGGAAGGGCCTCGTGCCTCCGGCAAATAGATCGTAAACGCCCCCAACACCCTCTCATCCGAGGAGACGATCGGGGAAGACCATAAGGATTTGATGCCATGCCGGGCGAACATGTCCTTTTTCTCCCGGACGAGAGGATCACTCGCCAAATCGGTCACAAGGACCGGCTCCCCCTGGGCAGTGACACGTGCGGCCGGTTGACTTTCGGCACTCAGATCGACTTCCTCAAGGGATTCCGCCAATTCTTTCGGGAGGTTCCGGCCCGCCGAAAATCGCAAGAGCTTTCTCTTCGGGTCCATGAGGGAGATTGCCGCGCACAATCCGTGTCCCACCGCCTGTTCAACCGTTTCCGTGAGAACTTCCAGAACTTCATTGAGTGTGGCGCCGTTGACCGCCAGTTGCAATGCGCGGACATGGCCCGCCAGTACCGCCGATGTCTGTTTCTGGTCGGTGATATCACGAGAGATGCAGAGGAGCCGGTCGAATTGATTTCCCGTGCTTTCCACGGGAGTGACGATCACATCCCAATAACGTAGATCTCCCTTGATCGTGGGACGTTCTCCCTGAATGCGCCCGATCCCTCCCTGCCGCGCGGTCTGGAGCGCATTTTCGATTCCTTCGCGCATCGACTCCGGCCAGAGAGAAGGCCAATAGACTCCCTTGATGTCCTCAATCCCTTCCAGTTGCAACGCTTTGAGGCCGGATTTGTTGGAAGAGAGCAGATAGCCCTCCAGGTCAATCACCTTGATGCCGTCGGCGCTGCTGTTGAGAACGGATTGCAGGAATTTCTGACTGTCGCTCAACTGGGTATGAACGACCTTGAATTCCGTAACGTCGAAATTAATCCCCCGCATGCGGACGGTGCGCCCATTTTCATCGCGGACGGCTTCCCCCCGTCCGGCCAGCCAACGGACCTGGTCCGGAGTCGAATGAAACCGGAACTGGTGATCGTAGTCGACGTGTTCCCGGATCACGTTCTGCAAGGTTTTTTGTAATTGCTCCCGGTCGGCCGGATCGACTTTCCGCATGAAATCCTGAAGACTTATCATTCCATGGGGAGCATCCAGTCCCAGGATTTGTTGCTCGACGGAATCGACCGCGATATTTCCGGTCTCCAGATCCCAATCCCAGGTTCCCATCCGTCCCGCTTCCAAGGCGAGACGTAATCGGGTTCCCTGTTCCTCCAGTTGTCGCGTCATCATTGTTCGGCGCTCAACCTCTTGCTTCAACTCATTTGCGATCCTTTGCAACTGCTCCGTTCGCTCGTCCACAATGAGTTCCAGTTGGGCGGAACTCTGCAAGGCAAGCAGTTTCGGGATCAGGGGAATCAGTGCGGCAACCGTCATCCAGGAAACTAATGCCGTTGCGAATTTGACGACTGCCGACAAGCGATAAACCGGCCACCAGAAAAGTCCGGCATCGACCAGATGAGTTGTTCCGCAGGCAAAAATAAACGCCACGAAGAGCCACAGAATTCGGGGGAAAGGGATATCCTTGCGTTTGCGAAGGAAATAGGCGAGCAGGACGGGAATGGCGAGGTAGGCGCCCCAGATAAGAACGTCCGAGGCGATCAGCATCCAGCCCCAGAACGGTTCTTGAGCCCATCCGGACCCGCAGAACCAGCGAGGTGGAAATCCTTCCGTATCAAATATGTGGCGCACAAAATTGATCACGACGGAGCCTGACCTTTCACCCATCCACGCTTTTCGAAATCAAAGAACGTACTTCCAAGGACCGACCTGTCGCGTCCGTCCCTTCAGGGATGAGCAGATTCAGTATGTTGTCGTTGAGGAAACGGGATCAAGCAAGAACCGGAGGCAGAAAGAAGAATTGGAACAGGGATTGGTGAGATGAGAAGCTATGGGGAACCCGACAACTGCTTGCCGTCGTTTTTAGAGAGGGCAATCACGGCCGCCGTTCCCACGACGGCAAATGAAATCCACATCGTCGATAGAACTTTCTGCGGAGCTTTCGAGAAGGTGGCGACAGCCGCCGCGATGGCGATCCCGAGAGGAATCGCCACCTTTGCTGATTCGCGGTAAAAACGCTGGGCGCCCGCGGCCTCCCACGATGAAGGTTCTCGTGAGGTTTCTCTCGAGAATGGTGATCGCCGGCTCGCGGTGCGAATCCCGTGATTTCGATGAACGTCTCTCATCACACGCTCCCTCTCCAATAATCCGATTCCTCACAAATCAGCACCCGAATCAGACCGCCCTGGGGCGGCCACGACTCGAGACCATCAAAGCCAGCACGATGACTGCTCCCAGAATAGACATCAGCAGTCCCGACGGCTGCATGGGATCCCCTCCATACAGAAGGTATCCAATGAATCCTCCCGCGAAAGAACCGATGATCCCCAGGCTCATCGTGGCCAGCCATCCCATCGGCTGACGACCCGGCAGCAAGATTCTTGCGATGCCACCAGCGACAATTCCGAACACAATCCAAACCACGATCGCGGTAAGAGTAACCATGTATCTATCTCCCTTGAATGTTCTTCGGTCTATTCCCAAAACGGAGGCGAGCTTCCCTCGATCAACCAGATTTGGTTACCAGGGTTTCAGCTTCCAACCGAGAATGAACCCGATACCGAGGCACGCCAGGGCGCTCATCTCGGGTTGCTCACGGAAATAACGTCGAGCATAGTTCCGCAAATCACCCAAAGGTTCCAACTCAGCGGTCCGCTCACGAACGGGGGAAACCTCCTGAGCCCGGCCATTGCCGTTTGTCGATCCTTTTCGTTGCTGGGTACTGCTTTTCATGGCTTTATCCTTAAATTTTATGTGTTGAAATGGCTTTGAGAAAGTTGGATCCCTATTCGTCCTGCTGCAAGGCCTCTCTCATCCATGTGAGATTGTTGGTGAATTCCTCTTGTGAGCGTTTCAGGCTCTTGGCCGCCTCGCCGACTGTCAGTAATGAACCCCGTAGCAGAAATGCTCCAAGGACAATGACAATTAACGCCACGGTCATTTGAGACACTTGCGCGGAAAGTCCCAGCCAGGCCTGCAAGGCACCTGAGATACCCATCAACAGGACGGGGATGGCCCCCAGGATCGCGATAGCTGATGTGCCGACAATCACCATAGAACGGCAAGATTCCGACCAGAATTGCACCAGGTCCAGTTTGAGCAACTGGAGTTGCAGATCCGCCATTCGCACCAGATCCTGGGCTAATGCCGATAAACTGCTTCCCAGAGGCCGTCGTTCTGGCTGTTTCATATCCGCTCTTTGAGGATCCAGCCCAACCCGGCCCCCACCAAGATGGCTCCAAAAATCGCGACGTGGGGATTGCTTCGTATCCATTGCCGTAATCCTTCAGCCCCCGCCAACGGGGAAAGAAATTGCATCCCCTGGAAAGTCGGTTCGGGAGGCTCGTTTTTAGAACCAGTGAATCGATTCTGCTGTAACACACTCCACCCCTCTTCAGTGGTCGGATTGATAGGTTTCGCGTGCCGGAACGTCAAAAGCCAGATACCGCTCCAGTCGATGCCGCACAATCGTGGCAAGACTGCTGAGCGCAATTCCACTCAAGGCATTGACGGCACCCGTCAACATGGATGGGATCGGGTTTTTTTGTTCCCCGGGAGTTTGCTGAACCCGCTGTTCGCGAAGTTCCTGAACCGATTCATCCGCCAGCTTGACGGATTGAACCACCTTTCGGCCTGGAGAAAAGAAAAATCCGATCGCCACTCCCGCCGCCGCCGCTCCCAAGGGGTATTGCCGCACGTAGTCCTTCCAGTCAAACAAGCGCTGCGTGTTTTCCACCAAACCCTGGACATCATCATCCATGCGCCGCCTGAGCCGCTGCATGCGATTCCGAATTCGTTGCGAGTCGTTTTCATGGGCCACAGACATGTTGGAAGATCCTGTCCGCTGAGTTTTCCGTGGAGAAGCCTTTTTTAAATGCTCAGGCAACTCTGGTTATGCCCGGTTCGAGCGCAGCAGCAGTGTGGCCAGAGCACCTGCGAACAGCCCGGCCACAAATGCCATTCCACGGATTCCGCAGGACGGGAACGAACCATGCGTTCCGCTTCTTCATAACCCGCTTCGAGGTTTTTGCCGGCCTGCTCGTACTGGTCGTAGACGACTTCTCCCGCCTGCGATGCGTATTTCCGCGCCGGTTTCAGTAACGTTTTGAATCATGGTCTCACCACTTTCCAACGCCTGGTCAAAAACTTGATCTGGCGGGCAATCCCGGTCTTCTCCTGAATCATTCCCACCAGTTGCTCAACGTTTCCCTCGACCTTGGAGAAATCACTGTCCGTGATTTGCCCCCAACGTTCGCGGACCTGACCTTTAATCTGGTTCCATTTCCGCTGAGTTCGGCTCAGTCGCCATGACGATCTCCTTCACTTTGTTTTGCAGCGCGGTTGAGCCGCGAGAAACCTTTGAGAGCGACCTTTTCACCCAGATTCTGGATGATCCGCCGTTACGGATGGGTCAGCAGGCGAATGGTGTGCCAATCCCCATTCCTCTAAAAATGCGGAGTTGGGAGAAAGACATCGATGTCCGGAATCCGGATCTTCCGGTGATTTTTTCGGCCTTCCAATCAACCAAAATGGTCGATCATCGATCACTTTTGGCTCGGTCCCGACGCGAAACTACGGTCTACGGAGAGGAGTTTGATATCCCGATTCAGGACGGTGAAATGAACTTGAAACAGACAGCGCGCAGGATCTCCAACCATCGTGGTAGCTGAGGGTTGCGCGGCTACTAATCCGCCAGCAGAGGATGAAAAACTCGAGCGTGCGCCTATCTCACTGAAAAACAGGAGGTTAAGGCAAAACAATCTTTCTCGGCCGATCACTTTTTCTCATTTTTTATTAAAGGGCGCGGGAAGTGCAGATCCATGGATGGGGCTTTTTCTCAGCACTCTTTCAAACGGATTTGAGAACGAAAGGAACTCGATCATGCTGGTACTCAGCCGAAAGATTGGTGAACGGATCTGTATCGATGGTGACATCTCCGTGGAGGTCTTACGCTTGCAAATGGGCGTGAAAATCGGGATTATCGCCCCGCCAGCAAAAAAATCGTTCGTATGGAAATGGTGGACCACTCCCTGCGCAGGCAGAGGATGTCGATCACAGCCATGAGGATGCTCAATTCGCGGTCTCGTCCTGTGGTTCGTAGGAAAGCCTGCAGGCATACCGAGACTGATATTCGGTTCTGAGAGCAGTTCGTTCGCACTCAATACTTGCACGCTCTTCGGGTGTTTGTTATGACGTTGTTCGCTGAGGTTCTTGGAAATTGGGAAACATTGCGAGCTGGTGGACGGCAATCCGCCGATCAACAACTTGCAGAAAGTCGAGACTCATTGGTAAACAGCAAATACAGGGAACTGCGGGAGATTACGCAACGTCCATGAAGGTGTCATTTGACTGGAGTTGTGAAGCATACTGGCTCAAGCAACTCGCCCAGACTGAAATTCAACTGGTTCCCGGCGTCGGGCTGATTCAGGGCAAAATCCTGGTCACTGGACAGTAGTTCATAATCAACTCTGACAGACTTCTTTCTCAGCCCTGCAGCCAACTTTGCTTGGCCGCGGGGTTTTTCTTTGAGCAGCTGTCGTGTTGCAAACTCGTGGCCGGGTGGATGTTCAGCCCCCACGCCGGATGTTCGGCTCTCGATTTATTCAGCGTTTTCAAGCTGTCCATTTCGACAGTATTTCCAAGTCGCATTGTCTGCTGAAGTTAAGAGAATTCATTCCCATTCCTGCCTCGGAGGCATGCGTGCGTTTTATTTCCTTGGAAATCGTGACGCAGAGGTTCAGTGGATTGCGTCAGATAGATACTCGATTGAGAAAGTGAGGAAATGATGAAACGCTTAACATTGCTCATGACCGCGCTGCTGACCTTGACCGTGGGGTTAGCGATGACTCCTCAGGGCGCCCTCCGCCGCCCGCTATGGATACGGTGGCTACCGGGGCGGCTGGGGCGGTTATGGATATCGCGGGGGTGGGGTGGTGGCTATGGCTACCCAAGGACCGCGGCGGATGGAACAATGGGTACTACCGGGGTTATTACCCGAATCGGGGTTACTACTCCAATTACGGATATTACCCGCAATATCAGTACTATTACCCTAACTACGGATATTCGTACTACTATCCGAACGGGGGGTACTACTATTACTATTGATCAACTGAGCCTGAGCAAACCGGAGGTTTCGGACCTCCGGTTTTTTTATGCGCAGGCAGGACCAATAAAAAAAGGGCCGGAAGTCGTGAGACTCCCAGCCCCAGCAGAACGTGACTCATGACATCAATTCGTCTGGGAGAAGTTCAGACCCTTGTCGGTATCGGGCCCACCCAGCAGCTTGAAGTTGAAGCGATTGTCCCCCTGTTTGTCGACGACGGCCATCAGGGAACCTCCCTCCTGGCTTTCCAAGGAGAGGACGTTTCCTTCAGCCGAGGCTTTTCCCTTCAGAGTGGCCGGCTTGGCCTGATCACTCTTGCCGGGTTGGAAATTCCAGGTGAACTGGGAATCGGGGGTCAGGACCAGCGTGAACTTGTCCCCATTCTCCCGAGTGGCCGTCCAGGTTCCCGCGAGCTTCTGAGGCTCAATGACCTTGTCCGCAGGAATTTTCATTCCCTCGGAAGGAGTTTGGTCATTCGAAGCAATCTCCGGACCTGGGGTTTTATCCGTCCCATCGGACTTCGGTGCTCCATTGATCATCTTCAGGAGATCACGGGAGACGTTGTCATTCGGATTGATCTTGGCCACCATCTGCAACTGTTCTGCGGCTGCGTCAGGATGACCCGTCGTTAGATAGTGATAGGCAAGGAGGAACTTCGCGCTACCATCCTGCGGATGGCTCTTCACGAATGTTTCCAGCTTGCGATACTGCGATGTGTAAACCGACGGATCGGCATAGAAGGAACTGACGGTATTCCAGTCCCAGCCCGGGCCTAACGCGAGGACCGAGTGAGCCACTGCGGCCGCTTCCTGGTACCGTCCCATCGCAAACAGGACCAGCGCGCGGAATTCATGCAAAGCCGGATCCCGCGAGTTTTGACTGATCGCCTGATTCACATCATCCAGCGCGACTTCGTAGTTCCCCTCCTTGAAGGCGGCGATCGCGGGATCGAGGACGTCGTTGATGCCGTTGTCCGCCAACTGTGTGGACTGAACCTGGGAATCGTCATAGGCCACGTTAATGGGAGTGGAATAGTTGTACCCAAACCCATTGCCGCCGTAGCCGTATCCCCCTGCGCGGTAGTACGGATTGTAGTAGGAGAGATAGCCGCTGTTGTAGGCGAGGCCCCCCAGGCCCCAAGCACCGAGTCCCCACCCAAGTGGGCGGTAACCGTAGTATCCATTCCCCCACCCGCCGATTCCATTCAGGCCGTAACCCCAGTTTCCTCCCCAGCCATAGATGCCTGGGCCTCCGCGATAACCGGCATAAAATCCGGGACGTCCATATCCCCAACCCGACCCCCAGCCCCAGTTGCCGTTCCAATAGCCGCGATACCACGGATGATTGAAATGCGCGACACGGTAGTTCTGATTGGCCAGGTTGAAGTTGCGCGTCCCGACACGCACTGATGTCCCTCCGTTGTAACGGTTTGCCAGGTTCTGGTTCACAATGCGGTTGTTCGTCTGCATCCGCACGGTATTTCCTTGTGGAGTGACGACGCGAACGTTTCCCCCCGGATTCCCTTTGATGGCAGGGCCGGATTGGACCGGGGCACCAGGCTGAGCCCGAGGCACAGCGACTGCTCCCCCTTGTTTTGGTCCCCCACCTCCACCCCCCATGGGTCCCCCACCACCCCCGGCGTGAGGTCCATTACCTCCACCGCCGCCGCCGCCATGCCCCCCTCCTCCGCCGCCGCCACCTTTGGGCGGAAATGCCCAAGCGTGGGAGGATAAGTGAGCGGTTGCAATCGTCACACCGAGAAGACCGACGATCATCATCGTCGGCCTGAAAAATCGCTTACTCATGATGTCTACTCCTTCCAAAACCATTGACAGCGTTTACAAAAAAACCACGCCGGCCAATACATGATTGGACGGCGTGGTCAATAAGGCCGTCCCTCCCCTGGAGGACACGTGGGCAGGTGAGTCTCCAAAGTCAGAACGGCTTCTTTTCAACTATTTATTCCCGGCGGGATTCTGCCCGGCCGGCGAATTTTGCGTGTTTTTCGCCAAGGTCTGCATCAGATTCTTGGCATGATCCAGATGCGTCTGGGTGGTCTGACGACCCTGTTCAAAAACGGCCTTCAATTCCGGCGAGGCGTGCCGTTCAAACACAGTCAGAGAATCCAACATGTGCATATGGGCGGCGATCTGCATACCCACATAGCAGTTGTCGAAGTCCGCGCCCGTCTTTGAATTCAGTTCTTTTTCCATGGACTGGCGGCACTGCTGGGCCATTTCCTGATGGATCTCTCCCAGTTTGTGATGGAAAGCGAACATGTTGTCCTGACGATTGTTGTCCTGGGGATTGACGTCCGCCGTTCCGCCCGTCTGCTGAATCTTAGATTTTTCGGGCTTGTTGTCCTGGGCGTTGCTATCGCGCTTTTCGGCATCGCGATTGGCGGTCTCATTTTCCTGCTGCCCTTTATTCTTGAAACGATAAGCCGCGGTCTGTTCCTTCCGGTCACCACGACGATGAGCCGAGGATTGGCCTGTCTTCCCGAATGGTTCCAGCTTCGTCAGGAATTCCTGGTGTTGCTGTACCATCTGCTGGGCGAATTGTTTCACCGCCGGCGAAGTGGCCTTTTCCACGGCGATCTGAGAGGCCCGGATTTCATTCTGGTTGCCATAAATCACCATAGTGGCGAGGCATTCATCCAGGTGATTCGCGGTATGTTTTTGCCGCTTGTTGGCGTCGGCGGCATTCGGGTCGGCCGTTTTGGTGCTCTCGGTATTGGGCGCAGAAACCGCTGGCTGGGTGGGATTGTCCCGACGTTGTTTGTCTTTGGCCTCTGCGAACATCACGGACAATACCAGCAGTCCCCCCGCGGCGATTACCAGCCTATTCACTGAATTCATTGTCATTCTCCTTAGTCCCGTATTTGGCAACAGTCCCCGACAGAAGCCACTCAAGTCCCTGGGCAATAAAACGTCCCAGCGTGCGATTTCGTTTTAATACTCACCCATTCTTAGAGGGAGCGGCTCGCAGAAACTTGTTGAGCGCGGCTTCATCGTCAACCCGCGAACGCAGGTTTTATTCGATTGCACCGAAGAGACGCAATTTACGCGCCAATGCGCACATTGATGTGTCATGAGAAATTCGTGGAGGCGTTGTTTTTCCGCCATTTTCGTTTTTTTCGAGTTCCCGAAATGGAAATGGCGCGGTGCGAGAACAAGCTTCGAAAATACTCCGCGAGGGTCGCCGGGGACGCATCTTGCTCTATGAACGAACATCCCCTTTCGTGCTTGTGAAAATTTCCCGGAACTCCTGCTTTCAACAGATTCCGGCAAACTGAAAAAGCAAAGTGGGCCGAGAGGATTGTTTTCTCACCTCGCTGTACCAAAGCCCTTTTCACGCGTCTCCTTACGGCACGCTATTTGCGTTTTTTCTGATTTGATAGCGAACTCAAGTGATGCATGCCTAAGCGCATCTTTCGACTTCGATACCCATCGTTGAACGACTAACAAGCAGGGAGAAAATCATGGCCACTACATTCGAGCAGGCTGTGAAACCGTTGCTGCGGTCTCACCCCTCTCTTCCCATCCGTGCGGCAGTTTTCACTCGCATGGAAGACGTGGACCGTGCGATTGATCGACTGCTGCAACTGGGCTTTCGCGCTGACCAGTTGACCGTGGTGACCTCGGAAGAGGTTATCAAACAGCATTTCGCCGAATTTCAACACGAGCAACCGGAGGGGACCTACGCTCCACTGGGCGCAATCGCAGGGAGCACCATCGGCGCTGCCGTGCTGGGAGGCATGTCCCTGCTGACGATGTCGTTGGCTCCGGGCGCCGGTTTGGCGATCGCCGCCGGCTGGTCCGCGGGAGCGGGAGGAGTGATCGGCGGGTTCATCGGGGCGATGGCCAGCCGGGGGTTGGAAAAGGAAACCTCGGAGTTTTACTCCCAATCTCTGAGTGAGGGAGAAATTCTCCTGGCAGTGGAATGTCACGAGGGGGACGGAGATTGTGAAAGCCAACTGAAGATCGCAGAAGAGGTCTTCGAAAATCTTCACAAGGAGCCCGTTCCTCTTCCCAAAGGCTAAGCCCCCGGATGCTGAGCCCTCTTGGACATTTTCGTGGAGGACAACTGTGACACCTCTCAAAGACCGTGCCTCTACTTATGGGGCGATCTGTCATCCGGACGGCACCTGTTCGTGGCGCGTCTGGGCTCCCCAGGCCGGTCAGGTCAACCTGTTGCTCTCCTCTCCTTCCGGAGAAACGAAGACTTTTCCGATGGAAAAGTCCGGTGAGGACTTCGAGTTGCATCTCCCCGGGATTGCAGAGGGGACGCGCTACGGCTACTCGGTGGACGGCGGCCCCCTGCGACCGGATCCCGTCTCTCGATGGCAACCTGAAAGTGTTCATACTTCCTCTGCCGTCTTTTCGCCCGACAATTTCGCATGGCAATGCGGGGACTGGCAGGGTGTTCCGCGCGACGAACTGGTGATCTATGAGTTACACACAGGAACGTTCACGAGAGAGGGAACATTTGCGGCGATTGTCCCGCGCCTCGCTACACTGAAAGAACTTGGAATCACAGCGATTGAACTAATGCCAGTCAGCCAGTTCCCGGGAACGCGGAACTGGGGTTATGACGGCGTCTTTCCCTACGCCGTGCAAAACAGTTATGGTGGGCCGCAGGGCCTGCAGGCCTTCGTGGACGAATGTCATGCACATGGCATCGGCGTGATTCTGGATGTGGTCTATAACCATCTCGGTCCGGAAGGAAATTACCTCTCCGAATTCGGCCCCTATTTCTCCGACAGGCATTCCACTCCGTGGGGAAGAGCAGTCAACTTTGATGGTCCGCACAGCGAGGGAGTGCGTCAGTTCGTCCTGCAGAATGTCCGCCAGTGGCTGCGTGACTTTCGAGTGGACGGACTGCGACTGGATGCGGTCCATGCGATTATCGACGACAGTCCGCAGCATATCCTGGCAGAGATACAGCAAACTGCAAATGCCGAGGGGGAAGCGCGCGGCTGGCCGGCTCACATTATCGCCGAGAGTAATTTGAACGATCCCCGCATTCTCGACTGCCCCGAGCGGGGAGGCTATGGTCTCGATGCCCAATGGAACGATGATTTCCACCACGCGGTTCACGTCCTGCTCACCAATGAGCTGGAAGGCTATTACGCCGATTTCGAAGTCCCCACCCGCCAGCTTGAAAAGGTCTACAACGACTTTTTCGTTCTCGATGGTCGCTACAGCAAGTTCCGCGGTCGAAAGCACGGGGACTCCGTGCGACATCTCTCCGGCGACCGGTTTGTGGTCAGCCTTCAAACGCACGATCAGTGCGGCAATCGTCCCCAGGGAGACCGCCTGCATACGATGGTGACGCCGCAGGCCCAACGCCTGGGAGCGTGTCTGCTCCTGCTTTCTCCCAACATTCCGATGCTGTTTATGGGAGAAGAATACGGGGAAACCCGCCCGTTCCCGTTCTTCTGCGATTTTGGAGACCTCGCGCTCCAGGAAGCGGTCCGCAACGGACGTTTGGAAGAATTCAAGGACTCGCATTGGGTCCAAGAACCGTTCGATCCTCAATCTCCGCAGACCTACGACTGTGCGAAACTCTCCTGGTACTGGCCGGAGGAGACGGAACAGGCGGGGCTGCGCCGGTTGTATACGGAACTCACGGCGGCACGCCGGCGTTTTCTCCCCCTGCATGACTTTGTGCATCGCAAAGCCGAACTGCTCGACAACTCGATTCTCCTCCTGAGGCGCGGTGATGGGGACTACCCCGAACGTCAGGTCGTGGCCGCTTTCAATCTCACGATGAACACGCTCACCTTCTCGGGCCCTTCTGCGGCGACTCATCGAATCCTGTTGCGTTCGGAAGATCCTCGTTTTGGAGGAGAACACAGACGCGGAACTGACGATGAAACGCTGCATCCGTATGAGTGCATCGTGGTTGTACCTGCCTCGGATCCGCAATCCCACAAATCACTGAATATGCCCAATCTCGCTCATTCCAGCAGAAAGACTTCGCTGATGGCGGTCGACTCCACCGGCACCTCTTTTTCGGCCTCGGGAGGGAGTGATTATTCCTCTTCGAAGAATCTTCAACCTCTTCTGACAGAGATTCTGGATCGCGTGCAAGCCTGCATTGACCAGCAGCGTCTGCCAGTGGCGACGTATCGCTTGCAGATGAACCGGGATTTCACCCTTCGCCGGGCGATTGAGTTCGTTCCTTACTTGGCAGAGCTGGGAATCAGAGATGTCTATTCCTCTCCCCTGCTCAAAGCCACCTCCGGCAGTAACCACGGTTACGACGTTGTTGCGCACGACCGGATCAATCCGGAAATCGGAACCGAGGAGGATCTCCGAGAATTCTCAGCGGTGTTAAAACATAAAGGGATGCGCCTCATCCTTGATATCGTGCCCAATCACATGAGCGTCGCCACCGCGGAAAACGCCTGGTGGAACGATGTTCTGGAGAATGGTCCCAGTTCCCCCTATTCGCACTACTTCGACATCGATTGGATGCCCATCAAGTCCGACCTGGCCAATAAAGTCCTCCTTCCGGTCCTGGGGGAGCAATTCGGCAAAGTCCTGGAAGAAGGTCTGTTGAAACTGATTTATGAGGAAGGTGCGTTTTTTCTCAACGTCTACGAACTCCGCTATCCCATCGCGCCGCGGTCTTATCAGAAAATCCTCTCCCACCGCCTGGAACACCTGCAACAGACCCTAGATACCAATTCCCCCGAACTTTCGGAATATCTCAGCATCCTGACCGCCATCGGGAACCTGCCTCACAATACCGAGACGATCCCGGAAAAACTCGAAGAACGCCGGCGAGAGACGGAAGTCATCAAGCGCCGACTCCGGGAACTCGTGGGCCGATCCCCGGAGATCGAATCTTTCCTGCAAACCAGTCTGCAAGAAATCAACGGCGAACCTGCCGTACCCGGCAGCTATGATCTGTTGGATGACATCCTGCAACTGCAATGCTATCGGCTGGCATATTGGCGCGTCGCTGCGGATGAAATCAACTACCGCCGCTTTTTCGACATCAATAGTCTCGCTGCCATCTGCGTCGAACTCCCCGAGGTCTTCGAGGCGACTCACAAGCTGATTTTCGAATGGCTGGACCAGGGACTGATCGACGGCCTCCGGATCGATCATCCCGATGGCCTGTTCGACCCCGAAGGATATCTCCGCCAGATCCAGCGCCGCCGCTTCGCCCAGCTATGTGAGAAGGTTCTGGCGGAAGCAGAATCCGCGGCGGAGGATCGACTGGAGTTAAAGGGAGCTTTGATGGCACATTGGGATGACTTGCCTTCCCGTGCCAAGACACCGCTCACGCGCCCGCTGTACATGGTCGTCGAAAAGATCCTGGAGCATGGCGAACCTTTTCCCGCAGACTGGGCCGTTCACGGGACGGTCGGCTATGAATTCCTGAATGCATTGAATGGGATATGCGTGGACCCTCAGGGAGAGAAGGGGCTCTCCGCGACTTATTCCCGCTTCACGGGTTTCTCTAATGATTTCGGTGAACTGGCCTACCTCTGCAAGCGCTTGAATGTCCGCAACAGCATGGCGAGCGAATTGAACGTCCTCGCTCACCGGCTCGACCGCATCTCCGAACAGAACCGGTGGACACGCGACTTCACTTTGAACGGCCTGACACGCACCCTGCAGGAATTGATCGCCTGTTTCGGCATCTACCGGACCTACGTGCAGCGGGGCAAAGTCTCTCCGCGCGATCGTCGTTTCATCCTGCAGGCCATCGCGCAGGCGAAGGCCCGGCAACGGGAAATGAACGAACCCGCCTTTGACTTTCTCAGGGATATGCTGCTGCTCGAGGCCAGGGCGAACTCCGGAGATGACGAACGCCAGGCCGCCGAACTGTTTGTCGGGAAGTTCCAGCAGCTCACCGGACCAATCATGGCCAAAGCGATTGAAGATACCGCCTTCTATCGCTATGGGCGGTTGATTTCCCTCAATGAAGTGGGAGGTTCTCCCGATCACTTCGGGACGGACCTGCAGGAGTTTCACGCCCTGAACCGCCGCCGCTTGCCGGCGTTCTCACATGGTCTTTCCTCGACCTCGACCCATGACACCAAGCGGAGTGAGGACGTCCGTGCCCGGATCGACGTTCTGAGCGAAATCCCGCGGGAATGGAGCCAGGCCGTTTCCCGCTGGAACCGCCGCAATCAGGCGTGCAAGACAACTCTCGAAGGAGGCTATGGCCCCAGCCGGAATGATGAATACCTGCTCTACCAGACGATGATCGGAGCCTGGCCTGAAGAGGGAATGACCGAACGGACCGTGGAGCGTTTGCAACAATACCTCGTGAAGGCAGTCCGGGAAGCCAAGTTGTCTTCGAGTTGGATCAATCCGAATTCGGACTATGAAGACGCCTGCCGGAAGTTCATCACTCGAATTTGCGATTCCGAACATCGCCACGGCTTCCTGAAGGATATTGAGGCCTTTGCGTTGAAGGTTCGAATTCATGGGCGATGGAATTCGATTGCCCAATTGCTGCTGAAAATCGTTTCTCCGGGTGTCCCGGATTTTTACCAGGGGAGCGAACTCGAATTGCTGACCCTGGTCGATCCGGACAATCGAAGCCCGGTGAACGAGGGTCTGCATCGCCGGATGCTGGAAACTCTTCTGGTTCTGGAAGCGCAGCCGCCGCAACAGATGTGTGAAACGCTGCTGCTCTCGGAATCGTTTGACTTGCTGAAATTGCACGTCACGCGACAGGGTTTGCATTTGCGCAAGGAACACCCGGATCTCTTTACAGCGGGAGAGTATCTTCCCTTGCAAGTGCAGGGACTGCACGCCGACTGCGTGGTCGCCGTTGCCCGCAAACAGGAAAACAGCATCGTCCTTGCCGTCGTTCCCCGGTGGACCGTCCGAATCAGTGGATTTGGAGGTCCGGCTCCGCTGGGGGAATCCTGGGGTGACACGGAAATCATGCTGCCGCAGGAGTTCCGGGGGCTTTCCTTCCGAGACTCTCTGACGCAGACCTCCTGGACCGGGGCTGAAGTGATCCGGTTGAGTGACTTGTTCCGTTCCCTCCCTGCTTCGCTGTCCGTCTCGGTCTCAGGAGCAGAGTGATGCAACGACGCTCACCCCTACGTACACGTGCCTCCGGCGTCCTGCTGCATGTGACATCCCTTCCCGGTTCAGCGGGTAGTGGAGACATGGGAGATGAGGCTTATGCCTTCGTCGACTGGCTCCATCGGGCGAGACAGGGCTTGTGGCAGGTTCTCCCGCTTGTCCCACCCGGCTATGGTGAATCACCCTATCAGGGATATTCGGCCTTTGCGGGAAATCCGCTGCTCCTCAGCCTGGAACGTTTACAACAAGAACCCTGGTTTTCTACAGACCCGGGTTCTCGATCGACATTTCCAGCAGATGACTGTGTCGATTTTCGGGTCGATTTCCAGACAGTCATCCCTTATCGGCAGGAGGCGTTGCGAGAGGCGTTCGCCCAGTTTCAGAAACAGGCATCCTCCCCTGAGCGGGAACGGATTGATGCGTTCCGCGAGGCAAATCGCTGGTGGCTGGAAGACTATGCGCTCTTCATGTCTCTGAAAGAGTATTACGGGGGCGTGGTCTGGAACAACTGGCCCCTGCCGCTCGCGCATCGCAAGGCAGAAGCCCTTGAGGAAGCCAGACGGCAACTCCAGGAGGCAATCGACTCCCAGGTCTTCTTTCAATACCAGTTCTCCCATCAGTGGCACGCCCTTAAGCAGTACGCCAACGCGCGTGGGATTCGCATCATCGGGGATATCCCCATTTTCGTCGCCCATGACAGTGCGGACGTCTGGGCCAACCAGGACCAGTTTTTTCTGGACGTCAACGGCAACCCGCGTGTCATTGCAGGGGTCCCTCCCGACTACTTCAGCGCGACGGGCCAACGCTGGGGCAATCCCCTCTATCGCTGGGACGTGATGCGCGAGACCGGATATGCCTGGTGGATCAAACGCCTTTCCTATTCCGCGAAGTTATTCGATTACATCCGCCTGGATCACTTTCGCGGGTTTGAAGCCTATTGGGAAATCCCCGCCGATTCCCCCGATGCCGTCACTGGACGCTGGGCTCCGGGCCCTGGGGCCGAATTCTTTCAGGCCGCGCAGCAAAAGCTGGGTCCCCTGCCACTCATTGCCGAGGATCTGGGAGTCATCACACCGCCAGTGCAGGCGTTGCGGGACCAGTTCGGCTTTCCCGGGATGCGAGTGATCCAGTTTGGATTCGGCGACGATCCCTTAAAGACGCTGCATCAGCCCCACAACTTCGTCCGAAATTGCGTGGCTTATTCCGGCACACACGATAACGACACAACCGTCGGATGGCTCAACAGCGTTGCGGGAAAGGATACGACGCGGACTGAGGAACAGGTCCAGCGAGAGCGCCGCGAAATCCTGCAATACCTGGGAGGAAAGTCGAGAGAAATCCATTGGCAGATCATTCGGCTGGTTCTGTCGTCCGTCGCCCGCTTCGCGGTGGTCACCATGCAGGACATCCTCGGACTCGGAACGGAGGCACGCATGAACCTCCCGGGAACGAGCCGTGGCAACTGGTGCTGGCGCATGCAGCCGGGACAACTGCTCGATCAACATGCCGAACGCCTCAGCCGCATGTCGCAATCCTACGGCAGAAAAATGCTGCCTGGAAAAGATCCTCGACAAGTTATCCAGTTTGCTGATTGAAAACCAGCATCCAGTCGAGTGGATGAATTACAACCGGGAGTCGATTCACAATCATGAGCCGGGTCAACGATCCTCTCTGGTACAAGGACGCGGTCTTTTACCAGACGCACGTGAAATCGTTTTACGACAGCGACGGAAACGGCATCGGCGATTTTGCCGGCCTCAAGGAAAAACTTCCCTACCTGCATAACCTGGGAATCACCGCGATCTGGTTGCTCCCGTTTTATCCTTCTCCCCTCAAGGATGACGGCTACGACATCGCCGACTATACCGAAATCCACTCCGACTACGGCACGATGGACTCCTTTAAGGCGTTTCTCGACGCCGCCCATGACCTGGATCTGAAAGTTATCACCGAGCTGGTCATCAACCACACATCCGACCAGCATCCCTGGTTTCAGCGCGCCCGCCGCTCTCCGCCCGGCAGCCGGGAACGGGATTTCTATGTCTGGACTGACAATCCGCAGAAATACCCCGAGGCCCGCATCATCTTCAAGGATTTCGAAGTCTCCAACTGGACTTACGATAACGTCGCCCAAGCGTATTTCTGGCATCGCTTCTACTCGCATCAGCCCGATCTGAATTTCGACAACCCCGCCGTATGGGAGGCTCTCTCTCCCATCGTCGATTTCTGGCTGGGAATGGGAGTGGATGGTTTGCGTCTCGATGCCGTCCCCTATCTTTACGAACGGGAAGGAACAAACTGCGAGAATCTTCCCGAGACGCACGAGTACCTTCGCGCCCTCCGCCGACACGTCGATGAGAACTTTCCCAATCGAATGCTCCTCGCCGAAGCAAACCAATGGCCCGAGGATGCGGTCGCCTATTTCGGACAGGGAGATGAATGCCACATGGCGTTCCACTTTCCCGTGATGCCGCGGTTGTATATGTCCGTCCATCGGGAGGACCGTTTCCCGATGGTTGACATTCTCGAGCAGACTCCGGAGATTCCCGCCAACTGCCAGTGGGCCATGTTCCTGCGCAATCACGACGAGCTGACGCTTGAGATGGTCACCGATGAGGAGCGGGATTATATGTATCGCGCCTATGCGAGTGACTCGCGCGCCCGGATCAACCTCGGAATCCGCCGCAGGTTGGCTCCCTTGATGAGCAATAACCGCCGCCGCATCGAATTGATGAATGCAATGCTCTTTTCCCTTCCCGGCACACCCATCGTCTACTACGGCGACGAGATCGGAATGGGAGACAACATCTACCTGGGGGACCGCAATGGGATGCGAACCCCGATGCAATGGAGTGCCGACCGAAATGCGGGCTTCTCCCGTGCCAACCCACAGCGGCTTTATCTCCCCATCAATATCGATCCTGAATATCACTACGAGTCCTGCAACGTCGAGGCTCAACAGAACAACTCTCACTCACTTCTCTGGTGGATGAAGCGTCTCATTGCCATGCGGAAGAAGTCCCTCGCCTTGAGCCGGGGGACACTGCGTTTCCTGAACCCCGCCAACCGCCGTGTCTTGTCCTTCCTCCGGGAATTCGATGGGGAACGAGTACTTATCGTCGCCAACCTCTCCCGCTTCGTGCAGTATGTCGAACTCGACCTCCGGGAATTCCAGAAACAGGTTCCGGTGGAACTCTTCGGCGGGTCCAAGTTTCCTCCCATCGGGGACCTCCCCTACTTCCTCACGCTCGCCCCGCACTCGTTCCTCTGGTTTGAGATTCAAGAAGATACCCGGGGGGACACCTGTGCCTTGCCTCCAAAAACGTTAGATGACGTTCCGGCGGTTCTTGTCTCGGACGACTGGTTCCGTTCCTCATTCTGGAGTGATGAAGAGATCGCCGAATTGCTCCGCAACTATTTCAACTGCCGTTTGACTAATGGCATCCGTCAGATGGAGGTTTCGGCGGTTACCGTTTTGAGTGCGGAAGAAGTCCCCCTTCCACCCAAGGCTGCCTGGCTCTTGACTCTCTCATTGCGACTGGAGGACGGTTCTCTGGAGCAATCCTTCTTCCCGATCATGTATGCCAGCGATTCTCGCAAAGAAGAACTGCTGATGGCTCATCCGGAAAGGCTGATCGCGCGGCTTACCGGAGCCCACGAAGGGGTGCTCTTCGACGCCCTTGTCGATGAAGATTTCACTCTCGCTTTTTTGAGATTAATGCGATCCGAGGGGAGACTCCCGCTTTCGGCTGGCGGTACCCTGTACGGCCGACTGTATGATTCCGAATGGGATCGTACCCAACCCCAGGATCTGTCAAAAACCAGCCCCATCCGTCTCGACCGCGCCAGCGCCTCCATTGACATAGAGCATCGTTATCTCCTGAAATTCCTGCGCAATCCCCCCGAAGGACAACCTCCGGAAATCGAGTTCGGTCGCTATCTGGCGGAGGGGCAGGCCACTCCACCAATTCCGCGCCTCGTTGGCGACGTTGAGTTTCGGCACTCCCGAACGGATGCCGCCACGATGGCCGTGATTCACGAATATGTCCCTCACGAAGCAAATGCCTGGCATTACACGCTCGACTCCCTTTCGGATCTGTTTGCCATCGTGGCCGCGAATCGCACGCCTCAGAGTTCTCCCCCCGCCCTGCCGATTCCTCGTTCTGACGAGACGCTCGTCGTGGAAACGATGACCGAAGAAAGCCTGGATGTGGCGTACATGGATTTTGTCCGCCTGCTGGCTCGACGAACTGCCGACCTCCACGCCGCTTTGGCGCACCCCACTTTGGATCCGTCATTTGCCCCCGAAAGATTCTCCAGCACCTATCGCCGTTCCCTGTATCAGTCCTTACGCGAGCGCGTGCTGGACGTTTTTGACCGTTTGAAGCGATCTGTCGCCGCGCTCGACGAATCGCAGTGGGAATTGGCAAGGCAGGTTTTGTCTCTGCGCTCCGACCTGTTGGATCTATTCCAGCGGATTCTCACTCCCTCGACGGATGCCGTCAGGATCCGCTGTCATGGGGACTTTCACCTGGGACACGTCTTGTTCACGGGAAAAGACGTTACTTTTGTGAATTTTGAAAGCAATCCGGAGGTTCCACCCAGTCAACGGAGGATCAAACGCAATCCCTTGCGAGATGCCGCATCCATGACGATCTCTTTCGACTATGCGGCCCGGGTTGCTGCCTGTGGCCTCGGCACGCGCCGGGGACGCGCACGCGGCAACATCCGCTCCGAAGATCAGGCAGTGATCGACCAGTGGAGTCGCGACTGGACGCTGAGAGTCGCCGGAGAGTTCGCATCGGTCTACCTGAAACACCCAGGGATCGGGCCGCTGGTTCCTCATAACGAACGCAGCCGCGATGAACTCCTGCAAGCCTTCCTGCTGGAACGGAGCCTGGATAACATCCGCCACGACTTGCGAGTTCGACCCCACTGGCTGCATGTTCCTTTCTCCGGATTGATCGATCTGGTCGCGAGGCTGAAATCCTCGTGAGAGCGGGCACGCTACAGCATGCTCGGCGAGGGATTATGCAGCACGTCTTCGGCGACTTCACTTTCCGAAGAGGTCTCTTCCATGCCCCAGGACTGGTATCCTGCCAGCGCACTCCCCTGTTCGAAATCCGCAGTGCCATCCGGTCGGCGGCGTAACGTCGCCCACGCGGCATAAGCTTTCAACTGCTGTTCGGAGTCAAAAGTCGCAACCAGCGTCGGTTCGCGCCCCGATTTGGAAGCATACAGCAAATACATAAAAACTCCCTTCGTTGCCTTCAACTCAGGGAGTTTCTCGTATTTCAAACGTCGGCCGTAAAAAACTACCCGGTCGAATTCATGCTCACTACTTGGCGGGCGGAGGATTATCTCCGGTCTTCTTCACTTCGGTCGTGGTCTTTTCGGTGGTCGTTCCACCCGGAGTGGTGGTTGTTTTCGATTCGGTGGTGGAACTGGTTTCAGCGCAACCACTGAATCCGACCGTCGTCAGGCAGACGCTGGCAATTAACAGGGAACTCATCAGTTTTTTCATCATCATGGTTTCTCCAGTTTGTTTTATGAGGTGTCTTTCAAAGATTCAGGCCCATGCCCCATAGGATTTCCCTGGGCCCCGAAGATCAGGATTCAGGAATATGGCAATTGGTATGCCACCTCCGTTTACAGCCTGAGTTCTGCAGAACTCTGTCCGGAGAACGGCCGCTCTGAACGATCATCGCGCAGCCGAAATAAAAGTTCATTGCTTGGGAGATCGCTCGTCAACGTCTGGTTTTCCCAAGCGACCTCTTGATTCGCTTGGCATACGCTTTGCGTTGTCTTCCTGCCGAAGTCTAGTAACTCGAAGTGTGTCAGGGAGTGTGAGAGTCTCGTCGGGGCCATTCCACAAGACGACGCGCACATTAACGTGATGAACGCATGAATATACTCGCCATTGATGTGGGAGGGACAAACGCCAAGCTGCGCACCTCCCAGGAAGATAAAGTGGAGCGATTTCCCACAGGGCCGGAATTTACACCCACCGGTCTCATGGAATGTTTTCATCGATTCGCAGCGGCCAGGGACTGCGAGGCGGTCTCCCTCGGGCTCCCCACGCAGGTCGTGGAGGGAAAAGTGGTCTTGGAACCACATAACCTGGGGCATGGCTGGATCGATTTTGATTTCGCGAAAGCCTTTGATCGCCCGGTCAAGGTCATCAATGATGCCGCCATGCAGGCGCTCGGAGGTTATGCCGGCGGCCGGATGGTCTATCTCGGACTGGGAACCGGCGTCGGCTCGACCATGATCCTGGAAAAAACCGTCATCCCGCTCGATCTGGGGCAGTTTCATTTCCGGCGCAATGTTCTCGACTACTACCTCTCCAAGCGCGGCCTTGCACGACTTGGCAAGAAGGAATGGACCCGCCTCGTCGGAGAAGTAGTCTCGATGCTCAAGACGGGCTTCATGGCGGACTACGTCATGCTCGGTGGCGGAAACGCCAAGAAAGTCGATCCTCTTCCCCCGGGCGCTTCGTTGGGGCACAACGACAACGCTTTTCTCGGCGGCTTCCGACTGTGGAATGCGGCCGCCAGTCTGACTCCTGCCATCGAACCCTCCTCCGAAGAGAACACCGTGGTCAAATCAAACTGGAAAATCGCCTGAGAAAACTTCCCTGCAGGATCTCCCATGCGTTATCTCGTTCTGGCCACCGACTTCGACGGAACTCTCGCGGAAGATGGGGTGGTTCCTCCCGAAACAATCTCCGCCCTGGAAAACTGCCGCGCCAGCGGCCGTCATCTCCTGATGGTGACGGGCCGGGAACTAACCGAACTGAAAGTCGTCTTTCCGCACCTGCATTTGTTCGACTTCGTTGTCGTGGAGAATGGAGCGACACTCTACAACCCTCAAACGGACGAGGAACAGGCTCTCACCGATCCACCCAGCCCTGAATTCGTCCGCGCCCTGCAGAGTCGGCATGTCTCACCGCTTTCGGTCGGAAAGGTTATCGTCGCCACCTGCACGCCGCACGAAAACGACGTGCTGGAGGTGATCCGGGACCTGGGCCTGGAGATGCAGGTCATCTTCAACAAGGGAGCCGTCATGGTCCTTCCTTCCGGCGTGAACAAAGCAACGGGTCTCAAGGCCGCTTTGTCGCTGCTTAAGATTTCTCCCCATAACGTCGTTTCTGTGGGGGACGGCGAAAATGATCACGCGCTGCTCACCTTTTCAGAATTGGGGGTCGCCGTCTCGAATGCCGTCCCCATGCTGGCGGAACGGGCCGACTGGGTCACAAAGGGAGCCCGCGGCTATGGGGTTGTCGAACTGGTCGACAGCCTGATCAAAACCGACTTCCGGGGACTGGAATCGAGGCTCCGCCGCCATGACATCCCTTTCGCGCACTCGGCGGGCCAGGTCGCGATCAACATTCCTCCCTATGAAACGAAAATGGAGATGCTGGGCGTCCAAAACCTCAATGATTGGTGGGAGGTCGCCGAATTCGGTGGTCGGATCGCAGCGCAAGGATATCAACTGTGCGTGATCCTGCCAGATGTCGAACACGCGGAGCTGTTCAAAACCTTGATTCCCAACTCTTCCGTCATCACGGGAAAAGTATCCGATGGTGTCTCCATCCTGAAAGACATTAAAAGCCATCTGATTTTTGACGTCGCACAACTTTCTGCGCGAAACCCCACGACTTCAATTCCCGAACTGCTGCAGGGGATGACCAATCTTCGCAGTCGTCTGGGTCGCCCTCACTGGATTCTGGTGTGCGAACCGGAGCGGATTCTTCACTCACCCGCCGATTGGAAGACCCTGCTGGAACAGCACTCGTCTATCCTGCTGGCCTCTTCTCTATTGCCGTCACAGATTCCTGACGAAATCCGGCAGGCGACACAGTTCTGCGTCTGCTTCAACCCCGATGTCAGTAGGGATTTTCAGCAGATCACCAAACTTCGAACTGTCGATCAATCCCTTTCTCAGCCGACTCAGGATCAAAGCGTCTCCCGTCGTGCGTTCTGGTCGCGGGGGACTAATGATCTCGTTTCCATAGAATTGATTCGAAAAGACAATCCCGGAACGGACGCCGTTACCGAGATCGCCTCTCGCACGGGGGCCACACCAGACCCGGCTAGAACAGGATGAATCTCATGAGCCCTCTTACGACCGAAATAGAATCCAACAGGACCACACAACAGCAATCCAGCAATAAACAGGGAGATTGTAATGGACACCCTTGCACGGGGCTCAACAAACTCTTCGGTGACCTGGCCCGGCAGGCTTCGGGCTGGATGGGAAGTCCCTGGGCATTTCTCGTCGCCGTCTCAATCATCATCGTGTGGGCCGTCACGGGGCCCTTCCTCGATTATTCCGACACGTGGCAACTAGTTATCAACACCGGCACCACGATCGTGACGTTCTTGATGGTCTTCCTGATTCAGAACAGCCAGAACCGGGACGCCCGCGCCATTCAGTTGAAACTTGATGAGTTGATTCGCGCGATAGAGAACGCCCAGAATGACCTGATTGACGTCGAGAAACTCTCCGATGAGGAGTTGGGCGAATTAGAAAAGAAGTTTGAGGAACTTCGCAATACCCGGTCCGAATCTGCCGAGGCCATCTCTTCCGGGAAAGGAACACAGGAAACGGAGAAGAAGCCTCGACCCAAGTAAGCAGTCTTTCCCAGGCAACAAAAAAGGCGGCTCGAAAAACTTCGAACCGCCTCTGCCCTCTTGAGCGAGGAATCTATTTGCAGCAACCGCAGAAATCATTGACTTCCTTCTCGGCTTGCTCTTTGGCAAAGCCATAGCGTTCCTGCAACTTGCCGACGAGTTGATCCTTCTGACCGTTGATCGTGGCCACATCGTCGTCCGTCAGCTTTCCCCATTTTTCGCGAACCTGACCCTTAAATTGGGTCCATTTCCCTTTAACTTGATCCCAGTTCATGGCTTTTCTCCTCAAATTGAACCATCCGATTTCCGAGCCTGTCGGCTCACACAGAGAAGAAAGCAGCTTTCGTGCCCGGAATAGAGCGGAACTCCAAGAACCCGCGCAATTCATTCCCTGCCAATGACTAGCATCATTACGCATGCGCCACGCCGACGATGAGCGACTGATCGCTTCCCAGCCGGCCCGATCAATCCAGGTTCAGGCATCGGGCTTCACAATCCAGAGTGGAGTCTGGCTGGCGGCAAAGGCGGTAATCGTCCGCACGGAATGGCTCCAGAACATCTCCGCGAACTGATCCGACATCGAACCAATGTGCGGCGTCAAGACGACGTTGTCCAACTTCAGCAGAGGGTTGTCCGAGTAAGGCGGTTCCACTTCCAGCACGTCCAGCCCCGCTCCTGCAATCTTCCCGGCTTGCAATGCAGCGATCAAAGCGGACTCATCCACAACCGGTCCACGCGACGTATTCAGCAGAATCGCGGAGGGTTTCATCCGGTCGAAATCCGCAGATCCGATCAGATGACGGGTCTTCGACAACAACGGCACGTGAATCGATACAAAATCGGCCCGCGAAAACAGCTCTTCCCGCGTGACCGCCTGGACGTTCGGATCATTTTTCGAGGCGTCCACCACGGGATCGTAGGCGATCACCTCCATATCGAGACCGCGCGCCTTGCGAGCAACAAGTTGCGCGATCCGGCCAAACCCCATCAAGCCCAGGCAACTCCCGGTTAACGTCCAACGAGGGAGCGCTCGATTTCGGTCCCACACGCCCTGCCGCACCAACCTGTCGTGAATCACAATCTGGCGTGTCACCGCGAACAGCATCCCGATCGCATGTTCCGCGACCGCCAGCACGATCGCTTCGGGAGTATTCCCTACGACAATCCCCCGCTTCACCGCTTCCGCCACCGGGACATTATCCGTTCCCGATCCGGTTCGGAGCAGGAAACGGCACTTTTTCAGATCCGGCAGATTGTCTGTCGTAACGACTTTTGCCCCGCTCATCACCCAGATGATCTCTGCATCCGCAGCGGCCCGGGTCGTCTCCCCGGGACTCTGGCACAGGTTCTCCTCCAGCGAGACCCCCGCTGCAGACAACTGTTCCGGCACCCAGTCCGGCATCGGTCCGACGTCATTCGAAACCAGCACGACCTTCAAGTTCGTCATGAGAATCTTTGTTCTGAAAAACGTGAGATTAGAGATGCCAGAAGACGATTCCACTGATCAAGAAAAAGAACACGCCGCAGAAGATTGTCCCCAACTGTGAAATGAATCCGGGGCGCAATTCGGGAGGCAAGAGTGTGCGATTGACGTACAGCGCGTGCAAGGCCGTGAAGCCCAGCGCGATATTCCCCAGGATGCCGGTAATCTTCGCGATTTGCAGGGGGTCGAACAAGGTCAGCGCGATCATCCCCCAGACGAAGAACGCCGCCAGAATGCCGTAGTAGATGTACTTCACCTGGTTCTTCCCCCAGGTGTGGGTCCGCCGATTGAGGGTCCACAGGATATCCGTCCATCGTCGCGCGATCTGGTCTCCTCCGATAATCTGCCCCGGCGCGATCACAATAAAACCGGTGAACAGCGTCATGAACCACCACAGCGAACGGAGTTCCGGATTCCGGTTCGAAATCCCTTCCGCCAGCATCGCCGAGACCCGGTCCCCCGCGACGGGAGCATTGCGGATAAACTCCAGGGACAGCATGCACGGGAGCGCCATCCCCACGACGGAGCAGAACATCCAGACTGCCACCTGGTCCCGCACGATCCAGCGAATCCATCCCCGCCAGTACGTTCGGTTCCGGTCATTGATCGGAAAGATCTGTCCGACGTGCGACAGACTGATCCCCGCTCCACCGACTGCACTCGGAATTGCGCCTACTCGCTGTCCCATTCCCCACCCTTTATCGCGGGCATAGTTGGAGAATAGAGTGTTCGTCAATCCACCCGAACCTGCAATGGCTGCAAATGCCGCGAGCATCGCCCAGTCCAGGGGGGGCAATCGGCCGTTTTCCCACAGGTAGTTCACCAAGTTCACATTCAATTGTCCTTTATTTTCGAAATACTGCCGAGCCAGCAAAGCCAGGTTCGCAGGCAGATCGCTCTTCTTGTCGTACTGTTGGACCTTCTCTCCCTGCTTCAACGCGGCGCTTTCCAGGATCCAGTTCCCATCGGCATTTTGTATCCCGCGCAAGGTCAACAAGCCTTGAGCCGCGGGAGTTTCCACCAGCACTCGATTTTCTCTCATCAGAGTTGTGGCTCGTTGATTCAGTTCCGCACGCAGACGACGCAATTCGACGGGAGTCGCCGCCTCCGAACGGTAATCGCTTCGTTTGCCATCCTTCTCATCGGTGAAACCGACGACCTGCAATTGTTCTCCTTCCAGACTTCCTCGTAGAGAGTACAGATGCCCCTCCCGTCGCTCCGACACCCTGAAATAGCGCCCCGCAACGATCGTGTCCGCCCGCAGCGGGACCGTCCCGAATTTCAAGAATCCGGACATCACTTCGCCGGCATGTCTCATCGAGACGAACAACAGGCAGGTGACAACCAGATAACCGAGCACAAAGACCAGCTTGACCGCCATCGCTTTTTCGAGCATCCGGTACACGGATCCTCCAAAGATCAATGGAATGAACGACGCCACGAAAATGAGATAGCCCAGAATCCGGATCAGCGTGTGCTCACTCATCGAGACACCGAGAACGGTGACTATTGCATCGCTGGGGAGATGCCCCAGAAACGCCGCGGCCATCGGCACCGCACCGTTCGCGGCATTCATGGGCCAGATCTGGGCGATCTCCAGAATCAGATACACGCCGGTCCAGAAACGGGGGCCGGGCCAGGTCCGGAAATAGCCGACGACAATCGGCTCGCCGCAATACAGCGTGTATCGCATCACCTGCAAATTGCAGAAGACCTGTCCGATGATTGACAGCGACGCCAGCCACAGCAGCACGGCTCCATACTGCGCAGACACCGCGGGGCCAAACAGCCATTCTCCCGCCCCGATTGCGGAACCCGCCAAAAGCAGTCCCGGACCGAGGAGTGCCACCCAACTGTTCGCTCCCAGAGTCGGTGGGGCCGGGAGTTCTCCTGCCTCCCACGCCGGCAATGCATTGTCGGCAGGAGTGACTCCTTCGGCTTGGAGCGCGGGACCGGAAGGGGGCATGGCGGAGGCCGTTCTCGTTATCCCAGACCAATCTGCTTCAGATAGGCGTGGGTTCGCTTGGCAATGGGCAAAGGCTTGTCAAACGGCGCGGGGTACATATCCTGTTCGACGATCCCCCACCCTTCATAACCGACATCCACCAGTGCGTCCCGGAACGCATTGAAGTTGACTTTCCCGCGCGACGGCTCGCAAAACACGTCACCAGCAACGGCGATCGCAAAGGGAATCCGCTCCCGTTCCACCCTGGCCTGAATGTCGGGATCGACACTCTTCAGGTGCAGGTAGGGTATCCGTTTGTGATGCTTGCGGAAAAACGCGACGGGATCTCCTCCCCGGTATGCGTGATGTCCCGTATCGAGACACAGGGAGACTTTCGAGGGGTCGGTATCATTCAGCAACCGCTCAATTTGGTCCTCATACTCGACGTGCGTTTCCGCATGCGGGTGAAACACAATCTGCAACCCCAGCCCGGCCGCGAGACCCGCTGCGCGGTGCGTGGTGTCGATCAACCGCTTCCATGCCGCATCATCCAGGCGACTCGGACGTGTCGCCTCCCCCGTGAACAGGTTGGAATAGGTATCGTCGATCAGGACGAGAAATTTACCACCCAGTTCCGCCGCCAGTTTTCCACCCCCCAGGATCTGTTGCTCAATCCCGTGCCATCCTTCGGGATCCTCCAGGTGTCCCATCGCGAATGTCCCGGTCACCTTTAATCCCCGGCGATCCAATTCATCGCGCAGTTTCGCCGGATCGGTCGGCATGTAACCGTAGGGCCCTAGTTCCGTCCACTTGTAACCCGCCTCCGCGATCTCATCGAGACAGCGATTCCACGGGGTCTGTTTTGAATCACTGGGAAACCAGACTCCCCACGAATCGGGAGCGCTGCCGATTGTCAGTTTCATGTCGGTCCTCGCTGTGATGAGCCAGTCTGATCAAAAATCAGTAATGGTATTTCTGTAATCGTTTCTTGTCCGATTCATAATCTGCTCGAAGCTGTCGCGTGGTTTCGTCGGTGCAGACCTCCGCGGGCGCGACGTCCCACCACACTCCCCCACCCGGCAGGAAGCGGTGTTTTTCCGTTTCGACGACGATCACCGACGTTCGTGTTTCTTGCCGTGCTTCTGCCAAGGCGCGTCGCAGTTCCTCTTTGGTCCGGACGTACCACGTCCGTGCCCCGAAACTTTCCGCGTTCTTACACAGGTCGATGGGGACGTACTCCCCTTCCAGGCGATTCGTCCCGGAGTCCCGCTGCCGGAACTCATTCCCGAAACTGACCCCCGTCCGCCACATCTGCAGGCGGCGGATGCACTGGTAACCGTGGTTCTCGGAGATCACGACCGTCAGTTTCAATTTCTCCTGCAGCGACGTCATCAATTCCGTCGGATTCATCAGGTACGTCCCATCCCCGATCAGGACGATCACTTCCCCGTCCGGCTGCGCGAGACGCACCCCCAACCCGGCGGGAATCTCATATCCCATGCAGGAAAATCCAAATTCCAGATGACACTTCCGATTTCCGGTCACGTCCCACAGTTTGAGGAGGTCACCCGGAGGTCCTCCCGCCGCCGCGACGATGGTGTCCCCCGCTTTGGCTTCCCCATTGATCGTCAGGATCATCTCCCCCTGGCTCATCGCTTCCGCGGGCATCCGGTCTTGAATCGCTTCTTTCAAGACACCGGACCACTTCTGCCGGGCGGCTTCAATTTCCCTGAGATACTCCGGTTTGGGAGCCAGTTTGGTCTCCCGCAGTGCGCTTGTGAGCACCCGCAAGGCTTCTCGGGCATCCGCCACGATCGGCAACGCCCCCTGCTTATACGCATCGTGCCCGCAGACATTGATGTTTACGAATTTCACCTCCGGGTTATGGAAGCAGGACTGCGAACCGGTTGTGAAATCGGTCAGCCGCGTCCCGATGCTGATCACCAGATCCGCCTGGCCGATAATGGTCGCCGCAGTCCCTGTTCCTTCCAGGCCATGCCCACCCATCGCCATCGCGGAGGCATTCCGCATGGCCCCTTTTCCGGCGAACGTTTCTCCCACCGGAATTCCAAACGACTCGGCGAATTGCTGCAGTTCCTCCCACGCCTCGGAGTAATGCACCCCTCCCCCGGCAATAATCGCGGGCCGCTTAGCCTCCAGCAGCAGTGACACGGTTTCCCGAATCCGTTGCGGATCGGGGAGACGTCGCTCCACTCGCCACATCCGCTCGTTAAAGAAATGCGCCGGGTAGTCGTAAGCGTGCGCCTG
This sequence comes from Planctomycetales bacterium, assembly GCA_046349635.1. Classification (GTDB taxonomy): domain Bacteria; phylum Planctomycetota; class Planctomycetia; order Planctomycetales; family Planctomycetaceae; genus JAXMBX01. Next base: position 116,538 of record JAXMBX010000002.1, read on the forward strand.
CAGATCCTGGGGGAGCGCGATCGTCACCGCCCCCGTCTCCACCGGATCGAGCAGAACCCGCATCGCCTCCGGCAAAGCAGTCAGCAATTGTTCAGGCCGACTGATCCGGTCAAAAAACCGGCTGACGGGACGAAAACAATCGTTCACGCTCAAATCGGCCGAAACCGGATGCTCCAATTGTTGCAGCACCGGTCCCTGGTGCCGCGTCACATAGTAGTCGGAAGGAAACAGTAGAACCGGCAGATGGTTGGTCGTCGCGGTCGCCGCCCCCGTGATCATGTTCGTCGATCCGGGGCCTATGGAGGCGGTGCAGGCGAGCGTCGCCAGGCGGTTATTCGCCTTGGCATAACCGATCGCAGTATGCACCATCGACTGCTCATTGCACGGCTGGTAATAAGGCAGCTTCTCACCGTATTCTTCCAGCGCCTGTCCCAGGCCGCACACGTTTCCGTGCCCGAAGATCCCAAAGATCGCGGGGATCAATCGCCGCCGGTTTCCGTCCCGCTCACTGTATTGGGCCTGCAAGTATTTGACGACCGCTTGCGCCATCGTGACGCGCTCGGTCCTGGAATGAGGGCTCGCGGGCATGGCGACACGACCTCCTGTGGACAAGGATTCCAGAGCGGATTGCCGCTACAGATATTGAGCGAACGTACGTTTGGCGCAGCCTAGAATCAGCACGCCACAGAGACTGACGAACGTTGAACGAGAGAGATGTCCCTGATCCTATCGCACCGCAATCTGAAAAGACACTACTTTCGGAGTTTCGAATTTGATTTGTGAAACAGGCAACGATCGGCTAACTGGCCGGGGCCGATTTCCACAGGGTCTCACTTTCTCCCCAGCGAGAGGTCACAACCTTACGGCGGGTATAGAATTCGACCGCCTCTTTTCCCTGGGCATGCAGGTCGCCGAAGAAGGACCCTTTCCAACCACAGAAAGGCATGAATGCCATCGGGGCCGGTACTCCCAGATTAATCCCAAGCATTCCGGACTCAATCCGCCTGCGAAAAACCCGGGCGGCGGCCCCACTGGTTGTGTAGATGCTTGCGGAATTCCCGAACGGACTCCGATTGATCAAGTCAATCGCCTCCTCCAGGCTGGAAGCGTCTATCACACTCAGCACAGGTCCGAAGATTTCATCCTTGGCCACTGACATCTCGGGATGAACTTCCTGCAGGATTGTCGGCCCGACGAAAAATCCGTTCCCCAACGGCCCTGATCTTTCAATGCGTCCGTCGAGCGCGAGTTTCGCTCCTTCACTCAGTCCTGCGGTGACATATCCCAGCACCCGTTCGCGCGCTTCCGTACTGATCACCGGCCCCATCTTCGTCTGCGGGTCGATTCCCGGCCCGATGCGGAGTTGTCCCGCGGCGGCAGAAAGTTCGGGCACCAGTTTCTTACCGATATTCCCCACTGCCACTACGTTTGATCCCGCCAGACATCTCTGCCCTGCGCAACCGAATGCGGATGCCACAATCGACTCCACGCTCAGGTTCAAATCCGCATCCGGCATGACGATCAGTGCATTCTTCGCTCCCCCTAAGGCCTGCACTCGTTTCCCACTTGCAGCCGCTTTGGTATACACCTGCTGCGCCACCGGACTCGAGCCAACGACTGACACCGCCCGCACATCCGGATGGGCCATCAACGCATCCGCAACGGAACGCGAACCATGCACGACGTTCAGCGTTCCCGCCGGCGCACCGCATTCTGCGAAAAGTTCCGCCAGGCGGATTGAAGCCAGCGGGGCCCGTTCAGAGGGCTTGAGGATGAACGCATTGCCACAGGCGAGGGCGACCGGGATCATCCACAACGGCACCATCACCGGAAAATTAAAGGGGGTAAATCCCGTCACCACACCCAGAGGCTGACGAAACATCTCGCAATCGATTCCCCGCGCCACCTCTTCCAGCGTCGTCCCCATCATCTGGCTGGGAATCCCGGTCGCGAATTCCACCGCCTCAATTCCCCGCTGGACTTCCCCATTCGCCTCCGCCAGTGTCTTCCCGTTATCCAGGACCACCAGCTCCACAAGTTCCTTCCGATGTTCTTCCAGTTTCTGCTGAAATTTGAACAGAACTCGCGCCCGCTCGATGACGGGAGTATCCGACCATTGCAGAAAGGCTTGCCGCGCGCTGGCGACTGCGTCATCGATCACCGCCGAGGTTGCGCAGGGAAGTTCCGCGAGCAGGACGCCCGTGGCAGGATTTATGACTTCAATGCGTTCGGAAGCCGAGGCGGGATAGCGGCGCCCCGCAATGAAATGATCGCACGCTTGCATGTGGCAGTCGCTTTCGGAGGCGGAACCGACGAACTGGTCAACGTGGTTCTCCGATCATACTTGTCCCCTGTTCGCGGAGCTATCACTTGAATTTCGTGGTCCAGATCTCCACTCCGGAACAATAATTAATCCTGTTCTGCCGCGATTGATCCGTCTCAAACCGCGGGAAAACGACCGTCATTCCTACCTTTTTGAGACTCAAAAGCGCGAGTTTTAGCGAGAAATCCCATAGTTTCGCGGCTGGAGTTCCCTCCCCGGAGCAAGTTGCAGGAAATGGCATTGATCTAAATCCGGGGTCTGCCTTACATTACGCCACAAATCCGTGCCAGAAGCCCGATGGAGCGGGGAGACCGGTGCGGGGGGCCATCATGGAAATTGCGACCGCAGCACGCGGTTGCGCGACCGGTTATTACTCGAATCAGGGATGATCCGACGTGAAGAGCACACCCACCCGGCTTTTCTCTCCTACTGAGCCTGCCCACCTTTGGCTTGTGAATCTTTTCTTCGGTCCCGGCGTCGCCCCGACCGGAATGTTTCTCGAAAGCCTCGCCGTCGAACTGGAACAACAGGGACATCGCGTGGAGGTCCTCTCCGGATCCGTCGGCTACAACAGCGACCTGCGGGAGGGAGAACAGCGTTTCCAAGGCCCGGTCCGATCGCTTTATAGCGGTCCGCTCCATGCCCGCCGTTTTGTCGGCAAACTGCTGAGCTGGTTCTGCTTTTATGCGAGTGTCGCGTTTTACCTCGTGACTCATCGCCTCCCCGACAAAGTCGTGGTAATGACCACTCCTCCCTTCTTACATTTCCTGTTCGTGGCGCGGAATCTTTTCGCCCGGCGTCCGGCGCAACTGATCCTGTGGAACCAGGACACCTATCCCGAAGTCCTGGCCGCCGTCGGTATGATTCGCGCCGATGGCTGGATCTATCGCCTGCTCGCACGCATGGAACACTGGTGCGTCCGCCGCGTCGACAAGGTCATCGCCCTCGACCAAGCCATGCAGCAACTGATGCATCTACACGGGGCCCGCGAAGCCCGCTCGATTCCGCATTGGGACCTCCCTCATCCCAAGGAAACCCGCCGCGTCACACTCCCCAGCAGTTTCCTGGAACGCCTCAAGCGTTACCGCTACCTCGTCATCTATACCGGTAACTACGGTTGGGGACACGACCTCTCCGCCCTCCGCGAATGGTGGGAACGCCATCCCGATCAGACCGACTTCTTTTTCCTCTTCATCGGAGGGGGCTGCAAATGGGAAGCCCTCAAGGAATGGCAGGAGATTCATCAGCGGGATTTCCTCGAAGTCCGTTCCTACGTCTCGCGGGGTGAATTTTCCGTGCTCGTCGAACTCGCGGACTTTGGCCTCGTCTCGCTGGATGAGCGGTGCGTCGGCTTGATGTCACCCAGCAAAATTCACGCCTACCTCGGTTACGGCAAACCCCTCATTTACATCGGCCCCTCCGGATCGAATGTCTCCGAGGCTATCCAAGAGTATCGCTGCGGTTTTCAGTGCGATCAGATCGACGTCAACGCGATCGATGCCTGCCTCGCCGAAATTGCGGACCAGGACTTCGATTATGCCCGCTACCAGTCGAATGCGCTCCGCGCTGCCCGCTCCCGTTACACCGAATCGGTCGGTGTCCGGGAGGTCCGGGAGTTCATCCTCGAAACCTCGAGCCAGACGGCGCAACCGGTTCCGGAATTGAATTCCCGCGCGGCCTGAAAAACGCGATCCGGTTCAGGCCTTTTGAGGCGGAAATTTCGGGTTGCCGCATTGATTGCACGAAAGCGGACCGTCCTGCAAAATAGCCCTTTTGCGGTTCTCTCTCGCACGTTGTACCGCTTTCCGGCTCGCTCCTCTTGCACCTTGCCGGTGCGAAGGCTTTTCCATTCGTTGTTCCTATGAATTCTTCTGCGTTGATCGACCTGCTTTCCCATCCCTGGCCTGAGCCAGCGGAGTTTTCCAAGTCCGTAGCTCGACTCGAACGGACCGGTCTGCAGTCGGAAGAGGAAGCGCATGCCTACGCGACGCATTTGAAGAGATATGTCGAGGAGCTGCTGCGGGGACAGGAACGTCCGGAATATCTCCATCCGCTTGTTTCGTTCATGCAAGAGGCCCGCACTCCAGAGTCGGAACGGATCCTCGAAATCGAGGCTCTTCCTGTTTTGTATCCGCTGTACGATTTTTTGAAAGACTCCCTTACGGAACAGTCCGATGACGCCCTGTTCCTGCTCAAAATTTTCGTGATCTTCTCCGATAACACCGACGGAGGCCTTCCTCGCTTACTCACGGCCCTGCAGGAAAGTTTCGCGGGGGAATCCTACGTCTGGGGTGTCATCTTTGAGCATCTCACTCCGTCGCATCGCTGGACGAAGGCCGTTTGCGACATGATTCGCTCCCATCCCCCGGAAAACTTCTGCGGGATCTGTGCCCTCGACCTCGCCAACGAATTGGCCGAACATGGGACATCTCCCCATCTGTTTGATTCTGAGACCGGTATCGAACGTCTGCAGGGCTGGCTGGAAAGTGACGACCCGGATGAAGACAGCTACGCCGAAAGCGCAGTCCTCGCACTGCCGTATTTGAAGCGCTCCGAAGCTCCGAAATTATTGCGAGAGGCACTGGATCACGATGCCGAACCAGTCCAGTTGGTCACTGCGGAAATCCTCGCCCGCAGCGGCGAGCAAGCCGGTTTTGAAAAACTCCATGAACTGGCCCTCTTTCCTCCCCTTAGCACGCGTGCCTGCGAAGTCCTGCAGAACCTGAATAGGAAAGACTTGGTTCCTGCGGAGTGTGTGCAACCCGACTTTGCAGCGCTTGCACAAATGTGCGCCTGGCTGGCCGATGAAGACAATTTTGGGGAAATCCCCGATGACGTCGAAATGTACGCGCTGAAACGTATTTTCTGGCCACCGACTAACGATGAACGGGAGTTTCGCTTCTTCAAATACATCTATCTGGCTGATTGCAGTGGCGAAGAAACAACCGATGAAATCGGTGTCGGCATGGTCGGGTCGCAGACCTGCAGCCTGGTCGGACATACCACGCCGGAAATGCCTCTCGAATATATCCTCGCCCTGCATTGCTGCTGGGAACTGCAGCAACGGGGTGACCCGCGTGCCCCCGCTCTGCTCTCCGTACAAGAGGGATTGGCACTACTGAAGCTGCCAAAATCTCCCGATTAGACGGCCTCGCCAACGAGCAGGGCGATTCCAGCCTTGGAATCTGCCTCGAACCAGGGCAAAAAGATTTACAGTCCCGTCAGGATTCGGTAATTTGGGAAGATCTGCGTTCGACAGTTCTGTCTTGTGAATCTGTCTCAGGGAAAATGACCCTTCCGTCGCGCTCCCTGAATGCACTTCGTCCCTTCCTGTGATTCACTTCCCGGTCATCTGATCACGTGTTACCGGGAATCGAATTTCGATTGACCGAGGTATTTCTCCCATGTCCAGCCTCAAGAATTCTCCCTCTGGATTTTTCCTGATTCGACAATACCCTCAGGCGCGCGCCTGCTCCCTGGGAGTTGCCGCCTTGCTTCTGCTGGGGCTGAGCGGTTGTGATTTTCTGAAAATCAAAGAGGAGGCGGTGACCGCACCGGTGTCACAAAACACGGAACCCGCCAAGCCGCAGGAGGCTCCTCCTGCTCCGCCCCCGCCACCTCCTCCCCCTCCCATGGAGACTCCGGAGAAGATCGCGGAAAAGGCCCTCGCCAACTTCAAAAGCAAGCCCGCGGGTCAGCGCAACGATCAGGATGTGGCAACTCTCGCCAGTTTGTATGAGCCTGCCCGCTTGGCCATCACCGAACTGAATCTCGAAACGAGCGGGGTCACCGGTGCAACGACGAGAAATTTGAAGGCTTTCCCTAACCTGAAAATACTCAACCTGAGTCTCGTCGAGACATTGGACGAAGCGAGCGTGCAGCCCATCCTGGAATGCACCAAACTCGAAAGCCTGTATATCGATCAGGTCAAAATCAACGATGACTTCCTTAAGGGTCTGGGAAAACTAGATGGCATCCGTGACCTTCAGATTTCGCGCACCAGCATCACCGAACGGGCTTTAGGGAACCTGCTGAAAGAACTCCCCAACCTCGAACGTCTCGCTCTCGTCGGTCTCCCCATCAATGGAAGCTGCTTCAAGCTGGCCACTTCGAAAAAATTGAAGCTCCTGCAGATCGATCACACCAACATCGTTCCTGATGGAATGAAATTGCTCAACAAGTTTCCGCTCACAAACCTCTCTGCCGTCCATTGTATGTTCATGGGTGATAAGGGGGTCGCGGCCATCTCGGGCATGAAAGACCTCAAGGTTCTCAATCTCTCCGACAATGGAGACAGGCTTACCAACGCCTGCATGGTCTACCTCGGAAAAATCAAAAGTCTCGAGACGCTGAGAATCGTGAACAACAATCTCATCACTGATCTCGGTTTAGCCCGCCTTCGAGGTCTCAAGAATCTCAAACTTCTGGTGGTGAACGGAACAGGCTGTACTCCCGCCGGAATGGCCCAGCTTCAAAAACTCCTTCCCGATCTGAACAAGGAAGGGATGTGATCTCACGACAGGCTGGGCCTTCGGATCAATCTCGGAGCCGCGCCCCGAACATGTTGAGGAACGGGCATGCAGGTCGGAGTCTGGTGGATTGATGAGGTCATCAGCCGCTGGAGCGACGGGGATTGGACTCTTCTCAGCCTGACCCGCGCCACCGTCTGGTGGCTCTTGTTTCTCCCCGTGCTTGTGTGTCCTCCTGTGAGGATCGCGGCGGCGCGGTTTGCCCGCCGTAACCCACGTCTTTCGGCAGCCGTTTCGTTCCTCCTTGCAGCCGCCGTTACTCTCCTGTGGTTCTGGCCTCTCACCACCATCGCCTGGGGGCTGACCGATGACTATGAATGGCTGAACCTCCTGGACTCACAGGGGCGTTTTTCCTCAGAAGCCCTCTGGAAGCGTATCGGAGAACATCCCGAAGTCGGAGGCTGCTGGAACAGGGATTGGAATCTCGCCCGTTTCCGGCCTCTCTATTACCTGATTCGCTTTGGTGAACTCTGGTTCTGGGGTGGAAACTCCCAAGGTCTCGGCCTCAATCGGATGCTCTGTGTCTTTTTGTTTCTCTGGGGGACGCAACGGGCGCTGCGCAATTTCACCGATCCCCTCTACGCGTGGTTGATGACCCTCTCGCTGATGGTCTTCCCCTGCTGGAGTGACATCTGGCCCCGGCTCGGTCCGTCCGAGGCCTATGCCGCCGCCAGTCTCGCCTGTTTCATGTGGGGCTTTTCGCTGCTCTGGAAGCCTCCTGTCGCTCACCTAGATCACCGGAAGTTTTCGGCATCCTTTCCCTGGATCCTGATGACGTTCGGAGCTATTGCGAGTTTCTTCTTCAAAGAGAACTTCGCTGTCCTAATCATTCCCTCAATTGCGGTCTACCTTCGGCAACTGTGGTTTCGCAGACCTATCCCCTGGGCAGGCCATGTCGGCCTCATCCTGACGCTCGCGGCACTGGCGTTCCTGGCCACCGTCCTCAAATTCAAACTGGGACTCGTCCGTCACGAAACAATCTACGGTCAATCCACCCAGCTTGAGAAACTGTTTCAAGCCGGCGGAACCGGTTGTCTGGCCTACTGCCGAACCCTTTCAGGAGTCTGGGCCGTAGCTTTCAACCTGCTCGTTCTGCTCGCAATCGGCTGGGGAACCGTTCAGAAGAAACTCGGCGGCAAAGCCGTGAAACGACTGATTCTCACGCTGCTCGCCGTGTGGTTGATCGGCCTCAGCTTCTACCTCTCCCAATACATCTTCTATTCCGGGGATCTCAATGGGCGTTATGGATTCCCCGCCGAATTTGCCGGCTATCTGATGATGGCCGCACTCGCCTGGTCCTTCACCCGTTCTTCCCTGCTGCGAGAGTTCGCGAACTCCCGGCAACGAATCTGGTGGCGTCGGGCTGCGGTCTGCGTGGCGTTTTTCCCCGCGTTCATCTTCGGGCCGCATCATTTGCCCGTCGATGCCCGCAAAAGCATCGACAAGGGAATCGAGGTCCGCCACTTCGTCGAGATGATCGCCGCACGCTGTCGGCAGGATCAAGCCACACCACTCATTCTCGAAGCAGTCCAGCCCTATTGTTGCGAACAGGTCCTGCAGGGAGTTCCCATCGCGCTGCGACAACTCGGCGTCAAGAATCCGTTTTACCTGCGATTCGACACCCCCGATGCTAGGACTGCCTCCCAATTTCCTCCCTACTTTCAGAAATGCATCCCCGTGATGCAGGATGTCTCTCAAAAAGGGGGATATGGATTCCTGGCATGGCCTCGGAAAGAGACGCTTCCATTTCAAAAGGCACTCATCGTCACCATGGACGCGGATCAACCCCACGCACCGGGAGAATTCCTGGGCCGGATTCCCCACTGACTCTGTCAGCCACCAAGTTCTGTCAGCCACCAAGTGCGGACCTGAGTTGCTCCAGCGCCGATTGGACCTCGCTCATTTGTTCGCGCAACTGCCGGTTCTCCTGGACCAATTCGTCGACACGCGCCTCAAGTTCCTGCAGGCGGTGCTGCAATTCTCCCGAACCCGAGCTGCCCGATCCCGAACTACGCAGTGCCGATCCTCCGGCAGATTCCGAGGAGGAGTCGTCCTCGGAACTGATGCGCGTGGGCGTCGGCCGGTTTTCACCGGCTGGATAGAGCGTGTGATCGACCTCCGCTCCCCGCCGATCCAGCGATCCGTCCGATTCCACCAGCTGCAGGTCGATCAAACCCTGAAGCTCTTGCTTGAGTTGCTCCAGCGTGTCGATAGCGGACATTCGGCTGGCGCGGACCCGCAACTCGCCGACCGATTGCCGGCCGCGGAGCAACAACTCCGTCAGGATCGCCAGTTGTGCCTCTGAGAGCGTAAACTTGTGCCGCATGTAATGCCGAAACCGCGCGGATCGACCCGACTCCGTATGAACGATCGCGACCAGCCCCAGCTCGCGCAGTTCATCCAGCACCCGCTCGACTTTCTCTTCCTCGTAATTGACGACCGGGTCCCGGTTGCTTTTTTGATTGCACCCGGTCGTCGTGGCCTTGAGAGTCAGCGGATAGACTTCAGGGGTCGTAAAGCCTTTCTCGATCAAAACACCCAGGACGCGCCGCTGTGCACGGTTCAGTTCACGCACCGGAGGCTGCTCACCAGCCGCGGAGGTAGGCTCATTCATTGACACGGATCCATTCTGAAACGCGAATCGAGTTCCGGATCGGACAACGTCACGGAGAGTTGTCATCGGCGATCATTTTGACAAAATCCGGATCGTTGCGGTACGGATCGAAGTCGCTTTCAGTGGGAATCATTTCCTTGATACCGGAATTCATCCGCAGGGCGCGACCCAGCCAGGAAAGCATCTGCGTCTTGTCGCGCGCGAGCGACCAGTAGCACGCGAGGTTGTACAGCAGGATCGGATCCTGCGGCGCCATCTTGTAGGCCTTTTCCGCCGCGGCAATGGCCCGTGGCAACTGGTCGGTCCGCTTGTAGCACCAGCCCAGCGCCATCTGCAGCGGGATCGAGTTCGGCCGGATCTGTTCCGCCTGCTCCAGGAACTCCAAAGCCCTCCCAAATTCATGAAGGTGGCGATGAATGAGCCCGCGTTGCAACAGGATCGAAAACAGGTTGTCCTGGTTCGTCTCCACAGATGCGAGCGCATCCAGCGCATGCTGCGGCATCTCCAGCATCAGATAACCTTCGGATGCTGATAACTGCTTTTTCCAGCGGCTCTGGGATGTTCCGCTCATGACGAGCACCATGCCTGGTCGCAGCCTGAAAGAGGATAGAAATCCCCCATAGTGTACGCCGGAGAAACCCTCCCCCACAATCATTTTCAGGAACTCCGGAATTCCGCCTCCGCCGTGGAAGTGACCGCCGGGGAAACGTATCATGCAACCGAGGCCAACCGTTGACCTGAATCCGCTGATCCTCCCGCGAGTTTTCGATGCCGGCCCAGGAACTTCCGCTCTCCACTCCCGTCTCCACGGCAAAACGCCGTTTCGATTCCCTGGAACAGGAAGCCTACCTGAACCTGTGGCGCACTTACGACCGGCTCCGGGCCGTCGAAGATGCCCTGTTCGGCCAGCATGATCTCACCGCCCAGCAATACAACGCTCTCCGCCTGCTCCGGGGCGTTCATCCCGGAAAACTTCCTACTCTCGTTCTGGCTTCCCGACTCGTCTCACGCGCCCCGGACATCACGAGGCTGCTCAATAAACTCGTCGAACGCGGACTGATCGAACGGGAACGCCTCCGAAAAAATCGCAGGGTTGTGGAAGTGGGGATCTCTCCCGAGGGACTGGCGCTTCTCAAACAACTCGACCGCGCCGTTCGCGAAACCCACCGCAAGCAATTGGGGCATCTCGACGAAGCGGACCTTGTCGCGCTGATCGAACTCCTCAAGCAGGCCCGCGCTCCTCACGAAGATCCCGGGAGTACCTGGAAGTAGCCTGCGGGTAAAACCTATTCGCCCCAGATGAACTTGACTGGCTTCTCGATGTCCGGGTGCAGGCTGTGATGCACCGGGCAAGTCAGCGCCCCGGTTTCGAGCCGTTGCCTTTGTTCAGCGGTCAGCTTCGCCGCCTTGTCGGCGGGAATCGTGATCGTCACTTCCAGCTTGCCGATCCGCCGGGCCGGCTGTGCCGCCATTTCCTTGATAACTTTCACCGTCGTCCCCGTGATGTCGAGTTCATGCCGTTGGGCTACGATCCCCATGATCGTCAGCATACATGCTCCGAGTCCCGTCGCCACGAGATCGGTCGGCGAGAAGGACTCTCCCTTGCCGTGATTGTCCACCGGCGCATCCGTCACCAGCGTGTTCCTGGAGGGGGCATGCGTCGCCTCGCAGCGCAGTTGTCCCTGATAAACGACATTGATTTCAACACCCATCGCAGATCCCTTCTCCAATCGATTTCCAGAAAGTCACTCAGTTCCGATCTTATCAGATCCTGCAATCAGATCACCAGGAACCGGTGAAATTGCCACGGATCGGTATCCGCAATCGGATAGTCGGGCATCTGCGTATTTGTGACGTCCCGGTAATTGCTCGGCATCCAGTTCACGGGCTGCGAGTAAATCGGGCCGAGGTAAGGGAGCGCGATCGCCATGATCTCCTCATGCGGCAGGCGATCCGGCAGGAGGACTCCCTCTTGCGGATTGCGGACCATGTAGGTTAGAGCCCCCAGGACCGATGCGGCCACCTGCAACGTCGTCGCGTTATGGGAATCTCCCACCAGTTGCCGCGTCTCGTTGATATCCAGCCGGCTGCCGATCCACCAGGAGAGGTAATCGTGCCCCATCAACAGGCAACCCAGTTCGTCTCTCCCGGAGACGATATCGTCGTCCATGATCCGCCACTTCGGCTGCAACTGGTAGTTCCGCATCCGTAACTCGTGAATCGACGCAATCGCGGCATCGCACGGACAATAGGCGTAGTGGACGGTGGGGCGATACATGAACTCATCGCGAGTTTCGCCGTATACCGTCAGATACTCGGAAATGCTGAACGCTTCTCCGTGCCGAATGACCATCCCCAGTATTTCACCGCTCGGAACCCAGGAACGGACCCACGTATTCATTCCGTACTGCGCGACGCAGATCTGGTTACGTGGGCCGGAGCGATGCAACCGCGCATCTTCCGGAAGCGACTGCTCGTGGGTTCCCCAGCCGATTTCCGCCGGGGCGATCCCTTCCTCGTACAACCCCTCCACGCTCCATGTGTTGACGAACTCATTCACTTCCTTGGGCCGGGACGAGATCTGCATGTCCCGCTCGCTGACATGGATCACCTTCACGCCAGTCAGCATCGCGAGATAGGGAAAGCTCCGATCCCGGAGCGCGTCCTCGAGCGGCCCCCGCCGCGGATCGTCCGGCTTGTCCTTCAGGATCTTCTCCGCGATCTGGATCAGCCCCATCTTTGTAAAGTGCGAAACCAGTCCCGGATTCGCGCCGTGATCGAGGATTGCGGTCGGCCCTTTCTTCTTCGACCAGGTCGAAATCAGACGACGAATCGCCATCTGTCGCACGTACAGCGTCCGTTCCGTCGTGAGCTGCTGGTCTGCGTTGGCATAAGGATCCCACAACTCGACGGACGTGTTCAGATACCGGACGTTGTTGTTATGACACCAGTCCAGCAGGTCCGTGCATCCCAGGTTATACGCCAGGTCCACCAGCAGATCTCCTGGACCGACATACTTCGCGAACTCCGTGGCGAAGTTCTGGTCGGTGATCTTTTGAGTCACATACGTGACTCCCATCTCCAGGATTCTCCGGATTCGATCCCGATTATCGACCATGTCCAGGACCGTGACCTTCGTACCCGGCACATCAATATGGCGCAACAACAGATGCAGAAAGCAGCGTGAGACGGCTCCACAGCCTAATACCAGGATTCGACCGGCAAACGGTGTTTTCTGCATCAAGACAAATCTCCCGGGCCCCTCGCGCTGAGACCCCTTGCGACCAATCAACTTCGGAATGTTAAGACGAAACTCAGACTGCTGTAGACAGACTGGAACCGCAACGACTGAGATCGGACGGAAAGTGTTCGCTTCCGTGCGGGAAACCAGCGAGTCAACCTCCCCGGGAAAACTGCCGGGGAGAGTTTCGACGGCCATCCAAGAAGAAGAACGGAGGCACGCAGCGAACTGCGTGACTCCGTCCAAAATCGATTTGAGCTGCGGCGAAGGCCACAGAAATGTATGAAATCCTCGCCGGAGAACCCCGGCGAGGGCTATTCACAGCTTAGTCTACCGGGACGGCCTGGGCGATATCCAAGCCGTTGAATCCGGAGGCACTGGCCGCCGTGTAGGCGCCCATGGAAGGAACGATCAGCAGGTCGCCGATTTCCAGTTCAGGCAGCAACTGGTCCTTCGCGACGATGTCCGTCGAGTCGCACGTCGGGCCCGCGACCACGCAGGGGAACAGTTCCCGGTCGTTTTGACCTTCGGCGAACAGCGGGAAATCGGTGTGGTCGAACACCTTCCCCGAGAACGATCCGTACAGGCCGTCGTCGATGAAGTACCAAGGCATGCCGTTGCGGACCGACTTGCCGATCACCTTGGTGACCAGCGTGACGGTGTCCGCGCACATGCCACGGCCAGGTTCGGCGATCACCCGGATCGAGGGAATGATGTCCCCGAACGACAGATCCAGGCTCTGTGCCAACGAGTTGCAGTAGCTTTCCAGCGTCAGCACCTTCTCGCGGTACGGCGCCGGGAACCCACCCCCGAAGTCCAGGACTTCCAGAGGAATACCCGCATCCGTGGCTTCGTTCCATACCCGCCGGGCCTGCATCAGGGCCTGCATGAAGTCTTCCGGCTCCGTGCATTGCGATCCGACGTGGAACGACATCCCGCGAACGTTCAGACCCGCGTCCCGCGCCTGGCACATCAGCCCCGCCGCGTCCCGCACGTTAATGCCGAACTTCGCCGACAGGTTGATCACACTCGACCGTGACGCCATCGACAACCGCGTCAGCACGTTGATCGAGTCTCCATATGGACGGAGCTTCTCGATCTCATTCGGATTGTCGAACGTGAACCAGCGAACCCCCTCGGCAAAGCAGGAGCTGAGATTGCTCTCCGTCTTGCACGGGTGAGTGTGGATCATCATGTTCGGGGAAAAACCCGCTTCCAAAGCGGCAACCATTTCCCGGTACGAGCAGACGTCCACCGAGCAACCCTGCTCCGCCAGAACCTTCAGCAGCAAGTGATTGCAGTTGGCCTTCGCGGCGTAGAAGAACTCGACGTTCGGCAGGCAGTTCCGCATCGTCTGGTAGTTGCGAATCAAGGCCGAGCGGGAGTACGCCAGGCAAGGAGTGCCGTACGTCTTCGCCAGGTGCGCGGCGTCTTCGAAATTGATGACCGGTTGCGCCTCGCGGTAAGTAACGGCAGAAGAAGTTTCCAGAACTGTAGCCATTCCCAGGGCCTCTCTAGTGATTCACGGGCACACGTGGAGCGAAGCGGTGAGGTGACGGAAGTCGTCCCTGATGCTGCTGACCCGTGGTGCCGTTTGTTCTTGTGATGAGAACGAAACTTGTGGAGTGAAACTGGGATCCGGCTTTTCAGCCAGAGTGGGCAGGCCATTTCGAGGAGATGCCCCGCTGTCGCCGAATCCCTACGGTGGACGGGAGGCCGGATTCACCTGCCGGCGCAGGGAATGGTATCAATGGCGCAGCTTGCCGTACCGGCGAGTGAATTCGCCGACGACGAAATGGATATGATGGAAGGGATGAAACGCCGTCTGGGTGACACATCCGGCTGATTTGGCAGCCAGGAACGCGGATCGCAGCTTGTGAACGGCGAGAAGGAGGCGATTACGGGAGCAGAGAGGGGGGCGGGAGAGACGTTGTACATTCCAGCCGAAACCACCACGCACTGACTTGGACCCGGATTGGTTACCGAACCGCAGGCCGATTGTTGAAGGCTTCGCGAGCGGGCGATTGGAAAACTGTTCGTCAACCATATCGGTACATAAAGCCTCCGAGGGGTTTCTCTTTACTTGGAAGTAACGTGGGATCATTGTAGAAACAATCGAACACACGTCAAAGGTGATTATCGACTTCCGGCGTTTTTTTTCTGAAGAATGAGAAAAAAAATCGGCACTTATCGCCGAAAAAAACTCCCTTCGACTCTGTGAAAACGAGATTCCTCCATGTCACTCGATCGCGCCTTCCAGCTCGCTACCTCCAACCTCCGATTCGGACGCGGCATCACACATGAAGTCGGCCAGGATCTCGCTGACCTGCGCGTCCGCCGAACCCTCGTCCTCATCGATCCGCATGTCCACCACACCGCCACGGGAGCCACCGTTCGCCAGTCTCTCGATGATGCCGGTCTGGAATACGAAATCTACGACCGGATCCGGGTCGAGCCGACGGACGTCACCTTCCGCGAGGCCGCGAAACATGCTCAAACAGGTGATTTTGACGGGTTTTTGGCGGTCGGTGGAGGGAGCACCATCGACACCGCCAAAGCCGCCAATCTCTACTCCACCTACCCTCCGGCGGATTTCCTCGACTACATCAACGCTCCCGTCGGGCGGGGTCTCCCGGTCCCCGGGCCTCTCAAGCCTCTCATCGCCATCCCCACCACAGCCGGCACCGGAAGCGAGACGACCGGGGTCGCCATCTGCGACCTCGCGGACCGTCATGTGAAGACCGGGATCGCTCACCGCTCCCTGAAGCCGCTGTTAGGGATCGTCGATCCGGAGAACACCCGCACCCAGCCCGGCGCCGTCGCCGCCTCCACCGGCCTCGATGTCCTCAGCCACGCCTTGGAGTCCTACACCGCGCTTCCTTACGACCAGCGGCCTGCCCCCGAGAGGCCCAGCCTCCGTCCCGCCTACCAGGGTTCCAATCCCCTGAGCGACATCTGGGCCTTGAAAGCGCTCGAAATCGTCGCGGAATATCTCCCCCGGGCCGCGAAAGACCCCACCGACGATGAAGCCCGCTGGCAGATGATGCTCGCCGCCTCCATGGCAGGAATGGGCTTCGGAAATGCCGGTGTTCACCTTCCCCACGGGATGTCTTACCCCGTCGCCGGGAAGGTTAAGACTTTCCGCCCGTCTGGTTACGAAACCGTCCATCCCCTGATCCCTCACGGGATTTCAGTGATCCTGAACACCCCCGCGGTCGTTCGGTTCACGGCTCCCACCTCTCCCGAACGGCATCTTCGGGGGGCCGCCGCCCTGGGAGCCGATGTCAGCCGCGCCCACCCCGCAGACGCCGGCAAGATCCTTGCCGACCGTCTCCTGGAGATCATGCAACTCCTGGGAGTTCCCAATGGTCTGAGCGCCGTCGGCTACACTTCCGCCGACATTCCGGTCCTCGTTGAAGGAACCCTGCCACAGCACCGGGTCACCAAGCTCTCCCCCCGCCCCGCCGGTCCGGAGGATTTAGCGCACTTGTTCGAAGAATCCCTGTCACTCTGGTAGATTCGAATTCGCATTCACACACCCGCCTTCATTTTCGGCCCCCTTCATTTCTAGAAAAGAGAGAACTTCGTCCATGGGAGAGGCAACAACCGCACCGCGGATCGGTTTTCTCGGCTCCGGCAAGATGGCGATCGCCCTGGCAGGAGGTTTCGCTTCCAAAGGGGTCGTCCCGGCCCAGCAGATCCAGGCCTGTGACGTCGTCCCTCAGGCACGGGAAGCGTTCACCAAGGAGACCGGCATCAAGGCGACCGATCAGTTGCGGGCTGTCGTCGATAACTCCGATATCCTGTTTATTGCGGTTAAGCCGCAGTCCATGCAGCAACTCCTCAAGGACCTGGCCCCACTCGTCACCACGAAGCATCTCGTGGTGTCTATCGCCGCCGGCATTCCCCTGGCGACCTTGAGCCAGGCTCTCGGAGCCGATCGCCGCATTATCCGGGTCATGCCGAACACTCCTTGCCTCGTGGGGGCCTCCGCCTCCGGGTACTCCGTCGGAGGCAAGGTCACCGCCGCCGATGCGGACATGGTCCAGAAGCTCCTCTCGGCCGTCGGCATCGCCGTCGAGGTTCCCGAATCCCTGCTGGATACGGTCACGGGACTCTCGGGGAGTGGTCCTGCATTCGTCTACCTGATGATCGAAGCCCTGAGTGACGGAGGAGTCCGCATGGGCCTGCCTCGGAACGTTGCGACGACCCTCGCCGCCCAGACTCTGCTGGGAGCCGCGAAGATGGTTCTCGAAACCGGAATCCATCCCGGTGCGCTCAAGGATGCTGTCGCCAGCCCCGGGGGGACCACCATCGCCGGCCTGCAGGCTCTCGAAGTGGGGGGCCTGCGCGGGTGCCTCATGAACGCCGTCGAAGCCGCCACCCTCCGCGCCCGGGAACTCGGCAAGCTGAGCTAAGCCCTCCCCACTCAAACCTCTCCCTTCAGCCCGCATAACCGTTTCAACCCGGAATCGGTTCCGGATTGATCGGGATTCGCTCAGGGGAAAACCTCTCATAATTTGACGATCGCAGCAGGCAGGCTATTTGTTTCATCGGACGATTAACGTCCGTAACAGGTTTGAGGCGGGATCGCGTCTTTCCACGATGTTGCCCTTCCGCCTCACTCGAATGCGTCATCCAACTGCTCATTGTGACCGATGCTTGTCGTGAGGCCTGACCGGTGAGTCGTTCGCGCAGATGGGGTTGGCTGCAAAATAACAAGTGGGAGCGGAAGTCCGCGCCGTGGACTTACCTCCGGTTGTGACTAAGACCCTGCTATATACCGAGTCGACTCATGAGCCCTATTGAGAGCCTCCACTCCCGCCTGATGTCCCCGGCACGCCCGGTCCTCGGGATTTGCCATCCGACCGATTCTTCCCGGATCCTGCTGGGACTGATGTCCCTGGCCAAAAGCCTCCCTAACGAAACAAACGAGCGGGGCCAGGAAATCCTCCCCCGGAGCGTCCTGCACGGCCTCCTGATGACCCTGCAGATGCGCGACGAACGGACGGCGCGGCATTCGCGACGGGTCGCAATGCTTGCCACCGGCGTCGCCCAGCAACTCGGCTGGAGCCCCGAACAACTCCGCCAACTCGAAACCGCCGCTCTGCTCCATGACATCGGAAAAATCGGCGTCCCCGACAGCATCCTCAACAAGCCCGGCGAACTCAGCCACAACGAAGCCGACCTGATCAATCTCTTCCAAAGCGTGGGGTGCAGCGTCCTCCAGGCCTGTCGCATTCCCGCAAGCGTCATCCGTATCCTGCAGACCCACCGCATGTTCTGCAGCCCCGGCGCCGATGTTCTCCGTCGCACCGGCAGCGATATTCCTCTCGGTGCACGCATCCTCGCCGTCGCCGATGCGTACGACTCGCTCGGCACCGAACAGGTCTATCGCAAGGCCAAGAAACACGAACAGATCATGGAGGTTCTCCGGGAACACTCCGGACAGCAGTTCGACGGCAATGTCGTCAACACCCTCGAACGCTGGTTCGAAAACGAAAAGGGGCAAACCAACGTACAGAGTTCCTTCGACCCCCTGATCTCCTTCGACAGCCTCGATGCCCGGACCGATGATGAACTCCTCCTCGTGAGCATCATCAATCAGATCTTCTCACACCTTTATCTGCTCCACGAACTCTACGACGGCTTCACCCTCGTCGATTCCGACATGCGGTACGTCGTCTGGAGTCTCGGCCTCGAACTCAGCCTGGGATATTGCCCCGAGGAAATGCTCGGCCAGCTCTGGTCTCAGCGCAAACTGGCCTGCGCCAACCTCGAAGGAGAACCGCTCAAGGAAGGGGAAGACCCGCTGTTGCAGGTCATCGAATCCCACAGCTCCGTCAACTCGCACTTGAAGGTCCGCCACAAGGACGGCTCCTACCGTCAGCTGGACCTGCAGTGCATCCCCCTCTGCGATGACGAAGGCCGCCTCCACGGGGTCGCGGAGATCTTCCTCAATCCGATGGCCCCCTCGCGTCAGGGCCGGGAAATCCAGCAGTTGCGCATGGCCGCGAACTGCGACGCTCTCACGTCCGTGTTGAACCGGGGTTCGCTGGAGACTCAAATGGCGCTCGCGCTCGAATCTGCGCGCCGGCCCGAGAATCCCTGGCCGTTCTCCCTCATCTACATGGACATCGACCACTTCAAGAAAATCAACGACACATACGGCCATGCCGTCGGTGACATCGTCCTCAAGCAGACCGCCCAGATCCTCCAGAAAGAAACCTATTCCGGAGAAATCGTCGGTCGATACGGCGGCGAGGAATTTGTCATTGTCTGCCCCGAAACCGATCTCGAAAGCGCCACCTCCAAGTCGGAACGCTTCCGCGTCGCCATCAGCCAGATGAAAATCCCCGAACTCAAGGGGGAAATCGTCACCGCCTCCTTCGGCGTAGCCCAGTGGGAAGACCAGGAAAGCCTCGAAACCGTGAAGGAACGGGCGGATACCGGTCTCTACCAATCCAAGCAGAACGGGCGCAACTGCACGACCTCTTTGACTGCTGAGCAGTTCATCGGACTCAAGCATCACCCCAAGGGACACAAACGAGGGGAAGGAGACTTCTACTTCGAGGCTTCCTTCGACGTCCTCACCGTCGCCGAAGTGATCGGGCACAAACTGGGCGGCTTCCTCGAAGACAATCACGCCAAACTCCTGGACGCCACCCGCAAACTCATCCGCTTCCGCATGGGCCGCCCCTTCATGATGATGTTCTGGGGACGCACTCCCGAATCGCAACCGATCGAAGTCGAAGTCCTCCTTGGTGAACCTCAGGCCACCGGACGCTCGACGCGCAGTTCCATCCAGCGGATCGGCGTCACGGTCTGCGTTCGTCCCCGCGGCGTGATCAATGATCCGCACCGCTTCCAGTTGCGGGCCAAGGGCGCCTTCAAGGACATCAAGGCCTACTTCGCCGCCGAAGTCTAAGACTGCCCCACAACTGCACTCGGAAGTCATCCGACTGAGAATCGATGATCAGGGCTTGGCCCGATAGACTCCGCAGCCGAATACTCCCCCGGCCATCCCGCCCCGCGTGGGCCGAAATCGGATGGTCACCTTCTGCTTGTTGCGCAGCAACTCGGGGGGAAGAGGATAATCCACGTCGATGAATTCCTCGGGCCTTTTCATCGAGAGCGTCTGCGTCGCAATCTTCTGTCCATCCACGAGGATGTCGAACGTCCGCCCCGTGTCGCTCCCCCAATATGTGCAGGTTAGAACCTGCGGAACATCAGAGGGCGCGACTTTGAGATCCCAACTGAACCAGCCTTCCGCGGCGTGCCGCCACTTGCGGTCCTGAAAGGGCCCCGCTTGGGTGTTCATCCCCTGAAGATGGTGGTCCGTTTCTGACTGTTGCTCTCCCGGATGGACCTCATCGATCCGCCGCGCCTCGATCTCTCGACGACGCGCCTCGACCGCAGCCAGTTCCGCCTGGTGCCGTTCCCACTCCTGCGGTGAGTACAACGACCAGTAAACGGAATATCGCTGATGATGGGTGCGGAAAAACGGAATCAGTGTAACGTCCTGCGGTTGCCCTAACCCTCGTGTGCGAAACGTCAAAGTTTGATTGGGGACTTTTTCGATCCGGTCGAGGATCTTCCCGTCCCCGCTGACAAACACCGGCGCGTGGGGATCTGGAAGCCCGATCTGATCGACCTGGGAAGTCGCATAGGGGGAAGGGAGATCTTTAGTCCCTAATTGACCAGCCAGAACGATCGGGCCGTATACGAAGGCCAAGGTCTTCGGTGCATAAGGGAGAGGCTCCGCACGGAGCGTCATCGGAAGCTGGACCTCCAGCCGATCACCCGTTTGCCATCTCCTCCGAATCGTCACGTACGACCCGGGGGTCCCGCGGATTTCCAGCGGTTGACCATTCAACGTGAAAATCGCTCCGGAAGGAGTCCAGCCGGGAGACCGGACAAGTATCGACAACTCCTGCGGCTGCGCCGTCGTCACCGTCAGCCGTGTGATGTCGCTGTCCGGAAAGGTCGTGTCCTGGCGAAGCGTCAGTTGCTTCTCAGTCCAGGTCACCTCCGAGGGGATGAAGAGATTCACATACAGCGAGTCCGCACCCCGGGCATAAATCGTGTCCCCGTACTTGGCATGGTTTTCCATCCCCGTCCCGACGCAGCACCAGAACGAGTCCTCGGGCTTGGAATACGTCTTGAAGTGCCCAGGCTTCAGCGACGTGAGGTAGACGAACATCCCCGTCCTCGGATCCTGCGAAGCGAGAATATGGTTGTAGAGCGCCCGTTCGTAGAAATCCATCACCCGCGCGGAGGGTTCCCACGCGAACAGATGCCGTGTGAGTTTCAGCATGTTGTAGGTGTTGCACGTTTCCGTCGTCTCTGCCGACAGATGCCCGGCGAACTGGTCTACGGGGAAGAAATGCTCCCGGTCACTGTGCCCCCCGATAGCGTAGGATCGGTGTAACGCCACCCGTTCCCAGAAAAACTCGGACAGGTCCCGATACCGCTGCAGGCCGGTCAATTCATATTCCCGAGCCGTCCCCACAATCTTCGGAATCTGCGTATTAGCGTGCAGGCCATTCAACGCATCGACCCCTTGGGCCAGCGGATCGACGATCCGTCGGTGATTGAAGGCTTCCGCAAGACGAAGGTGCTTCGGATCGTGCGTGATCGCCGCCAGGTTCGCCAGCACCTCATTCATACCCCCATGTTCGACTTCCAGAATTTGCTGCATCTTTTCCGGAGAGAGACGGTCGACTCGAGACGCGACCCAATCCGCCATCCCGCGAACGACCTCCAACGCTTGTGCATTGCCGCACTGCTGATGAACATCCAGTAACCCCGCCATGATCTTGTGAATCGTGTACCACGGCACCTGCACCGGTTTGCGGGCTTCCAGTCGATCGAAAAACTCCTCGGGAAATGCCGCGAGAAATCCAGGATGAGCCCCCTTGGCAGGCAGTGCCGCCTGACACTTCGCTAGTTCCGCGACGAGGGAGTCCGCACGCCTCTTCAACTCGTCGTCAGCAAGCGAGGCGGACGTCAGCGCCAATGCCGAGAGGTAATGCCCCAACGTATGCCCGCGCACTTCGACATTCAGCGCTTCCCAGCCCCCCAAAGGCTTGGCGGATGTCGGCAAGCCCGCCGTCAGACGAAATGCGTGCAGCAATCGATCCGGGTCGAGACTGAGCAGATACGCCCGATTGCGCAGACAGGCCTCCCGAAAAGGACCATCCAGCAATTTCACTTGCGCCAAAGGAAAAGGCTCCACCCGGCGGACGGACGGATATTCCTCGGCCTTCGCGGCCAAACTCCACAAAACAACCAGAAGAACGCTTGCGCAGCGCAACATGAAACTCTCTCTCCGACCAATACGACATAAAACAAAACTCGGAGGCCGGCACGCGAAGAGCCGACACACCCGCTTTGATCGTAGCGAAAGTGGAAGAGAGATGCTCCGCTACGGTGCGGGTCCCGTCACCGCCATCCGGACCTTGTGCTCCGGACAGTGATACCCCAGCGGGTTTCCCATGTGAACCGGCGGGGGCGGAACCGGGATCCACTTCCTGCATTCCGCACAATAGAGCGCCAACCCCAGCGTTTTCCGGCCGGTCTGCGGGTTCGTCGCCGGCGGACCCTCAGGGGGCGCTTGAATCCACTGCTTCGTCTCCGCGCAGTAATAAGTCCACTGCGCTTCCTTGGACGGATGGGTTCCCTGCTCCACAACGACCTGGGACCGCTTTTTACAACCTGGAAGGACAACGCAACCGACCAGGCAGAGTGCGAACAGACTGGTTCGCGCAGCGGCTAACGCAAACGGACTTCGAGACAACATCGTGACCACTTCCGGATTGAAGGAAGAACGGGAGAAACGCGCCAGCTCCAAAACGTGCGCAGGGAAACACCCCGCGCACGAAAATTTTCCGAACTTCCGGCTATTGCCGGTCGTACTGCGAATCATCCTCTCCCAGGAAGCCGAGATTGTTCTTCTCGTTCGCTTCCACGTCCTGTGGCGTAAACCAGACCGGCAGCGCAATCATGTTCCGAGTCATTGTCTCCACGTGACCGTCCAGAAAGGCGACGTTCGCATTTCCGAAATGCCGGAAGTGAATCGACGGCTGTGTGTTGCTCGGCGGTTCCAGCAGTGGATTCTCGACCAGCTTCCCGCTCGGATAGCTCCACGTGTCGTAAATCGCGCTGTCCGACATCAGGATCGTCTGCGTGGTCATGATTACCGTATCCAGGCGGTAGCAGACCGGCTTCTTGCTCACCGTGATTGAGGGCCAGCTGGAATAGTCGTAAGCGATCCCCGGGGCCAGGTAATGTCCGTTGTATCCGTAGGCACAGGCCAGTTGGCCGAACTTCAATACCCCCAGTTGATTCTCCGGCAATGACGGACAGAGCAACGCCTGGTAGTTCTTGTCGAGAAATGCGAACAGCGGCCCCTTGGAATGATTGAGCTGCTTCATGGGATCCGGCTCGGCATAGTTCATGTCTCCGAACCAGTATTGAATGTGTCCGCGCAGTGATCCGACGCCCGTCCAATACGCGATCTCAGTCGTGTCATCGACCTTGTACGGCGGGAGCATCCCCTTGTACACGTCCGCGTAGTTCTGAACAGCGAGCACTAGTTGATGCAGGTTGTTGCGACATTGGGTTCGCCGCGCGGCTTCGCGGGATTGCTGCACGGCCGGCAGCAACAGGGCAATTAACACCCCGATGATGGCAATGACCACCAGTAATTCGATCAGACTGAACGCACGACGCGCAGCAGTCCGCACACGGACGGAGTCAGGAGAGGGAAGCATAACGACAATTCCTCGTTGTCAGGAGACGCGACCTAACGATCGCGTCCGACACAACGGGTTATTCTCCCGAAAGCCGCCCAGGGAATATCAAGACAAAGCGATCACATCGCTCCTGCACAGCAGACCAATTTCGTGCGGGTGCGATGGAAAATTGTCTCGACATGCCTCGGACCTTTCCGGGAAAGCCCGTTGCCAAACTGATCTTGGGCAGGTCTTCTGACTTCCGGATCTCTCTACTGCTCACACCTTCCCACAGCGGAACACTGCAGTGGTTTTCGTGAGGTTCGTACCCCGGTTACAGCGGCGGGACCGTAACGGATTTGCACCGTTTTCCCTATTCTTCTCGTCGTCCACGAGACGCGAGACACCCAAATCGGATGTTCACTCTATAGCCCGCGGAGAGTTTGTCAAACACCCCCCGCGCGGTTTTGCATCCACTTCCACCAGAACTCTCTGAGCTCGCATCAGTTCCGACTTTTTGGAAGCATAGGAACAGGCTTCTTCTCTCCGCAGATCGCTGGAGACCGCGCGAATTGCCTCACCTCCAGCCGCTTCATCGGGTTACGCAAGCCACTCCTTATGCATGCCCCGTCCCCACTGCTCCGCGACGTAAACGGTCGTTCAGTGCCCGACCCAGGTCCTGTTCCGGAAACGCTTCCGCCAAGATCAGATCCAGTTTGGCCTCATCCAGCCGGCGCAATGCCGCAAAGAAATTCGCCGCTGCCTCCCGCAGATTTCCCGTGGGCGACAACACTTCCACGCTCGCGAACTCTCCGGCCGGACGCTTCTGAAATGCCAGATAACCGATCCGTCCCGGCGGTGCGGAGTGGGGGACGATTCTTAATGGCGTTCGTGGCGCATAATGTTGTGGCAACATTCCGGGAGCAACTTGCGCGCGATTTCCCGGATCATCCGTCGAGGCCGCGATCTCCACTGGCCCAATCAATTTCTGAATCTCTTCCAACGGAACTCCGCCGGGACGTAACAGGCGCGGGACAGCCACTAGTTCCAGGACTGTCGATTCCACCCCCACCCGGCAAGCGCCGCCATCCAGAATGTAATCCACCCGCTCCGCCAGTTGATCCGCGACGTGCTGCGCCGTCGTCGGACTTAGACGTCCAAACAGGTTCGCGCTCGGCGCCGCCAATGGAAAATCGATCTGCCGCAGCAACTCCAGCGTCACCGGATGCTGCGGTATCCGGATCCCTACTCCCGGCAGACCGGACGTCACCAGGTCGGGAATCACGTCCCGTCTGGGAAGCACCAGCGTCAGAGGGCCCGGCCAGAATTTTTCCGCGAGGCATCTCGCCGTGGGAGGAAAGTCGGCGACGTATCGCGTGACCGCTTCCTGAGACGGGACATGCACGATCAACGGATCAAATTCCGGCCGCTGTTTCGCTTCGAAAATCTTGGCGACCGCTTCGACATTGAGCGCATTCCCTGCCAGGCCGTAGACCGTTTCCGTGGGAATTGCGACCAGTCCCCCCGCGCGCAAGATCCCCGCCGCATGCGACACATCGGAACCAATTTCAGCAGCCATCTCGCTCGAACTCGCTCACCTGCACTGAACCGGAGAACCCAATCGGTCTATCTTACGGTTCAAAGGAGTCGATCACGAGCCTTTACAGGCTATCCCACACGTTCTGCTGCTTTGTCGTGGTCGGACGCGTGGATTGTTGCGGTTGCTGCTGGGCCCGCATCTGCTGATTGCGCCACTGTTCCTGCTGCACCGGATTCAGGTTCGCCGGAGGATTCCCCACCGGGGTTGTCCCCGTCGCAGCCGCAGGGTTTCCACCCATGTTGGAGACCGGATTTCCACCCGGGATTGGAGCGCTGGAGGTCATGGGGGGATTCATCGCCCCTTGCGGAATCGGAATCCGGTCGGTCGTCCGAACCGAGTTTTCCGTCGATTCCCAAACTTCACTTGTGTTCAGGCTCGAGCGGGACTGGTTTGCAGTCGGTTGGACCACAGGCTTCGCCGCACCTTTCTGGGTGGCTCCCGCCGGGGCCACATTCGCCCGGACCGTGCTCGAATTCTGAGGACCGCGGCTGCGCACCATCTTGGCATCCTTCTGCTGACGAACTTCGTCCAGCCATTCCTGGGCTTCGCGCAGTTGCGGATCCTTCAGCAGCGCTTGCATGAATTGTTCTTCGGCACCGTCCATGTTCCCCTGGTCACACAGGATTCTTCCGACGTTGTAGTGCGCACCGGCAGGCCCCACCGATTGTGCGAAGTGAGACATGGATTCTTTCACGCGACCTGACTTTGCTAACGCCACCGCGTAGTGGTAGCGATACTTTTTCTGATCGGGATCGATCTCCATCGCTTTCTGGAACAATTCCATCGATTCGGGATATCTCTCGACCGAGGCAAAGTACTGCCCCACGGTGTCCAGAACTTCCGGAGAATTCGGCGACAGCTTGAGAGCTTTCTGGAAACTCTTTTCCGCTTCCTGGGGACGGTTCGCGAGCAAATCCAGCCGCGCCAGTCCCAACATCGCTTCGACACATTTAGGGTCTTTGTCCAGGACAGTTTGATAGGTCTTTCGCGCTTCGGAATACCGTTGTTCGCTGATCTGTACCTTGGCATACGCCAGATTCAGCCGGGAAGGGACGTCTTTCTCTTTTCCCTTGCGTTCGTCGGATTTCTTGCTCACGAACGAATCGCCGACTCCGCGCCCCGTGGCGCAACCCACGGTCAGAGTGGTCAGTAGTCCCAGAATGCCGAGACAACGGATCGTGCGGGAGAGATTCGCCATGTGATCTCACCGGCAGGAATTGCCGGTCTCCTCGAACGTACTTCGAAACTTGCCATGGAGAGAAATCACAGCGCGAGAAGTCGTGCTGCAAAATCTTCCGGGACTCCAAAAGAGGCAAAGAACCCCTTTCGGGAGACCCTCATCTCGAAGATCGACCGTCCGAAATGGCAATCTGCAGCAATTTTGACGATTTTGACGCGCGTCGGCGGGAATAGATCTCTGGAAGGCGATTCAGCCAAGACAAAATCGCTGGACCCATAAAGAAACGCCGGGATGTTTCCCGGCGCCCCCCCTTTGTGTCTTATTGGCTTCGGAACCGCTCGCCAATGTTACTTGGCGATCGAACTCCCCTGCGGCGTGGCACCTGTCGCCGAATCCGCCGAGGACTGGATCCGCGGCACCGGCATTGTGGCCAACCAACTGCGGCGCAGCAGGTCAATATCCTGGGCCGGCGTCAGCACCGGTCGGGCATAGCTGCGGACGATAATCGGCGGAGTGCCGCATCCCGCCTGGGCCGTCATCTCAGAGGCCACTGTCTGCACGTGGGTCAACCGCGTCTGGGTCGCTTCCGCGTTGTCGGCGGGAGCGATGAAGGCCGTCCGGTATTCCACCGGCGTCTCGAACAGAATCCACTTCAAGTGACTCCGTCCTGCTGAATTCAACGTCTGCGTGTAGGGATCGAAGTGATGCTCATACAGCGTCGTCTCCGTCATCCAGCCGTTCATGTTCTGCTGCATGATCGGGCCGCGGACGGTCTCTCGATCCTCGCAGGTGTGCGGGTGTGGCCAGTAATAGGCGTAGTGATACTGATGGACTAACTTGGCTTCTTTCCCTTGCGGACGAGAGTAGGGAGGCCACTGTCGATCGTATCGCTGTTTCTGCGTCGAGCCGGGGAATTGTTCCTCTTCGCCGGTCCACCAGCTTTTCCAGCCGGCGTTCGCCATTCCGCCACACAGCATGATTCCCGTCATCGAACAGAACAGGAATCGACCGAGTTTGTGCTGGGACATCGCCCCCTCCTTGAACAGTTACCGCTCCACGCTTCCTGTGGAGTCTCTCAAATCTATCGGCGGAAAACGGCGCGGAGGATAACGAAAAGTCGGGTTGTAACGACCTGGAAGAGGCTCTCTCTCAGACGGCGAAAACTGCCGGAACGTCCCTCGTCAGATCTGCACCCAGATCTCACCTTGCCGGTTCTCCACGGGAAAGGTCGTGTGCTTCAAGGTCGCCGTGAGGCAATGCTGTCCCGAAGTGACATCAAACTGCCAGCCGTGCCACGGACAGGTCACGATGCATCCGTTCAGGACCCCCTTCGCCAGCGGTCCTCCCGCATGCGGGCAGATCCCATCGAGGGCATGGATCTCTTCCCCGATCCGGAACAGTGCGATCACATGCGAACCCGCGACCACCTCCATCCCGGTCCCCACGGGAATCTCTTCGTACGCTGCCACCCGCACCCACTCAGACATCACACCCGCCCTTTAAATTACCGGAAATGCCAACACTGCTTCCGAGAATACGGGCGCACTGGAAGCGCGTCAATTCGCCGAGAGAGGGCACATCACGCCGCGCGGGGTTCAGTCCGCTTCTTTCGCTTTACTCCCACCGGGGTCTTCCAGCGGCGATGCACCCAGAAGTATTGCTCCGGAGCACGGCAGATCATGCGCTCCAGTGCTTCGTGATACCGCTCCATGATCTCACGCACCGGATCGCTCGACGTCAACTCCAACGGGTCGATGATCTCTTCGCACGTCAGTTCGAATTTCACCCATTTGGACGGTGTCGTCCACGGAGCGGAGTTCTCATCGAGTCGTTGTGCCCCGCCCACCGCAATGATCGCGTTGTATTGCAGCGCCAGCAATGCAATCGCCCGGTTCGTCGATGCGGGCTTGCCGAAGAAATCCACGAACGCCCCCGAGCGTCCCGCATCCTGGTCTCCCAGCAATGCGAGGCAGCCCCCCTTTTCGAGGATAGCGAGCATCTCGCCGCTACCCCCATCCTTGTCGATCAGCGTGTGGCCGGTCCCCTGTCGGAACCGCGCGAACCAGCGATGCAACAGCGGGTTGTCCAGGTTCCGCGCCACCACTCCCATCGGAAACCCAAACATCCCCAGCACCCGAACCGCGATCTCCCAATTCCCCAGATGCCCCGACAGGAACAATACCGGTCGCTCTCCCAGCATTGCCCTGACAACTTTCTTCCGCCCCCGGAATTCCATCACGTCATAAACATTCTGCAGCTTCAACCGGCTTTGCATCTGGGCAATTTCCGCCATCATCCGGAACAGATGCACCCACATGCCGTAAATCCGGGTATTCACTTCCGCATCGGAGATCCCCGGAAACGCCTGCCGCAGATTTTCAGAAGCGATGGTGTAGCGCGTCAGCTTGCGAGGCAACACATGGCACAACAGCGTCGCCAGCGTGTGCGCGAGCAGGATCACTCCCCATGTCGGGAGGATTCGATAAAACGTGAACAACATCAGAAAGGCGGCGTACTCAATTCGATGTCGCCACCACAGCCAGGTCATTTCGCAGTCCTTTGCGATCACCGGTTTAGTCCCTCAATACACGGAAAGTGTCCGGAGAACGTGAAAACCGGTCAAGACCAGCCTCTGCTGGAACACGTAGCAAATCCCTCTCAATTCCGCGAAATCGATCTACGGGGCTCCGCATTCAACAGAAATCCCCGCATTTTCTTCCGGAGTTCCTCCAGAGTTCGAAATTCCTCGCCGACGCGTGACGTCGTCCACGAAAAACGGGGGGAATGTTCAAACTGCACTCGAAACCGCCCGTGAAGCCCGTACTTCTGGATCACTCCCTCTGCCACTCCGAGTTGAAATCTCCCCTGTGGATAAACCGG
This sequence comes from Planctomycetales bacterium, assembly GCA_046349635.1. Taxonomy (GTDB): domain Bacteria; phylum Planctomycetota; class Planctomycetia; order Planctomycetales; family Planctomycetaceae; genus JAXMBX01. The sequence continues at coordinate 145,641 of JAXMBX010000002.1, forward strand.
GACATACAGTTGCCCCAGCGACCAGCGATTCAGGCGTAATGCATTCCACGACTCTTCTCCGTAGATTTCCCACAGGTGCTCCCGCACTGTGGGTGGGAGTTTCTCCCGGTCCGCCACATGCACCCACAAGCTGACCCGTTCGGCGTGCGAAGCATACAAACCCCAACTCGGCCACAGGTCCCACCATCCCCACGGTTGCAGGAAAGGCGCCAGCATTGCCACCAGATAGATCCACCGAACCAGCCGCGGACCTGCGTTTCTGTCTCTAGGGTCTCCTCCTCCTGTCGCACACTCGGGGCCCTGGTAATGACACGGCCAGAACAGCAATCCTGCCTGGCAGATGAAAAACAGATTCCACAACAACACTCCCGCGTGATGGTTCATTCCCCACGGGCCAAGGATGAGCAACATCGCCACGTGCATGATCCATGCCCCCGCCAAACCCCAGATTCTTAAAGGGCGAAAACAGAGGCAGATCGCCACGAGGAGTTCCCACACAGGAAAGAGGAACGCCGCTCCCAACCGGGCCGATTCACTCCACTTCTCCGTGGAGATCCCCACCAGTCCCAAACCTGTCGTTAAAAAGCTTTGCCCCAATTCTGACGCAAAACTGAGATCCAGCTTGCTGATAGCGGAATGAAAATAGATTGAGATCACCAGCCACCGCCACCAGTAAGCCACGCTTCCCGGAGAGAGGACCCGCGCAGCCAGCGCGATCAGCCAGAACTGATAGGCCCAAGGTTGCAGCCGATGCTGGTCCAGGCAGAATAGCCCCCCCAGGCAAATCAGAAATAGATTCAGGCTCCGCCGCCAGAAGTGGGACCCCTCATTCGCCAACAGCAGGCTCAACAACGCTCCCAAAACCCCGGCGAACAAACCCGCATCCACCCCTGCTGGCATTCCGCATCCTGCCTTGAACAGGGGAACCTGCGGATACGCCTCCTGCCCAATCCACAGTTTCCAGGATGCAAAGAACAACAACAGCCCAAACGTCACCCAGAAATACTGGAATAACGCCCGCCGGGCCGGCGACAGATTGGCTTCGATTTCAAAGGGGCGCAACATGGAACAGGATTCACTTCAGTCGAGGGGAGACAGACAGCCGTTCAGTTTAACCCATTCGAATGCCCAAAAACTCCCCACGACAAATAGAAAACCCGGTCCCCTTCACCAAGGAGACCGGGTTTCCCCACACAACACAACAGAGCCAGTTTCGTTGTTTCGTGCTGAATTGTTTTCGTGTTTTCTTCGCTGTTCTGGCAGGTTGCCCGGACCTGCAAACGAGAACATATCGAACCTATGTGCAGAGTGTGTCGCGACGTTAGTCACAAAAGAGACCGATTTTGACGCGACACAAAAGGACCACACACTTTAGTTTAGAACGAGTTAATGCTGGTATTCGGCGAAGGATTCGAGACTGGCTGGTCGAGACCGGCATAACGTGTGGAATCCGGCAGAGAATCAAAAGACCGGGCACTCAACTGCGTCTGCTCATCGATAACCCGGCCCACGTCCTTCAGGCCGATGGCCAGCGTCAGGACGCAAACGGAACCGATCAAAACATATTCAGTGGAGATCACGAATCCATCCTGGTTGCGCCATAGTTTGATCAGCGTTTGCATGATGGAACCCGGAGGAGGAATGGAAACGTACGGACCGGAAGTGTGGAACGTGACGCGAGAATCAGAAAGAACCTGGAGGGACGCGACAAAATGCGGTTGGTGATCACGTGAGATCTGCAATTTCGAGGAAATCGCGCTTCGTCCAGAGCATTTTGTCAGAGTATCGGACTCAGAAAATAAGCTGACGGGTCCAAATGGAGAGAGGGGAGGGGGACCCGTCAGCTTTTCACATTTCCTGCAGTGCGTGTTCGTCGCGGAGATTCCACAAATCTCGGGGTGTTTCTCCGCGACAGACGCTCGGACGGAAGACTCAATTACCAGGAGCCGTAGCTGCCACCTTCGTGGGAGGCACCGGTCAGGTTGATGTCTTTGCCATCGCAGAAGTCGCTCTGGTCACGGTAGCAGCTTCCCTGCTTGCTGCCGCCGTGGCCGCAGGCGCCGCTCACGCTGTAGGACTGGTTCATCGAACCGAACGCCGAGCCGATATCTTCCAGTTCGTTGTTGATGCCGTTGGCAACTTCCGACAGGCCCACCACCAAGGCGAGAACCGCAATCGTGGAAATCAGGACCAGTTCGCCGGAAACGATAAAACCGCGTTCGTCGTTCAACAGTTGAGTCATCAAGTGGGTCATGGCAATGCTCCGTTTCTGTGTGTCAAAGGTGTGTGACTGTGTTTGAAAAACCGTTCGGCTTTCGAAACAGGAGTAAAGCAATGTGAATACCAATCGAGGTTTCGCGCACCCGAATCTGAACAGTGGCGTTTCATATACCTCGCGCAACTGACCGGACTCGAAGCAGTTACGGATTCCGCGAAATAAATTCCCAGCCTCCTTTCGGTTTCTCTCCCTCGAATAACGGATGTTGCTCCCCGGCAACATGCTCCCTGGCTTCAGCGGCCGCGAAACGATCTAACCGGCGTCGCGAAGAGACTTTAGGCGTGTTGCCCCTGGTCTCGGAAACATTGCTGTTCAAAGACAACGTTTCCCCTCGCGGCAGAACCGCTCCAGATCCAGAAAACTCTTCCCGATATGCCGGATGTCGTGCCCCGGGACCACCTGCGGAAATCTTCTCTCGGAATTCCGGCCTTCAGGGGAGGACGACATGGGAGGGATTAAGATATGATGAAGGGGCGGTGGGCATCGTTCTCTGGCGGGACGCTTCAAAGGAATACGGGTGCATGGCTGAACTCCATCACGAGTGCGGGATTGCAGCAATCTATCATTTGCCGAATCGTGGGGAGAGCCCTCTGGCACCCGCTCAAGGGGGGCAGGAGGTCTCTCGACTGATTCCGCGACTCCTTCTGGAAATCCAGAACCGCGGACAACTCGCGGCGGGGATGACGACCTACCACCCCGATCGCAATCAGTTGATCGACACTCACAAGGACGTCGGCACCGTGACCGAAGTCTTTCACCTCAATCATGAGGCCGAATTCGAAGCGCTCGTGAAGGAATATGCCGGCCCCGCCGCCATCGGGCACGTCCGCTATGCCACCTGCGGCAAGGACGACAAGAGCTATGCGCAGCCTTTCGAACGCCACCACATCGAAAAATCGAAGTGGTTCAGCTTCGGCTTCAACGGTCAACTCGCCAACTATCCCGAACTCCGGGACGAACTCCTCCAGCAGACTGACTTCCACCTGGCGCGGGAAACCGATACGGAAGTCATGATGCACGCCATCTGCCAGGAACTTTCCGGCGACAAAAAACCGAAGATGATCGACATCCTGCGGTCCCTCAGCCGGAAATTCGACGGGGCTTACAACATCGTCTATCTCAATGCCCTGGGTGACATGTTTGTTGCCCGCGACCCCCTCGGCATCCGTCCCCTGTGCTACGCCGTTCAAGGCCCCCTCTTCGTCGCCGCCAGTGAAAGCGTCGCCCTCGACAATCTGGGGATTGATCCCGCGAACATCAAGAGCCTTCCCCCCGGCCATGCGGTCATCATCCAGAACGGGGAGTTGTCCGTCGAAAAATTCGCCGAATCTCCTCGCAAGGCCCACTGCTTCTTTGAATGGATCTACTTCGCGAACGTCGCCAGCACGCTGGATGACCGCAGCGTGTATCTCAGCCGCAAACGACTCGGAGAAGAACTCGCCCGCCAGGAACGTCTCGACATCGACAACGATCGCGCGAACACCATCGTCGTCCCCGTCCCCGATACGGCCAAGGGGGCCGCGGACAGCATGGCCTTCCAGTTGGGGGTTCCCTCTCTCGAAGGGTTGATCCGCAATCGCTATATCGGACGGACCTTTATCGAGGGGAAAAACCGCTCCGACAAGGCCCGCATGAAATACACCCCGCTTCGCGACGTGCTCGAAGGGAAGCGGGTCATCATCGTCGAGGACACCATCGTCCGCTCCACCACAATGAAAGCCCTGATCCACCAGTTGCGCGATCGGGGCCGGGCCAAGGAAGTTCACGTCCGCGTCGCCTGCCCCCCGATTATCGCCCCCTGCTTCTACGGCATTGATATGTCCACCATCGAGGAACTCTTCGCCCCTCGGTTCCTGAAAGGGGGTGAACTGACCCCCGCCTTGGAACAGGAAATGGCCCAGGCCCTCGGAGCTGACAGCCTCCGCTATCTCCCTCTCGATGCCATCGCTCGCTGCGTCGAACTCCCCGCCTCAGACCTCTGCCAGGCCTGCCTCGACGGCAAGTATCCCACCGAAGCGGGACGCAAGCTCTATCAACTCGCCCTGGAGAAGCCTGCCCAGTGTGATCCCGGAAAACCGCGTCGCACCTATGACGCCCCGGTCGTCAGAACCACCGCCCGGACATGAAGCAGACGGAAACATACCGCGGCTTCAGTCGCAGGAACGGGCCGCTGCGCGTTTGCTCGCGGCCTCCACCTGGATATCCTAGATCGCATCGCGTTTATCTGTAGCGTCTGTCGCGTAAAAAAACTCGGCAAAATCATGGATTTGGACGCGACACTAAAGCGCAACTCGCTCTGGACCGGCGTTTCGACATTCTCCGGTTTTCCCAATCAGCGACGTCTCAGAAAGGTCTTGATGCTCAAGGAACACGAAATCCAGATCCGCGTCCGGTACAAGGAAACCGACGCAATGGGTTATCTCCACCACGCGAACTACTTCGTGTACTTCGAGATGGGACGGACGGAACTCCTCCGTGCCCAGGGGGGCAATTACCGCCAGATGGAGGACGAGGGGTTTCTGATGGTGGTCGTCCGGCTCAACTGCCGCTTCAAGCTCCCCGCCCGCTACGACGATCTCCTCACGCTCAAGACCCGGGTCACCAAGGTCGGCATGGCGAAGCTCGAACATGCTTACGAACTTTGGCGTGGAGATATTCTTTTAGCGGAAGCTGAAAGTACCCTCGGCTGCGTCGACCGCGATGGCAAAGTCCAGGTCATGCCCGCCCACATCCGCGGCGAAGCGTCTTGAGAACCCCGACAAATGTTCGCGTCAAATCTGCCCGAACAGCTTCAGCTTCAGTTCCCGGCACGCCGCTGACTGGTGCGGCACCGTATGCGACAGGATCTCCAGGTGTTCCGGATTAATGAACGCCTGGGGAAGATCGTTGGGGTCCAGAACCGACTGCTGCAACAGGTTTCGTTCCGCGGGGCTTAATTGATGCGTCTGGCACAGTTCCAGGAACAGATACGTCGGCGTCCGCATGCCCGCCGCCAATTGCGCCCGGTACTTCTCCCAGAAGTGCATTCCTACCCAGAACAGCCCCAGGCAGATCCCCGCCAGGAGCATAATCCCCAGACCCCGGAACGACATCGGATCTTCGAAATATCTCGAGATCGCCCGCATCGTATCGGAATTCGCGAATAGACAGGAATGAGGGATCGGAAACATCGTACACCTGTTCAGTCTCAAATTTGGCGATCAGGAGATCGCCGCAGTCGCGGGTTGCAGAGTCTCACGAATCTTCAGGCCGATCGCCAGGCTTGCTGATTCAAGGTCCTCCCGCACTCTGGGATTCTGCTCCGACGTCAGCACCGTCTGAAACTCGGTGAAAACTTCCATCGTGGGTACGGTCTTCAATGTCGCGATCGCCATCCTTCGGATGATGATCTCATCGTCTCTCAACATCTGCTTCAAGGTCGGAATGACCTCTCTCGCCAGTTGCATCGAAATCACGGCTTTCAGCGCCCGCAGCTTTCGGGTCCGCATTGGGTGCGTCAGTTCTTCACAGATCTTTTCCGAAATTTGCGGATCGATCTTGCGCAACAGGATCCCCGCCCGGACGCATGCTCCCGGGTCCGTATTCTCAAACACTTCCAGGAACCGTTTCAGGTCGAATCCTTCCAGCTCCTTTCGGGCCGCCTGCTGCACCTGAGGCAGCGGACTGTCCAGCCGGCTCACCAGCAGATGAAACGCCTGTGGAATCCCACAGACTCGCAACTGGCTCGTAGCCCACGCCTGCACCGATTCCTCTTCGGAATCGATCCCGTCAAGCACCAGTTCCTGGACCAGTGTCTGGTTGACGTTCGCCAGCAACCGCGTCGTTGCCGAGCGCGCTCCCGGTGCCCCGTTCTGCATGATCCACGTATAAATCCGGTGTCGTTCCGACTCCGGCAACCCCGTCTCCCCGAGGAAGGTAACGAACCGTTCCTGCAACGCCGGAGCGAGTTCTTTCAGAAAGCCCAGATCCCCGCGCAACCAGGAAAAATCGTCCAGCTTCTTGATGTTCCCCTGCCACGATGAAGTCAGACGCCGTGGCAACGAAGACAGCAGATGCGCGAGAAATCCCACATCCTCCCGCTGCTTGATCACTTGCAGGATCTTCAGCGGCGCCCCTTCTCGCGAGAGAAATTCAGTGAACTTGTGCAAGATCCCCGGATGTGCACTTTCACGCAGGATCTTGTCCGCCGCCTGACGCGCAGGATCCTGGATCGGACGGAGGAGGCTCTTCAGGGCATGATGCTCGATCGGAGCGAGAATCAACAGCGACTCCACCACCGCTTCGCACTGGTGGACCGAAAACTCCAGCGTGGAACGTTCTAGCTTCTCCAGCAGCAGGTTCCGGAATTGTCCCGGGTCCCGCAAGTGCGGCCCCCCGTGACGCGGACCTTCCTGCAGATATGTATAAAACTGGTCAGTCAGATTCCGCAGCAGCTCGATCACCTGTTCCCGCTGGGGCAAATCGATCTGGTTGAGCATCTCCAGCAGGGCGGGAATCTGCTGGAAGTCATCGATCCAGCTGACAATGATCAGCGCGTGTTCCTTGAGGACATTATCCCCCTGCAACAGCGACTGCCGGATGGCGTAGTCCAGCGTCCCCCGATGCCGGGCCAGGATCTCGCGAATGGTCTGATTCAGCGAGCTCAAACGCCGAATCAGCTCCAACTGCCCCCCCAGGTTTCTACGCAGAATGAGCGCCTCCGTGGCATACGCCCGGATCAGCTCGTTCGGAATGTCCAGTGCCTTCAGCAATGCGTCCGTCGCATGCGAATTTTCCGACATGGAAAGGAGCTTGAAGGTCACGGCCAAAGGTTCGGACATGAAAACCGGATTCTCTGAATAGCGAGGGAGAAACCTGACGGGACTCTTCGCTCATCGACGGAGATAAACAAAAATTACAGGAATTAAGCAGGTTGCCTTTTGACTCCTGCGAGTGTCAGAACCGCTTGATTTTGGGTAATCGGAAGCGGACACTTGAAGGAAGCGATTATGTCAGTCCTGCCGGTTGGAGGATCTTAAAAATGTCGGGAAAAAGCAGTGCCGATATCCTGGAGCGGCACTATCTGGAAATGCGGGCCAAACTCCTCGAATTGGCCGCCTCTTTCGACCGGATCGACCGGGGCGAAACTCACACGGACCTCGCCTCGGATCCCCGTATGGAAAAACTCCGCGCCGGACTCCAGATTGTCCTCTCCCAGGGAGCCGGACGCGCGGAACGAATCCAATTACTCTTCAGCGATGAGTACATCCCTGGCTGGCAGAAAGTGGGCAAAAAATAGCCCCCTTTTTCCACTGATCTCCCACCGATCACTCGTTCCCTACTGAGATTCACCCACCATGTATTTCATTGATCCTCACGTCCACATGGTTTCCCGCGTCACGGATGACTACGAACGCATGGCCCGCATGGGTTGCGTCGCCGTCAGTGAACCCGCCTTCTGGGCCGGTTTTGATCGTGGCAGCGCCGAGAGTTTCCGGGATTACTTCCGGCAACTGACCGAATTCGAACCCAAACGCGCGAGCTGGTCCGGCATCCAGCACTTCACCTGGCTCTGTATAAATGCCAAGGAAGCTGAAAACGTCTCCCTTTCCCGCGAAGTCATCTCCATCATCCCTGAATTTCTGGATAAACCCGGGGTTCTTGGTATCGGAGAAATCGGCCTCAACAAGAACTCACTCAACGAAGCCACTATCTTTCGCGAACAGGTCGATCTCGCCCTTAAGACCCGTGAATTGATCCTCATTCACACTCCCCACCTGCAGGACAAATACCGTGGGACTCGCATGATCGTGGACATGCTGCTGGAGGACACGCGCGTCGAACCCGGCCGGGTCCTCATCGACCACGTCGAGGAACACACCGTCCGCGTCGCACGCGATCATGGATTCTGGTGCGCCATGACTCTCTACCCCACCACCAAATGCACCCCCGCCCGTGCGGCGGACATCATCGAGATGTACGGAGATGACCGCATCATGGTCAATTCCGCCGGTGACTGGGGCCCCTCCAATCCCGTCTCCGTTCCCGACTTCATACAGGAAATGCGGCAGCGAGGTCACAGCGAACAGAAGATCAAGAAAGTCGTCTACGACAATCCACTCGAATTCTTCGCCCAGTCCCGTAACTTCAAGTTCACGCCCCCCAACGTCGAGTGGAGTGTCTCCTGATTCGAGATTTGCCCGTTTAGGACCAAAGGTTGGCCGTCGCAATTCTCTTTGGGCGTTATCCCCCCGCGCTCCGATAATTGTCCACCGACCACAAAAAGATCCGTCGACTGACATTCAGCCCGACCCCCGTCGCCACCAGCATCCAGACCCAGATCCAGCTTGGCTGGAACAATTTCCCCGCCAGCACCTGCGCCGGAAGATTCACCACCAGCAGCACGGGGAGAAGTGACGAAAACGTGAAGTACAGGACGTCTCCGGCCAGTGATCCCAGGTAAATCTCACGCGGGTAGCGCGAAAAAATCGTGATGTAAAACCAGAAATCATACAGCCCCTGGTTCCGCCCGAAAAAAATACTCGTCGCTGCCAGAACCAGCATGAGGCTGTAAAAGAATGCTACGCTCACGATCAACATCGCGACATATGCGAGCACCATCCACGGCGTGATCGTGACCTCCAGACGACTGACCGAGTAAACCAGCAACGAACCCGACAGGATCAAATGGCTCAATGTCCCCAGGTCGATCTTCTCCAGTGAAATCATGAACTGCGTATCGATCGGCTTCAGTAGCACGAAATCCAGATCCCCCGTCCGGATCAACTCGCTGAAGTTCGCGCAGTTCGGCATGAAGAACGCCTCAATCAGCGTATTAATCATCATCCCGGTCGCCAGGAACACGTAAAACTGGTACTGAGACCAGCCGTTGATCGCCGGCACCCGGCTGAAAATGATTCCGAATAGCGTCAATTGCGCCGTAAACCAGAACGCCCGCGTCAGCGTTCCGATAATGAAATTCCCCCGGAAGCTCATCTCCCGGATGAGTGCGTTATTCAGGAACGTCCCCAACACACGAAAGTAAAACATCAGTCCTCACTTCACCGGCAACGCACGCGTCTTCAGGCCCACGAACAACCCCCGGTCATACTCCTCGATGTACCGGTTCTTCGAAATATCATCCAGAAAATCGTACTGCTCGTAGATCAGGTCGAACCCCGCTTCCCGGATCACCTGCAGTAATTCCTTTTTATGTAACCAGAAGGATCGGGGATTTCCGTACGACGCCCACAGATCCTCCTCCACCTGTTCCTTGGAGGCGGATGGGGCATAATCACCGTACCACCGCCCCCATTTCCCTTCGTGCTTCACCAACCCGGACAGCTTGTAGTTCACTTCCGCCGGGCTTAACACCTTCTGCGCAATCTTTTGCCGCACGCGCTCCGGTAGCATCGGGGCCACCTTGTCGTACAACGTCTGCTTCCCCTTCTCCGCATCGTCGAGGTCTCCGAGCGCATAATGCGTCTGCAGGATCAACACCGTCGAAGTAATCTTTCCCAGCATCTTGATAAAGGCGGTCGGTTCGTCCAGGTGATACAGCAACCCCGAGCAGAACACCGCCTCAAACGGCCCATGTTTTTCCGCGTTCCGTACGTCGTCCTGGGCGAATTTCAGATTCGGCAGTTTCAGGTTCTCCGCCAGCCATTCGCACTTTTCGACGTTCGCCTTTCGAACCTCAATTCCCAGCGACTGATACCCCTGCCGTGCGAACTCGACCGCGTATCCCCCCTCCAGGCAGCCCAGATCGACGATCCGCACATTTCCTCGCTGCTCCGGACTCCAGATGGCGTTCAACGTCCGCAAAGGTGCCTGGCAGAACCCCTGCTCATTCAGCAGAGGCTCCCCTTCAATGGTTCGCCCCCCTTCCGCCGTCGCCACGTTGTGCGCCGTAAACTTCATCGCTCGTCCCTTTTGATTTCGGAATTCAGACTCCCATCTTACCCGCCCCGCCCCCGAAATTCCCCATCAGTCACTCACTCAAACCTGTGGCATTCGCATCTCTTCCCGGTAAAATCCAGAAAGACCGTCCCTCCTTCGTCGCGAGAGGCCCACGATGCTCAACCGCCGCTCCTTTCTCTCCTCGCTGCCGGTGATCGCCGGTGGAATCGCCTCCGCTCAATCGGCCACCGCTCCGGAAAAACCCCGCCACAAGGTTGAACGGCTCGGCATCGGGGCGATTGGACTCCGCTATCAAGGGTCCGTTATCACCGAAAAGGCCCGCGCTCATGGAGACATCGTCGCGCTCGCGGACGTCGACCGCCACGTCCGGGAGCAGGCACGTGCCTCTTTCGGCAGTACACCCCGCATCTTTGAAGACTATCAGCAACTCCTCCAACGCAAAGACGTCGACGTTGTCCTGATTGCCACCCCCGACCACTGGCACACGAAAATGCTCATCGATGCCCTCCGCGCGGGCAAAGATGTCTATTGCGAGAAACCACTGACTCTCACGATCGATGAAGGAAAGCAGATCCGCGAGGTTACGAAACAATCCAAAGGGATCGTCCAGGTCGGATCCTGGCAACGGAGCGACCACCACTTCCGGACGGCCGTCGAACTCGTCCGACAGGGCCGCTTAGGAGACTTGCAGAAGGTTGATGTCGTTCTCGGTAAGAACGAAGTCGGTGGACCGTTCGAAACCTGTCCCGTCCCTAAACACTTCAACTGGAATCTCTGGCAGGGACAAACTCCCGATGTCCCCTACATCCCGGAACGGGCCCATTACACCTTCCGCTGGTGGCAGGAATATTCCGGCGGACAACTCACCGACTGGGGCGCCCATCATGTCGATATCGCTTGCTGGGCCATCAATTCCACCCCCGCCGAAATCAGCGGGTCCGCTAAATATCCAGCCATTCCCAATGGCTTCAATGTCCCCATTGACTTCGAACTCCAGTATCGATTCGCCAATGGTGTCCTGATGACCGTAGCCGATCATGGCCGCAATGGCATTATGTTCACCGGCTCGAAGGGACGCATCTTCGTCAATCGCGAATCGGTCTCCGGAAAGCCGGTCGAAGACCTCCAGGACAACCCCCTCCCTCGCGAAGAGTTCCGGCTCTACGATTTCGACAATCTCCAGCGCCCCCCGCGCACCGGCAAGCTGGATGCCATCGTCAATCACATGGGGAACTTTTTCGATTGCATCGCCGCTCGACGGACTCCGCTTTCAGATTTTGAGGGCCAGCACCGCAGCATCAGCACCTGCCACCTCGGAAATATCGCCCTCAAGCTCGGACGCTCCCTGAAATGGGACGGCGAGAAGGAGGAATTCCCTGGCGACCCCACCGCCAATGCTCTGCTCAAGCGGGAACAACGCGCCGGATTTCAAACCTCCTGAATCGGCCGCCGACTGTTTTCACGCTTCGGTGCCCCTCCGCACGGCACATCCCACGCACTCCGCACAACCGACGCTCATCGCGAGTCATCACTCGTAACACCCCGTCTTTCTTTGACTTCGCTAAAATCTGCCTCCTCCTCTTCACCCAGTCTTCACACTTTCTTTGCGACTCGCGTTTCGATTTTCTTTTTGACAACCTTCGCATCTGACACATGTTTGAGATGACCGGTGGAGTTTTCCGCCAAGCCGATTGACCAACTTCGATTTTTCATCAGTTTCCAGCACGAACTCCACATGCAAGTCTTACGACGCTCTACCAAACCCGTTCGGAACACTCGGTCCCGCAGCGGTGCTGCCCTCGTGGAAACCGCGATCGTGCTTCCGGTTCTGTTGACCCTCGTCGTCGGCTCCATGGAAGTGACCGATGCGATCTTCCTCAAACACAGCCTCAAGTCCGCGACTTATGAGGCCGCACGTAAGATCAGTCTCTCCGGTTCGACACAGGCCCAGGCCACAACCGTCGCGAACTCCGTTCTGACCGCATATGGCGTGAAAGGTTATACCGTCAGCTTTTCACCGACCGTGACCCTCGCCACAACCCAGGGGACTGTCATTACCGTGACTGCCTCCGCGCCGATGAGTTCCAATCGCCTGTTTCTCAGCAATGTCTCCGGCTTTTCCAGCCGTACGTTCTCAGCTTCCACAACCATGACCCGTCAATAAGCGCCGCATCGCAGATTGCTCCGACTGTTGCTGCATAAAGGTTCCGCAAGATGTTGATTCAACGCAAAACTCTTCGTTCGGTCCCCCGTCACGGACAACACAATCGTCGCGGGATCGTCCTGGTCCTTTTCGCCGTCTTGTTGACGGCTATCATGGCCGGTATCGCCTTCTCCATCGACGTCGCCTATATGCAGCTCACGCGAACGGAAATGCAGGCCGCTTCTGACGCCGCCGCAAAGGCCGCCAGCGTCTCTCTCGCCAAGGGACAAGGGTCCACGGCTGCCAAAAACGCCGCCGTCACCGCGGCGGCTGCCAACAAGGTCGGGGGCAAAGGCTTCACCATCACCACAAACAATGTCACTCTCGGCGGACTGAAATACGGCAGTAACGGTGCCTGGGACTTCGTCGCGGGACAAACGCCTTTGATGGCTGCAAAAATCGACGTCGCCATGGGTTCCTCCAGCCCTTCAGGACAGGTGAACCTGTTTTTCGCTCCCCTCCTCGGCTCAAAAACTTTCGCCCCCAAGATCTCTTCGACCGCGGGCTTCGTCCAGAACGCCATCTGCCTCTGCCTTGACCGCTCCGGCTCCATGTGCTTTGACATGACCGGTGTGGATTATTCCTATCCCGCCGGTATCCCTGCGTATCCCACCGGGTATACCACTCCCCCCAGCGCCACCGGCAGTCGGTGGGCCTACCTGACCTCTTCCGTCAAGCAGTTCCTCACCATCCTTGATGCCTCGAATAACCAACCCCCTGTCGCCCTCGTCACCTGGGCTTCGCAAACCTCGGCAGGTTCCTTGAACGGTGTCTCCTATCCTGCCTTCAACGCCAGCGACATCAACGTCACAATCGGCACTAACCAAAGCAGTAAGATCAACAGCGCTATCAGCACCCTCGGCAGCAAGAAGATGATCGGGGGTACCAACATGACCGCCGGACTCACCGCCGCCAACGGCGTCCTGATGGCCTACACCCCAACTCTCCCCGTCAACCGGGTCATCGTCCTCTTCACGGACGGCCAGTGGAACACCGGCAGCAACCCCGTTACCTACGCCAATACGCTCAAGGCCAATAACATTAAGTGTCACACCATCGGCCTGCTCACCACCGGCTCTGCCGTCACCGATCTGCAGTCCATTGCCACGACGACCGGTGGAAAGAGTTTCATCGTCACTGACTCTGCGGCTCTGACCGCCGCCTTCACGGAAATCGCCGCCGACCTGCGGATCGTCCTGACTCAATGATCCGACCTGCGTTAAAGCGACCACAAAAATACTTGCGATATTTCGACCAGATCACGACACCATTATGAAGATCACTCGCCGCAATCAGATTGCTCGCTCCAAACGAAATGGAGCCGTCACCGTCGAACTGGCGATGATCCTTCCCGTGATCTTCACGATGGTGTTCGGGATCTTCGAATTCAGCCGCATGAACATGATCCGCAATACGTCCAAGAACGCGGCCTACAAAGCCGCCCGGACGGCGATCGTCCCCGGTGCCCAGGCGAGTACCGCCATCAGTGCTGCGAGCACGCTCATGCAGGCGATCGGAGTTAAGAATTCCACCATCACGGTCTCCCCGAATCCGATTCCCTCGAATGCGACCTCCGTCACGGTGACGATCGTGACGCAGATGAATGGCAATATGTTCTTCACCCCCATGTTCCTGAAGAACAAGTCCTACACCGCCACCTGCACCCTCAACCGCGAAGACTATTAATCTCCGACGCATTTGAGCGCGCGATGACCGGCAGGCTGATTCAACCCCGCCCAAACATCCTCCGCCCTGCCCCCGCTGCGACATTCGTGACCACCGGGATCAACATCAGCAACGAGGCGTACCCCACTACGTCGCGTGCCCCTTTTTCAGCAATTATGCATCCTAGTCCCCCCGCCGCACAGATCCACGGGAGGGCGCACACTGCAATCGCGCCTACCCAGCCTCCGGGAACTTTGAATGGTCGTTCCAGTTCAGGCTCACGCCGCCGCAGAACCAGAAACGCGATGAACTCCAGGCTCATCACTGCCGTAAACAACGTCACGTCCACCGTCGTGATCGCCTCCAGGTCCTTGAAGCCAATCACCACCAGGCTGTAGACGCATCCGGAAGCGACCAACGACACCCAGGGCGCCCCATAACGGTTCGTCTTTGCAAACACCTTCGGAAAGTATCCATCTCTTGCCATCACATAAGGCAACCGGCTGTACACCAGCACCAGGCTCGAAAACAACCCGATCGCCGACACGATCCCCATCGCGCTCATCAAGTTTCCCAGCCACACTCCCCCCAAGCGCTCCCCCACGACGCCCCACGCGCCGGAATCCCAACGAATCCCGTCCGCTTCGCCGAAAAAGCAGAGGGCGGTCAGCACCGGCAGCCCATAACAGAGCGCAATTAACACCACCGCAACCGCGAGCGCCCGAGGATAATCCCGCCGTGGATTTTCCATCTCCCCCGCAATTGTCGAGACAGAATCCCACCCCAGGTAATTCCATAGCACCATCGGTAAGGTTCCAGCGAGCAACACGGAAAACCCTTTGCCGGGTGCCAGGAAGGGACTCACGGGATGATGGTCAATTCCAACGGTCAGCCCCCGCCAGATTCCAATCCCCACCAGCAACACAAAAGGCAACAACACCAGCACCGTGAAGATCCGCGAAAAATCCCCCACGATCTTCGAACCACGCAGGTTCAACAGCACAAATATCCAAACCATCCCTACCATCAAACCGCGCCGCGCCCAGAAGTTTCCCTCCTCTCCCAACGCGGGGACAAAATACGCCGCGTAATCGCACATCATCGTCGGGTAGGTTCCGATATCCACCACCGTGAACAGCCACGACCACCACCCCTGGCAAAATGCCAGGAACGGCCCGCTCGTCCGACGCGTCCAGGCATAGTAGCCCCCCTCCTCAGGAATCGCCGTCCCCAATTCGGCACAGACGAGTGCCATCGGGACGCTCCATACCAGCGGCGTCAGGATGATTAACAGTGTCGCCAGCCCCGGCCCCGCCCCAACCACTCCCTCAATCGCGTACGGCCCCCCGCATACGTTGAAAAAGATAATGCTGATAATCGCAGTCAGCGTCAGTCGCCGCTTGGCCTCGGTCATCGCTGGGACTGTCTCCGGAGGAAGCTTTCGGAAATCGAACCTCCGCCGATCTTAGAGCGCGTAGCGCTTTGGTGTCGCGTCAAAATCAAACTTTTTGCCGAGATTGTCGCCGCGTCAGACGCTGCGTTTAAAATTGAGGCGTTCTGGTCCTTCGGGACATCTCCTTGCAAACTGCGATTCCTGAGGCGCAACAAAAAACCCTTGTGCCGATACATGGACGGCACAAAGGTCTTCAGTTTTCATATCGGGGAATCGTCGGGATCAGGTCCCTTGCTTGGCAGGTTCCGCGGTTGCGGCCTTTGGCCCCTTCGCGAAATTCAGATACTGCTCGAGCGAAACAATCCCTACCTGCCGCCGCAATTCCTTGCCGTCTTCATCCACCAGGATATCCGTCGGCAGCAGTTCCACCTTGTATTTGGTAATCAGGTCCGCCTGCTGATCGGCATCGACCTTCACGCCGACGAGCGATTTATCCAGCAAGTCCTGCACTTCATCCTTACTCAGGACATTTTCTTCCATGCTGCGGCACGGACCGCACCACGACGCATGAAAATGAATCAGAACGGGCTTCTTTTTCTTTCGGGCTTTCTGGAAAGCTCCATCGGGACTGGAGCCCCACTTGTTGACCTTTTCTTTACTCACCACCGACCCGACATTCACCACCAGCAGAACAGCAAACACCGATGCGATGTACCATCGCCAAGGGGCTCCGAAAATCATTTTCGTCTCCTCTGGAATCCCGCGAACGCATCGAAACCTCCTGCCTCGTCAGGGCATCTGGATCGTGGAATCCCAGTGACTTTTCGTACGGAAATGGGGCAACATGACAAAGGGCGCTTTTGAAAAAGCACCCTGATTTGTTTCGATGCGGGATGCAGAATTGCACGTCAAGATGCGGAATTCAAGCAAGTTTTATCGATTAAATTTTGTTTGCCGAATAAAAAGATTTTGCTTGCCAAACGCTCATCCGCAGATTCACAATTCTTCCCACACCCACACTTCCATAATCCCCAGATTTCGCTCTCCACCTCCTTGTCGCAGTCACCGTGTGCTTCGGGGTTGATCGAGCGCACCGCATTTGTACAACGCCAACAAGGGATAGCAGGTCCCGCTGTACGTAATGAAGTGCCAGCTATCCGTGTTCAGGGACTTCGTCCACCACCGCCCTGAGTTGCGTTGGTTCTGTTTCAACCACGCGACCCCTTTTTCTATTCCCGAATCCTTGGCCTCCACACCTGCGTCGCGCAAAACCAGGACCGCCAGTCCTGTCATGTGCCCATCACTCTCCGGATTCCCGAAATCCTTTTCCCCTTTCAGCCGTGCCGCCCGGTTCCCCTTCCCCCATGCGTCAGGTGCCGCAAACGTCCGGACTGACCATCCCCCATCCGATCGCTGATGATTCCGGAGTATCGTCACCAGTTCCTGCTGCTTCTCGCCGGACCACAGATCCGGCATTCGCGTCGAAGCCCACAGCAGCAATACCCGGCTGTAATCGTGCGGCGGCTTCTCCGTCCGCAGATAGTGCTGCAACGCTTTGACCTTTCCCTGCAGTGCTTCATCTTTGAGAGAATCTCGCCATCCCGGCGCCGTCCCTGCCGTCATCGCCGCCACCGTCGCCAGGTGATACGCATCCGATTCAAAGGGAGGCCAGCAGTCCAATGCCCCCCAGGTGCCATTCGGACGCTGCAGATCAAACATCAATTTCAGTGCCCGGCCAGTCTCAGGTGACAGTTGTTTTGTCACATGCGCATCCCATTCGCTTAACCCGGCCGCCAGGTAAATGACCTGTGCCGGACGGGTCGATTCCTGCAATTTCGCCGGTTCCAGCTTCTCGAATTGTTCGAGTTGCCCCACGAAAAAACCGCGAATTTCCTCCGACGGTTTTCCCAGGAGATCCGTTAATGCCGGACGCATCTGCAGGTAACTTCCGTTCGTGTGGCAGGAGATGCATTTCCGCTCCGAACTCCAGACGTGCGCTCCGTCTTCGAGATATTTCGACGCCAATTTGACCGACACGCGCTCCAGTTTCGGCTCGTCGCCGCTCGCAGCGGGAACCGAAACCGTCGCCGACTCATACTGCGGATTTTGTTGCGCCTCGACTCTCGCCACCGACAACCCAATCAGGATCGCTCCGCAAAGACACGTTCTACGCATCGATTCTCTCCTGCATCTCAATTTGGATCGCACCCCGCTTGGAATCACCCCAAGATATCCGCCCGCCTCCCTGAAGCAATCAAAATCTCCCTGCCTCGGAGTCGCTACACGGAGCAACAGAGTCTCTATGCGGGAATCTGACCGTCCGCCGGAGGGACCGTAACGACGACTCCGCGGGGCTGGTTCTCCTGCCAGAATGCCTGGAGCACCAGCATGATCGCACCAGTCACCAGGAAACTATCTGCGAAATTAAAGATGGGCCAGTTGATGATTCGGAAGTAAATGAAGTCCCGCACGCAGCAGATCACCGCCCCGCGATCATCCGTCAATCCGTGCAGCCCCAGGCAGTCGAACAGATTACCCAACGTCCCGGCCATCACGAACCCCAGTGAAATTGTCAGCCACAGGCTGTGCCTGCGGCGGGCAAACGTATTTACAGGATTCCCAGCCCGCCATGATGCTCAACGAGGCAAACGCCAGCTGAATCCTGTCCCAGCCCCACAACTGCGCCTGGGCCGTCGTCGAAATGAACCCTTCGGACCCAGCCATTCGAACCACGGTTTCAACTCGGTGCGGTCTGTCCCCTCCACAATCCCGACGTGCGAGAGCCCACCATTTCGTCCACAAGTCCCACGCCAGGCCCGCTACCATTAAACTCAAAAACGGCGTAGCGGCCAGAACTCGGGGCAAGGGCATTCATGACAACAATTCACGCTCCGCTCACGTGAGCTGCAATTCGCATGGAATCGCTCTGTACCCCTTAGGAATCCCCGACTGCGTTGCGGCTCTTCCCTTCACCACCTCCCTCTATCGCACAGGCCGTCCCATCCTTGATTCAGCAGGTCAGCGGCCGCGATCTCTTTAAAGTCTCTCTTCGTCACTACGAGCAGCCGCGCAGTCCTGTTCAAAGCCGATGTCGCTCCCCAACTCTGCCATGTGAGTCGGGCTTTCAGCTCCGCTGTTGTCTTCCCGATCAATCCCCAGCAGCTCGCTGGTCGCTGTCTTGACGTCCCCTCTCAACAAGCATTGCAGCCCTTCAAGCTCTCGCTTGTGAACTCGGCTGCAACTCAGGCACCTATGAACGTCCTCACCTTCATCTCCAATACCTCTATAGAGACGCCGCGCATTCCGTGCTGAGTCTTGGATTCCCAGCCCTCAAAGCTGGACAAAAAACCGCGAAATTGTATTATATTTGTCTGGATTTCTCAGGAATAGTTCTTCCGTTTCAGAACATGAAGACGTTAACACCTTAAGCGTTTCTATTCTTTATACTTGCTGGCCGCTACAATTCTTTAAGCCCTGTTTCTCAATCCATTCCAGGGAGTCTCTCGTCCCCTAAGTCAGCTGGCTTCTGCCCCTGTACTTCTCCCTCCGGCCTTTCCCTCGGAGACGCTCCATCATGGCCTTCAAAGGAAAGCAAAACGTCTCTCTCTTCTATCCCCGGGACAACACAGATGCACGAAGCCTGCATTTCGCGATTCTATCGCTCGGTTCAATACAATGAGCACGGTCGTCTTGGGGATCAGCACCGATTCCGTCGCCTCGCATGAAAATTCAGCTGAAAATTCTGACTCCCTTCCCACTGCTTGCGAATTGAAGATCACGAAATCGCCGACAAGTATGGTGTGTGGGTGGAGAAGAGCAACTACGGCAAGAAGTACATGGGGATCCAGCGAGCCACGTTCCTGATCAGCAAAGCCGGAAAAATCGCCGCCGTTTGGCCCAAAGTCAAAGTCGACGGACACGTTAAGGAAGTCGCCCAGGCCTTGGCGGAATTGGATTGAAGTTTCCCCCTCTTGCTATCTCTCTCCCAGGCACGTTAACGTAAGTAGTTTGACGCAACTTTGCGGCCGACTTCCGATCCAGATCGCAATCTCACTCCTCCAGGAGTCCGTTCACCGTGACGAAATTCCAAGTCCTACTGGCTTCTCTCGTGGCAGCCGTCCCGGCCGGGGTTCTCTCGGTGATGCTCGTCCTGGTGTTCCTGAACTACGGCGGTGGCCCCAACCTCACATTTCAGGCCTTGGTCGCGGCTACCCTGGGAAGCTCGACCTTTGTGACTTTGATGCCGTTGGGCATCCTGGTCTTCTACCGCGATGGGGAAGCTGCCGTGAAAGCTGCGGCTCCCCAAGCGGCCGCTGCCGCGATCATCGACGAGGAACCCCTCGCCGCGTCCGAGGATGAAGAACTCTCCGCGGAACTCCAGTCCGTGGATCTGGACGAACACGACACCAGCCCCGAAGGGGGCTTCGATCTGGGTGGGTTTGATGACGCTCCGCTCGAAGAGGAAGATCTCTCCACCGATGAAAACCTCATCGCCACTTCAGACGAGATGGAGACCGACGACTTCGACAGCTTCTTCGACGATGAAGAACCACAGGGGAAAAAGAAGTAATTCTCAGCGATCACTCGTCATGCCCTGCTCCTCGTTTTTTCATCGCTGGACATCTGTCGCGCTCTTGCTCTTCACGCTGAACTCTTGCGCCCCCAGTCCAACCTCCACTCCGACAACGGTCGAGCTTCAACGCACCAATACTCCAGCCGCGGATCAGTCTACTCAGAAACCGGCTCCTGCTCCCCCTCGAGTCGCGGAACAGTTGCAGCGACTTTCTGATTTTTACCGCGGTCTGAAATCCTTCACCGTCAAGACTTCCTTTGAAGTCAAATTCGGACAGGGATCCGCGACCAGCGTTCGCAAGGCGGATTCTGTTCTCGCGGTCCAGTCCCCTGACAAGCTCGCCCTCCGGACTCAGCCTGGAGAGATCTCCCTCGACATCATCGACGATGGTGAAAGTCTCTTCGTCAATGTTCCCTCTCTCAAACGCTTCGCCATCGAAAAGGCTCCTCCCTCCTTGGCAGATTTGACTTCTCACACCGTCACTCGACGCCTGGGAGGAACCGGCGTCGGCAGTCTGCTGTTCCTCTTCTCTTCGGAGCAACTTCGACAGAAACTTTGCGAGGGGGTCACCTGGTATGATGACCGCGGCATCGAAATGCTCGTCGGCCAAAAGACCCGCCACCTCCGCTTCGCTCAGCCTGATGGAGAATGGGATCTGTGGTTCGATGCAGAAAAAGATCCCCTCGTCCGCCAGATTTCCCGCAGCTCCACTCCCCGTCCCGGGTCCAATTCCCCGGTGAAGCAGTCAGCGAACGCGCCTCGATCCTCGACCACGTTGACCCGCCGCTTCGAGGACTGGAAACTCAACCCCCCACTTCCCCCCGAAACCTTTGAATTCGTCTCCCCTTCCGACGCCACGGAAACTCAGGGGGATCTCTTCGCTCCTCCCAGTCGCTCGGGAAAATCCCCGCGCGATTTCCTCGGAAAGTCTCTCCCCGAGATCAAACTTCAGCGCCTTGACGGTGAACCATTCCGTCTCGCAGACCACGTCGGCAAGGATGTCGTCTTACTTGATTTCTGGGCGACCTGGTGTGGGGAATGCCGCGTCGAAATGCCCGTCGTCGCCGCGATTGCCGCGGAATACGCGGATAAACACGTCGCGACGTATGCCGTCAACTACCGTGAAAATCCCAGGTTGATCCAGTCCTTTCTCCAGAAATACCCCCACAAGCTCTCCGTCGTCCTCGACTCCAAAGGTGACTTCACGCACGGGCTTGAGATCGAGGCCATCCCCGTCCTGCTGTTAATTGATCGCCAGGGAATTCTGCAGGCAGTCCACATCGGCTACAACAACGAGCTCAAAAATCTCCTCCGCCGCGAACTCGATACCCTCCTCTCAGGCAAAAGTCTGGTCAAATTGACCTCCTCCTCCTTGAAATAACCACTCAAGAACTTCTTTGGGAAAAACACTGAAAAAAGAATTTTCAGGTATCTTTGTGGGCCGTAGGTTTTCCCCTCAAACCACAATACCTGTCGGCTGTTATCGCAAAAAATTGACTCCCCCCCTCGGGATATGAGAGAATCCCGACACTCCTTTCTGCATCCGGTTTGACACCTTTCGGAAATCATACTTATGGAATCGTCCCCGATTCCTATGGACGAAATAGTTCCCGCATCTCCCGACCTGGCTTCCCCGATCGCTGAAAATCTCTCCCCAGATTCCAGCGGATTCTCTGGACTTTTCCGGGATGCACGGAACGGCTCATCTCAGGCCCTTGGCGAACTCCTCGAAAGCTGTCGAAACTATCTTCTCCTTGTCGCCAACCTCGCGCTCAAGGGGAAAATTCGCGGAAAGGTCGGCCCCAGTGATCTCGTTCAGGAGACATTCATCGAAGCCCACCGTGCCTTCGAACGCTTCGAAGGGAATAGCCAGGAGGAACTCCAGCGCTGGCTCTACCGCATCCTCGAACATCGGATCGGCAACACGTTCAAACGCTTTCTCAAGGCCAACCGACGCGACATCACGCGCGAAGTCGACTGGTCCGGACTCTTCCTCACACTCGCGGAAAATGATCCCAAAACTCCAGGGACCCTGCTCACCTTGCAGGAAGATGCCGGCCAAATCGAACTCGCCCGCGCGAAACTCCCCTCCGAACAGCAGCAGGTCATTCGCCTCCGCGTCGAGGAACACCTCTCCTTCGAGGAAATCGGATTACGCATGCATCGCTCCGCGGATGCCGCACGCAAACTTTTCGCGCGCTCCGTCATCAAATTGCAGGCTCTCCTGAACCAACATCATGATCGACGGCCAGGTCCAGAATGATTTCGACTTCCTCGCCGAGCCTTCGGACAGGCTCTGCGCTCTGCTCCTCGAAATCGAGGACGCCTTCCACTCCGAGAGGCAACCCGCTTTCGATCCCGAGGAAATCCGGGAACTCGACCCCCGAGAACGCCAGATCCTTTCTCATGCCTGTCACCACCTTTCGCTGCTCTATTCTTCCGAAACCTCTCTCCAGCGACGCCCCCACCCTGCACTGACAACTCGCTTCGACTCGGAGCAGGAACCTCACCGCGATGATTTCGAGTTCGAAGTCACCCCGGACCTTCAGACCTTCCTCGGAATCCATGACTCCCGCTTTGGGCGCTTTGAAGTCCTCCGCGGACTCGGGATGGGAGGCCATGGCATCGTCTTCCTCGCCCGCGATCCCAATCTCGATCGACTCATCGCCCTCAAAGTCCCACGCCCGGATGTCCTTGTCCACGAATCCATGTGCGAAAGATTCATGGCCGAAGGACGCGCCGCCGCCATGCTCCACCACCCCAATATCGTCACCATCTTCGAGGCTGGCCAGGTCGGTGCCATCTGCTACCTCGCTCAGGACTACATCCCCGGCCCCTCACTCGCCGATTGGCTCGAGGAGCACCCCCAGCCCCTTAAACCCCGCGCTGCCGCCACATTCCTCCTCGAATTGACCGACGGGATCGACGCCGCACATCGCCATCATCTCCTCCACCGCGATATCAAGCCCGGAAACATTCTCCTTGCTCCCGCCTCCTTCGACCTTCCGCTCGACAGGCTTGAACACTTCATCCCCAAGCTGACCGACTTCGGACTTGCCAAGATCCTCGACACCCGGGTTCTGACTCGCTCGGGCATGCTCATCGGAACCCCCGCTTACATGCCCCCTGAAGTCCTCGCCGGAAACAATCGCGAAGCTGCCCCAGTCGTCGATCTCTATGCACTGGGCATCATCCTCTATCAACTGCTCACCGGCACCCTTCCCTTTGCCGGCGAAGCCGCCGCCGAAATCTTCCATAAGATCTCCACCGGGCAACTCATCCCCCCTCGACAAATCAATCCTGACATCCCCCGCGACCTAGAGACCATCTGCCTCAAATGTATCGACCCGGATCCGCGCCGCCGCTTTCAGACTGCGCGCGAACTCGCCGCGGACCTTCAGCGTTTCCTCGACGACAGGCCCGTCCTCGCCCGGAGGATCTCTCTGGGCGAGCGGTTCTGGCGAAAATGTCGCCGCCACCCGGGGCTCCTCGCCTCCCTCTGCCTCCTGGCATTCTTGACCCTGTCAGGGGTCTTATTCGTTCAATCCATGCTCTCCTCGACCCACGATCAATATCAGTCCCTGCTCCAGAAGGAGACCTACTTTCAGCAGGTCATTCTCGCTCACGAGGAAATTGCCCAAGGCAAATATGCCGAGGGAGAAGCCAGGCTCGACCGCCTCATCCCAAAACCGGGAGATCGTGACTGGCGCGGCTGGGAATGGTCCCTCCAGAAAACGTTCCTCCCCAAACTGTCTCTCCTCCGTGAACTTCATGCCCATCAGGCGGAAGTCCATGCCCTCGCCATCTCGCCCGATGCCCGGACCATCTTTTCCGTGGACGTCTCGGGCACTCTTTGCATCTGGGACGCACAGACGGGCCAACTCCGCAAACAATGCCGTCCTCACCCCTCTGAAATCACCTCACTCCAGATCACCCCCGATGGCAAAACGCTCGTTTCCGCAGGTGTCGATCGCATTGTCCGGCTCCTTGATCCACAAACCGGCGCGGAACTTTACCGCTTTCCTCCCTTCGATCTCACCGTCTCTGCAATCGCTGTCTCTGAGGATGGACAACTCCTCGCCGTCGGCACACGCTCCAATGAAGTCTCCCTCTGGAACCTCCCTCAACGTACCCTCTGGCAGAAACTTCCCCCGTTCCCGGATGTAATCACTTCCCTTGAATTCGGCGGTCCTTCGATCGTCCCCGTCCTTTCCATAGGATGCAAAAATAAGACCACCTACCTCTTCGGCCTCCGCGAACGCGCCATCATTCGCCAGGTTAATGACGCGGCTCCCACACTCTGCGTCAAAAACGGTCCAAATCTAAAGCAAGTCACTCGCGTCGGGTATGGCACCCGAATCTCGATCGATGATTTCCTGGATAAAGATTCTCCCCCTCTCGTTATCCCTCTCAGGGACGGCAGAATTCCGTGCTGCACTTTCTCCGTCGATAAGACCTATCTCTTCACGGGGTTTGCCAACGGAACAATTTCCGTTCTCCGTTTTGATAATCCCGATACTCAGCCTCCACCCCCTTTCGAGTTTCGCGCCCACCAGGGAAGCATCGAAACGATGGCCCTCTCCTCTGACAACGCAATCCTCGTCACCGCGGGAGAAGACCACGTCGTCCGAATTTGGGATGCCTCCCCTTTCATGATCAATCTCCGTGGACTCGCCACCAGGAAAATCCGTTATGCCGCAATCTCCCCGGACGACCACACCGCGGCTTTTCTCGATGCTGACGGAACTGTCGAAGTCCGCGATCTCGATCGCCCCGCCTCCCCCGGCGTCACCTTCAAAACTGAACACGGCGCCCATCTCTGCAAGTTCTTCGACCCGCGGACTTTGATCGTCCCGGTCCGAGGGCATGTTTTACATCTGGTCGATCCGGCAACCGGTGAATCAACTCGACGGATCCCCCTCCCTGATGACCTGCCGGATCAATCCTTCGACCTCGTGCGCGATGTCGCCAACCGACTAATTTACGTCGTTCTCTGGAATCGCCGCGAGCTGTTACAAATCTCTCTTCAGGAACCTGCCGTCGTCCGGAAGATCATCGTCCCTGCTGAGTATGGAAATGTCCGCGATGTTGTCCTGAGACCTCAAACGGAGGAATTGCTCATCGGAACGACCGACGGACTGTTCAATTATCGTCCCTCTGAAAATCGATTCCACCTCCTCACCCCTGCGACTTTCCCCCTCTCAACTCGCGCCCTCGCCGCGCATCCCAATGGCCATCTCCTGGCCTGCGCCGCGAATGATGGCCAGATTGTCGTCTGGGATCTTCTCAAAAATCGGCTTGCGGTCCAGCTTCTCAGCCATAATTCCGCCTGCGACATCACTGATATCCGCTACAACGCCGACGGGTCGAGACTGTGCGCGATCTCAAAACACCCCAACGGCTTCTACATCTGGAACGCCGCCAATCGTAACGAACTCATCAGGCTGAAATTCAACATTCACCAATACCTCGCCACCTCTCCCTCCGACCGACATCTCCTATTCTATGACTTCAACGGTTCCACCCCGTTCCACTTTCGCTTCGACCGCTGAACGCCCCTCCCTCCCCATGGACAGTGGTTGCCTCTCTACCGTTTTGGGTAAAAGTCTGGTTGCTCAGCGACCAGCCAGCCCCCAATATCCGCTTTCTCGCTCGCCGCTCGCGAGTGGAATTCGTCCGCGTAAAGTGGTCGATTCGAACGATTTGCTTTGACGCTGGAATCCCGTCACGATTAGCCTATGGACAGCGGTATTTCATGGCATAGGCATGATGTCCATGACGAGAGATGCCGGACACCCCCGATCATTCTGACCGAGGTTGAGTCCCCTGTTTCTTTCGCATCTCGATTTCCACCCCTCCGGAATCCGCGCCGGATTCCCTGAGCCGCCGTCCCGATCGCGCGCAAGCTCTAAAGATTTCTGATTTGGGAGAAAAAAAATGATTCGCTTCCAGTGGCTCCACGCTCTACGCAATCACTCTCCTCTTCCCCTCGCTAATCGCCGTAAACGACGTCTCAATGGGACACGTTCAGCGATCCAGTCTCTGGAGCAGCGCACCCTTCTCTCCGCGACCAAGATCGGGGTGGAGACGCGGATCAATAACACCGTCACCAATGACCAGAGAACGCCCGACGTCGCGATGGCTCCCAATGGCGATTATGTCGTCGTCTGGCATAGTTTTCAGACCGGGGACGCCGATATTTATGGGCAGCGGTATTCCGCATATGGAACCCGGCTGGGAACCGAATTCCGGATCAACGTCACCACGACGGGCACGCAGGTTTTTCCGACGATCGCCATGGATCCCAGCGGCAATTTCGTGGTCGCCTGGTCGGGCGACCAGGGTCAGCCGGATTATGAAGTTTACTGTCGCCGGTTCAACGCCGCAGGGGTGGCGCTGAGTGGTGACATCCTGGTCAACACGACGCTTGCGGGCAGTCACCGCTATCCCGACATTGCCATGGACAGCGCAGGCGATTTTGTCATCGGCTGGTCTGACCCTAACATCGGCAACATGGGGTTCCAGGCGTTTAATTCATCAGGACAGAAGGTGGGAACGGAGATCCTTCGCAAAGATGGATCTAACAATTATGGAGACCCCTCGATTGCAATGGGGCCGAACGGCGATTTTGTGATCGCCTGGGATGTATTCACTTCGGGGTTCTCCGGCATTCTCGCCCAGCGTTTCGATTCCTACGGTGTTCCCCAGGGAGGCGTTTTTCAAGTTGATCTCGATGCACCCCAGGACGGATTTCTCCCTGCCGCGGCGATGGATGCCTTCGGAAACGTGGTGATTTCCTGGGTCAGTAATGGTAAAGATGGGGATGGATGGGGGATCTATGCCCGGCGTTTCGATGCGGCCAATAATCCCCTTGGGCCGGAGTTCCGCGTCAACACTTCCACGCCGGGAAATCAGTACGGACCCGCGATCGCGATGAGTCCCAACGGTAATTTTGACATCACCTGGTCCTCGATCGATCCGGCAACGGGCTTCTACGACGTCTATGCCAAGATGTATAACGCCCAGGGAAAAGCCATCACCAATGAATTCCGCGTCAATACCTACACCACTCTCGAACAACAGTCCGCGAGTGTCGCCGCGGACGCCGACGGGAATTTTATGGTGGTGTGGGAAAGTAACGGGCGGGACACCAGCGGCTATGGGATCTATGGCCAGCTTTATGCCCGGAAAACGGACTTTGTGGGGGTGCAACGGGGCGGTTCCTTCTACCTCGATTCGAACCACAATGACAATTACGAGGGGGGGACGACAACAGCCGATGACATTCTCACGACGTTTGGCGGCTCGGGGGATATCCCTTTGGTCGGTGATTGGAATGGCGACGGTTTCGACGACATCGGCATCTGGCGCAACGGATTCTTCTACCTTGACGCCAACGGCAACGGAGTCTACGACGGCAGTGTGACAGACCGTTACTTCTCGTTCGGCCTGACGACGGATACTCCTATCGTTGGTGACTGGAACGGCGACGGTATCGATGACGTCGGCGTCTGGCGCGCCGGGAAGTTCTACGTTGACCTCAACGGCGACCGGGCGTTCGGAGCCACTGATGGAACCTGGTCCTTCGGTGTGGCGACAGACACACCCATCGTCGGAGACTGGAATGGCGACGGAAAAGATGACATCGGCGTTTGGCGGGCCGGTCTCTTTTACATGGACCTCAACGGTAATCACCAGTGGGATCGGACTCCCTCTGATCGGGTCTATGAATTTGGCCTGAGCACCGACAAGCCGATCATCGGAGATTGGAACGGCGACGGCAAGGATGATATCGGCGTCAGGCGGGCAGCCCGTTTCTGGATCGATGGCAATGCCAACGGCAAATGGGATGGAGCCGTCGATGATTACTTCATCGACTTCGGAAATGCCTCAGGCGATGTCCCCCTCATCGGTTTCTGGCGTCCTCGCGCCGTCCCCGGAACTCCTCCCGCAGCGCCTGCAGGCATCTCCATCACCGCTCCTGCTTTGGAACAGGTCGCTGCTCCGACAGTCACTGCAGCCCAGATCGACCCCGGTGTCACTCGCAAATCCGGCACCGCAAAATCGACCGCACTCGGAACCTGATCTTTTCGGAGAAATCATGTTTTATTCACACCGTGCTACGAAACGCTCTGGCCGCCTCAATTCTCGCACGCCGCTTCAATACCTGGAGTCGCGTACTCTCCTCTCCGCCACGCCTCTGGGTGTTGAAACTCGTGTGAACCCCGTCGTCGCGGGCGATCAAACCGGCGTGCACGTCGCCAGAAATTCATCTGGCGCCACAGTCGTCACCTGGGCCAGCACTGAAGGAGGCGACTACGACGTCTACGCGCAGCGATTCA
Source organism: Planctomycetales bacterium (assembly GCA_046349635.1). Classification (GTDB taxonomy): domain Bacteria; phylum Planctomycetota; class Planctomycetia; order Planctomycetales; family Planctomycetaceae; genus JAXMBX01. Next base: position 173,994 of record JAXMBX010000002.1, read on the forward strand.
ATGCCTGGGGCGCCAAGCTCGGAATCACTTTCCGAGTCAACGCCACCGCCGCAGGCGATCAGTACAACCCCTCCGTCGCGATCGATGAAGAGGGGAATTTCGTCATCGCTTGGCAAAGTTCCCAACTGGATGGCAGTGGAGACATCTACTTCCGACGCTTTAATGCCTTCGGAGGAAGTGTGCCAACGGACATCCTGGTCAACAGCAATACTGCCCTGTTCCAGTCCAACCCGGAAGTTGCCATGGACTCGGCGGGAAACACCGTCATCGTCTGGCAAAGCAATGTCCAGTCTGGAAATACCCAGATCATTGGGCAGCGTATTCTCCCGTCGGGGACCGGCGATTTCCTGGGGAGCAATTTCACGATAAATAGATCAACTGCGGGGGCGGGAGATAATCCGGACGTCGCCATGGGCAACGACGGTAAATTCATCGTCACCTGGCAGGCGCCTGATGGTAGCGGCACCGGAATCTATGCCGCCCAATACGCGTGGGCCGGAGGAGCGTTAACCAACGAATTTCGCGTGAACTCAGCCTCGGCCAACGGCCAGTACGAACCGAGCGTTGCCGCCGATCCGCAGGGGAATTACGTGATCGCCTGGACGAGCGACGGCGAGGATGGTGACCAGGCGGGGGTCTATGCCCAGTTGTTCAACGCGGTAACCTACCAGGTGGGATCCGAGTTTCAGGTCAACACCACGACGAGTGGTCTCCAGAACGGACCTGACGTCACAATGGCGGCGAATGGCAACTTCGTCATTACCTGGTCTGACGGATCGTCGATCTCGCCGAGTGAAGTGATGATGCAGCAGTACTCTGCCAATGGCACACCAAACGGACTTGAACGGCGCGTCAATACCTACACAAGCTCGTCTCAGTATTATGCTCATGCCGCCATGGATGCGACGGGGAATTTCGTAATCACGTGGATCAGCAACGGACAGGATGGATCGGGATCTGGAATCTACAGTCAGTTTTACACGAACAAAACGGACTATGTGGGGGTCCAGCGCGGTTCCATCTTCTTCCTCGATTCCAATCACAATGACAACTACGAAGGTGGCGGGACTTCGGTCGATGACACCTACTCGACATTCGGTGCTGCCGGGGACAAACCGGTCGTGGGCGACTGGAACGGGGACGGCTTTGACGATATCGGAATCTGGCGCAGCGGATTTTTCTATCTCGATGCCAACGGGAACGGAGTCTACGACGGCCCCACGATTGATCGCTATTTTGCTTTCGGCCTCACCACCGATACTCCCGTTGCGGGGGACTGGAATGGGGACGGCATTGATGACATCGGCGTCTGGCGCGCCGGAAAGTTCTATCTCGACACCAATAGCAGCCGCTCTTTCGATTCCAACGACGGGACCTACACCTTCGGCACGACAGGCGATACCCCGATCATTGGCGACTGGAACGGTGACGGGAAAGATGACATCGGGGTGTGGCGAGGCGGTCTGTTCTATCAGGATCTCAACGGCAATCACAAATGGGATCGGACACCGCTCGACCGGGTCTACGAATTCGGCCTGGCGACCGACAAGCCGATTATCGGCGACTGGAACGGTGATGGGAAAGACGACATCGGGGTGAAGCGCGCCGCACGGTTCTGGATTGACGGCAATGCCAACGGCAAGTGGGACGGGGCCGTCGATGACTACTTCATCGACTTCGGGAATGCCTCCGGTGACGTGCCGCTTGTTGGCTTTTGGCGCCCCCGCGCAGTCCCCGGTTCAGCCCCCGCTGCACCGTCGGGCATGACTGTCGCCGCTCCCGCGTCGGAACAGGTCGCTGCTCCGACAATCACTGCAGCCCAGATCGACCCCGGTGTCACTCGCAAATCCGGCACCGCGAAATCGACCGCAATAAACACCTGACTCCTTTTAGTCAGAACCCTTCCAGGAGAAAACCATGCTTTCCCGTCGTCCCACAGCGAAACGCCTTGCGCGACTCTCACCGTGTACGGCACTTCAATCTCTCGAATCTCGTATTCTCCTCTCCGCCACTAAAGTCGGTCCGGAGACACGCGTCAACACGACGACCGTGAACCAACAGATCTATCAGGACGTTGCGATGGATGCCGGGGGTGATTACATCGTCGTGTGGCAAAGTTATCAAAATGCGACAGACTACGATATCTACGCCCAGCGTTACTCAGCGTGGGGTGCCAAAGTAGGCGTTCAGTTCCGCGTCAATACCGTCGGCACCGGCGAGCAAGTGGATCCCGTCGTCGCCATGAGTGCAGACGGATCCTTTGCCATCGCGTGGATCGGCACTCAATCCGGAGAAGATGATATTTATGTGCGGCGGTTTAACGCGGCTGGAGTCGCCCAGGGAGTGGAGGTGATGGCGAACACGGCGACAGGATCCAATCATCAGAATCCCGCCATTGCCATGAATCCGGCTGGAAAGTTCGTCGTCACTTGGAACGACACGCCGGCGGGAGCGTCGAATAGCGTTTACGCACAAGTATTCACCTCTTCCGGCGGTCGAATCGGCGGTGAACTTCGGGCCAATTCGGATACAACCGATAGCCAATACGAACCCAGCGTTGCCATGGACTCCCTGGGAAACTTTGCGATTACCTGGACGGACTTTTATTCTCCCACTGCGGACAAGTACGTGAAGGCACAGCGATTTAATTCCTGGGGAATCCCTCTCGGGAACAATTTCTACGTGAATACCTATCAATCCGGCTCTCAGGAAACGCCCGCAATCGCGATGGATGGGGTTGGAAACTTTGTGATTGCCTGGAGCAGCGTGGGTCAGGATCTCAGCGATCGTGGTATCTACGCCCAGCGGTATAACGCCTCAGGGGTTCCGCAGGGGGGTGAGTTTCGTGTGAATACAACGACAACGTTGACCCAGGAACTTCCTGATATCGCCATGGACCCTGCCGGGAATTTTGTGATCACCTGGGACAGTTTGCAACTGGGAACGAATGACATCTATGCGCAGTTATACAATGCGGCGGGCATGATGCAGGGCCCCGAATTCCAGGTCCACCCGCCGCGCGATTTCAATCAGTTCGTCCCGACGGCAGCGATGGATTCGGCTGGAAACTTCATCGTCGCCTGGTCCAGCAATTTTCAGGATGGGGACGGTTTCGGTATCTACTCCCAGCTTTATGCGCACAAAATCGACTATGCAGGGGTGCAGCGGGGAGCGTCCTTCTATCTGGATTCCAACCACGACGACAACTACAACGGCAACTCGACAATCGCCGATGACACTCTCACGACGTTTGGCGCATCGGGGGATAAACCCGTGATCGGCGACTGGAACAAAGACGGCTTTGACGACATCGGCGTCTGGCGTGCGGGATTCTTCTACCTCGATGCCAACGGCAACGGCACCTACGACGGAGCGACCTTAGACCGCTACTTCTCATTCGGTCTGACGACGGATACCCCAATCGCCGGAGATTGGGATGGCGATGGCAAGGATGAAATCGGCGTCTGGCGCGCTGGAAAGTTTTATCTAGACGTCAATGGGAACCGTACGTTTGATGCCACCGATGCCACCTATACCTTTGGCGCGTCCACTGACACGCCACTCATCGGTGACTGGAATGGGGATGGCATCGATGACATCGGAGTCTGGCGCGCTGGAAAATTCTACCTCGATATGAACGGAGACCACCTCTGGGGTCGCCCCGACGTCGATGCCGTCTTTTCTTTCGGCAATCCGACGGATAAGCCGGTTGTCGGTGACTGGAACGGCGACGGACGCGATAAAGTCGGCGTCCGCAGAACCTCACAGTTCTGGACCGACTACAACGGCGATCGCAAGTGGGATACCGCAGATGGTCCTTATACCATTGACTTCGGTGTCACCAGCGACGTTCCCCTCGTCGGCTTCTGGCGACCCCGCGCCGTCCCCGGTGTTCCCCCGGCAGCTCCCGCGGGAATCTCCATTGTTGCTCCTTCGGCAGAACAGGTCGCCGCTCCCACGATCACCGCAGCCCAGATCGACCCCAGTTCGCGAATTCAAGCGGCTGTTTCAACGAGTTCAGTTCTCATGCCAAAGACGACGTCCGGTGTGAAAAGGGGACATCACAAACATGCCGGCAAAAGTCTCTTTACCACTGCCGACTTACTCCAGGCTAAAATCGGAAGCGAACTGTGATGACCGGTCACTCTCTCGTGGGGGCATTCAACATCTCTGTAGAACTTCGAGGCTTATTTTCACTTCTTGACTCTCCCTCCCTTTTTCTGGCAGACTGAAGCGGCACTCAGATTTGCCTCATCTCTCCGAATCCCGTCTTTTTCGACTCTGGTTTGGCTTAAAGACAGCACTTATATGAGTACCACCGATCTCGTTGCGGACTCGGGATCCTCTCCCGACCCTCAAAGTGGCTGGTCGGCGATCATCGAGCGGGCCCGGAATGGATGCCGGGAATCGTTCGATGTCCTGGCGCGGTCCTGCTGGGGTTATCTCGTCTTAGCCGCAAGAGAGCGAATACCCCCGGACTTGAAAGTCAAAGTCGCCCCTTCGGACCTTGTGCAGCAATCGTTGATGGTCGGATATGCCAATTTCTCCCAGTTTCGAGGAACCACCGAGCAGGATCTGTACAACTGGCTGGAGGGGATCTTGCATCGCCAGGCTCTCTCCGCAGGGCGGTTTTATCGCAATACGCACGCCCGTAGCATCAATCGGGAAATTCCACTTCTGGAACCCGCCATTCCCGCTGACTCAAACACACCCAGCGAACTTGTGGTCGCTCAAGATCAACATCAAGCGCTTCTGGCAGCGATTGAAAAACTACCCCCGCATTACCGCACTGTACTCCAGCTACGCAGTCTCGAACAGCACTCCTTCGAAACGATAGGAACAATGACCGACCGCACCCCGGATGCGGCCCGCAAACTCTGGGTCGCGGCACTCCGCAAACTTCAGAAATTGATGTCCTCGGACTATGACCCACTCTGACCGCGACCCGCCCGATCCTTCATCCTCCTGGGATGATTTCCTCGCCGAGAATCTGCTGCAATTCGAATCTTCACTTCAGTCGGGAATGTCCGAGTCCACCCTTCCCTCAGAGTCGTCCAATTGTCCCCCCGATATCCGGCGAGAACTCAAAGACCTGCAGCATTGCCTGCGCTTGGTGGACGGGTTACGTCGAGTTTCTGAGGGGGCGCAGAATCATCAGCCTTCATTTCTGGAAGAATCCAAGACTTTGACGGAACTCGAAGCGGATTTCGCTGCGTCAGCCGAAATCCGGTCTGATGCTGAGCCGGCACAGCGTTTCGTTTCTGATTTTCGAATCGGGCGATTTGAAATCGGGTCAAAGATCGGCGAGGGAACCTACGGAATCGTCTATGTCGCACATGATCCGCAGTTAAAACGCCTCGTCGCACTCAAGATTCCCAGGCTCGATGCCGCGTTCCGAGACGATCTCCGTGAACGCTTCATCCGCGAGGGTGAATCCGCCGGAAAACTCACGCATCCCAATATCGTCACAGTGTACGAGGCGGTCGCGGAAGGCCCCGTATCCCTCATTGTTTCGGAATACATCCCCGGTCCGAATCTCGCTGTCTGGAAGTCCCATTGTCCGGAAAAAGTCTCCCCGAGCCACGCAGCACGTTTGATTGCGTCCCTGGCAGGAGCTGTCGCACATGCGCACGCGCGGGGTGTCCTGCATCGGGATATCAAACCCAGCAATATCATTCTCTCCCCGGATTCCGGGCTATCTTCTCCCACCACACTGGACCAGTTTCAGCCCAAACTCACGGACTTCGGTCTTGCCAAACTGCTCGATTCGCAGGATCTGACCCAGTCGGGAGCGATGCTCGGTACCCCCGCTTACATGCCCCCGGAACAGATTTCGGGTCGCTCTGCGGACATCGGTCCTGCGGTCGACATTTATGCCCTGGGAATGATCCTGTTCGAGCTTCTGACGGGAAGGAACCCCTTCCAGCGGCCAAGCGTTCCCGAAACCGTCCACGCTGTGACACAGGAAGAGATCCCGTCTCTCCGCAAAATCCGTCGGGACATTCCCCGCGACCTGGAAACAATCTGCCTGAAGTGTCTCCAAAAGAGTCCGGGTGACCGCTATTCCTCCGCGCGGGATCTAGAGGAGGATCTGGAGCGGTTTCTGGACGGCCGCCCGATCCGAGCCCGCCAGGTTTCGGCATGGGAGAAAGCTGTTAAATGGTGCAGACGTTATCCGGCGTTAACGGTTTCTACCTGTGCAGCGTTCGCCCTCCTATTGACTCTGCTGATCGTGTCTCGGTGGCAATATGCGCGTATCCAGACGACTCTCGAAATGGCCCGCCAAAACCAGCAACTCGCCGAAGAACGTGCCCTCAAGCTCCAGCAGCAGGCGTACCTTGATGACATGCAGCATGCCGGCGAAGCGTGGAATACTTTTCATACCGAAGCCGTTTTGAACCTTCTCAAAAAGCATATTCCACAGCCCGGTCAGCCCGACGTTCGCGATTTTCTATGGTGGATGTTCTGGAACAATCTGCATGATTATTCCAAAGTGATCGGTACGCATCCCGGCGGCGCGACGGCGGTCGTGAGCGCACAGAGTGCTCCTTATGCGGCCTTCTCAGGCGGGGCGGACGGGGTCATCAAGGTCTGGAGCATTCCCGGGGGGCTGCCGCTCGGAGAAATGAAAGGCCACACCAAAGGTCCGATTCACTCCCTCGAACTCTCCCCCGACGAAACGCTGCTCGTCTCTGCCGGTGAGGACGGCACAGTTCGTCTCTGGGATGTCGCCTCTCGTACGGAAATGCGGGTTCTCGCCGGACACGAAGGGTGGGTGGCCTGCGCCCGTTTTTCTCCCGATGGCAAACTCATCGCCTCCGGAGGAGCGGATAAATTGATCCGCATCTGGGAGGTGGAGTCCGGCCGGCAACTACGAACGATGACCGGCCATACGGATACCATTCGAGCACTCGCCTTTCACCCTGACCGTGACTGGCTGGCTTCGTCCTCCGAAGATAAGACCACCCGTCTCTGGAGCGTCTCCACAGGTAATCCGGCTGACAGCGGCGGTCGTCTCCCCGATGCGCAATTCGTGTCGACACCTCCCAAGTGGACGGATAGCCTGGAAATCCCACCCGAGGGACACAAACTCATCGCCGGGAGCATTGGGGTCTACAGCCTGGAAGCGGATACTCTCGGCAAACAGCTGAACACATTTCCCGATCCTCCCCGGATCCGGGCCACCACGCAGTTGCTGGACGAACGGCTTCTCCTGGCCCGACAAGATTCGACCATTCGCGTGGTTCGGTCTGTTGAGCGTCTGGACGAGACCTCCGATCTTTTCCGGGGACATCTCGGGGGAGAAGTCTGGGATCTGGCTCCCCTTCCGAACGATCGCGGTTTTCTCTCCGCCTCCGGAAGCGGAGAAGTCCGCCTCTGGAATCCTGGAACACTAGACACGGATCTCTTCAGCGATCCCTCGACAATTCGATCTGCAGACCAAATAAACTGGCGCGGAGATTTCATCGTCTGCTTGAGCAGGCATGGCAAATCTTCGTCGGCCGAAATCATGCATGCTCCGACGCGGCGGATCGTCTGGTCGAAGACGTTCGCGACAGCCAAGGTCAGTTCTACTGACGCCGCGATCTCTTCCGATGGAAGTCGAATCTTTTTCAGGCAGGACGAAACGCTTGAATGCCGCTCGCCCAAAGATGAAGTTCTCTGGCAGAAGCAGGTCACGCCTCCGATCGATATCGTCGAATGCGATCCTGCAAATCAAATCATCGCTCTGACGAGAGGCGAGTCACTCTTTCTCAATTCCATGCAAAATGGCGACAAACTAAGTGAACTTCGCTTTCCGCGCAAAATCACTCAAATCCAATTCTTGAAAGATCGTAGACAGCTCATCGTCAATACGAATGATCGCGTTCTGAGAATCCTGGACCTGGCTCGTCTCCAAAACAATGCCCCCCGGGAAGTTCCTCTCTCCACTTCAAACAGTCTGGACTCGTTCGCGTTTTCACCTGACGAGACGCTCGTCGCCGGAATTTTTTCTGATCGCCAGACCGTTATCTGGTCCTGGCCCGATCTGAAAGAAGTCGCCCGCTTCACCGACAAGGAAGGAGAAAAACAGGAGCAGGCGTTTCTCGTGAATGGCGGAAACACGCTCGTCACCCGGCGCGGCGAGCAGCTAAGATTCTGGTACTGGCGACAGAATCGGATTCTTTGCACGGTCGCCTTGGAACACCCCCGTGTTATTGAATGTAATCCGGCGGGAGATCAAATTGCCGTCGAAGGTGAGCACGGAATCCGAATTTATGATGGACGCCCCAGAAATTAGAGCCATGTTCGTCCGCTTTCCCGTCGTCTCGATGATTGTCGCTGCGTGGACGTTATCACTTCCCGCTGCGGACCGCGTTGTCCTCATTCAGCCCGTCTGGGACGATATGCCTCCGCATTATGTCACTATTTGCGGTGGAAGGTCCCCTCACTACCAGCAGCTTGTTTTGAAGGCCGGTCGACATTCTCCTTCCGATGAATGGATCATGCACCAAGTGCGACCAGACACTTATCTTTTCGAATCAACAGATCCCTTTTATCGAAATCGCTTCATCAATGTTTACAACAAGACGGTGAGATCTGACCCCTTGAGGGACGCTCACCAGGCTTGCCTGTATCCCCGGCAGCCACTACATGATGAATGGAAAATATCTGTGCCTCTTCCTGGCATCGTCGCCTTGCAAGCGACCAATACCGAATTTGAAAACTCATTCCTGACGCGGGTCACAACCTCCAACCCGGCATTTAACGCGGTCGCCATCCGCCAGCTTCTCCCGGAACGAGTCCCTGATACTTATTTTCGCATCATCGACGTCACTCCTACGCGTCCTATGATTGTGAATGCAAAATGAAGCTTTTCAACCTTTCCATCATAGTCACGAACACTCATCTCCTCGTTGCATCCTGTGTGGTCGCTCCCACCTGTTTGGGTTCATCGATCCTTGCCGCAGACCGCTTAGTTCTGGTGCAGGCCGTCTGGGACAATCATCCTCCGCATTACCTTGTCATTAAGGGAGGACGTAACCTGGATCGTCGTAACATCGTTTTCAAACCCGGCCGTCATTCCCCCGCAGATGAATGGATCCTCCGTGAGATCGATCCTGGCGTCGTTGCCCTTGAAACCTCTGATCCCTTCTTTCCTCCTCTGTCGATCTACTACGAGTGGCAGGGGGCGAAGCTCCCGGACTGGACTGATGCCCACCTGCTTCGTCTCAGGTCTCCACGTAAATCGGTTGACTTTCGCCTCAATAATGATCTGTGGATTATGCGGCAAGTTCATGATGATGTTTATTCTTTTCGCACGACTAACCCTCGATTGGAAAACTACTTCCTGACGCGGGCCATGACTGGCGACAAACTCTTCGCCAGTCCGCTTCTCCGCAAGATGACCCCTCAAACCGAGCGCGAAACGCACTTTCGCATCATTGACGTCACTCCAATACATTCGAAGTCACCATGACTCGCTTTTTCAATCGAGTTTTCGCACGAACTCTCTTTCTGACGACGTCAATCTTCTTCTATTCCGCGACTTGCCCACGCGCGGCCGACCGCATCGTTCTCCTGCAGACCGATTGGCCCAATACTCCGCCACATTATGTCGCCATCCAGGGAGGCCGGGGACCAAACAGACTGCATCTCATGCTGAAAGAAGGCCGTCACTCTCCTGCAGACGAGTGGATCATGCACGAGGTCTCTCCTGGAAAGATCAGACTTGAGAGTCACGATCCGTTTTACAAAGGCTGGTTTCTCAATGACGCCGGCCGCCCCTATCTGGACAACGATTTCAAAGGAGCCCTACAGGCTGAAGTGTTTCATGGGATCCAGCCTTCGAATGACGTCTGGCGTGATCAAGTCGAATCTGACGGCGCCCATAGCTTGTGGACCTGTGATCCCAATCGCCCGGACTACGCTCTCGCGAGAGGACGCCGACAGCATCCCAACGCCCCTGTATTCCTATTGCTTCGTAGAATCACCTCACAGCGGTTGCGCCAGGAGTCGCGCTTCAAAATCATCGACCTCCACTCGAACCCGTGAAGACAGCGTCACTCCAGCAGGCCCAGTTCACGCTTGCCGTTGATCGGGTCCAGGCGCACCACCTTAATGATCTTCCACACCTCTTTTTCCTTCTGCCACGTCAGCTCCCACATCGAGGGCTGACGCCCCAACGATTCCCCCCGCCGGATTTTCACCGTCGCATTCGCCCGAAACTTCGTCTTCGCCGTCCCCTCCCCGATAAATTCGGCGTTGATATCCCGCACCGTCAGGTCTGTATCTACCTGCACCAGATCCATGGCCTCCTTCATCCGCCCCTTCCACTCCGGCGCCTGATCGGAAATATAACTCTGCGCCTGGACCAGCTCATTTCGCTGAAATGCAAAACACAACTCCCGCACCTCCTGCTCCATCTTCTCGCGACCGGTCACCGTCATCTCATCCAGCGCGAATGCTCCGCACGCGATCAACAGCGCCCCCGCGACTGCCAGCAGCCACCCGCGCCGCATCGAGCGCGTCCACACGATTGCAAACACCAGCGCCAATCCGAATCCGACACACGCTACGGGCCACGGATTCTCTTGCCACCACATAGGCTCTCCTTTGAAATCTGGAGGACAGATTCCGACGGCAATCCATGCGCATCTCGCGCGCCATTTTTCATCAGGTGGTGCGTTAACTCAGTAGAGAGTTCGCGAAATGAGCGGAGGACTGCAACAGACGGGACACACATCGGCCCGCAGTCGAACGCCGCGGAGAAACCGACTTTTCTTTCTTGACCTCCATTCACTCCTACGCCCCACCCCCCGAATTCGCCAACAGAATCCAAATCTCCCACCTCGCTCCTGAAAAGCAGTCCTGTTCTCCTGCTCGCCTGTTCCCGCCCGCAGGACGGGGGCGCTTCGTACTCCACTTCTTCAGTAAAACCCTGCAAAATCCCCCTCCGCCGACCCTGCCGGTTATGCCGGATTCTCCGCATCCCTTCGCCCGGTCTCAAATTCCAGCCCGCGCAGCCATCCCACCTTGACTTTTTTCAGCCCCGGGAAGTACGATAACTATAGATAAACCTGTGTGCATACTTGAGTTGGATCACCCAGGTCCTGCCTTAAGGGACATTCACAACCTGCCTGTCCCTGTTCGTTTTGCGAATTTCGAAGCGGCTCGCACGGAAGCCTCCTCATCCACGCATGAGAAGTCCTCCTTCGTTTCGTGATTCTCCTGCCTCCTACGTCCTTCCTCGGAGCAGTCAACATGTTGACGATCTTCGGAAAACCGACCCGCTTCTGTGACGGCCTTTCCCGTCGCAGCTTCCTCAAGATCGGGGGCCTCTCCATGGCCGCCCTCGGTGGCGTGGGCCTTCCGGACATCCTCCGTGCGGAATCTCTCTCAGGCAAAAAACTCTCCCACAAAGCCGTCATCAATATCTTCCTCGCCGGTGGTCCTCCCCATCAGGACATGTGGGACGTCAAAACGGACGCCCCTCGTGAAATCCGCGGCGAGTTCACCCCCATCGACACCAACGTCCCCGGCATCCAGATCTGCGAAATCTTCCCGCAGATCGCCTCCATGATGGACAAGTTCACCGCCATCCGTTCAGTGGTGGGCTGTGACGGGGGACACGACTCCTTCCAATGTTTCACCGGCTGGAACCGTGGCAGCCTTCGCGCCGTCGGCGGACGCCCCAGCATCGGCTCTGTCGCCGCTAAAGTTCTGGGACCCGTCTATCCCGCCATTCCCCCCACCGTCGCGCTCGCTGAAAAAACCTCGCATATGCCCTGGTCTGAACCGGGTGGACCCGGCTTCCTCGGCAATGGCTACAAACCCTTCAAGCCCCAGGGCGAAGGGATGTCCGACCTCCGCCTCAACGGCATCACCACCGATCGCCTCCAGGATCGCCGTGGCCTGATGAAATCCCTCGACACACTCCGTCGCGATGTCGATTCCTCCGGCATACTCAAGGGGATGGACTCCTTCACCGAAGCCGCGTTCGGGGTACTGACCTCCAGCAAACTGGTCGATGCCCTCGACCTCAGCAAGGAAGATCCTCGCATCGTCGCCCGCTACGGGGACGGCAAGCCGTACCAGTTCCAGTACGATGGCGCCCCCACCTGCAACGAACAACTGTTGATGGCCCGCCGCCTCGTCGAAGCCGGCGTCCGCTCCGTCACTCTTTCTTATGGCCGCTGGGACAGCCACGGCGATAACTTCGGCCTCGTCCGCCATCACGGCCCCCGTCTCGACCAATGCGTCAGCGCCCTGGTTCAGGATCTCGACGAACGGGGCCTCCTCAATGACGTCACCGTCATCGTCTGGGGTGAATTCGGCCGCACGCCCCGCGTCAACACCGGCGCCGGTCGCGACCACTGGCCGCAGGTTTCCTGTGCCCTCCTCGCGGGTGGCGGCATGAAAACCGGCCAGATCATTGGGGCCACGAATCGGCTCGGCGAATACGCCACCGAACGCCCCGTCCACATGCAGGAGATCGTCTCGACCCTGTATCACAACCTCGGGATCGACCCCGCCGCGACGACGTTGCAGGACCCCACCGGTCGGCCGCAGTACCTCGCCGACGTCCGCACCCCGGTGCGCGAACTCTGCTGATCCACGCGACAATCATATCTTGATCGTAGGTTCGGCTGTGCGGACCCTCACGTCAAATCGATGGGTGGTGCCGGCCACAACTGGCATATTGAATCCGAATATTATGCCGAACCCCTCTCCCCGCCTGTTTGCTCTCATCGCCGTACTCGCGATCCTCAACTCCGCAAATGCCGCCGAGCCGCGCGATGTCTCCTTCATTTCCACCCTCGATAAAACCGAGCAGCGCTATATCCTAATCCCCCCCGACAACTTCCAGCCCGATGCCCCCGTCTCGATCCTCATCGCACTGCACGGGCATGGGTCGGACCGCTGGCAATTCGCCCAAGACCCCCGCGACGAATGCCGTGCCGCCCGCGACGCCGCCGCGAAGCACCACCTTCTCTATATCACCCCCGACTACCGCGCCAAAACCTCCTGGATGGGCCCCGCTGCCGAAGCAGACCTCGTGCAGATTGTCTCCGACCTCAAGCGCCAGTACCGGGTCCGGAAAATCATCCTCACCGGAGGCTCGATGGGAGGGACCGCAGCTCTCACCTTCTCCGCACTGCACCCCGATCTCATCGATGGCGTTGTCTCCATGAACGGCACCGCCAACCTCGTCGAATATCCCCACTTCCAGGATGCCATCGCCGCTTCCTACGGCGGATCAAAGCAGGACAAACCCGACGAATACCGCAAGCGCTCCGCCGAATTGCACGCGGACAAACTGACCATGCCCATCGCCTTTGCCACCGGCGGCCAGGATACCCTCGTCCCTCCCGCCAGCATCCTTCGCCTGCACGAGGTTCTGCACAAGCAGAACCGACCGGTGCACCTGATCCACCGCCCCGACGGCGGCCACAGCACCAACTACGCCGACGCCACCGCTGCTTTTGATTTCGTCTTCAATAAAGTCTCCATCGAACCAGCGCGAAGTCCTTAGCGACTATTTCCCCTTCTTCCGCCCCACTCCCTTCTTCTTTTTCGACGCTACCGCCCGGGGATTGAACTCCAACGCCAATTCGACCCACAACACCAGATCCCGTTTGGACTTCGTCCCCTCCGCCGTCACGAACACAAACCCTCGCATCGGCCGACCGGTGAAATCCATCGGAACACATCCCTTCCGCTCCAACGCCCAGGTCTGGATCTCGGGATCGATCCGAACCATCAATCTCTGTTTATCGATCCCCAGGCACATCTTGCCATCCACGAGCAGGCATAACCCACCCATCATCCGTTTTTCTTCGAAGGTGACCTCTCGTTCCGCGAGCAGTCCTCGCACCTGTTCCGCCAGTTTTTCGTCAAAGGCCATCATTCCTCCTGCATGTTGGACAGCGGTCCGCATCTCTCTGACACCCCTTCCAAACGACGATTCAATTTTTCTATTTTCTCGAATTTGCGCAATCAGGGCATTGTGCCAGATGGAAAAACCGGTCTAAACTCGAAAATTGTGGCCGATCCTCGACCACCCCAACCTTTGATACATACACCGCTGACGACCGCACGTTGAGGAATTTCCCATGCTGTTCTCCTCCTGGCTTGTAGCCCTGCATCGCCGCACCCGGTTCCAACGCGATCCTCGCTCCCGCCGTTCCCGCACTCATCGGCTGCCGCTCGCCGCGGAAATCTCCCCCCTGGAGGCCCGCCTCCTGCTGGCCAAGGACACTCCGTTTCCCGATCCAGTCATGCCCTCGAACCACGGGAGCAGTCCCAGCGATGTCATGTATTACGACGCCAGCGTCCCCCTCAAGACGATCACCCTCTATAACAACACCGACCAGACCGTCTATCCCATCCTCTCCGATGCCAACAGCCGCACCGGCGAGGGAACCTCCCTCCCCCTCTATGACCCGTTCGATAAACTCAACGAGGAGTACCGGGGCTACATCGGCTACAGCAAGAATGGCGTCAACTACCTCGGACTCCGCGCCCATCAGTCCATCACGATCAACGTCCCGCTCGTCTTCTGGGATGGCGGCCGCATCGACATCGGGACCGATGGCACGTACATGATTCCCAAGTCCCCAACCGATCCCAATCCTTTCTTCTATCACGACAAAAACGCAGACGGCACCAGTACCGACCGCTTCGCCGTCCCCGCCATCGGCCCCGCCGCAACCAATGGCGTCATCATGTGGTACCACGCGAAAACCCCCATCGGCCCCGGGGCGGATGCTCCCACGCAACTCATCGAGATGACCTTCCGCGATCCCTTCCTCGCCACCATCCCCACCGCGCCGTACATCCCGGCCAGTGAAAAACAGAAACTCGTCAACTACGACGTCTCCTACGTCGATTCCATCCTCCTTCCCGTCGCGATGGAAGCGGACAACGTCCCCATTCCCATCCCAGACGCCACCAACACTCCCAAGAAGACCTACGGTTGGATTGGTGCCAAGTCCTCCTACAACAAACTTCTCAACCAGATCGAGGACTTCACCAGCAACAAAGCCGCCAACGGACTCGGCAAATACTTCGATGGCAAAGGCTACGACAAGTACCGTTTCCCCAACGAAGCCCTGATGGGAGTCAAACTCCCCGCCGGACAGAACCTCATCGGCCACAGCCCGCTCCGGAATGTCGCCTCCAACTACAACATCCTGCAGTACATGCTCACCAGCGGCGGCGACGGTCTTCTCAAGTACGTCAGCGGCGGCTTCACGACGGCCAACTCGACGACTCTGAAGGTTGTCGAAAAGAGCGTCCTCAAGGATCTGAAGCCCGGCATGGAAGTCACCTCGACCGCCAATCCGTCGGAGATCCCGGCGGGCACGGTCATCACCCAGGTGAATGTCGCCGCTGGTACCGTCACCCTGAGCAAGGCTGCGACCAAGACCACAAACACCAATGTCTATGTGTTCAAAGCCCCCGCGACGGATTATGTCGCCACCAAGCTCACGAATCTCTGGTACTCATGGGCCGACTACTACGCCAACAACCACAAGTCCGCCCCGGTCAATGGCGTCACTGCCAGCATTGCTCTCGGCGCCCGCACCCTCAAATTCGCAACTCCCGCTCCCGCCACACTCATCCCCGGTATGGTTGTCACCGGCCCCGGCATTCCCGCCGGCACGATCATCATGGGGATCTCCGCCGACCGGAAATCGATCGATATCAGCAAGCTCGCCACCAGCGCGCAAACCAATGCGAAGTTCAACTTCGCGCAACCGGCTTTGATTCAACGCTCCAGCGAAGTCAAACCCTTCACTTTGACGTTCAAACCGGACGATCAGGCCACCGCGGACAAGTTTGCCTCGGCCCTCTATCAGGTCATGCATGCGATGGCCACCATTCCCCTCAAGACCGGCCAGGGAACCTTTGCCGCGCAATTGATGTTCAACGTTCTGGGCTGCAACGTCGGCTTCATCCCCGGCATCAAGCCCAGCGGCAAGGATGCGGTCCCCGTTATCTCCAACGAAATCCGCGATTTCACCAAGTCGATCATGCGCGGCGTCTATGATTTCCGAGCCGTCCCCGAATCCACCGGCGAGTGGTACCCCGATCCTTCAGACCCCGTCAAAGGCTCCAAGGTCAACGGCAAGGACGCGGACTACAACGTCTTCAACCTCAACCCCTTCGTCTGGTTCGTCCACGTCAAGCTCGGCCTCTCAGGCTACGGCTTCTCCGTCGACGATGACGTCGCCGATGTGGGGGCTAACGGCTCCGGCGAACTCCTCGTCTCCATCGGGGGACTCGATGGCCTCAAGAACAAGGATGAATGGACCTGGGGCGCTCCTTTCGGCCCGGTTGAAGGGAGCGGCGACATCAACCGCAACACCTACGTCAACCGCATCTTCAATATCGACCCCACGCTCCTTGCGCAATTGAACAACGAAGACCCCAACGTCGGCCCCGGCGCTCTTGTCACCGGCCCCGGGATCCGCAAAGGGACACGCATCAAATCCATCGACTGGGGGAACCACTCCGTGATCCTCGACCAGACCCTCAGCCCCAGCCAAAAAGCCGGCAACTACAAATTCAAGTTCTCGTAGAATCTGTCTTTCTCAGGATGGCCCATACGCCGGAACTCCGGCGTGTGGGTGGCGCTAGCCACAAAAGGAGAGCGTCTCTCGGCCCTCGGTCAATCCCCGCCTACCGCAACCCACACTTCTTCGCCACTCTCCGCGATACCTTTCCCCTCCCTCCGGTGTTCAATCCTGCAGGCGGTCTCTCCCACCCGCGTCGTTTCCCCGGAGTTTCCCATGAAATTCTCTCTCGTTCTGTCCATACTCACTCTCTACCTCTACTGCTCGACTTACTCCTGTTCTACTGCTCTAGGCGAAGCCTCCCAGCCCACCGACTGGACGATCGACGGCCAGAAACGCCAGGCCCTCATCATCCCCCCCTCCAAAACATCCGTCTCCCCCGCACCCGTCATCTTCGTCTTTCACGGGCACGGCGGCTCCATGCACATCATGGAACGCCGCGGTTTCCAGAAACTCTGGCCCGAAGCCATCGTCGTCTGTCCCCAGGGACTTCCCACCGCCTCCATGTACGATCCGCAGGGGAAATTCCCCGGCTGGCAGCAGACGATCGGCGGAAACGGAGACCGCGATGTCAAATTCGTCGACGCCATCCTCAAAACCCTGCACGAGAAGTACAAAGCCGACGACAGCCGCATCTTCGCCACCGGCCACTCCAACGGCGCCAGCTTCACTTATCTCCTCTGGGGTGCCCGCGGCAAACAACTCGCTGCCCTGGCTCCCGTCGCCGGCGGAGCCTTCGCCATCCGTACCGCGCGCGATCTGAAACCGCTCCCCATCATCCATATCTCCGGGGAAAATGACCCCATCGTCCGGTTTGACAATCAGATGCGGATCATGGGTGAAATTCGCAGGCGGAACGGCTGCAACGCCGAAGGAAAACCCTGGGCCAAGTCCGGCGACCTGGTCGGCACCATTTATTCCTCCGACAAAGGGGCCCCCTTCGTCGCCGTCATCCATCCCGGCGACCACGCCTACCCCGAAGCAGCCCCCGCCCTCATCGTTCGTTTCTTCAAGGAATCCACGAAACCTTCCGGACCGTGATCCGCATCGCAACTTTTCAGCCCACCTCATCGTCCCTCTCGCCATCTGGTCCTTCGCTCGACTTTATTACTTCATGTTCTATGTCATCGAGCACTACGTGGACTCGCAATTCAAATTCGCCGGAATCATTTCTTTCCTCCAGTGGATGATCTCAAAGAAAAAATAAACGACCGTCCCTCGGAGGAGAGACGGCCGTGTTGATTTGAGTCACAGAATTTTCGGCGCGACTTATCTCACAGTCGCACTCACTTTGGGTTCGTGCAACGACTTCCAACCCAGGTACACAAACCCCGCCAGCACGACCAACTGCACGACCGGCATCCCTCCCGCGACCTGGTTCGGATCTGCACCCAACGCCACCGGCACTTTCTGGAAGGACTGCACCACCAGCACCAGCACGTTCAGATACTGGGCGAACAGCGCGCTCACGACATAACTATTCTCCCAACTACCCGCCAGCTTCGAGCCATATCGGGCATAGACCGCGACCGCCAGGACAACCAGCGAAATGATCGCCAGGGCATGCGACGGCAGAAATGTTTTCGCCGGGAGCAGAAACCCGGACGCACTCGTGGCAATCGTCGTCCCCAGGAATACCTCGTTCCAACCCTCCAGTTTTTTGCCTGCCAGAAATCCGAACGTCACGACGACTCCCGAAAAAATCCCAACCAGACTGACCAGAACGTGCAAAGCGAGGGTTGTGGACATGATTTTTCTCCCAAAACAACCGATTTTCTTCTGTTTGTTGAGCTTCCTTTCTAATAAATACCCCCCGTCCGCCCATTCCTTTCACAAAAAATCACCCCGCTCGGATTCCCCCTTCTTGAAATCCGTTACCATAGATCCGCTCCCCACTTACAAATATTTTCGTCGTCCTGAAAATCTCGTTTCATGCCCGATCCTTCCGCTTCGATTCCCGCATCAACACTCCCTACCGACACGAACCAGGTCAGTCTTCCCGCCGCCGTCTCCATCGGCATTGGCGGGATGGTCGGGGCCGGCATCTTCTCCATCCTCGGCGTCGTCGCGCAGGTCGCCGGCAATGCCATGTGGCTCTCGTTCGCGATCGGCGGCGTCATCGCCCTCCTCTGCACTTACTCCTACGCCAAGCTCGGGGCCACTTTCCCCTCGGCCGGCGGAGCCGTTTACTTCCTCGTCAAGAGCTTCGGCGATGGCGTCCTCGCCGGGGGTATCAACCTCTTCATGTGGGCCGGCTATATCATCTCCCTCGCCCTGTATGCCTCCGCCTTCGGGCACTACGCCGCCACGTTCATCACGACTCACCCCTCTGCAATGCTGGTGAAGTCCCTCGCCATCGGCATGGTTCTGCTGCTCACACTGGTGAACGCCTTCGGCGCCAAGATCATGGGCCGCTCCGAACTCCTCATCGTCGGCATCAAGGTTGCCATCCTCATCCTTTTCTCCGCCGTCGGCCTTTGCTTCATCAAACCCGCCCACCTCAACCCCGAACTTTGGCCCGCCGCCAAATCGATCCTCTTCGGCGCGGGAGTCCTCTTCATCGGCTATGGGTTTCGGCCTCGTCACGAATGCCGCCGCCGATATGCCCAACCCCCGCCGCACTCTTCCGCAGGCCCTCTATCTCAGCGTTGTCCTGGTGATTCTCATCTACCTCGCCGTCGCGATTACTGTCACAGGGAATTTGACCAACGCCCAGATTGAATCCGCCAAAGACTACGCCCTTGCCGAAGCCGCCAAACCCTTCCTCGGCGAATTCGGTTTCCGCCTCATCGCTATCGCCGCTCTCTTTTCTACAGCTTCCGCGATCAACGCCACTCTCTTCGGCTCCGCCAACGTCTGCTACATGATCGCCAAAGAGGGGGAACTCCCCACTGCCCTATCCCGCAACGAGTGGAAGCAACTCACCGGAGGACTGCTCGCCACCACCCTGCTCGTCATCGTCATGACGCTGACCTTCGACCTCTCCGGGATCGCCATGATGGGGAGCGCTGCGTTTCTGCTCGTCTATTCCATCGTGAACGCCGGCCATCTCCGCGTCCTTAAACAAACCGGGGCTAATCCATTGATTGTCTGGACGTCGCTCCTCACCGGCCTGGCGATGTTCGGCATCCTCGCCACTTACACCTGGCAACAGCAGCCCCGGGCCATGATCGCACTGGTCATCATTGCCGCCGTGTCATTCGCAGGCGAAGCCCTCTATCGCCGCATCACCCGCCACACCATCCGCCTGCCGTAAGGTCCGCTGAGCGGACCATCAATCGAAACCGACGGGTTCCACCAGGGTTCAATTCCCCTCACTCGAACGGCGAAACATCGTCTCGTTCGTCTCTTTCCCGGGCCTCGCGCCGTGCACCCTTCATGGGCCGATCTGCAGGCTCGTCTTCCTCGCCCCACTCGTCCCGCTTCGCCGACTTCTTCTCCCGGTGTTTCGTCTTCTGCACCGGAGCTTCAGGCCGTGCCGGAACTCCGCCCCCCAGTTCGCGCACGGGGGCATTCTTCAACTGCGGCATGTCGAACGTCTGGCTCGCAAACGGCGTGTCGTCGATATCCACACGCCCCAGTACCATCGTCATCCCCATCTTCGCCTGGGGCCAGTTGATGTCCACCTGGTACGGAATCACCGCCCCGCTCTCCGGGTGCTGTTTGTGGTTCGACATCCGTGCCGTCGCAATGACCTCTCCCTTCGGAGAAGACAGCCGCTGTTCCATGATCAGCCCGCGACTCTTGTCCACCACGCTCACCAACTGCACCGGTTTCTGTCCTCCGTTCTGACGCGTGCTCACCAGGTACGCCAGCCGCGGATTCTTCTCATGCGGCTTCAACTCCACTTCTTCCGCGTTCAACGGAATCACACCCAGCGCTTCCGCGAACCATTCCGGCTGGATCGGCAGCGGCAGGTACTTCATTGCCTCTTCCGTCTGCTCGTGCTTCGCTGTGTACACCCCCGGTTGATCCGCTTGACGCACGTAAAACCAGAATCGCTCCTCGTTCGAGCCCAGATCGACCTCCGTCAATCCCCCCGCCGAGTGGGCCACCAGTCGGAAATTCTTCGGCTCTTCCACCGCCAGCATCGCGCTGAGCTGCATCCCCAGTCCCAGTCGTCCATGCGCCGAAATCCGAACGTCCGTACATCGCCACCGAGGTGTCTTCGCGATGTTCTGGTTGATGTGCGCGACCAGTTCTTCCTTCGACGCGCTTTGCATGTTCGTGGACACGGGCGCGGTCTGGGCATTGTGCTGACCGAATCGGCTCCACGCACACCCCGGCGTTAAACTCAGCCCCGCCAGCACCACCGTAACCACGAAAACCCGTGTGACAACGAGGCCGCGGCCCGCGCTCTTGTCCAGAGTGCGTTCACTGACCGTTTCCCCCTCAGTCACGCGGGCGTTCAACTTTCGCTCCATTCGGTCGCGAGCCGGGCGTTCAACACGTCCTGAAGCTCCAACATCTCCTCTTCAGAGATCTGCAAGTCCCGTACCTCGTAAGACCCTTCTCCCTGCTGGCTTAATAACTGCAGGAATTCGTTCTCCCCCTCGTACCGCGATCCCTCTAACTTGAGACGCTTCTTCCGGATCAGCAAAATGGCGAGGATATAACGCAGCCGCTCATCCAGCGGATTGGCCTGCTCGTACAACTGGTCGAAGTACCCCATCAGGGCATCGGGATCCAGCAGCTTTTTCTTCGACTCCGCAGGCAGCGGCACCGCACATTTCCATTGCGCGACCGCATTTTCCGGCGGTCCCTTCCAGCCCTCCGCCGAATAGTCCAGACGCTGCAGTTCGTCCCCCTTCTCGATCAGCACGGAGTAACACATCGACCCCGGTTTTAACGGTTGCCCCGTCCTCGCGCAGTTTTTGCCGAGCGGTCGTAACTGATATTCCATAAATCACTTAGGTAACAGACTCGCGGATCTTTGCGCAACAGATCCCACCCCGGTTCCGCCCGGTCCGGCAGGCAAGCGCGGGATCGTAGTAGAAACTACAATTCGTCGCAAGACGTGTCCCCGCACGATTCTACGCCCCATCCCTCCCGCCCCGTTCTCCCCCTCCAGACCTCGCCCGCGCCGTCTCACTTCGTATTGACCTCGTTCGGAAAGTCACTATCCTTCCCCCCCGCTCATTCCGTACCCCACATCTCGAACGAGTTCTTTCACGCACGCCGCTGATCTGCCGCGCAATTCATTCGCCGCGCAGACAACCGGACGTCTCCCATCATCGAGGTCTCACTATGTTGCGACAGCAGCCTCTCAAACCGGATACCTGCCTCCTCGCCGGACCGTTCGCGCGTGCCCTCCTGTTCCCCTTGTTGCTGCTCCCCCTCTTCCTGGGCTGTCAGAAGCTCGACGTCGTCCGTCTGCAGAACAAGGATAAAAACAAGGACAAAAAGGAACTCTTCGAAACCCAGGAACTCAAGGTCGAATACATCGGCGATAAATCCCAGATCGTCGGCAATTCCCCCATGAAGCTCTACGGTGTCGGACTCGTCACCGGACTCGATAACACCGGCGAGGATCCTCCCCCTTCCTCCTATCGCTCCACCCTCGTCCGTGAAATGGAACGCCGCGGCGTCAAGAAACCCAACGAGATTCTCAAGGATCCCTCCACCGCTCTCGTTCTTGTCGAAGCCTATCTCAATGCCGATGTCAAAAAAGGGGAACCGTTCGACGTCATCGTCAGCCTCCCTCCCAATTCCACCGCCACCAGCCTCGCCGGAGGCTGGCTCATGGAAACCTATCTCTGGGAAAAGGCCTATGTCCAGAATGTCGGTGAATTGACCGGACGTTCCTACGGCACCGCCGAAGGCCCCATTCTCGTCAGCATGGGGCTCGGGGAAGAAAAAGATCTCGCTGGTGTCCTCAAGCGGGGCAAGGTCCTCGCCGGTGGAAAAGCCAAGAAGGAACGCAAGCTCGGCATCTTCCTCCGTAGTGACGTCATGGGGGTCCGCAACAGCAAGCAGATCGCCGACCGCATCGGAGAACGCTTCTCCACCATCGAAAAAGGCTCCAAGAAGTCCATGGCCATCGCCAAGGACAACAAGTTCATTGAACTCGACGTCCACCCCATCTACAAGCAGAACTACGATCGCTACATGCAGGTCATCCGCAATATCGCCTTCCGAGAAACTCCCCTGGAGCAACGAGATCGCCAGGAAAAACTCAAAGAGCAAATCCTCAACCCTGACATGGCCGCCTTGGCCGCCCTACGCTTCGAAGCCATCGGCAAAAGCTCCGTCCCCTTCCTAAAGACAGCCCTTAATAACCCCAGCAAGGAAGTCCGCTTCTACGCGGCAGAAGCGCTCGCGTATCTCGAGGATGAGTCCGGGGTCGTAGTGCTCGCAGAAATGGCCCGCGATGAACGGGCCTTCCGGGTCTTCGCCCTCGCCGCCATGTCCGCCCTTGAGCATCCCGATTGCTTCACGCAACTCCACAAGCTCCTCAATGAAAACAGCCCGGAAACCCGCTACGGCGCATTCCGTGCCCTGTGGACCATCGATCCCAATGATCCCTACATCCGCGGCAAGCGCCTGAACGACCAGTTCAACTTCCATCCCCTCGCCACCAAGGGGGAACCGATGGTCCACCTCACCCGCCACAAGGTCGCCGAAATCGTCATCTTCGGCCAGGACCAGCAGTTGTCCACACCGATCGCTCTCAGTGCAGGCTCCAAGATCAACATCAACGCCCAGGCCGGCGCCGATCGTTGTGTCGTCAGCCGCTTCGAGGTCGGTAAGGAAGCCCGTCGCGAAGTCAGCCTCCGAATCGCCGACATCATCGTCGCCGCCGGTGAACTCGGCGCCACGTATCCCGATATCGCCGCCATGCTCACCCAGGCCAAGCTCCAGCACAATACCCCCGGCCGGGTTGAGATCGATGCACTTCCCGCCCCGGGACGTCTCTACTACCGGACTGAAGAGGAACAGCAACTCGCCGCCAGCTTCGGTGGCAGCTCGCACAAGGAAAAAGCGAAGATCGGTCGGGACCACATGAGCCCCAACCAATATCCCAGTCCCGCGGGTGACGTGAAGGACGAACGCGCAGATCCCTACGCCGAACCTGAGGAACCGGAACCGAAAGAGAAAACGAAGAAAAATATTTTCGGAGTGGCCGGCTCCACCACGAAATCCACCCCTGCGAAAAACAGGCACGGCAAATCCGCAGACAAGGATGAAGATCAAGAAAAGGAGAAAGAAGAAAAGTCCGCGGAAAAAGCCCCTTCCATGAACTCTCGCATCCTCCAGGCCGGTTTCTTCAAACGCAGCAAATCCACGGACACAACCTCCGATGCTCTCAACAAAAAGGTTGAAGAGAAAGCCGAACGCAACAAAAGAGAGCAGGCCGAGAAGAAAGAACGGGAAACCTCGGAAGAAGCACAACCGGACAAAGATCAGAACGAATAACCTCACGCTCTCCCTTTCCCTTTTGCACCGCGCAGGGAACATCGTCCGCTTTTCGTCACGTCAGGTACTTCCATGCTCAAATCGTTGGATCTGTTCGGCTTTAAGAGCTTCGCCGACCGAACGACGTTTGATTTTGCGCCTGGTGTCACCTGCGTCGTCGGCCCCAACGGCAGCGGCAAGAGCAACGTCGTCGACGGGCTGAAATGGCTCCTCGGCGATCAAAGCGCCAAAAGCCTCCGCGGCAAGGAGATGACCGACGTCATCTTCAATGGTTCCGCCGGACGCAAACCCGCCGGCTATGCCGAGGCCACCCTCACCTTCGACAACTCCAAGGGACACCTCGCCTCCGAACACCGTGAAGTCCTCATCGGCAGACGCCTCTATCGCAGTGGTGAGTCCGAATATCTCATCAACCGACAGCCCGTCCGACTCAAGGACGTCAGGGATCTGTTCCTCGGCAGCGGTGCGGGAACCGCCGCCTACAGCATTATCGAGCAGGGGCGCGTCGATGCCCTCCTGCAGACCACCACCCAGAACCGTCGTGTCGTCTTCGAAGAAGCCGCGGGCATCAGCCGGTTCAACCAGCGCAAGCAGGATGCCCTCCGCCGCCTGGAACGCGTCGGCCAGAACCTCGTCCGCCTCACCGACATCGTCGACGAAGTCAAATCTCAACTCGACTCCGTCCGCAGCCAGGCCGGAAAAGCCGCCCGCTTTCGCGAATACTCCGAGGAACTTCGTCGCCTCCGCATCGGTCTCGCCGCCGATGACTACCGCTCCATGACCGAGCAACTCGCTTCGATCAAGGAACAGAACGATCAAATCGATCTGCGGGTGAAGGATCTCACCGAACAACACCAGGCTGCCGAAGCCGAACAATCCGCCATCGATTCCAAGGTCGCGGAACTCGAGGACCAATTGCGCGGAGCGGAAAAACGGTCCGCCGAAAACCGCGAATCCATCGCCGGCCACGAAGCCACCATCCTGCATCAGAATGCCCGTCAGGCGGAACTCAACTCGGAACTCGAACGCCTTCAGCAGCAACAGTCGGAACTGAGCACACGTGCCCGGCAGGCGGTCGGCGAACTTGAAGAAACCACTGGTACCGTTCAGCAGTTCGAGGAGCAAGTCACCACACGGCAGGAGGAACTCGCCCGCCAAAGCGAGGAACTTCGCCTTCTCTCCGACATGATCCACGAGGCTCGCGAAATCCTGGAACAGGACCGCGCCCGCCAGCTCGAACTTCTCCAACTCATCTCCATTCTCACCAACCGCAAAAGCAGCCGCCGCTCGACCTTCGACACACAGGAACTCACTCTTCGGCGCCTCGACCAACGCACGGATCAGCTTCGCCTGGAAGAGTCGAAATATCTGGCCGAACTTGAGGTCGCACGTCTGGATCTGCAGGCCGCCACCGATCGACTGACCGCCCTTCGTGAAGAGGTCCGTTCCGCCCGCGCGCGACGCTCCGAAACGCTGGAGTTGATTGAAACCGCTCAGAACGCCGTCCGCGACCAACGTGAACGCCGCAGCGCTCTGGAGGCCCGCCGTGGGCTCCTCGAAGACCTGGAACAACGACAGGAAGGGGCTCGGCATCGGCTGCAAGGAAATCCTCGCCCGCGCCCGAATCCGATGTCGCTCCTGGAACACGATCCTTGGCAGCGTCGCAGATCTGCTGATCGTTGCTCTCGAAGATGCCGCCCTCCTTGAAGTCGCCCTTGGATCGCGGGGCCAGGCCATCGTCGTCTCCGACCTGCAACCTCTCGTCGAATACCTTCAATCCGGCCGCAGCTCATTCTCATCGGGTCGGATTCGTCTCTGCGTTTCCGGAAGATCATAAACACGCCCTCTGGCATGATCCTCAAAAGAGCGGTCAAGACCTCTACTTCGAATATCGTCCCTCTCGAGCCGATCGATCTCACCGGTGAACGAGGGGTCCGCTGCCGCGCTGAAACAAACTCGTCCGTTCCGCCCGTCTTCCGGACGAATTCGCCGCCCACGACTCCTCGGTGATACGTAGATGGTGGAATCCCTCGAAGACGCCCTCCGCCTCGCCTCCTGAACGCGGGCTGCCGCTTCGTCACCATGCGAGGAGAACTCTCGACGCAGACGGCACCCTCTGCGCCAGCGTCCTCCGGCGGGAAACCGCCCTCGTCCCCGCAAAAGTGAACTCCGCGGACTCAAGCAGGATCTCATCCGCCTGGAACAGGATCAGCAGGAAGAACAGCGCCTCCAGGGCTTCAACAGCGCTGGCAGATCACGAATCCGAACAACACGCCGCCGGCGTCTGGAAAGTTCCTCCGACGGCATGACGGAATGGCGATCCGCCCTCGGCAACCGCGAGCTCACCATCTGGAGCACATCCGCCAGAACTCGCCGAGATCGACCGCGAACGCGAAGACATCGCCGCTCGCCGTCGCGAACTCGAAACCGATGGCTCTGATGCCGAAATCGCGCCGCGGAAACCGAACTCGCGGAACTGAAACTGCCGTGATCATTCGAAGCGGAACTCTATCAGCACGACCTCGTCCGCAACGAATTCAGGAGCGGATCGCAGGCACAGATGGACCTTGTCAAGCAGGAGGAGCACTCCGCGGCTTACACAGAATGTCCGCGTCCGGCTTGATCAGGAATGCTCAGCGTGATCTGCATCGCGAAATCCGAACGCCGCCTCGTCCTGATTCGTGAAAAATCTGCCAGATCGACAGCCACCTCAAGGAAACCCGAAAACACATCTGGCCGAACTTAGCGGCCGTCAGGTCGGCTTCCATCAGGAAGTCCAGGAACGGCAACTTGCCGGGACGAGGTTCGCCAGCTTCGCAGCACACTCGCGGAACGGGAACTCCGCCTCCGCCACGAACGCCGCGAACTCAAGGAACGCACCAGCACGAACTCCAGCAGATGGAGCATCTCACGGAACGGATCCGCGATGAATACCAGAGTCGAACTTCCCGAGGCAGCCGCCGCTGGGAAAGTGCGCTCCGCCCCGCCGTCGCGGAAACTGTGTAGAATCAGACATCGCCGTGGAATCAAACACATCGGCGGAATCTGCCGAAAGTCAGGCGGATTTTGATGAAGACAATCACAGCCTTGAAGGCTCGGAACTCGATATTGCCGCGGAAATTCCCGGAGTCGATCACAACTGCCGTCGACGAAGTCGAGACCGCATCGAAAGCCTGCGGCGCAGCTCAAGCCGTCAACCCGCGTCAAGCGCGAACTGCCTCCAGCTCCTGGACGAACTGGATACGCGCTTACCAGCGGCTGAACGGCCAGTTGCAGGACCTCGTCGAAGCCAAAAATACCCTCGAGGAAATCGTTCGAATCAACGTCGAAAACAAACGCCCTCTTCTCGACTCCTTCGAACAGATCCGCAAAAACTTCCGGGAACTGTTCCGCAAACTCTTCGGCGGCGGGGAAGGAGACGTCGTTCTCGAAGATCCCGAGGACGTCCTGGACTGCGGCATCGAAGTCGTTGCCCGCCCGCCGGGCAAGGAGTTGCGCAGTATCTCCCTCCTCAGCGGCGGCGAAAAAACCCTCACCGCGGTCGCGCTCCTGATGGCAATCTTCAAGAGCAAGCCCAGCCCCTTCTGCATCCTCGACGAAGTCGATGCCGCCCTCGACGAGGGGAATGTCGAGCGCTACATGCGCGTCGTGCAGGAATTCCGCGAGTGGACGCAGTTTATCATCATCTCTCACTCCAAGCGGACAATGTCCGTCGCGGACGTGCTCTACAGCGTCACCATGGAGGAATCCCGAGGTCTCCAAGCGGATGTCCGTCCGCTTTGAGGACGTCGGGGACGATGGACACTTCAAAACCGAGCAGGGTTCCTGAGGCGGCCTGAAAATTGTGAAGACGACGATCGTGCGGAATTAATTTTCCCCTGCGACGGATAATCGGCGAAGTTCTGAAAATCTTTTTTTCCTGCCGATTCTGCACTTCCTCATTGCCGCGTAATCAGTTGCGCGATTTTCTTCCGATTCCTTCGCGCGCAATGGATCAATCCCCCAGGGAAAATCGTGCAATCCTGAGAAACCTTACGCGTTGCGGGGACGATTGCAACACCCATGCACGCCGTACGCGTTGTAACAAACTAACCCACCAAACAGGTTAAAGTTCAGACACCGGACGGATCGAAAAATTAGGGCAGACGGTTAGATCGGTCTTGACACGAAAAATGCATGTCAGCGATTGGGACGCGTTTTTCGGGAAAACGATCTGATTCGGTGGAAAGGGGGGACCAACATCTTGATCAACGCACTTCCAGTACGCGCTGGACGCATTGTTGATGCGATCAATCTCTCCCTTCCGCAGTCTCAAGCATCCGCTTAGAGACCATCTTGCGCGGAAGGTTTTTTATTGCCTTCCTCTCTCGGTGGAAACTCGGGCTTCGAGACGACGATGACGTGATTCGAAATTCAGCGCCGCGCTGAGTTCTTGTTTCGCAACCTGTCTTGACAGCAATCCACAACGAACCCAGAGCCTGTTCTCCCGACCCAATACGCCTGACCGATCGCACGATCAGGAGTAGGGAAAGCAGCTCCGGAGGGCCCGAACACCCTCTGCCTGAGAGACAGTACTTGAGATTGGAGAGCCTGCGATGAAGACAATCTTCACAACCGGCCAGGTCGCCAAGATCTGCAAAGTGGCGCCACGGACGGTCAGTAAATGGTTTGATTCCGGACGGCTGCGGGGCTACCGCATCCCCGGATCACAAGATCGACGCATCCCCCGCGAACACCTCGTTCGCTTCCTCAAGGAACACGGGATGCCACTCGGTGAACTCGAAGACGAAGCGGTCGGCAAGGTCCTGCTCGTGGGTGCTGAAGCCCACATCAAGGCAACCCTCACCGAAAGTATGGGGTCCGACAACTTCAAGTTGGACTACGCGAACAGCGGTTTCGAAGCCGGTATTCAGGCCGAATCCCTTCATCCGGATTGCGTCGTGATCGACTTCGTCATGGGTCGCCACGAAGCCCTGATGATCGCCCAGAACCTCCGCAAGAATCCGGAATACATCGACGTGGTCCAGATTGGACTCCTGTCCGATGACGACAATGCCAGCGGTTTCGACCGCACGATTTTCAACGAAACCTTCCGCAAGCCGTTCGACTCCGTCCTGCTCGCGGAACGCATCAAGACTCTGGTTGGCCGGAAAAAGCAGTTGGCTTAAGACAAGCCAAGGCTTGGTCCACATAGGCCAAGTTGCTCCCCGAAGGGCAGGACGTCGTTTGGGGCAGCATTCCAAATTGAGAGAGGACATCTCAAGTCGTTTTGTTCGGAACATCATCGTGGCGGGATGGGGTTCGCCGCCCGCCACGACCGGACCTAACGAGGCATCTGACCCGTACAGGGAGCGTGGAGGGTCTGTCCGTTCTCCAATCGCAGGTCTGACCGCTGCCTGATTACGTGACAACGAAAACTCCGCCGATGTGCAGATCGGCGGAGTTTTTTTTGTTTTCACGTCTCACTCTTTCGCCGTCTGGCGTAAATCCTGTAGGCTTGATTCATTCTGAAGCTGGGCGGCGGGGGGCAATCAACCGCAGTTCACACTCACGTGGCGTGAGTCTGAACAAGGGCGATTGGCCTTTCTCTTTTCAGCGGAAGCCTCCGGATCTCAACCGTTACGAAACCCTTTGCGCCCCGTCTTTCTTGTTCATTCAACCCCATGCCCCAGGCTCCTCCCACTCCCATCCCCTGGACCGCGCGCCCCTGGCTCGCTCCGTTGATCGTAGCCCTCATCGCCTGGGTCTGGGTCTCATTCGCCCTCGATCCCGCCGGTGACTTCCCCGCCTCTTTCCAGGGACCAGGCCTCACCGTCGATGAAATTTTCAACGTCGACCAAGGCAATAAACAGGTCGATCGGCTCCTCGCTGTGGATATCACCGGCTATCGCAAAGTCATCACCGAACTCCCCGACCACCCCCCACTCGGCCGGATCTGGCTCGGCCTCTGGCATGAATTTCTCCCCCTCGTTGTCCCCCCTCCTCCCGGACACAGCGAATGGGTCATCGCCAACGCCCGCATGGCCTCCGCCGCCGCGTTCGCATTCCTGGTCTTCATCACAGGCTGGACCGCTGGCCGTTGGTATGGCAACCGTGTCGGCCTGTGGACCTCGCTTGCCGTGCTCTTGATGCCCCGACTCTTCGGACACGCCCACCTCGCCGCGCTTGAATTGCCGATGGCAGTCATGTCCACGCTGCTGTACCTCAGCATTGGAACACGCTGGCCCGGAGACAAGCCCCCCAACGACAAAACCGCCGCCCTCACGGGCCTCCTCTTCGGACTGACCCTCCTCACCAAAATTCAAGGTGCCATCCTCCCCGCTCCCGTCGGAATCTGGGCTCTCGCACAGTGGCGCTGGCGCGCCATCCGCCCCATGATGATCTGGGGACTCAGCGGCGTTGTTCTCTTTATGCTCGGCTGGACCTGGATGTGGGAGGGATCCTCGCAACTCTTCGGAGGCTATCTCCGGCATGCCCTCATTCGCGCCCCCATCCTCGTCACCTACTTCGGGCAGAAAATTGTGGATACCAATGTCCCCTGGCATTATCCCTGGGTCATTTTTTTCTCCACCATTCCCGTCGGCTGGCTCTTCCTCGGCAGCTGTGGGATCTCCTCACTCATTCGCAAAGGCTTCAAATCAGATTCCCGAGGCTGGCTCATCCTCATTGGCATGCTCTTCCCTCTCTTCCTCTTCTCACTCCCCCGAATTGCTGTCTACGACGGCGAACGCCTCTTTTTGATGAGCTACCCTCTCTGGGCCATCTTCGTCGGTCGCGGCGCCGACCTTGCGTTCGATTGGCTCTCTCGCCGCACCAGCCGCCAACTCACCTGGACCGCCGCGACACTCTTCTGCCTTGCGCAAGGGATCGGCATCCTCCACATGGCCCCCTGCTACCTCAGCTACTACAACGCCCTCGTCGGCGGACTCGCCGGCGCTTCCCGCCTTGGACTCCCCGTCACCTACTGGGGGGATGGCGTCACCCGCGAACTTGTCCTGAAAAGCAGTACCGTCGTCCCAGCGAAGGGAGAACTTGCCCTCGCTCCTGTCCTCCACCCCAACCACACCATCGCCCTCCTCAGCCAGGCCCCTTCCCTTCGAGCGAAGGAAATCCAGATCATCCCCTACGTCGAAGAGAACGGCCGGCAACCCCGCTTTCTCCTCATGTTCCCCCGCCTCGAATACCTCCCCCCAGGCTGGGGAAACGGCCCCCCAGGCTATAAGCCCATTCAGGAAGTCCGCCGCTCCGGAGTCCTCCTCGGGGGTCTCTACGAACGCTCCCCCGAACCGAATTCCCGCTGACACCTTCCGCTTGTCGGTTAATGTTGGACCGTAATTTGCGTGGAATTTCAGAGAGACTGTTCGATTTTCCTCCTGACGGTCGTTTTCTCCCGGCGTTTTACTCCTGCTTTTACGTGGCAGCAGCCCCCGTTCTCCGATAAAATTAACACTCTTGTAAAAATGGTGAAGCTCTTGGCAATATTGGAGTAACACCCAATCTCGCCGGGTAGAAAACCAGGATCTTGCACGTGTCCGATCACGAGTTCACACATTTTGAGACCACCGGTGCCAGTCGCATGGTCGATGTCGCCGGGAAAGAGGTGACCGCCCGCCGCGCCCGCGCCGTCGGCTTCGTCCACATGGAGCCTCGTACGCTTCGCAAAATCCTCGACCGGGATTTCAGCAAGGGGGACGTCTTCGAAGTCGCCCGCCTCGCCGGAATCATGGCCGCCAAACGCACCTCCGACCTCATCCCCCTCTGCCACCCCCTCCCCCTCGATAGCATCCAGATTGCCATCGAGCCGGACGGGGAAACATCGGTCCGCATCGAGGCAACCGTCGGCGTCACCGCCCGCACCGGTGTCGAGATGGAAGCTCTGACCGCCGTCAGCGTCTCGGCGCTCACGATTTACGATATGTGCAAGTCCGTGGACCGGGGGATGTCCCTCGGCCCGATCGAATTGTTGGAAAAAGAGGGTGGCCGCAGCGGACACTTCATCCGCGAAAACCTCTCCACCCGCCAGGATTGAAGCTTTAACGAAAGAGATTATGAGGGAAGACGTCGCAGGACAAACCGGTGCCAAGGATCTCCTCTCCCGCGTTGAGCGACTCATCGGTCGCCAGATGCTGGACGCCGAGGCGGTCTTCATGCGCGAACTGGACAGCCGACATCCCTACGTCCGCGATGTCCTCACCCACATGAACAGCTACCGCGGCAAGCGCCTCCGCCCTATGCTGCTGCTCCTCTCCGGAGCCGCCGTCGGCGAAATCGAGGAATCCCACAAGGTTCTCGCCGCGGTCGTGGAAATGATCCACACTGCGACTCTTGTTCATGATGACGTTCTCGACGAAGCCCAGATCCGCCGCCACGTCGCCACCGTCAACTCCCGTTACAACAACGAAACCAGCGTCCTCTTGGGCGACTACCTTTTCACCCACGCCTTCCACCTCGCCAGTAGCCTGGAAAGCACCCTCGCCTGCCGCTGGATCGGTCGCGCCACCAATCTCGTCTGCGAAGGGGAACTCTGCCAGATCCACGAGCGCGGCAACCTCTATCTCACCGAAGAACAATACATCGAAATCATCGAAGGCAAGACCGCCGAACTCTGCGCCATCTGCTGTGCGCTGGGTGCACACTTCGCCGGTGGTGCGGAACAGGTCGTGAAAGCCTTTGAAAGCTACGGCCGCTCTCTCGGCATCGCCTTCCAGATCGCCGACGATCTCCTGGACGTCTGGGGCAACGAAAGCCAGACCGGCAAAACCCTCGGCTCTGATTTCGAAAAGCAGAAGCTGACCCTCCCGGTCATCCACCTGCTCGCGATTTCGACTCCCAATCAAGCCGCCAGCATTCGCGACCTGCTGAACACCCCGACCGCCGAATCTCGCCGCAAGCTGCAGCAGTTACTCGACCAGAGCGACGCGGTGGAATACTCCCGCCGTCGTGCCCAGGAATTCGCCGCGGCCGCCCGGGCGCAACTCACCTGCGTCCCCGACTCCCCCGCCCGCCAGTTGTTGGAGGAAGTCACCGAATTCGCCACGCAGCGGTCGACGTAAAGCGAGAGCGCCTTTCCAAAGCCCTCTCCCCGAGGGACAAGGTGGCCCGCAGGGCGCATCGCCATTTGATCCTGATAGGGATATTCGAATATGTCCCCACGCCACCTGACAAATAGCGGAATATTGCTCGATCTCCCTGACGGATGGGGTGATATCACCGCGACCCTTGACGACCCCAACGCCCCCCTCACCATCGCGAAGTTCGACTCCGGTGTCGGCGCATTGCAAATCTCCACAGCCCTTTACAAAAGTGGCTCCCTGCCCCGAATCTCTACGCAGGACCTCTCCCAATTCCTGTCAGAATTCGCGGCCACTCAGAAGTTAGAATCTCCGTTCAACCGCATCGAATCCCTGGGCGACACGACCATCCTCGCCGAAAACTTCCGGTCAGGAGATGATTATATCCGAGTTTGGTACTGCACCGATGGCACCAACCTCGCCCTCGTCACCTACATCTGCGACTGGACCCTGCAAACGACCGAAAGCCAGGTCGTCGAAGAAATAATTAGCTCAATTCACTTTCTCAATCCCGCTCACGATCAATGACGCCGGGAAGTTGGGTTTAAGTGGTGTCCATGGTTCATTATGTCTACATCCCGCCGGCTCAAAAGATCGCTGCTCTTCATCGTTCCGCTGTGGCTCGCGGCAGTGTTTCTCTCTTACTTCGTATGGCGGTTTTCCTACGCACCCTTTTCTTTTGATTCCAACGCCTGGAAAAAATATCCGGCCAGCCGTCAGAGAATGCTCACGGATATGGTCGCGAAGCGATCTCTCATCGGCCTCGACAAGAAATCGGTCCTCTCGCTCCTCGGTGATCCCGCTAACGACGACGAGAAGTCACTCACCTACCGGGTTGGCACCGACGGCGTGATCGACGACTGGTGGCTCACGATCAACTTTGAAAACGGACGAGTCTCATCCGCGAGAGACTATCCGGATTAGAACACGGCCCGCCCGAACAATCACCTCCAGCCAACCACCTCCCGCAGGGAAAAACTCTCATGTACGACGAAGCCTTCTGGAACCATCGCTACGCCAGCGAAAACTATCTCTACGGCACCGAACCGAATTCATTCCTCGCAGAACACTCCACGCTTCTCAAAGGACCAGTCCTTTCCCTTTCCGAGGGAGAAGGCCGGAATGCTGTCTTTCTGGCATCACAAGGACTCGACGTCGTCTGTGTCGATATCTCCGCGGTCGCATTGGAAAAGGCACAAAAACTCGCCGCATCACGCGGCGTCAAAATCACAACCATCGTCGCAGATCTGGAAACGTTCGAGCCGCAGGAAAGCTGCTTTGGCTCCGTCATCTCCATTTCCGCACATCTTCCGAGCAAAGTTCGGAACAGGTTGTATCCCCTGGTCGAGCGGTCTCTTCTCCCTGGAGGCGTCATTCTTCTGGAAGCCTACTCCGAGAATCAGCTTCTTCGTGACACAGGCGGTCCCAGGGATGCGGACATGCTCAAGACCGTGGAGAAGATCCGCCGGGAGTTCCCGATCTGCGAGCCGATCATTTTGCGCGAAATCGAAAGAGACGTCCGCGAAGGGGAAGGCCACACAGGTCTGGCTTCCGTCGTTCAATTCATGGGGCGGAAGCGGGCCTGACAGCGACTTTGCGTCGCAACGTCAGTCGAACCGCCAGCACAATCGCAATGAACGTGGCGAGCGGCATTCCGGCTTTGAACCACAGCGGATAAGGCAACATCACCACATTCACAATCACCGCCGCCAGAAACTGCACCCCGACAAATATCCCGGAATACAGATTCCCGATCCTGGCCGTCACCCACGTGCTCAGGAATCCAATCCCAGCCCACATCGGAATCACCACTTCCAGGATCCAGGCCGGATACTTTTCAACGTGACGGCAAATCTCTTCCCGCGTCCCCTGGAATCCCTCCGGAAACGGATGCACCACCGCACTGAACCCCTCCACGGCGATGAGCAGCACAATCGCCGTGACAACCCCCACAACGACCGACAAAATAATTCTCAGCACTCGTTTCAACTCTTCCCCCTTCAATCCCCAAACAAAAACGGCTCTCCCGCCGTCTCGAAACTCCGCCGAATGTGCACGCTGATCAACAGCCCCAGCGACACGCACGTCGTCAATAAACTCGCCCCGCCGTAACTCACCAAGGGCAGCGTCAAGCCCGTCACCGGCATCAGCCCCACCGTCATCCCCGAGTTTATCACCGTCTGCGTCGCGAGCAGTGTCACCACTCCGACGGCCACCAGCCGCCCGAACGGATCCTGCGTCCCCGAGGCAATTCGCAATCCCTGACCGAACAGTGCCAGGTATACCCCGATCGTCAGCACGCACCCTGCCAGCCCCCATCGTTCTCCCACCATGCAGAACACAAAGTCCGTGTGCGCCGCCGGCAGGTGATACGCCGTCGGATCCTCAATCGCTTCCCCCTGAAACTGACTTCCCCACATCCCCCCCAGCGACAACACCTGTTTTGATTGATGCAGGTGATACCCATCCCCCGTCGGAGCAGCCCCTCCGTCCTTCTGTTGGAACACCGTCGTCACGCGCGATTTCTGCTCGGCGCTCATCGCCATCCACAACGCAGGCAACAGACACACCCCCGCCATTCCGATCAGCACCAGGTGCCGCAACCGCGCCCCCGCCGCAAACAGCATCCCGAACAGCACCGGGATGAACAACAGCGACGTCCCCAGATCCGGCTCTTTCAGGATCAATGCCACCGGCACCAGCGCCATCAGAAACGGCACGATCAACCCGGTCAGCCGCCGGTAATTCTCCCGATGACGCAGGTAATCCGCGAGCGCCAGGATAAACGCGATCTTCGCGCTCTCCGAAGGCTGATAGCTGATGATCCCCAACGGTATCCAGCGTTGTGACCCATTAATCGGCGGAAAGAAATACACCGCGACGAGCAGAAACAAATTCCCCGCGTACAGCCAGATCCCCCACCGCGCCAATGGGCGATAATTGCAAGACGCGCACACTGCAATCAACGGCAGCCCCAGCGTGATCCACACCATCTGCCGCTCGTGAAACTTGATCCCCGGATCCAGCTCGTCCCCCCGCGCGATCGCACTCACCCCAATCACCATCAGCAGCAGAATGCACGCCAGCAATCCCCACGGCGGATTCCGCAACGAACTAGATGATGATGACAATGACGCCGCGTACGACATTTAATAATTCTTTCTCTTTTACCCTCTCCCCCACGAGGGAGAGGGCAGGGTGAGGCGGTCCAAACGTCTCTGAACAAACACCTCACAACGAGCCGCGAATCATAAAACCACCCATCTTTCGCCACAATCCCAATTCCCCGCTTCCTCTTGGGGAAAACCACCCCCTTCCGATAAAATGGTTTCTGGATCTGAACCACTATCACCGATTCCCTTTCCATCCATGCCGGAACCTGACTCCGAAATCTTTCGTCGACTGCGCCGCGCAAGCCCCGGTTGGGTCACTTACGCCCTCCTCCAGATCTGCATCCTTCTCTTCCTCTTTGTGCAGATTGAATCCGCCGAGCAATCCCTCCCCGAGGGTGTCGCCATCAATCATTGGGGCGGGCTCGGCGGCGGTTTCGTCCTCTGGCAGGGGGACTGGTGGCGCCTCTGGGCAACCACCCTCCATCACGGCAGTTTCCTCCACCTCCTCACCAACATGTGGGCGCTCGCGTACCTGGGTAAACTCATGGAACGCCGCCTCCCCTCCTGGCAATACGTCCTCTTCCTGCTCGGCGCCGCCGGGTTTTCGTCCGTCGCTCAATCCTTCTTCAATCCGCACCACGTCGGACTCTCCGGGGTCATCTGCGCCATCTTCGGCTGGCTCATCGCCCGCCGCGATCGTGATCCGCTCCTCGCTGAGCAACTCCCCACCGACGTCATCTGGATCACCCTCGGCGGACTTCTCGCGATGATCCCCCTCGATGCCGCCGACATTCTCCCCATTGGCAACGTCGCCCACTTCGCCGGTCTCATCTACGGCCTCGCCATCGAAAAACTCTGCCGTTGGGAACATCTCACCTTCCTTCGCCGTACCGCCACGATTTCCCTCCTTCTCATCACGCACGCCCTCCTCATCCCCGCGATCTGGTATGCCTCGCACCCCACCTGGAACGCTCTCTATTACTGGTCACGCGCGGACCATTCTCAGAACGAAACCCAGCGCCGCCTTTACTGGAAACAGGCGCTTGCCATCGACCCGGATCTGATTGAGATGTACTCCAACCTCGCCCAGTCCTATGCCAAATCCGGCGAATGGACCACCGCCTGGAAATGGGCTCTCGATGGGCTCCAGCGCCGTCCCGCCGATACCAAGCTGATCGACCTGGCTCGCGTCATCGGCGATTACTTCATCCAGACCGAAAACCTGACCCGAGCCCAGAGGATCCTTCAGGACCGCTTCGGAAACAGCTCTTCCGCCTGGGAACTCAAACTCCTTGATATCCCAATCCCACCGGCTCCCACTCCCATCGAACGTCTCCGCGCCCTCGTCGCCGACTCCGCCTCCGAAGGGGAATCCACCTGACCCCGGAGCAACCCACACAACCCCTACATTCACCCACCCCGTCCTCCTCGTTCAATCCCCGTCAGTCCACTTTTCCCCACGCCTCACTCCCAGCGTTGTAGATTTTCCACAACGCCTCTGACTCCCTGCGCCCTATGTTTCCACCACAGGGACCGCTCCTCCATTTTTCCGTTTACCAGAGCGTTTCCGACGTAAACACTTCACAATGAATTTTGTCCGTTCATGAGCACCACACTTTCCCCCGGCACGGACGTCATGGAACAGGAACCCGACCACGATCAGGAGCAGGAGCGCCCGGAACTCCCGGATCGCTTGCCCCCGTCCCTCCGCGCCCCTCGTGCCTGGGCTTTGCTCGCCGGTCTTCTCGGCCTCGTCTTCTGGTATGCCGCCTCCCGGCCCCTCTGGCATACAGATGTCTGGGGCCACGTCGCCTATGGCCAATGGATCTGGCACCACAAGGAAGTTCCCACCACGGAACCTCTCATGCCCCTCTCAAAAGGGGTCTCCTTCGTCGATACCGCCTGGCTCAGCGAACTCGCGAGTTTCGGCCTTCTCAAAATTATGGGCCCGCAAGGGCTGCAACTCGGCTTTGCCCTCTCCCTCACCCTCTGCGTCGCACTCCTCGCTTGGACGCTGCAACGCAAAACAAAACATGCCGGCTGGACCGCCCTCGGCCTCGCTCTCTACCTCTGCCTCAACATCCAGCAATATTTCGTCGGCTCCGATGCCCTCTGGCGACCACAGATCGTCGGCCAGCTCGGCTTCGCAATTCTCCTCGTCTGGCTCACCAGCGGCACGCGCCGCCGTGCTGATTGGATCTTCATCCCTGTATTGTTCGCCCTCTGGGCCAACATGCACGGCTCGTTCCTCATGGGCCTCGGCTTGATCGCCGCGTTCACCCTCGGCCGCGCCGTTGACCTCTGGCGCCGCACCGGAAATTGGAAAACTGCCTTCCGTGATCCAAAGTGTCTCCACTGGGGACTCATCCTTGAACTCGCCGCAGCCGCCGCTCTCCTCAATCCCTATGGCTTCGGTCTCTATACCGAAGTCCTCAACTTCGGCAGCAATCCCAACCTCCAGGAACTCGTGGAATGGGAACCGCTGAACATCCGCCGCACGAGGACAGTTCTTCGTCGCTCTCGCCCTCGGCCTGGCGATGCTCTACCGCTACAGCCCCCGCCGCGTTTCCTTCACGGAAATCCTGCTCCTCGGCGGCCTCGGTGTCTGGACCCTCTGGACCTCTCGCATCCTCGTCTGGTGGACCTTCCCCGCCACCTATTACATCATCCTCCATGCCCAGGCCTGCTGGGCCCGCGCTCACAAGCAGAAACTCTGGGAACAATCCCCCTCACCCCGCGGCGGCCTCTGGTCCGTCGCCATGCTCGGCCTGGTCTGGATCGGCTTCGCCATGTCCCCCCTCGGCGTCCGACTCCTCCATCACCGTACCCCAGAATTCTCCAAACTGGTCTCTGAAGGGACTCCGATCCACGCCGTCGAATACCTCCGCAAGAATCCCCCCCAGGGACAACTCTTCAATACCTTCGAATGGGGTGACTATCTCCTCTTCGCCGGTCCGGAGAACCTGCAGGTCTTCTGCAATTCTCACGCGCACCTCATCCCCGCCGAAGTCTGGCAGAGCTACCTCTCCATCGCCCATGGCTCTGCACAATCCACTGATCTCCTCGACCGCTACGGCGTCAACGCCGTCATTGTCGATCTCGCCCGCCATGACGCACTGATCTCCGCCCTCAAGAAAAATCCCGACTGGGAAGAACGCTACCGCGACGGCCTCGCCATCATCCTCATCCGCAAAAAACCTATTTAGATCTAAAGACTCAGCCTCCTCAAAGACCTTCTCCCCAGCGCGGGAGAAGGTGGCCGCGCAGCGCACGGAAGAGGGGGCGAAACAAACGTCTCTGAGAAAACGACTCAACCAAGACGCACTCCCATGAAACGCTCCTCCAAAAAATCCCACTGGCAACAAATCGCCCTCGTCCAGGCGATCGTCCTCGCCGCCTTCGGCCTCGCCTTCGCCCGCAACTCCACCGAGAACGAAGTCCGCCTCAAGGAACTCGTCACGCACCAGCGTTCCTATCCCAACCTCCCCGTGACCCGCGACACCGCGCTGCAGGTCACCTCCCTCTATAACGATCCCAACCTCGTCCCAGATGCAGATCTCGCCGCCGTCCTGAAACAGGTCCGCCCCGAATTCGCTCCCAAACATTTGAAACCCAACTACGTCGAACACGCCCTCCGCATCTGGGGGGTCAACGCAAAATTCAACGACCCCAAAATCCTTTCCGGAAAACAACTCGAAGACTTCCTCCTCGACCACGGCAAATACATTGCCTCCTGGAGCACCGACATCCCCCCCCTCCTCGAGGAAGAATCCGACGGCGTCGGAGTCCGCTGGGGGAGCGCCGAATGCGCCTCCGTCCACCATGATCACCTTCTCGCCTGCTTGAGCGAAGCCGGCATCAATCGCAATCAACGAGTCTTCACCCCGTCACGTCACGTCCGCACCTTCAACGATGTCCTGCAACTCTCCATCCGCGATCTGCAGGTCGATGAACGGGAAACCGAATGGTCCGCCCTCGCTTACGCCCTGTGGTTACCCCCCTTCAGCCACTGGAAGAACCGCGAAGGCCGCGAAATCTCTTTCGATCTCCTCGCCGAACGCCTCATCCGTGGCAAGCAGACCATTGGCGTCTGCCACGGCACGCATCGCGTTTATACCCTCGTCGTCCTGCTCCGTCTCGACGACCAGTTCAAGATTCTCTGTCCCTGCACCCGCGACAAGATCCGCACGCACCTCTTCAAGGTCCGCCAGGAACTGATCGAATCCCAGTTCGCCGACGGCCACTGGCCCTCCAACTGGCCCAACGGCAAAGACGCCCTCAAGACCGATGAATACGAAGAACTCTTCCGCAAGGTGATTGCCACTGGCCACCACCTGGAATGGATGGCCCTCGCTCCGCAGGAATTCCATCCGCCCCGTGAGCAGGTCGAGAAAGCGGTCCGCTGGGTCGTGAAAACGACGACCGAACAACCGACCGAAAAAATCCTCGAACGCTACACCTTCTACAGCCACGTCGGCGGTGCGCTGGCCCTCTGGCGCCAAACCCACCCCGCCACGTTCTGGCAAAAATGGGAATCCACCACCACCGATTCCCACGCCCGCGCCGACCATTAAGATTTATCAGGTCTTATGCAGGTCGGGCTGTGCCTCAGGTCACTAGCCCCCGGCGCCCCCCTTTCCTCTGGAATTAACCTCCCCTGCCCGCTAATATATATCCACGCTCGTTGATCCGTCCTCCCTCCTGTTGGAATCCCTCCGTGAGTGGGCAGACCTCTTCGCACCTCGGCTGCGCCGAATTCCGCCGTAATATCCGCGCGGATCGTCGCTCTTTTCTTAAGGCCGGCCTCCTCGGCTCGGCCGGACTTTCTCTCGCCAATCTCCTCCGCGCCGAAGCCGCAAACTCCGCTTCGTCGCAACCTCATACCTCTGTCATCATCCTCTGGATGCGTGGCGGGCCCAGCCACATCGACATGTGGGATCTGAAACCGGACGCCCCCGCCGAATACCGCGGCGAATTCAGGCCCATCGAAACCACCGTCCCCGGCATTCACATCTGCGAACATCTCCCACGCTCCGCCGCTCTCATGGAGAAGTGGTCCATCATTCGCAGCCTCAATCACTCCGACCCGGGTCATTCCTCCGGCGACCAGCTTCTTTTCACCGGCTATCCGACCGGCCGCATCCCCGAGGAAAACATCGCCCCCAGTTGCGGGGCCGTCGTCTCACGACAACTGGGACATCTCAATCCCACTCTCCCCTCTTATGTCGCCATTCCCAAGACAATGCCCGGCATGGGGGCCGCCTACCTCGGCGCGCAACACCAGCCCTTCGAGACCATTGTCGATCCCGCAATACGCGGCCCCTTCCGACTCCCCGACTTCACCCTCGACAAAGGCCTCAGCCTCGCACGCCTCGCCTCCCGCCGGGAACTCGTCCGTGGGTTCGATGCCCTCCGCAGGGACATCGACCAATCCGGCCAGATGACCTCGCTGGATACCTTTGACCGACAGGCTGCCGAAATCCTCACTTCCTCCGCCGCCCGCGATGCCTTCGACCTCGATCGCGAACCCTCATACATCCGCGAACGCTACGGCATCACAGACCGCTTCAATCCGCGCATGCCCGCTGGCGGGGGACTCCCCGGATGGAATCAGCGCATCCTCCTTGCCCGCAGGCTTGTCGAGGCCGGGGTCCGGCTCGTCACCGTCGATGTCCGCTGGTGGGATACCCATCAAGATAATTTCTACTCCCTCCGCGCAGGCTTTCTCCCTCGCTGGGACCAGGCCTACTCCGCCCTCATTGAAGACCTCTCCAACCGCGGCTTGCTCGAATCCACGCTCGTCGTCGCCTGGGGAGAATTCGGGCGTTCGCCGAAAATCTCGCCCGATGCAGGACGCGATCACTACCCCTTCGTCTTCAGCGCCGCCCTGGCGGGTGGCCCGGTGAAAGGGGGACGCGTCATCGGTGCGTCCGATACCAAGGCCGCCTTCCCCGCGCGCGACCCTCACTCACCGCAGGATGTCCTCGCGACGATCTACCGCCACCTCGGGGTTGATAGCTCCGTCTCCTATCTCGACTACTTCGGCCGACCCCGCCCTGTCCTCCAGGATGGCACCCCCGTCTCCGCCCTCTTCTAGATCGCACAGGGTTTCCTTACAAATCCCCTCGTTTTCCCCCAAAACCACTCTTGAGCACCCTCTAAACCCTCCAGTAGTCTGGAAGAGGTGACGATGCGGATTTCCTGACGTTCTTTATTTCATCTCTGGAGTTCAGAAATGTCCCTTACCTCATGGTTTACAGATGTCGCCTCCGCATTGCATTCCCCTTCCCGCAGAAGCCTGAAGGAACGCTTCTCGACATCCTCTCTCCAGCCATTGGAGCAGCGCGTCGTCCCGACCCACCTCCACGCGCTCCCGCATGCCATCGAAGCTCCCGCCCAGCCGGCTGACAAAGTGGACCATCACGCCGCCGAAGGCGCGAGTCACAAGAACGCTCCTCATAAAGTCAAATTCGCTTCTGGCGATGTCACCATCACACTCTCCAATAGCACCAACGACACACTCACTCTCGGGATCGCCAAGAGTACAAAGAAGAGCATTGATGGAACATTTCCGGTTGTCAAACAGAAGGATGTCAATCCGGGAAAATCGATCCGCATTCATACCGCGGTCATCTATGACCCGAACGATCTTTCTAAGGACTTCGCTGTGCGGGTCAATCACGGCAACACAGAGGTCCTGCAGAAGCAGTTCGTCATCCTTTCGGATACCGTTCCTGAAAATCCCAATGGAGATCTAATCAATCCCAAGGTTCAGCAGATCGACATCGCCGTTCTCCCCGGCAATGACATCCGCATCAGCGTGAACCCCAAGAGCTGAACCATCTCGCGACTGCCTATGAGAATTTCCACCGCCGCCCCCAAAAAAAGGACCCCACTCTCACAAGTGGGGTCTTTGTCATTTTCGTCGTTCGGACTCGCGGCATGTGAGGCAATCCGTTGATTAGAATCGACAGCAGCATCACAACAATCCAACAGTAGAATCCTCCAATGACCATTGGCAGCCAGAGTGGCGCACGGCATAGATAGTCCAACTTCTGTTCATTCGTCGGATTTCCATCATAAACCCGATCTTCAGGCCCAATCACGATCCGCCCATCGTCTCTCTACTTCTTCAGCTGCAAACACCGTCTCTTGTATCTGATCGCGATGGGCAACAGGAATGGACCGCTCACCTGCATGAACAGACTCGCAAAGCTCCATAACATTAATCGCTTTACCTGTCGATACAGGAAGTCGATCCGCTTCGCAGTCTGGGAATCCATAATCAGGCGTCCTTCTTTTAAAGCGAAGTCCCTTGTGACGGACTCTGACGTGGATTTAATTCAAGGTTATAAATACCAGTATCGCCCCCTCCGATTTCTAATTCAATAAAATCTCTTCCGCGCAAAAAAACAGAACCCCACTCATCCGAGTGGGGTTCTAGTCATTTCACAATCAAACAGGCGCCCTGATCAGCTCTTCTGCTCTTCGGTCGTACCGGCGCCTGCGGCGGCCAGTTCTGCCGACGGCGGAACGGCTTCGGTGTCGAATTCGAGCTGCTTCTGTTCGCCCACTTCCTTCACCTTCA
Source organism: Planctomycetales bacterium (assembly GCA_046349635.1). Classification (GTDB taxonomy): domain Bacteria; phylum Planctomycetota; class Planctomycetia; order Planctomycetales; family Planctomycetaceae; genus JAXMBX01. The sequence goes on from JAXMBX010000002.1 coordinate 217,744, forward strand.
CCGTGATCGCCGACTTGCCGGCGAACGAACCACGCAGCAGTTCCTCCGAGAGCGGATCCTCGACATACGTTTCGATCGCCCGACGCAACGGGCGGGCACCGTAGTCCAGGTCGCTTCCCTTCGAGATGATGAACTCCTTCGCGTCGTCCGTAAGGACGAGCTGCAGGTTCTTCTCCGCCAGGCGTTCGCGAACCTTCGACAGTTCGATGTCGATGATCTTCTTGAGGTGCTCCTTCGTCAGATGGCGGAACACGATCACGTCGTCGATACGACCCAGGAATTCCGGTTTGAATTCCCGTTCGATCTCGTGCATCAAACGTTCCTTCATCTTCTCGTAGCTCGTGTCTTCGTCCTTCTTGCCGAACCCGAACACGTCACCGGAGTGAATCACGCTCGCACCGGCATTCGTGGTCATGATCAGCACCACGTTCTTGAAGTCCACCTTGCGACCGAAACTGTCGGTCAGGTGCCCTTCTTCCATGATCTGCAACAGCATGTTGAAGACGTCCGGATGCGCCTTCTCGATTTCGTCGAGCAGCACGACGGCGTACGGACGGCGGCGGATCTTCTCGGTGAGCTGACCCCCTTCTTCGTAACCGACGTAACCCGGAGGCGCACCGATCAACCGGCTGACGTTGTGCTTCTCCATGTATTCGCTCATGTCGATTTGGATCAATGCGTCCTGATCCCCAAACAGGAATTCGGCAAGCGACTTCGCGAGCAGCGTCTTACCGACACCGGTCGGACCGGCAAACAGGAACACACCCGTCGGACGCCGCGGATCTTTCAATCCGCTGCGGCTGCGGCGAACCGCCTTCGCAATCCGCTTGATCGCTTCGTCCTGGCTGATGACCTTCTTGGAAAGGTCGTCTTCCATTTTCAACAACCGCTGGGCATCCTCGCTGGAAAGACGAGTGAGCGGAATCCCGGTCATCTTCGCGACGACTTCGGCAATCACGTCCTCATCGACGTCCCCGTCGGTCTGCTTCGCTTTGTCGCGCCATTCCTGCGTGAGCGATTCCTTTTTCTTGCGGATCTTGTCCGCCTGGTCGCGCAGGCTGGCCGCCAGTTCGAAGTCCTGGTTCGCCACCGCTTCTTCCTTGGACTGGTTCAGCTTTTCGGCTTCATCTTCCAGGTCCTTGAGGTCCGGCGGACGGACCATCGAACGCAACCGGATGCGGGCACCCGCTTCGTCGATCACGTCGATCGCCTTGTCCGGCAGGCACCGGCCGGTGATGTACCGCGAAGACAATTCGACCGCCGCCGCGAGGGCTTCGTCCGAAATCTTCACCCGGTGATGCTGTTCGTAACGGTCCCGCAGACCCTTCAGGATCTCGACCGCTTCTTCGGGGCTCGGCGGTTCGACCATCACGGTCTGGAACCGGCGTTCCAACGCCCCGTCCTTTTCGATGTACTTGCGGTATTCGTCCAGAGTCGTCGCGCCGATGCACTGCAGTTCGCCGCGGCTCAAGGCGGGCTTCAGCACGTTCGAGGCATCAATAGCCCCTTCCGCGCCCCCCGCACCGACCAGCGTGTGCAATTCATCGATGAACAGAATCGTGTTCTTCGCGCGGCGGACTTCGTTCATCACCGCCTTGATCCGCTCTTCAAACTGGCCGCGATACTTCGTCCCGGCAACCATCATCGCCAGGTCAAGCACCACGATCCGCTTGTCGCGGAGCAGGTCGGGAACGTTGTTGTCCACCACCATCTGGGCGAACCCTTCCACGATGGCCGTCTTACCGACACCCGCTTCACCCAGCAGAACGGGATTGTTCTTCTGGCGGCGGCTCAGGATCTGGATCACCCGCTCGATTTCATTCGTCCGGCCGATGACCGGGTCCAGTTTCCCCTGGCGGGCGAGTTCGGTGAGATCCCGTCCGAAACTGTCGAGGGCCGGAGTCTTGCTCTTGCCCGCTTTCGCGCCTGCAGCGGTTCCGCCGCCGGGCGCAGCCCGTTCGCCGGACGCTTCCGCGTTCTGCACGTCGTGGCCGAGGAGGTTCAACACTTCCTCACGCACGTCTTCCAGCTTCAGGCCGAGGTTCATCAGCACCTGGGCGGCCACCCCTTCCTGCTCGCGGAGCAGGCCGAGGAGAATGTGTTCCGTACCGACATAGTTATGGTTGAGGTTGCGCGCCTCTTCCATCGAATATTCGATCACCTTCTTGGCGCGGGGAGTCTGCGGCAATTTCCCCATGGTGACCATATCCGGACCCGCCTGGACGATCTTCTCCACTTCGCTGCGGATCTTCCGGAGGTCGATATCCAGATTCTTCAAAACGTTCGCGGCGACACCCGACCCTTCCTTCACGAGGCCGAGCAGGATGTGCTCCGTCCCGATATACTCGTGATTGAAACGTTGTGCCTCCTGGTTGGCCAGTTGCATGACCTTGCGGGCACGATCGGTAAACCGTTCATACATATTACTCTTCTCCTTCTCTACCCCGGTGAACTCATCGTGGAGTGCGGGGTGTCCCATCTACGTCAGTCGCAGGCGAGAGTCCATCAGGGCTGCGAAGAACGGTCGAAATGTGGTTCCTTCGATGATCGGGCGGGTCGCCGAGGCGATCGACTGAAAGCGGCCCCCCACCCGTGAATCATTCAAATTTAGGTTTCCTGTTCCAATTATGTCAGCCAGGAAAAGACCTGGTGAAAAAGGAGACGCAAATCCAGTACCGGTTTCTTATCCCAAGTTTCTGATCGGGCGGGATTTCCGACTTTGCCGAGGGTGCGGAATGAGCCTTTTCCTATCCTTGACTTAGGGATTTTAGAGAGAGTTTCCAAAACCCACAAGACAGGCTGAGATTTACGGAAGAGCCGATTGCAGAATGACTTGCTTAAAGTGAATTCCTTCCCGCAAACCGCTGGAAAAGAGCGGAAGTGGTATGTGACAATCTAGGTGAGATAGCGGGTTGGGAGACTGTCCTGAGTGGGGCTTGGCCCCCGGTTCCTGAGGAGCTTGATGGAGACGCGATTCACTGCCGGAGCGACCCGAACACTTGGGCTTGCCGCCAGAATGGCAGCATCCGCCGGCGAAGTTCGGGTTCTGCCCGAATACCTTTTGGCAGCCTTACTGGTGGAGGAATCTCCCGCCACCAATCAACTTCTGGCGGTCGATCTGTCCCCCGAAAAACTCGCGGAACAATGGCCGGGGATTAGTCACTTCACCGAGAGTTCCGAACCCCCGACTTCCCTGCCGCCACAGGGCCCCGAGCTCTCCGCTGTCCTGCAGCGGGCACTCGCCCGGGCGCACGCCGGAGGACGACCCGATGAGATCGGAACGCTCGACCTGTTAGGGGGGCTGCTCGAAGGGGAAGGCAAGGTGGCGGAGTTCCTCTCCGAATTTGGACTTCGCCCCGAGACCTATCTACGCGACGATCCCGCGGAACGGACAGGCTCTGCTCATCCCCTCCCCTGGGACGAAACACTCCGCTGGAAGAGCGAAACGGCGGAACAGCATCTGACCGCTTGCCGCATCGTCGATGCCGCCTTGAATCGGGTCCGGGAAGGTCTCCGCGTGCTGGAGGATTACGCGCGGTTTCATCTGAATGATGGCCACCTGAGCGGCCTGCTCAAAAGCTGGCGGCATGACCTCGCGGCTGCCCAGGCACTCCTGCCTCAACAGGATCTGCTCGCGGCACGCGATACCCTCGGCGATGTCGGCACAGAAATCACCCTCGGAGGTGAAAGCCTCCGTGAATCTCTCGAACAGGTGATGCAGGCCAACCTGAAGCGCCTGCAGGAGGCCTCCCGCACGCTCGAAGAGTATGGAAAAATCCTCTCCGGCGAATTCGCCGCCGCCATGAAACAACTCCGCTACCGGCTCTACACTCTGGAAAAAGGGCTGCAACAGACCGCGACCAACAGGCAGCGGCTCGCCGATCACAACCTCTACCTGCTCGTCACCGAGGAACTGTGCCACCACGGTTCCGGTCCCGCCATTCGGGGAGCCTTGGAAGGGGGGGTGAAAATCATCCAGATCCGCGAGAAGCGCATGCCCGACCGCTTGCTCGTCGAGCACGCCCGGCGGATTCGGGGCTGGACCCGCGAATATGGCGCCCTCCTCATCATGAATGACCGCCCCGACCTGGCAGTCCTCGCCGATGCCGATGGTGTCCACGTCGGCCAGGAAGAACTGAGCGTGCAGGATGCCCGCAAGATCGTCGGCGCGGATCGACTGGTGGGGGTTTCTACTCACTCGCTGGAACAAGCCCGCCAGGCGGTGCTGGAGGGAGCCGATTACATCGGTGTCGGCCCGGTCTTCCCCTCCAAAACAAAAAACTTCGATGCCTTTGTGGGCTTGGATCTCGTGAAAGAAGTCTCCGCCGAGATCAGTCTGCCGGCGTTCGCCATCGGGGGGATTGACGCGCGCAATGTCCGCAGCGTCTGCCAGGCAGGAGGAACCCGGATCGCGGTCAGCAGTGCGATCTGCAGCGCGGAGAACCCGGAAATGGCCACTCGAGAACTCTTGCGATTATTGCAGGACGGGAAAAGCTGACTCGCAAAGAGCCTGCTATTTCTCACCCTTGTGCGCATCTTCCTCGATCGCCGCCTGGAACTCCGGCAGGGAAACCGTCTTCGTCTCCTTGCTGGCGAGTAACGATTCCCACTCGTGAATTCGCTGCCGGTCCGCCTTTTCCAAGGCCCACTTGTACTGATGTTCCGCGCGGAGCTTCACCTTCGCTCCGAAGTGGGTCTGCAACGAAACCTTCACGGGAATCAGACCTCGCTCACGTAACGTGGAGTTGAGCTTCATCCGGACGGACGGAAGAAACGCATGGGATTTCAGGACGTAGTTCACCTTGGTCGTGGAATCCGCGAACTTCAGGTATGCCGCCAGGTGTTGCGGTGTCTCCGGGGAGGCACAGATCGCCTGATAAGTAAGCTGTTCGCTGCTCAACGTCAACTTCCGCGTCGACGCGTCGTATTCCTCTTCGAATTCAGGATGCAACTGGAACTTGATGAACTCGTGCAGTTGCGCGTGATCGTATTTGACCTGCTTCACCGGTTCCTTGAGGAACTCTTCCGCCTGATGAAACGCCTCCGTGATACTTTGGTCCAGTTCCGCCAGAGTGAAGCTGGTGGCAATCTTCCGCGATCCGTGCAACACCGTCACCTTCTTCGCGGTGTAATCCAGGATCGTGACGTCCCCCACGCTGTCGATATAGTCGTAACCCTTGTTGGCATGGAAAAACGTGTGGCAGCGGCAGAAGGGCTGCTTCGCAGGTTTGCCCTCCGCATCGTGATAGAGCTTCGTGTAGATCGAAAACTCCTGTCCCTCAGCCGACGCCAGACAGGCGCACAGAAGCCAGCAGGGAAGAACGAAACGGCGGAGCAGGGAGAAGTACGGCATGGACGGACCTCGCGCAAGTTCGGAGGGTCGATGCGCATGTACTGCGAACGCAGACATCTTGCGCACGGACGCCGAAACAGGGGCACTGTTTCCGATGTTTGGACGGGAAATTTGGATGTGTGGGGACTGAGAGAGGGGGGGATGTTATCGGCTTGACCCGATTTCGACAAGAGGAGTTTTAGAGCGCGTTGCCCTTGAGTGTCGCGTCCAAGCCGATGATTCTTCCGAGTTCTTTACCGCGACAGTCGCTGCACGTAAATGCAATGCGATCTGGAGGGCTATCTGGAAGGACCAGCAAGCCTTTGACGCTGTATCTCATACAGACAGACCGCCGTCGCTGCGGCAACGTTCAGCGAATTCAGCGTTCCAGTCTGCGGGATCCGCACCCGTGTCATTGAATGGGCGAGAATTTCCTCTGGAAGTCCTGTCCCTTCGTTCCCGACAAGCAGCGCCACATGGCCCGTGAGTTTGCAATCGGCCAGAGGAACCGCGGACGCCAACGTCGTGGCAATTGTCTGAATCTGAAGCGCACGCAGTTGATCCAGCAGGGGAAGAAATTCCGGGACGCGGGCGATCTTTAAGCGATTCACGGCCCCGGCGGAACTCCGCGCCACCTGGGTATTGATCCCCGTCTGACCATGCTCTCCCAGAAAGACCCCTGTCACGCCGAAGACTTCCGCCGATCGAAGTATCGCCCCCAGGTTATGTGGATCCTGAATACCAACCAGCACCAGCCAGACCCCATCGTCGGAGGAGTTTTTCAGCAGTTCCTCGGGAGGCAGATAGGGATAGGGGCCGACCCGGGCGAGAAACCCCTGATGTTCCGAGGTATGCGATAACTCCCCCAGCCGTTCTCGGGATACAACCTCCAACCCGCAATCAGTACCCGCGATCTGTTTGCGGGTGGATTCCAGCAGGGCTTCCGGAAGATCATCCGCGAGATATAACTCCAGCATCGGCCAGCGTCCCGCGGACAGAACTTCCGTCACGAGGTGCCGCCCCCACAACCAGCTTCGCTGGTGATTTCCGAGGAGTTTGTGCTTCTTTTTGCCGCGCTGCGGACGTTCGACCATCGGGACACTCCAAAGACAGATTAGGCTGAAAGAATCGTAGCACCGCGAACAGGGACTTGCCAGAAATGAAGGCGCAGGATTCAATAGGCAACAGTTTCAAAAAGCTCTTAATTCAGGGATGTAGCGCATGCCCGCTGTCTATTTGCATCAGCACCTTGTCCGCGACGAAGAAATCGACGAACTCGGACACGTCAACAACGTGCAGTACATCCGCTGGATGCAGGTTGCGGCAATCGCGCATTCCGACGTCCAGGGCTGGACCACGGCCGATTATCAGAAACTCGGGGCAGGGTGGGTCGTCCGCTCCCATTTTATTGAATACCTGCAACCCGCCTTCGCCGGAGACCGGATCACCATCCGCACTTGGGTGGCTGAGATGAAGCGCGTCACTTCACTGCGGAAATTCGAGATTTACCGAGTCACCCCCGAGGCGGAAATTTTGCTCGCCAAAGCGGAAACAAACTGGGCTTTCGTGCAATTCACGAACGGAACATTGAGGCGAATCCCTGCGGAGATCGCCGCGGCATTTGAGTTGCAATCGGAAGACTCGCCGAAGCTCTCCTGATCGCCAGAAAGAGCCTGCTGGTCGCTCAGCAGACAGTCTTTTCGGGTTGGCGCTGTCATTCGGGCTGAGAGTGCAGACGATTACCTCGCCTGATTGATCTCACGGCAGTCAGGCTCAAGGGGAGATTCCCGAGGGTCGATTTACAGAACGAACCCTACGGTGCCAAACACTTCCGCTCTCGACACGGAGCCTCGTAAATCGGCAAAAACTGCCGGTCCACGCGCGGGATCTCCGATCGACAATCTTCCAGAGAATCGGTTGCGACATGGATGACGAAATCCTGCAGGAATTCCTGGCGGAAAGTTGGGAAAATCTTGCGCGCCTGGATACGGAGATCGTCTCGCTGGAACGGCAGCCTAACGATCATGGGCTTCTCGCGAGTATTTTCCGCACGATTCACACCATCAAGGGAACCTGCGGGTTTATCGGCCTGACCGGACTGGGCTCGGTGGCTCATGCCGCCGAAAACGTCCTCGGCCAAATGCGCGACGGAAAACTGGCGGTCACTCCCACTGCCATTTCTCTCGTCCTCCGCGGGGTCGACCAGATCAAGGAATTGCTGCACGGTCTGGAAGAAACCGGAAACGAACCCGTCCGAGACAATTCCAACCTGATCCGCGAACTCAACGCCCTCGCCGACAGCGCCCTCACCCCGGAAACAACGTCCCCCGCTGCAACGGCAGAAAATACGGTCGCCGAGACCCTCGCCGAAGCACCTCCCGTGGCTCCCCCCGCACCTGCCACTCCGATAGCCACCCCCCCCGCGGCGAATGATCACGTTCCTCCGGTGGATCTCCACGACCATGAGGGAGAACCTTCCGACCCGAATAAAAAGAGCGTCTCCGATTTGTCGATCCGCGTGAATGTCGATGTTCTGGATCGCTTGATGAACCTCGTCGGAGAGCTCGTCCTCACCCGAAACCAGTTGCTGCAGCTCGACCGCGGAGAAGATGAATCCAAATACGCGGCCCCGATCACCCAACTGAACCGGGTTACCACCGACCTGCAGGAAGGGGTCATGAAGACCCGTATGCAGCCCATCGGAAATGCCTGGAGCAAACTCCCCCGGCTGGTGCGCGATCTGTCGCAGCAGACCGGCAAGCAAATTGAACTTGTGATGAACGGTGCGGAAACCGAACTCGACCGCACCGTTCTCGATGCGATCAAGGATCCGCTGACCCACATGGTCCGGAACTCCGCGGACCATGGACTGGAAATGCCGCACATCCGCCGCGGTGCCGGAAAGTCGGAAACCGGCACGATCCGGTTGAACGCCTACCATGAAGGGGGACATGTCATCATCTGCATCGAAGATGATGGCGGCGGAATCAATATCGACCGTGTCCGCCAGAAGGCCGTGCAGAACAGCCTCCTCACGGAACAGGCGGCCGCTCACCTCACCGACAAGGAAATCCTCTCCTTCATCTTCGAGCCTGGTTTCTCCACCGCGGAGAAAGTCACCTCCGTCTCCGGCCGCGGCGTCGGTATGGACGTCGTCCGCACTCAGGTGGAACGGATCGGCGGCACGATCGATCTCTCGTCCAAGCCGGGCAAAGGGACCACGATCCGCATCAAGATCCCCCTCACACTCGCGATTATTTCCGCGCTCGTCGTGGAATGCGGCGGCCTCTCCTTCGCGATTCCCCAACTCGGAGTCGTTGAACTGGTCCGCCTTTCCCCCGAGGAACGCCACAAGATCGAGCGGATCAATGAAAACGAAGTCTTCCGCTTGAGAAACCGGCTGCTTCCGCTGGTCCATCTGTCAGAGGTGCTCGACCTGGAGGAGAGCGAAAAGCCCTCCCAGGAACAGGAGACGAACATCGTCGTCGTCCAGGTGGGAGACGATCAATTCGGCCTGATCGTCAGCCAGGTCTTCGACACCGAGGAAATCGTCGTCAAACCTGTCGGACATCTGCTCAAGGATATCGACATCTTCCAGGGAACCACGATCCTCGGAGATGGCCGGGTCATCATGATCCTCGATGTCGCCGGAATCGCTTCCCAATTCTCCAAGCAGATCTCGCACGGAAACGACCGCGAATCCCGCCAGGACGGCGATGCCGCGCTCCATAACGACCAGATGACCAGCCTGTTGCTGTTCAACGTCGGGAATGAAACCGTCATGTCGGTTCCCCTCTCGCTCGTGGCCCGGCTGGAAGAAGTCTCTCAAGCGAACATCGAACGGACCGGAGACAGGCTCGTCGTCCAGTATCGCGGTGACCTGCTGCCCCTCCTCCCCGTCGAAGGCATGTCCGCGGAAAGTACGGCCGACCCGCAACCCGTGATCGTGTTCTCCGAAGGGAACAAGTCGATGGGTCTGATGGTGGAGCAGATCCGGGACATCGTGGAAGACCGGCTGGTGATCCGCATGCAGTCCCGCCGCCCGGGAGTCATCGGAACGGCAATCATCAACGATGCCGCCACCGACATCCTGGACATCCAGCATTACATCAATATCGCGAACCCCGACTGGTTCAAGTCGCAGGGCAAACAGGAAAACGCACGGGTTCTCGTCGTCGACGACTCCGTGTTCTTCCGCCAACTGGTGACGACATCGCTGGAAAGTGAAGGCTACCGCGTGGTCGCCGCGGAATCCGCGGTCCGGGCGGTCGAGCTGATCGAAGGTGGACTGAAGACGGACCTCATCGTCTGCGACATCGACATGCCGATGATGGACGGATTTGAATTCGCCGAGTGGATTCGCGAACGGGCGGATTTCAAAGGGACGCCGCTGATCGCATTGACTTCCCTGATGACGCAGAAGTCCGTCGAACGGGGAGAACAAGCGGGATTCAACCGCTATCTGCAAAAATTTGACGTCAACGTGTTTCTGACGACCGTGCGGGAATTCATTCAACAACGGGAACTGCTGGGGGTGAACGCATGACGACCGCCGTGGAGACAGCGTCGGCAGGACGATCCGCCGGCTCCTGCCAGTCCGACTTTCAAAACCAGTATGTCTCCTTCCTGATCGGGAAGCAGTTGCTCGGGGTCCCCGTGAGCGCGGTTCAGGAAGTCCTGAATCCGCAAACGATCGCCCGCACGCCCAAGGCAAAACCAGAGATCGCGGGGCTCCTGAACCTCCGCGGTCAGATCGTGACCGCGGTCGATCTGCGGAAGCGCCTGGGACTGGCTCCCCTCACCGGTGACCGCCAGAGCATGAACGTCGTCGTCCGGCACAAGGGAGAGTCTTACAGCCTGCTCGTCGATGAAGTGGGGGACGTCATCGATGTAAAAACCGAAAGTCTCGAATCGCCTCCCCAAACGCTGGACGCCCACTGGAAGAGCCTCCTGTCCGGCGTTTTCCAGTTGGAAAAAGACCTCTTCATCATCCTCGACATTAATGCGCTTTTGACGTTTTGACCGCGAAAGAACTGTGACCGCTACATGAGTCTTGATATCCCCACATTACGACGCACGTTCCAGGCGCTCGCTCCTCAGGCCGATCGTCTCGCGTCCAATTTTTACGACCGCCTGTTCGAAGACTTTCCGGGACTGCAGACGCTGTTCCTGAACACAGACTTCAACGAGCAACGGCAGAAGCTCATCCAATCCCTGGCCGTCATCGTCCGCTCACTCGAACAACCGGACGTTCTGACCGGCTATCTGAAACGGCTCGGAGGACAACACGCGGACCTGGGTGTTCGCGCAGAAGACTACCCGGCGGTCGGCCAGACCCTCCTCACAGTCATGTCCGAACTCGCCGGACCGGAACTTTGGACCGATGACGTCGAACACGCCTGGATCGAGGCCCTCGACGCCATCTCCACCATCATGCTGACCGGGGCCGAAGAATTCTCCGCCAGGAAACAAGTCACTCAGAACGAACATCGTACACACGCTGCTGGACAACCGTCGGCAATCTCGTCCAATTCCACCATCACCCAAGTGCCTCGGGGCTCGGTTGCCACCGGGTCGGCACGTCAGGCCGCGGAACCATCCGCACAATACGAGGAAAAACCTATGTCCCTGGACACGTCACGCAACATGACCGGCAGTGGAAAGGCCGGATTGGACTTCTCGGAACGGTTCTTCGGGATGGTGGAATACGCCCCGTTGCCCAAGATGTTTGTGGAGACCGATGGGACCGTCTCCTACCTGAACCAGAAGGCGAATGATCTCGTCCGGGACTACTCCGAAATCCTCGGAGTCCAACCCGAAGAATTGCTCCACGGAAATATCTCCCAGTTGTATTCCGTGATCCCGGAACTGACCAAGGCGTTACGCGGCTTGAATGCCCCGCGGACGCAACGCGCCGTTGTCGGCAGCGACTCCATCGATCTCCACCTCACACCCGTTTCCGATAAAACGGGACATCGCCTCGGGACTCTCATGGCCTGGGAGCCGGTGACTTCACGCGTCCTCGCGGAAACTGAATCCGCTCGGATGTTGAGCATGATTGAGAACATGCCCATCAACGTCATGATGGCCGACCCCAACCTGACCGTCACGTATCTTAATCCCGCCTCGAAACGAAAACTGGCGGAACTGCAACAGTTCCTGCCCATTCCCGTGGATCAGATCGTCGGCAAAAACATCGATATCTTCCACAAGAACCCCGCGTATCAACGGGGATTGCTGGCCCAGACCGACAAACTCCCCCGCCGTGCGAACATCACCGTCGGCTCGGAAACGCTCGACCTCCTCGTCAGCCCGGTCCGCGACAGCAAGGGGAACTATCTCGGCCCGATGGTCACCTGGGATGTCGTCACCGAGAAACTCCGCACCGAGGCGGAAATGGTTCGCGTCCAGAACATGATGGACAATATCCCCATCAACGTGATGCTCGCCAACAGGGACTTCGAGATCATCTACATCAACCCCGCGTCCCTGCGGACCCTCAAGGCGATTGAACACCTGCTCCCCATCCCTGTGGACCGGATCATCGGCCAGAAGATCGACATCTTCCACAAGGCCCCGGAACGCCAACGCCGACTCCTCTCCGATCCCAAGAACCTCCCCCACCGTGCCCGGTTCCAGATCGGCGACGAATGGGCCGACCTCCTTGCCAGCCCGATTTACGACAAGGACAAGAACTACCTCGGCCCGATGGTCACCTGGTCCCTCGTCACCACGCAGGTGAACCTGGCGAACGAATTCGAGCGGGACGTCAAGGGGGTCGTGCAGATCGTCACCTCCGCCTCGACCGAACTGCAGGCCAGCTCGAAGGTGATGGCGGCTTCCGCCGAGGAAACCGCACGGCAATCCCAGGTCGTCGCGGCGGCCAGCGAAGAGGCCACCCGCAACGTGGAAACGGTCTCCTCTGCCGCCGAGGAATTGAGTGCTTCGATCGCGGAAATCGCCCGCCACGTCCAGGATGCCTCGCGCATCTCCTCTCAGGCTGTCTCCGAAGCCACCTCCACCAACCAGAAGATCAAGGAACTCGGAGAGTCCAGCCAGCAGATCGGCCAGGTCATCAAGGTCATCACCTCCATTGCCCAGCAGACCAACCTGCTGGCCCTCAACGCCACCATCGAAGCCGCAAGGGCCGGTGAAGCGGGCAAGGGTTTCGCCGTCGTCGCCAACGAAGTGAAGGAATTGGCTCGCCAGACCGCGAAGGCGACCGAGGAAATCAGCCAGAAAATTAGCGCCATCCAGTCCGCCACCGGAGACGCCGTCTCCGCCATCGGCTCGATCGGCCAGATCATCGGCAAGATCAACGAAATTTCCACCACCATCGCCAGTGCCGTCGAGGAACAGACCGCCGCCACCAGCGAAATCTCCCGCAACGTCTCCGAAGCGGCGCGGGGAACCGCGGAAGTCAGCAACAATATCTCGGGCGTTTCCCAGGCGGCCACCGAATCCGGCAAGGGGGCCTCTGACATCCTCGTCGCCTCCGAAGGACTGTCTCAGGAATCCGTCCGGCTGGATGCGGTGACCACCGAGTTCCTCAAGAAGATGCGCAGCCTCTAACCGTCCGAAGAATCGGTCTTTCATCGAGGGAGATGCGGTTTTGAGCCTGCATCTCCCTCGTCGATCTGTGTGGGCGGAATTCTGGGAAAGAATCGTCGCGTTACTCAATCTTTCGGAACTATGACCATGAAGAAACTTTTGCTCGTTGACGACTCCAAGGCAGTCCGTCTGCTCGGAAAGAGAATCATCAATCCGCTGGGGTTCACGATCCTCGAGGCGGAAGACGGGCAGCAGGCGTTGGACCTGATGCGGCAGAACCCCGATATCTCCGCGGTCCTGCTCGACTGGAACATGCCCATCATGGACGGGCTTTCCTTCCTCAAAGCCCTCCGCGGTCTCAGCCTCCCCAAGCAGCCGATCGTCGTGATGTGTACCACCGAGAACGACATGTCCCGCATCGTCGAGGCGATGCAGGCCGGTGCCAACGAATACATCATGAAGCCCTTCACGGAAGACATCGTGCGCGACAAGCTGCACGATACAGGCGTAATTTAGTCCGTCCCGAACGAGGAAAGAAAACGGCGGCAAGAAATCGGCAGAGTGCGAAATGATCAATCGGATCGAAGAAAAAATTAACGTCCTGATCGTCGACGATTCAGCCGTCGTACGCGGGATGTTGACCCGCGCGATCGAGACGGATCAGTCGATCGCCGTCGCTGCGACCGCCATGCACGGGGACGCGGCATTGCGCGCGCTGCGGAAAACCCCCGTGGATGTTGTCATCCTTGATGTCGAAATGCCGGTCATGGATGGATTGACCGCACTCCCGTTGATCCTGCAGGAATTTCCCGACGTCCGTGTCATCATGGCCAGCGCGCTCACCCGCGAAGGTGCCGCCGTAACCGTCAAGGCGCTGGCGTTGGGGGCCGCGGGCTGCATCCCCAAGCCCAATGCCAACAGCATGGGGGAAAGCATCCAGCAACTGGTCGTGGAACTGGTCCCCCTCATCAAGGCGCTGGGGAGCCACAAATCCTCATCCACAACTCCCGCCGCAGTCGACCGCAACAACGATCCCGTTCCCGCGCCACCCCCTGCGACACGTCGGATGGGAACCCTGGCCGTACCTCCGGCGGTCGTCGTCATCGGGACCAGTACCGGGGGTCCGAATGCACTCTCCAAGGTTCTCAGCGAATTGCCCCCCGATTTCTCCACCCCTATCCTCATCGTGCAGCACATGCCTCCGCTGTTCACACCCATGCTCGCGAAGCACCTGCAGATGGATGGAAAGCGACCCTGCCAGGAAGCAACGCATGGAGGATTGATCGAACGGGGACACACTTATGTGGCACCCGGCGACTATCACATGCTGATCGACCAGCACGAGAACCGGATGGTCACTCTCCTGAACCAGGATCCCCCGGAGCATTACTGCCGCCCGTCCGTGAATCCACTCTTCCGTTCCGCCGCAAAATGGCACGGAAACCGGGTCCTTGCGGTCATGTTGACCGGCATGGGAGATGATGGGATCGAGGGAACTCGGGACATCGCCAAACGCAGCGGTCAAATCATCGCCCAGGATGAAGCCTCTTCCGTCGTCTGGGGAATGCCCGGCGCCGTGGCTCGTGAAAAACTCGCCGATTACGTGCTGCCTCTCGACCACGTCGCAACGATGATTCAACGTCTCTGCTCTCCGGAGTATTCACTGCTATGATGTCCGAAGATTATCAATTTCTAAGTTCCCATCTGCTCGATTCCTCAGGACTCTCTCTGGGACCGGGGAAGGAATATCTCCTCGAAGCGCGGCTGGTTCCGCTCGCCCAAAGCTGGGGCCTGAACGATATCCAGGAACTGGTCCAGGCGCTCCGCAAGGGTCAGGACAAACAGTTGATGGCGGCCGTCACTGAGGCGATGACCACCAATGAGACCTCCTTCTTCCGGGATAAGTCTCCGTTTGAAGACCTGAAGGAACATCTGCTTCCCGCTCTGATGGAAGCCCGAAAATTGAGCCGCACCCTGCGCATCTGGTGTGCAGCCTCCAGTTCAGGCCAGGAGCCCTACTCCCTCCTGATGCTGATCAACGATCACTTTCCCAGCCTGCTCAAGGACTGGCAACTGGAATTTATCGCCACCGATATTTCCAACAACATCCTCATGCGCGCCGAAGCGGGGGTCTACACCCAGTTCGAAGTCCAGCGCGGACTCCCCATCCAGTTGCTGATGAAATACTTCCAACAGTGCCCGGCCGGTTGGCAAATCAAGGACGATATCCGCAAACGGGTCAAATTCCGTTACCTCAATCTGCTGGAAAACTTCCACAGTCTCGGCCCGTTTGACCTTATCATGTGCCGCAATGTCCTGATCTATTTCGAGACCAGCGTCAAACAGCAGATCCTCGAACGAATGCACAAATTGATGCGGTCCGATGGCTATCTCATGATGGGAGCCGCGGAAACCGTGCTCGGAATTACCGACACCTTCACCCGGTTCAAACCCTGTACCTCGGCAGTCTACGCCCCCAAGGCGAGTTCCTTTACGACCGGACTGAAATCCTGATCAGATTGACGTCAGGGACAGGCCTCGTCTCTGCAAGGCGGCTGTAAACGCCTCCGTCGTCGTGAAGAGTTCAGCGTCGAAGCCGAATTCGCGACCTGCTGCGACGTATGGTGCGATATCATCCGTGTAGAGACACTCGGCGGGAGCGCATTCGATCGCACGCGCAGCCGCTTCAAAAATCTCACGGTCAGGCTTGAGAACGCCGACCTCGTACGACAGCACGAAATCCTCGAAGCGAGAGAGGACGTCGAATTCCCGCCGTACGAATTCAAAGTGTGAGATGCTGGTGTTGGAAATCAGCACCAGGCGATGCCCCCTGCTTTTCAGTGCATCCAGAACCGGCACTATGCTGGCATTGAGCGTGAAAATGTCGGAGGCGGCGTGGCGAAACTCCTCCAGCGTCGGATCCTTGGTCACCCCGAACTCATCGCAGCATTGACGGAAAAACTCCTCTTCCGTTTGACGGCCCCTCTCAAAATCCCACTGGACCCCCTTCTTCAGGAGCGATTCCCGCACGATCTCCGTGGGAACGCCGCAGACTTCGGCGATCTGCCGGCACATTCGCTCGTGGGAAAAATGGACCAGCACGTTTCCCATATCGAATAAGATTGTCCGTATCATGCCTGCTTCCTGCGCGAGTCACTTAAATGCTTGTGGGAGGGAGCCCGAAACTTTTCGTTTAATCCGCAACGGAATCACAACCCAGACCCTCGTATAAGGTTCGTTTTTTGTAGAATAAAGGAATACCTTCCCGGCGTGGCACCTTGGGCAAAATCTGCGGGAAGAATTCTCTATCGAAAGGGGCGAGTATCGTCATGATCAAGATCGTGAGCGGAGACGTTTTGCTGAGCAAGGCTCAGGCGATTGCACATGGAATTGCGCCGAATGATCACTTTGATCAGGGGTTGGCGCTGGCACTGCGGGAAAAATGGCCCTCACTGCAAAAGGATTTTCGACATTATGCCCATCAGGTACACCCCAAGCCGGGTGAAATCTGGGCGTGGGGAGGTTTCGGAACCCGCATCGTTAATCTCCTGACGCAGGAAGGGAATTTCGACCACGGTTCCAAGCCGGGTCGGGCGACGCTGGGTAATGTCAGCCACGCCTTGAAACGCCTGAGACATTTTCTCGAAGTCGAAAAAATCGAGAGCCTCGCTTTACCCCGACTCGCCACCGGAGTCGGAGGACTGGCCTGGAAAGACGTTCTCCCCCTGATCGAACAGCACCTGGGAGATCTGCCTCTCCCGGTGTACGTCTATGGAGAATACATCCCGGGACAAGCCGCAAAAGAATAGCGACACTCCGGTTCCACGGATCATCATCGGACACCCCCTGACCTCAGGGGGTGTTTTTCATTCCGCACCTAAATATCCAGATCCTTCACGTCTAGCGCGTGCCGCTCGATGAATTCCCGCCGCGGTTCGACGTGGTCGCCCATCAACACCCGGAAGATTTCATCCGCACCCGCCGCGTCCTCCAGGTTCACCTGCAACAATGTCCGCACGCTCGGATCCATCGCCGTCGCCCACAACTCATCCGAATCCATTTCGCCGAGACCTTTGAACCGGGTCACCTTCAGGCCCTTTTCACCCAGCGTTCGGAGCGTGGGGATCAGTTCCCGGAAGCTCGCCATCTTGGTTTCCTGATCGTCGTTCCGCACTCGGTACGGAAAAACCGGAGCCCCGTTCTTGTAACCCGCGGGGAGCAGATCCCTCACCTTGATCCCGTAACTGGCCAGCGTCTGCAGAACCTTGTTGATCAACCGGTTTTCGTGCAGATCCACCACCTCGACCGCATCCTCGGGCGTCTTCGTTTCATCACCCGATCCGACCTGTCCCTGGTCGGCAACCAGTTGAACACCGTGTCCATTGTCCCCCTGCAGTTCCGCCAGGAACTTTTCCAATTGTTCCTTGTCGAAGAACCAGTGCTGTTCCCGCCCGTGGAACACACGATAGCGAGGAAGCAGGCCGTCCGGGCCGAGATGTCCCGACGCCAGGAACTTGAGACTGATCCCCCGCCGTTCCAGCGTATCCAGAGGCTCGGAAAGCTCGATCATCAGATCCACCACTTTCCGCAGATTCTCCCCTTCAAACACCGTCCCGTCTTCGAAATGCACCGTGCTCCCAGCCAGCCCCAGGCTGACAAGCTGCTGCATCATCTCTTCGTGAGTCTGCACGTAACGGCGGTTCTTCTTCTGCTCGACACGATACAGCGGCGGCTGCGCAATATACACGCAACCTGCTTCCACCAGCTTCCGCATATGCCGGAACAGGAACGTCAACAGCAACGTCCGGATGTGGCTTCCGTCCACGTCCGCGTCGGTCATGATGATCAACTTGCCGTATCGCCGCTTCGTGATGTCTTCCAGTTCCGCTCCCGGCGGAATGCCGATCGCCTTGAAGATGTTGGAGATTTCCTGGTTGTCCAGCACCTTGACGAGCTGCGCCTTCTCGACATTCAGAATCTTTCCACGCAGAGGAAGAATTGCCTGGCTGTTCGAGTCCCGCCCCGTATCCGCGGATCCACCCGCGGAGTCACCTTCCACCAGGTACAGCTCGCTGATATCCAGTTCACGCGTCCGGCAGTCACGCAGCTTGTCCGGCAGTCCTCCCGTCGTCAGGGCCCCCTTGCGGCGGACCATCTCCCGCTGCTTCCGCGCCGCTTCCCGCGCCTCCGCAGCCAACAGACCCTTCTGCGCCACACGCTTCGCAATCCCCGGGTTCTCTTCAAAGAACTTCGTCAACCCATCCCCCACCAGGCTGTTGACGATCCCTTCCACTTCGCTGTTTCCCAGCTTCGTTTTCGTCTGCCCTTCGAACTGGGGATCGGGAACCCGGACCGCAATCACCGCGGTCAACCCTTCGCGGAAGTCATCCCCTGTGGGAGCCAGGTCCTTGAACAGTTCGGACTTCTTACCGTAGTTGTTGATCGAACGGGTCAGCGCGCTCCGGAATCCGCTCAGATGCGTCCCACCTTCGATCGTGTTGATGTTGTTGGTGTAGGTCCGCACATTCTCATTGAAGCCATCGTTGTACTGCATGGCCACGTCCACTTCGACCCGGTCCAATGACCCCTGAATCCGGATCACCTGCGGGAACAGCGGATTCTCCGTCCGGTTCAGCCAGGCGACGAATTCCGAAATCCCGTCCTGATAGCAGAATTCTTCCTTCTGCCCCGTCCGCTCATCGCTGAGTTGAACGCGAATCCCCTTGTTCAGAAACGCCAGTTCCTGCAGCCGCTTCTGCAAAATGTCGTACACGAACTTGGTGTCGGGGAAAATCTCCGGATCGGGCAGGAACGTAATCTTCGTCCCCGTCGTGTCTGCTTTGGTCAGTTTCTTGAGAGGTGTGGTGACCGCCCCCCGGGAGAATTCCATGCTCCAGACAAAACCCTCGCGGCGGATTTCCGCCTCCAGCCATTCACTGAGCGCATTCACCGCTGTAATGCCCACCCCGTGCAATCCGCCCGTCCCGGTCTTGTAGCCCCCTTCCCGGTCGAACTTGCCCCCGGCGTGCAATTCGGTCAGCACGACTTCCAGCGCGGAACGATTGTTCTGCTCCGGCATCAGCCCCACGGGAATACCGCGCCCATCATCCAGGCACGTGACGCTCCCATCCGCATTGATTCGCACAGTGACGATCGTCGCGTGACCGTTGACCGCTTCGTCGATGCTGTTGTCCACCACTTCGTACACGAGGTGATGCAGACCCCGGGAGGAAGTCGTCCCGATGTACATCGCGGGGCGGGTTCGAATCCCTTCAATCCCCTTCAACGCGCGAATCTGCTTCTCATCGTACCCCGCGGGGTCGGATGAATTCGTCTCGACCGGCTCTTCAGCTTGATTCTCCAACGTTCTCTCCTCATTTACCGCCTGTCTGGCCGCTGTAGTCCTTTACGCTGTCTTCTACGACTTCGATTTGCGGGATCCCGCACGACTGGCCAGACGAAATTTCAAATCCTTGATTTTGAGTTCCGGGTGCTTCTGCTGCAGGGAAGACAATAACGAAGCCTTGTGAAAACCGGTCAATTCTCCCAGCAGCGGTGCGTTTGAAACCTGAACCTGTAAAACCCCACGCGTGATCTGCACCGCCTTCGTTTCCGGGGCAATCGCAGGACCGGAGATTTCCCCCCAGATCTCCTGAAGCTGTCGATCCGCTCCTTTGCGGGCATACCCGCGGAGAGCGAACAGCTCCTGGAGAGCCCTGGAAACGTGAATCGGTTCCGGTTCCTCACGCATGTATCAACGGTCCCGGGTCAAAGGCATGATCACATACACATAGCCGTCCTCCGTCCGCAGGACAGCCGCACTTTCGGCATCAGTCATTTCCAGCTTCACCTGCGTCTCCGGTCCCAGCACCTTCAGAAAGTCCGCGATGAACCGGGGATCGAACGTGATCGACAATTCTTCTCCTTCAAAGCTGATCGGCAACTCAATCCGGGACTGTCCGATGTCCGCGGCCTGGCTGGTCAGCACCATCAATCCATCCTTGAACGTGAAATCGACCCCCCGCGATTCTTCGCTGGTGACGATCTGGGCCTGCCGAATCACCGCATAAAACGTCCCCGCCACCAGGTCCACCGCCACGCGCGAGGAAGAGGGAATCACATCCTGAAACTTCGGGAAACGTCCTTCCACCAGGCGGCTGTAAATCGTCGTCGGACCGCTCTTGACCAGCACGTGATGCGGATGCAATGCAATCTGCACCAGTTGATCCCCTTCGGCAATGCTCCGCTCAATCAGCGACATCGTCTTGGCGGGAATGACCGGCGGCTGCCCTTCTTTGGGAACATCTCCCTCCACCCCGCACCCGGCCTGCACGACCGCCAGACGGCGGCTGTCCGTCGCCACCAGACCCAGCTTTTCCTTCTGCGTCAGATCCAGCAGGATCCCACCCAGCGCATAACGCGTGCTTTCCGGATCGGTCGCGAAAATCGTACGGCGAATCATCTCTTTCAGAATCGACCCGGTGATGCTCAGGAAATTCGATTCCTGGAAATCCGCCACGGGCGGAAATTCTTCCGGGCTTTCCACGGGCAGTTTGAATTCGCTCCCGCTCGCCCGGATCCAGACCGTGTCTTCCTGCACGTCCAGCGTGACTGTCTCGTCGCGCAGTTCCCGCAGGATGGCAATCACCCGGCTTGTCGGCAGCAGAACCTCACCAGAGCCTTCTGCGGCCACGTCCGACAGGGTATATCGAACTCCGATTTCCTGGTCGGTCGCGATCAGCACCGTCTGCCGCGGATTGACCTGCAATTTGACGTTCTGCAGAACCGGACGTGGAGTACGGGAAGGCACCACGGCACTGACGATCTGGAATGCGGTCGCCAGCGTTCCGCGAGGGCAGGAAATCTTCATGGAGAAACCTTCTGGAATCCTCAGAGATGACCCTCGAAAACCTCCACATCATGGAAGCTTCCGAGGTCTTTTTCTGTAATAAGAATTTAAAGATAGCAGCAGTAGTATCAGGGATGCGGCAGCGTTGTGGAAGAACGCTGAATATTTTCCGGAAATCAATGATACGAAATTAGTTACAGACGAACAAGCGGCACGGGAAATGTGTAAAAAATGTTGCCGAATTGTGGAAACGGAGTGGACTTTTTGTGCGGTTTTTGGCTCAGAAATCAGTCCCCGAAAGATGCCTGAAAACAACCGACATTTGGCGACATTTTTCCACATCGTTTTAACGCCGTTTGCACAGGGTTTTGGAATTCACTTCAAGTCTCTTGAAGTTGATAATTTTACGAAACCTACTCAGTTTGAAATCCCCTCCTCGAGACAACTTTCATGTCCTCAAACCCAAAGACCGAACCCAAGGATTTGCATTCTGTCCTGCACTATAGATATCCGAAGCCATTGGATCTGATGAGAAAAGACTTGATCAGTCAGGTGGGGAAATCTAAGGAAGAATTGTACCGCTCTGGGCGAATTCGTTCCCAAATCTGCAATGCAACCGGCGATGTTTCCCAGAAGTGAAGTCGTCACCATGCATGGCGAAGTAGCAGACGAGGTTCATGAATGGCCGAAGGCTCACATGGGGTCATTCTGTCATCTCCAGATTTTGATTCGGAAGAATGAAGTTCTCGGTTTGTCATGGAAGGCGAGAAAGTCAACTGCGAAAAAACCGTGGTGGAAGTTCTGGTAACAATCCATGCTCACCATTGAACGCGTCACCATAGACAGCCTGCACGTGTTCAAGGCCGTTCGCCTGCAGGCATTGCAGGAATCGCCACAAGCCTTCGGCAGCACGTACGCCGCTGAAGTGCAACTGCCGGATTCGACTGGCGAGAACGGGCCGGCCCGTTGCATGCGCGGGTTACATTGAGTTACCTGCCGCCGGCTGACAAAATATCCCTGTCGGAATCGTGCGTGGCACTCCCGACGACCAGGATCCCCCAGCCGCCTGGGTGGAATCGATGTGGGTGGCCCTTCTCACCGGCGAAGTGGAGTAGGGCGGTTACTGCTATGCAGATCATCGCCTGGGCTCAGGACCAAGGCTTGAAATCGCTCCTCCTGCATGTCACCGGCAACAACTCTCCCGCCATCCGGTTAGAGAAAAGTACGAGCCCGGGCTTCTCCCCGACAGGCAACACGGCCCCTTATCCCAACGAACCTGCATTATCCGAAATCGAGATGGTTCTGGGGCTGACTTGAAGACGACACTGCCCAAGACCCGTGCAGCTCGCCACCCGCTTAGGCGGGAAAAGCCTTGTTTTTCGATGGTTTCAGCCCGTTTTCCCGCACTTCCGGGGTGCTGGCACGCACTTTGCCCTTTTGAGCCTGTTTGCCGAAAATTTCCCCGAACGCTGCTGCAAAGGGTAACAATCGTGGAAGCCAAAGACCTGGTCGTCAAGACCCTCGGGACCTGTCGCGTCGATTCACCCCCGCCCCGCTTCTCGCGGCCCGACAACGCTCGATCAACAACGTCGACGAAACCGACCGCGTCCTGTTCGACGACATCGCTTCGAAGCCATTAAGCCGCGGACTCCCCGCGAATGAACTCCCCGGGTTCGAACCGGCCGGCCCCCGCAAGAAAATCTACTTCGATCCCTCCTAGCGGCCAAGGCGGGAATCGTCACCTAGTGCTTGAAGTCCCGGATTCAACGACGTCATCCGCGCTCGTTCCCAACTCACCTTCCGCTACGGCGTCAAGAAAATCTACGGCTTCCGTAACGGCTATCAGGATTCATCGCCCGCCATGGGCATCCCGTCAGCGGATCTCACCCCGATCTCACGTCAGTATCAACGTAGAAGAAGGAGGGACCATCCTTAAGTACGTCCCGCGGGCAACAGGATCCCGCCGAAATGGTCGATTGCCTGGAACAACTCGGCGTCAACATGCTCTTCGTGATCGGCGGCGACGGAACGGCAAGGGCGCACTCGCCATCAGCAAAGAGGACGGAACGGGGCCCTCAAAATCTCCGTCATCGGCGTTCCCAAGACCATCGACAATGACATCATGTAACATCGATCAGAGCTTCGGTTTCCAGACCGCCTTCTCAATGGCCACGGAATCCATCTCCGCAGCCCACCGGAGGCGAACCTCCCAATGGCATCGGCCTGGTCCGGCTGATGGGACGGCACTCCGGGTTCATCGCCTGTTATGCCGCGCTCGCCAAGAACGATGCCAACTTCGTCCTCATCCCCGAAGTCTCCTTCCATCTCGAAGGTCCGAACGGATTATTGCCCGCCATCCTGGAACGGGTCCAACGCCGCGGGCATGCGGTCATCGTCGTCGCGGAGGGAGCGGGACAGAACCTCTTGGAAGAATGCCCGCAGACCAAAGACGCCTCCGGAAACGCCCGGCTGGGAGACATCGGCCTGTTTCTCAAACAGAAAATCTCGGCCTATTTCGACGAACGGGGGATCGAACTCAACCTGAAATACATCGATCCCAGCTACATGATCCGCAGCGTCCCCGCGAATCCGTTCGACAGCGTCTATTGCCTCCGGCTGGCCCACAACGCCGTCCACGCCGCCATGTCCGGCCGGACCGAAATGGTCGTGGGTCGCTGGCACGGCCGGTTTGTCCACGTCCCGATTACTTTGGCGATCCGCTCCCGCAACCAGGTCGACCCCAACGGGGATCTCTGGATGTCCGTCCTGGAAGCCACCGGCCAGCCCACCACCTTCAACCAGCCCTGCGCCCCCGAACTCTCCGTCCACGGAGATAACTGAGAGCGTCGATCAAAGCGTCTTTAACTAGCCCCAAGCGGCAGCGCGGGGTTCCTCATCGATTGCCAATACTTGGGTGGCGTAGGCGCACCGCGAAGCGGAAGCCCCCGAATAGCAACCAATTTCCTATGGGTGGCATGCCTACATCGCCGCGAAGCGGCAGGGTAGGCATGGATTCGCGTGTGGGTGGTGCCAGCCACACGCGGCAAATTCAAATCGGCTCTCTTTTTGGGTGCCACTGCCGAGGCGTACTCGCCTCAGCAGTGTTCCTATCGACGAAATGGAAAGTGTGCCACACGCTTCTCCGATTCGTATCGCTCTCACGCGTGCAGCGGTTTCCCCGTCACCGCCATTGCCGCTTCCTTCAACGCTTCCGACAACGTCGGATGCGCGTGGCACGTCCGGGCCAGATCTTCACTGCTGGCGCCGAATTCCATCGCCGCCGCCGCTTCGGCGATCATGTCCCCCGCGTGCGGGCCAATGATATGCACCCCCAGCACCCGGTCGGTCTGGGCATCGGCGAGAATCTTCACGAACCCTTCTACGTCGTTGATCGTCCGCGCCCGCGAATTGGCCCGGAACTGGAACAGCCCCTTCTTGTACGCGACATTCGCTTCCTTCAGTTGCTCCTCGGTCTGGCCGACGGAAGCGATCTCCGGATGCGTGTACACCACCGCCGGGATGACGTCGTAGTTCACATGCCCATAACCGGTGGCGATGTATTCCGCGACCGCTGACCCTTCTTCCTCTGCCTTGTGCGCGAGCATCGGGCCAGGTGTGCAGTCCCCGATCGCATAAATCCCGGGAGCGGAAGTTTCCCAATGTTCGCTCACGGGGATTCGCTTCCGTTCGTCGAGCTGAATGCCGACGGTTTCGAGTCCCAGCCCTTCGGTGTACGGAGCACGTCCGACAGCCAGCAGCACGCGATCACAACTGATCGGCTCTCCCCCTTCGACTTCGACGATACATTTCTTTCCTTGCGCCGTCGCGGACTTCACCTTGGTCCCCAGGTGAATATCGAACCCCTGCTTCTTGAAGATCTTCAATGCTTCCTGGGCGATTTCGAGGTCGCTCCCGGGGAGCAGCCGGGGCAGGAATTCCAGAACCGTCACCTGTGAGCCGAGCCGCTTCCAGACCGAGCCCATTTCCAGGCCGATGTATCCCCCGCCGATCACAACCAGATGCTGCGGCACGCTGGTGTAAGAGAGCGCTTCGGTACTGGTGCCGATCCGGTCCCCATCCGGGACCACGCCGGGAATCGTGGCGACCTTGCTCCCGGTCGCAATGATGATGTTCTTCGCCTGCAGGGTGACGGTCGTCTGATCGTTCTGTGTCACCACGACCTTGCCGGGACCGTCGAGGCGTCCGGTGCCGAGCAAACGCGTGATCTGTCCCCGCTTGAACAGGGCATCGATCCCCTTGGTCAGACTGGCGACGACTTGTTCCTTGCGGGCCAGCATCGCGGCCAGATCCAGTTGCACCTTCGTGAACTTGATCCCGTGGGCGGCGAAACCGTTTTGTGCTTCGTGGTACAGGTGGCTCGACTCCAGCATCGCCTTGCTCGGGATGCAGCCCACCCGCAGGCAGGTTCCGCCGAGGACCGGTTCCTTTTCGATGCAGGCGATTTTCAGCCCGTATTGGGCCGCTTTCAGAGCCGCGACATATCCCCCGGGACCACCCCCGATGATGACCAGATCAAACGTTTCGTCCATTATCGATTCCGGATTTCAAAAAGCGGGCGTTGTGTCGCGCCGCGGGCATATGCCGTGTGCGCAGGTGTGATCAGACTTCGAGGAGCATGCGGGCGGGCTGCTCCATCAGTTCCTTGATCCGCTTGAGGAAGGTGACCGCCTCACGTCCATCCACAAGGCGATGATCGTAGGTCAAGGCGACGTACATCATGGGACGGATCACCACCTGCCCGTTGAGGGCGATGGGACGGTCCTGGATGGCGTGCAGGCCGAGGATGCCGCTCTGCGGCGGGTTGACGATCGGCGTGGAGAGGAGCGAACCGTAGATCCCGCCGTTGCTGATCGTGAACGTTCCCCCCTGCAGTTCATCGACCGAAAGCTGGTTTTCGCGGGCGCGGCGTCCGAAGTCGGCGATCGTCAGTTCGATCTCCGCGAAGCTCATCCGCTCCGCGCTCCGCAGCACCGGGACCACCAACCCCTTACCCCCCCCCACTGCCACTCCGATGTCGAAGTAGTTGTGGTAGACGATATCCGTCCCCCGGACTTCGGCGTTGATCGCTGGGAATTGCTTGAGTGCTTCGACCGCCGCTTTCACGAAGAACGACATGAATCCCAGCTTGGTGTTGTACCGTTCCAGGAAACTGTCCTTGTATTCGGTCCG